>NZ_MACH01000001.1 GCF_001884065.1 Bacillus proteolyticus
GTAATAGTATCAGTATGTCCAAGATTTAGAGATTGCCTGCAATTATTTTGAAGTTTTCGCACCAGAACCATTATCAATGCCATCAGTATCTGGAATACTCTACATCTTACAAAAGCAGTTGAATATCAAAAACAAACAGGTAATTTTAATGAAGATTTATTGCACCATATGTCACCTTTAGGCTGGGAACATATTAATTTATTAGGAGAATACCATTTTAATTCGGAGAAAATAGTCTCGTTAGATTCTTTAAGACCACTGAAACTTTCTTAACGTTGTTAAAAACAGAGGAATCGTCAGGAAAATGGCCTTAGCGTTGTAAATCCGCATTTTCCTGACGGTACCCCTTATAACGATAATTATGTAAATGAGCTGTCCATATGGGCGGCTTATTGTATTTTTTGCTTAGCATGGGGGTTTTCCAAAATGCTGGCGTCGTAAATAATTGTTTTATAAAAAACAATTATTTACGACGCCTTCTCTTTGCTTTCTTACGCTGATTTGTATGACTATATTTTTTTATATGAGTACTTCTGTTCTTCTTATAATTAGGTAACTTAACTATAAGAACAGTAATTGCCCAAAAAATGACAAATATAAGGTTTGCAATCATCCAAAGCTTAATATCATAGTCATATAGCTTACTAAAATACTTTTTGTCAGGAGTAATATGGCTTACGTTACTGTCAATTGCTTCGAGGGTGTAAGGAATAACCCAAAAGGAACCAAATAATATAACAATTATTCCAAGAATGAAACTGAGTATATGTTTTATCAAGTTCTATTCTCCTTTAATTATGTTTATTGTATACGTTCATATAGGGGTAGGACGCACATTTTAACGTTTTTATACGCTAAGGGATTCCCAAAACTCCATAACACGGGTTGAATTGAGAATTTGATTTAAAGATGAGTTTTGAGACACTATTTAAACTCTTTTCAGCACCTTTTACATTGAAGTGCATTTGTCTCAAATATCTACTGGTGATATCGCTTAGAGTAGTAAAATCAACGTTTTCTCATGTCGAATTTTGCTTAGCGTATATTTTCGTTAAAATGTTGGCGGTACCCCAGCAAGACCGCCTAAAAAGTTTTTAGAAACCATCGCAAAATTATTTTTTATCAAAATGGATACTTATTATTAACAAATGGCAAGATACATCCTCTTGAAGTAAAGACCCCGTTAGCTTTATAAAATTCTGCTACCTCTTTGCAGTGTTTTTCTAATTCCTTTAATGTAAATAACTGTGTCTTCGGATACTCGGAAGAGGTTTCCTTAGTATAAGTTAAATGCACAATTGCATATTTTTCTAATTCAATAATCCAATAAATCACATCGTCATTATCTTCTCTCTTTGCTACTGCAACAGCCTTTTTTCCGTAGAGAATGTGATTTGTAGATAACTCCCTATTTAGTTCATTATTAAGAATTTCTGCCAAGTTATCCGGGATGACCCACCACGGTTCCTCCAAAAAGCCTTTTATTATATCCTTCATAGAAAGCTACCTCTTTCGTATTTTTTTCTTCAGCTTGTTTCACTAAACTGCCCCATTAGTTTAATTATAGGGTAGCCCCATATTAAGTAAAAGTTAATTTCGTTAGAATCTTTCTCAGCAACACGCCTTGTGCCTGAAAAGGTTTTAAAAATGTGGTGTATTTTTTTCATCTATCAGACCGACATATTTAGAGGGGTCACCCCACCCCAAATACCCCCATCTACATATAAAAATAATTAGTGCGTCGCATTGTACCGCATGACATCCTCACTGATCTCGTTTATTACTTATTCATTGATTGCTTGTTTCTTTTCTTTCTTTATTCGTTTGTTTGTTCTTCTTTCATTGTTCTTCCATTCGTTCTTTCCTTGCTGTTGTCCTTCCCTCGTGTCATACGCCCTCTCCTACTGTGTACCTATCGCCCAGCAGGGACTATATTGCCTCGCAACAGCACCGCCCTTTTTGATGGGGATTTATGATAGAGGCATCCCCCTTGTTATTGCGTTGCAAAACAGCCTCGTGCAGAACTGATGAGTTGTGATTGGGTTATATAGGGTTTACCGAATAGTTACTTGTCGATACAATCAATATAGCTAGAAAAATTGGGGGAGTCATTATGATTGAAGAACAAAAAGGATAATTAAGGGTTACGAGGGATTATATGAAATCACCGAATCAGGCAGAATTTATTCCCTTAGTAGAAAGCGTTTTAAAGTAAGGTGTAATGATGAATACGGATTCCATATAGTAAAGCTGTCAAAAAACGGTGAAACTACCAACCATAAAGTTTTTGACCTATGGAAGAAAGCATTTCCTAATTTATCCGAAAGTTCCTTTAAGGGTGCAAAAGAAAAGATTTACTGAATAAAGGTAAATATCCATCTCATATTATATAGGGTGGATTTTTGACCTCTTTATTTATAGTGTTTTGAATGTATACTTTTGTTATTTATTTTGAAGATATCGGGGGATTTGGTTTGAAGTCAATTAATAAGGGGATTTGAAAGTAAACTAATGGGTAAAAGTTTACTTTCGGATTTTGAATCATTTATAGCTAATTTTGTAATAAATTTTTCAATATTGATATAGATGTTAAATATGGGTTTTATATCGAAAATTAACAAAAAATATAACATCATAAAAATTAAGATGATTTGTGTCACTTTCCCTTATGCTTAAGATAAGATCGTATTCGCCGATCTTATCTTTTTGGGGTTCAGCCGAGATACGTGTAATTTTGGGTCATAAGCTGTATTTTATCTCCATTATCCGATTATCGTGTAACAAAAAGGTATTTTAATAATAATGTTGCGGATTATTTTTGATACAGTATTTTGTTACAGCAAATTCAACGGTTAGGATATTTCAAATACAAAATGTAACAAAACGTAACAAAAACGACGGCTTTTGTTACATGAATTGGCATGTTATAATGAGTTATCGTTCACTTTAAGAGAACCCAATCTACATATAGGAGGAGTTTAAGTGAATTTATCTCATGAAAAAAACCTAAAATTAATGATGCATACTATTACTTTATTATCTTTCATCATTCTCACTTTTTTTAGCATTACAATTTTTTATATACCCGTAATTTTTTATTTCATATTCAAATCAAAAGAACTTCGTATAATTGCTATTGAAACAGCTGTTTATCAGCTATTCACTTGGATTATTGTATTGATTTGGAATACTTTTGTAATGAGAATTTTAATGTTTTCTATGTTCCATTCCGATATGAATGCAAGTACTATGTCAATGATATTGTGGGCAGTCCCAATTTTTATAATCCTAACTATTTTATTAGTTTTCGGGCCTCTTAAAGGAATTTTATATGTATTACAAGAGAAAGATTTTCATTATCCTATTATCTCTAAATGGATTAGCAAGTAAAAAATAAATAAAGAAGAATCCAGCGAATTATGGATTCTTCTTTATTTTGTATTTAGTGTCTATTTATGAAATATAAACTCATATTTTGTGTTTAAATGCTAGTTTTATTTATAATTGGGGTCCCGCCTCATGCCCATCAACTTAAGCATTTTATAACACCCCAAAACAAAAAAACGGTCTTCTTTCTATTGGTTTTTTGATATTTTGCTCCCATTCTTCTTCTAATTTCAAATTCAATGGTTTGAACCAGACATACAAAAACGCCATCCTCTCGTTTTGAATTTATACGGAAAGGATAGCGTTCTTTTTATTTTATGGAAGCAATTTTTTTAGAATGATTGTCCATTATTGAAAGGGATCTCATTTAACACAATAAATAGATGACCTCAACGTTTTTAATATTTTTAAGTAATTCATAGTACCAATAGTTGTAATCAACTCCATGAATACAAAGAATCCTTTTCCTGTTATATTGTTCAATTGCGTTTACTTACACGAGCAATCATAATATAGTGCCAAGTCTCCACATCAGGATTTACACGATGTAACCACCCATACTTTTCTTTAGCAATTTAAACATATTCTGCTGAGTTAAAAGGAATCGTTCCTTTATTAAAGCTATTTAATTGTTTTATTGTTGATTATGCACTTTTCTTAATGATGGGATACTCGTATTGAAAAAATCTAAATAGTTCTGTAAATGATAATCTGCTACATCACTTTTTCCTTGGAACATACAGGTTGCAATTCCTAATTTTTTTGCAGGTAACAAATCTAGTTCCCTATCTTCAATAGCTAGATCAATCCCGTGCTTCTGATACAAGTAAATATATGAGGATGGATTCGGCTTGCGAGGGAAACCATCATCAATCGTAACCATATCTATAAAGTATTTATCCCATCCATAATATTTTAAAATTTCTAAAACGCCATCTCTATGCTTATGTGTCATAATTACATTCTTATCTGCGAACTTTAAGACTTCTTCCGCACCATGAAATGGTTTCATATCTTTTGGAGACAATTCTTTCTTTAATCTCTTAATTTTTTCTTTCTGCTCACTAGAGATATTATAGTAGTCAATTGCGTGAGAATATGAAACCTTTAACTTTTCATAAATTTCCTTTTTATCTACCGCTTCACCTAACACTAAAGAAAGCATTTCTGTATAAGCAGGATATGTATTAAATAAGGGGTTCTGGTGCAAAAACTTCGGGAAAATTGCAATGAATCTATAAATCTTGGACATACTGATACTATTACTCTAGAAAGGGTGCGTGATCAGTATGGAAAAGGAGAATTTGTTTAAATGGAAGCATTATCAGCCCGAACTAATCTTATTAACAGTAAGGTGGTACCTGCGGTACAATTTGAGCTTCCGTAACCTGGTGGAAATGATGGAACGAGGAGTGGAAGCTAGGCGTATTTTTGTTGACAAAGCAAGTGGACGACACTTTGATCATCCTCAGTATCAATTATTACGAAAAATATTGAGTACAGGTGATATTGTTTACATAGATGCTTTAGATCGTATGGGACGTAACTATGATGAAGTCATTTCGGAGTGGAAATACATAACAAGGGAATTACAAGCTGATATTGTTGTTTTAGAACACGAAACTTTGTTTGATAGTCGTAAATTTCGTGATATGGGTGATATGGGACGATTAATGGAAGACCAATTTTTATCTTTGCTTTCCTATGTTGCAGATCAAGAGCGTAAAAAAATTCATCAGAGACAAGCGGAAGGAATTGCAATAGCTAAATCTCAAGGGAAGCATTTAGGCCGTCCTCAAGTGAACCTTTCAACCTTAAGCAAACAACAAATAAAGATAATAGAAGAAACTCATTCAAAATGGAAGAGTGGCGAAATTACTGCTGTTATGTTTATGGAAATGTTAGAGCTAAAGAAAAACACGTTTTATAAAATAATGAAGGATTTTGAAGAGAACAAATTACAGCCCAAATAAAATATATGAGCCGAATATTCCTTAGAGTAGGAAGTTCGGCTCATTTTATGTTGAATTTTGCTTAACGTATATTTTCGTTACAATGTTGATGGTACACCTATAAGAAAAAACTAACGTCGACGACAACCCTGATGATCATATATTAAAAACAAAAAAATTCACATTATTTCCCCGCGGAAATAGGTGGAGCTGTAAGAACTACGTCGTTATCTTTTAAATGTACGCGAAAAATATATACAGGTTGAGAAAAACCTTTTGTATCAGTGGCGTGCTCTAAATTATACTCTGTAATGACTAATGTCTCACCTTCAAATTCTTCACCTGCTCCGAAAGGCCCCATAGGATAAATGTCTCCTTGTTTCAGTTTTTGAAATGCTTCTTTTGGAGAAATAGTTTCGACGTCTCGCACTTTTTGACCTTTGGAATCGTAAACAGGCATTTTTTTACCTTCCTTACTTAACTCTAGTGATGTTTTTATAGTGACATGAGACATATCTGTTTTTCCATAAGGATCAAATGGCATATTACCAAATTCCTTCATTTGATATGAAATAATTATTCCAAGTGTGACGAAGCTTACTGCAGTGGGTAAGATTAAATATTTGACTATTTGTGTGTGTGATTCTTTTTTTTTCAAAAAAATAAGAACTATATTTAATATACAATACCCTAGCATCATACCTATGGTATTATGAAATAAATCGTCTAATTCCGCACTTCCACGAAGTGTTATAAATTGAAGTGTTTCAATAAATAAAGATGTTGTAATTGAACTGATTAACATCCATTTTGCTTTTAAAAAAACTTCACTAAATAGAGGTAATAAAATCCCTAGCGGAAATAGCATACCTATATTAACAATGATATGAAAAAAAGAATTAAATGAAAATTGATTCCATGCTTGTTGATACTGGCTCATTACATCGAAATCAATTGTTCTTACAAATATATTCTCAGCTGAACGGCCAAATGTGGTAGCTAATATTACAAGGGAATAATATCCTATTATTAGTATAAATAATATAATTTGTTTTTTAGTAAGTTTTTTTTCTTGTTCATTAATAAAATTCATTTTACACCTCTTTAAAATAATATATATTTTATCTGCCATGGAAATCCTTTTTTTAAATACGAATAATTTACCATTAATTAATGGTAAATTATTCGTATTTCCTTATTTAAACTGTAATTCTTAATCGAAAGTTTTAAGCACTAAAATAACTTGATATCGCACCACAGGCTTTTCATGAATGCTTCTGTTATTCATTGTAGTGGTAAGATTATTTTTCTCATATTGAATTTCCTTTCATTTCACTTACATATTTGTAATATTTCTGAAAATACAGTTTATAAGATCCTTAGTGATGATTCCGAAAATTGGAAATAGCTTTTCAAAATGGATCGTTATCGTAATGTAGAACAAGAGCAATTAGAATGTCACCTTTATGGGCAACTCATTAGTATTCTATTATGTTCTTCTACTATGTTTAAAATGCGAAAACTCCTGCTACGTAAGAAACAGAAAGAACTAATTGATAATGCAAACCCTAATTACAGACAAAGGGAGAAGAATGCTTATTATTTTCCTCCCTCTGTCTATTAACAATACTTGATTATAGCTCTGTAACCTTTTTTATTCATCTCGTGTTATTCTACGAATAGTTTAAGGTATAAGTACTTCTTATTTGATATTTAGTGATGATTCACTGAAAACATATATTCTTTGTATGTTTTTCGTGTGGATAGAATAAGCCCCATCATTAGCATGTTCGAAAATAAAGAGCTTCCGCCATATGATAAAAATGGTAGTGCAATACCTTTGACAGGCATTAATCCTACAATCATACCGATATTTTGAAAAAATTGTAACATTAGGACGCCTACAATTCCTGCGCATAGTAAGGTGCCGAATAAATTATCTGCGGAATTACCAATTATAAGTATTCGGGAAAGCATTAAGAAGAATATACATATTATAAAAGTGGCGACTATAAAACCGCCTTCTTCGGCAATTGTGGCAAAAATGAAATCAGTATGTTTTTCTGGAATATAAACATTTCCAGAACCGAAGCCTTTTCCTTCTATCCCTCCACTACCAACAGCTAAAAGTGATTGTTGAGTTTGATATCCCTGATCTGTATGCTGAAATGGATCTAACCAGCCTAAAATTCTCGATTGTTGGTGAGGCTTTAATAAAGTAACTAACTTATTGAAGAAAATATCTGGATATTTTACGTATATAAATATTAAAGCAGACAATACAGTCATCGGAATCCCTGCACATAGTACGATTAACTTTTTTTGAATTCCTGACATAAATATAATACATGCAATGGCTGCTATATATAGAAACACCATTCCTGTATCGGGTTGACTATATACAAGTAACGCAGGTGGAATAGATATCAAAAATATTTTACCAATCAAAAGTAAATCAGTTTGAAATGTCCGTGCCATATACTGCGCATTATGTTTTACGACTAAACTTGCGACCAGAAGAAGTAAGGCAAGCTTAAAAAATTCAGCTGGTTGAGTAGCACCAATAATTGGAAACCTAAACCATCTTTTTGCACCTGATATTTCAGGTGTAAAACTCGATACTGGTAATACCTTTAAGATGATAATTGAGATGAACCCCACTATATAAATCGGCCAAGCTAATTTTTGTAATTGATCTAAATCGATATTGGCAACAATTAATAATAGAACAAAACCGATGGCGTAATTTACCATTTGTTTCATAGCAAAATTTTGGTTACCATATTGCCCGGTTTGCTGACTACTGTATATTGCAACAATACTGGTGACACATAATATGAATAAAATGAATATTAGTTTCTTATCTAATTTTTTTAAAAAAACTATTTTTTCCACCATTATCCCCCCTAGGCATTGTTGTATTTACTTTTTATAGGAACTATCCTGTTTTTTATGTGTACATTAACATTTATTAATATAATTTTACAATAATAAGGATAGATTGAACATTCTCAAAATTATCCATACTGATTAGACTACTTTAAAAAGGTGTATGATTAGTGTGGATAAGGAAAGTTTATTTAAATGGATACATTATCAACCTAATATTATTTTGTTGAACGTGAAATGGTACCTACGGTAAAACCTAAATTTTCGTGACTTGGTGGAGTGCTTTTTAAATCCTGCCTACTTTGCATGAGTCACTCCAAACTTATCTGAACCAGACATGTAGTCAGACTATTTTTAGAATACGGGTATCACTATGACCTGATTTAATAGATCTCTCACATGAATCTTAAAGTTCTTACATTAAAAATTTTCTGAATTATATTTTGAATTTTTTCGGAGAAGTTCTTCAATAAGTTTTGCTTTTTCATTCACCTTTGTTGCATATGTGAAATCACCATAACAATATGGATACCTAAAATTATTTTTATTTCCACCACAAGTGTACATCTCTGGATGTTGATCAACTTTCATCTTAGAAAAATTTTTGGCCGAATCTTCCGAGTGTTGTTTAACTTCTTGACTCGCAATAAAATCAATATACCCTGGTCCCATATTATAGCTTTGAATAATTGTATCCATGCTAACATCTTTTTCCGTCCCATATTTGTACATTTGAGCAAAGTGTTTTACCCCTTGTTCAATGCTCAAGCTTGTCTCTTGAATTTCATTTGGCTTTAATCCCAGTGATTCAGAAGACTGCATAGGGTCGTTTCCCTCACCTCTACTCTCTTGGTACATAATTCCTAATAAAACTGCTGTTTTCTCTCCTAAATTATATTTCTCTAATTCTTTTTTCAAGGTGAGCTCATATTGCAATAAACGTTTTTCGGCAGCAATCACTTTATTTCTTTGAATATTGGTTTTATGCTTAACATAAAATATTCCAAGCATGGTTCCTAAACCTAAAATACTAATATAGAATACTATAATAAATCGTGTTTTAATCGTATCCTTCATATAATACTCCTCCTCGTATAAAAAATTCGTACCTTTTTGGTCTCAAAATTATTTCTTTTAGGTGTAAAGTTTAATATAGGAATTTAAAGAAAAACAACCGCCTGAATTGGAGGATTTTTCAAGGCGGGTTATTCTTTGAATCGTTTCCGTACCCCTACAAGTGTCACACTTTTTTTTTGAACTTTGTTGTTCTTTGTTTTGCCCAATTGATACATTTCTTTTCAATTAAATGATACGATAATATAGAACAAAGTATTGTCGTTGTAATACATAAGATAAGAAGAAAAAGGGTGGGTATCTTTGCATACAAAAGTTTAAAGAGTACCATCGTGATTGGAAAGTGACATAAATAGATGCTATATGAAATTTCCCCTAAGTATACAAATACACCCTTATTTAAAATAGCTTTTACCTTTAGGTTATTCATTGCCATAATGATTATTATACTAACACCAATTACGACACCCCAATCTTTTAATAAGAAAGTAGTATCATTACTAGAAAGCCCATAAATCATAATGGAATATAGATATAGAAAGACCCCTAATGCAATAAGAAGTTTTCTGTTTAAGTTTTTCATACTTCTATATAATTGAGTAAGTTCTTCCTGGTGTTTAAAAAGTAGCATTCCAACCATAAACATAGATGTGAAATGCAGTGTATCGGCATAACCATTATAAAACCCCTCAGCTTTCCCAATATGCAACATATTAAGGAAAATACCAATTAAAGAAAAGCTCATAGCAAACAGTATCGTTTTCTTCCAACTCTGTTTATAAAACAGAAGGAATAACAAGGGAAACACGATAGATATACGCATTTCTTGAGCTAATGACCAGATAACCGGATTATAATTATCCGTAAAAAAGTTATTAAGAAGTACAAAGTGATTCATAATATCTAATTTTGTTATTGGCCCTTGCCACTTATCATAGAACCAATCTCGTAGTCCCGTAACTTCATATGGTGAAAACAAAATAAATAAAGCAAAGGTGATGAATATCCAGAAATAATAAGGAATATAGATTCGTACAAATCGCTTAATTAAATATCCCCAATAATTTGTTTTTGAATGATAGAGTGCCATAGATAGCACAAAACCACTGAGTACATAAAAAACGATTACAGCTTCTCCACCCGCCCATAAAAACCTAAGCGGGGAAAATTTAATAGAATTAGGCAACGATGGTAGCATTAAACAAAAGTGTCCAAATACCACTGTGATAGCCGCTAGTCCTCGTATTGAATCTAATTCGTTTATTCTCTTACTCATAAAGTGTTCTCCTTGTCAACTTTAAATTTCGTTATTAATATAGATAACTATAATAGTGTGGTAAGCGAAGTAAATATATTTTTTTCGTTAAAATCCCGATATAAACGCTACAAAAAATTGTGTATCTTTTAAAGGGGCTTTTCATATTTATGCATAAATTATAGAATAAATATAGAAAGAAAAAAGAAATTTTATCTAAAGTTTTTTTTAAGATTTTATTCTAATTTATTAACACACATAAACATATTTACGTATTTTAAAAGCTATTTTGCTGTTAATATAGACCACTATACTAGTACAGTTGGAGAATTGTACATATTGTGCTTATGTTTCTTTAAATTCCTGATATAAGCAATACAAAGTCAATCTGTGCATCTTTTGAAGAGAATGTTCGTCTCTAAGCATAAATTATATAATAATAATCGTTAAAAATTTCATTCTAGAACATCGTATTGTCGTTTAGAAAACATTTTAAAACTCTTTTCTAAACCCTTATTATAGTCTGTCTGTTTCTCTGTCCATTGAACCCCCTTATTGCCAGGCCAACCTGAGGTATTAGCAATATGTTTTAATAGATCTGTTCCTTTTAAACTTTTCTGTAAACCACGGTTATATGCCCTTGCCATATTAGATATTGCAATTCGAGTATTGGTTTCTGCATTTTTCAAATCTTCGTTCGTTAAATCTCTGGGTACTAATCCACTTCGATGGAGTTGAAACAGTCCAAGGGATGTGCCCTGATCTCCAACTGCATTTAGGTCAAACTTGCTTTCAAGGTGCATATCCAAGCATAATTAGTGATTGAGTCTGCACCTTCAATTTTTTGTTTATCTTTTTTATGAATATATTTTTGTACATATGCGTTTTATATAGTGATTTCTAATAATAAGGAAGTAAATAATTTGCATACAAATAAAGCTTACTAATACAACAATTGAGCTTTGAATAACGGACATATCCCTACTCATTGTTTGTCCTAATTGGTGCAGAGTTAGAAATGCAAAACTGCTGTGAACCATAGCCACTACAATCGGTAAGAAAAATAGGATCATCATTTGTCTTGTCACAATTTGCTTTAACTCTTTTTGGCGTAAACCTAATTTTGAAAGCATCTGATATTGCTCTTTATCACGTTCTAAATCAGTAAATAGACGGAAATATAAAAAGCTTAGAGTAAATACGAAAAATACAATCCCCACCAATACACTTGAAATAGAAAGTAATCCATTTTGTTGTTTCAGTTCAAGCCATTTTAAATACAAAGATGAAAAGATATAAAAATCATCTTGACTCGTACCAATGGACTTCATAAGTTTTGTAGAAATTGCACTTGTTTCAGGCCAATTTTTTATGATAAAACCGTATATGGTGTAATCTCGGAGTACGCTTTCTTGTTCTATATTTAGGACTTTACTGTAAACGGCATCAGAGACAATAACAGGTTTCTCAATGGCGGCGAATTCTGGGATATAAATTGTTTTTTGAACAGAAAGTGGTACTTCTAGTTCACCATGCCTTAATTCAAAGGGTTTTAGATCCTCTGCACTTGTGTGATTTTTCTTTCGTAGTATAGCGATACTTTCATTTTCATTTGTTAATTTTTCTATTTCATACCCTAATTTTTTAGCGTATTCATTATACGTAGAAAGATTAATTAAAACCGGCCCATTTTGTGGCCTTTTAAATTTTGTTGCTACAAGTTTATAAGAAAATCCAGATTCTTTTAATTGTTTTTTTATCTCTTCAATATGGGATTCTTCTAGTGTATTCCCCTTATCCGATTGATAGGTAAATGCATATGGGGTCTCATGTTTTGCCAATTCAGGATTTGCGATTGCCGTACAAACTCCAATTGCTGTAAAAGATACAGCTGATATAATTGTAACGATAAAGAACGTTCTCACATTATCTTTCATTCGATACAATAATTCTGAGATAACAAGGAGATTGGTTCTTTTAAAGAATGTAGTTTCTCTATTTTTTAAAGTGTATATCACATATACACACAATTGAGTAAAGAAAAAATAGGTTCCACATACAATTAATAAGACACCTACTCCTACGAGTAGGAATACTTGGTTCAAAGTACTCATGTAATTCACCGCGACGATACAGTGGTGGACGGCGGAGTAACCTGCTCCAATTAAGATAATTGCCAACAAGGATATCCAAACGGACGCTTTCGGCTCAGGTTTTGGTTTTTCCTCTGATTTTATGAGTTTTACAAGCTCATTCATTTTCACCATTTTTGATGTAAACAATGAAATGAGTAGAAATAAAACAAAAAAGGAAATAGCTGTTACTCCCATAGACTTTAATGGAAAGTAAAATGCTAACGTATTCTCTATTCCCAATAAAGACCCACTAATTAGTAAAAATAATTTAGAAAAAATCATCCCAATCCCAATGCCTACTAGTATAGAAGGGATTCCAATCAACATGTTTTCGAAAAAAATTAATCGATGAAGCTGTTGATGAGACATTCCATGTAACATTAATAATCCAAACTCTTTTTTTCTATTTTTTAAAAATGCGCTAACAGAATAGAAAATAAATAAGAAAGAGAAAACAAAGATTAAGTAATACGATAGTTGAAATCCTATTTTCCCAAATGTATTCATTATGGTACTTGCATGAGTCAGTTCGCCTTGTAGATTCGGATGAAAGACAAGTAGCCCATAAGTAAAGAAAATCATTACCGCAAATGTACTACTAAAAAAATGTCCAAGATATATTCGTTTATTCCGTATAACATTATTAAATGCGAGCTGTCGAAAATTCATTTTTGTTCCCTCCTAACATAGAAAGAATATCCATAATATTTTGATAAAATAACGAACGATTGTCATTGTAGAAAATTTCATTATATAACTGTCCATCTTTAATAAAAATAACGCGGTCACAGTAACTTGCAGCAACTGGATCGTGCGTTACTAACATCATTGTTGCCTTTTCCTCTTTATTTAATTGTGTTAATATCTCCATTACATCTTGAGAAGCTTTAGAATCTAAGTTTCCTGTTGGCTCATCGGCAAGAACCAATTTAGGAGAATGAATGAGTGCACGAGCAATCGCTGTTCGCTGTGCTTGTCCTCCTGATATTTCATATGTTCGTTTATTCAATATTTCACTGATTCCTAATTTTTTTGAAATAGATTCTACTCGTTTATTTATTCTTTTCACATTCATGCCATCTAATACGAGCGGAAGAACTATATTCTCTTTTACTGTTAATGTATGCAACAGGTTAAAGGATTGAAAGACGAACCCTAATTCCTGTCTGCGAAATACGGCCAAATCATTGGGTGATAGTTGATAAGGATTTTTACTATTAATGAATACACTGCCTAATGTTGGCGAGTCAATAGTAGAAATCATATTCAATAACGTTGTTTTCCCACTACCCGATGGGCCCATAATCCCAACAAATTCTCCCTCTATAATTGTTAAATTAATATTTAAAAGTGCTGTATGTGAAACCTTTCCTGTGTATTCTTTACTAAGATCTTTTACTTTTACTATTTTCATATGAGAAATCCCCTCCAAATTTACAAACTGATTATGAGCGTTGATAGATGATGCCTGCCGACATTTTTCCTTTTTAAAAATACGAATAATTTTCTATTAATTGATGGTCTAGTTTCGTATTTCCTTATTTAACCTGTAATTCTTAATCGAATGTTTTAAGCACTAAAATAGCTTGATATCGTACCTCAGAATTTTTATGAATGTTTCTGTTTTCATTGTAGTATTAAGATTGTTATTCTCATATTGAATTACCTTTCATTTTTCTTACACGCTTGCAATGTTTCTGAAAATACAGTTTATAGAGTCTGCAGCCATGATTCTTTTTTGGGAAATAGCAAAGAGGGATTTATCATATGCACTTTACTATACGAAACTAGATTTCTGTATAGTTTTTATTTGCAATTCATTGTGTTTTTCTTTACCAAACACGTATCAAAATCAATATTATGAAAGTAAACTACTGGGTAAAAGTTTACTTTCGATTTTGTAATCATTTATAGCTCATTTTGTAATAAATTCACTCGATATAGATATAAATGTTAAATATGGGATTAGTACACCAAATTAACTAAAAATAATATATAATAAAAATATGATGGTTATCAATTTTATTTACCCCATGTTTTAAAGATAAGGTGGAATTCTCCAATCTTATTTTTTTTGTTTGTTTATTTAAGTATGTTTCCAAATAAGAGTAAAGCGATAAGGGAGTTTTTAACTAAAAGTGGATATAAAGACTTTAAATGATACGATAGAAAAGCGAAAAGAAGAATTGATTCAGTTGGTTATAAAATACGGGTTTAGTCACAAGAAAGTAATTCACGTTAGCCAGGAGCTAGATCTTTTAATTTATCAGCTAATGAGAAAATCTAAAAGGGGTATCGCCAGCATTTTGGAAAAAAAACACGCTAAGCAAAAAATACAATAAGCTGTCCATATGGACAGCTCATTTACATAATTATCGTTATTGGAAGTTATTCCAAACCCCTCCTCATTTTGAGAGAGGCACGATTCGCTCTCAATATTTTTTCTTTTTAAGTAAGTAAAGTCCTGTCAGATTAGCTCCTAGTGCAATGATACCTATAACAACAGAAACACTTAGAGAAACCACCTGATTTGGAATCAGATCAATAAGGTCTGTCGAAAGTAATATAATGGTTGCCAACCATGTTAAACCGACAATGTAAAGCCAATTTGTTTTCTTTGCCATAACTTATTCACCTCTTTTCTTCATTGTACCAGTCAACAGAAAATATTTGTACAAATTTGGATGAATAGGATATTCATGTCAGGATAACATAACGTCCTATTACCGGTAGCAAGGACAAGACGGATCCCTACTTTCACAAGGAATCCGCCTTTTTCTTTTTCTATCATTCAATACATCTTTTTATACATTTCTATTGTGGCGCGGGTTTTCGGATTCTCGTTTGTTACTGGATTAGCCGAAAAACTGTATAAAATCTTGCATGCTCTTAGCGTATATTTCCGTTAAAATGTGGGCGCGACCCCATTGCTATCAACCTAAGATTCTTAAATGCCCCCATAACGAAAATGAGAAAGCATTAACAAAATTATAATTAAAACGTCACTTTATATTGTTTAATCGAGATTTTAAAATACCAATTATGTGATGAAATCCTTTTCCTTGGTACTACTATTACACAGAATTGCCCCTAGCTCTTGCTAGGGCTTTTTCTATATATCTTTATTTACATGAGAAACGTAGGTACGTTATAATAATCTCTTATTACATGCAAAGAGGTGCAAAAAATGAATAAAACCGAATTAACAAAAATGGTAGCAGAAAAAGCAGAACTTACACAAAAAGATGCAGCTGCAGCAACACAAGCTGTATTAGATGCTATAACAAATGCGCTTGCAAATGAAGAGAAAGTACAGATTCTTGGTTTTGGTACATTTGAAGTGCGTGAAAGATCTGCACGTACAGGACGTAATCCACAAACAGGTGAAGCAATGCAAATTGCTGCATCTAAAGTCCCTGCTTTTAAAGCCGGAAAAGAATTAAAAGTAGCAGTGAAATAATTATACATAGTGAAAAAGGATCTGATATGAATATCAGATCCTTTTTTTTAGTAGGGGTCTCGCCACATCACTATCAATCAAACAAAATAAAATACCTCTTAAAATGAAAAAATACGCTTTCTTTCTGTAGACTTATAGGAAAGGATGGCGTTTTTTTTACACTTGGGGGTAAAGCAAATTCTTAAGTTGATGGGCATGCGGCTGAACCCCTACGAGCAACAATTTTAAAGCATCGATACTACTTTTCTACTAATACAATATCGTCAATATAAGCATCACAGCTTTCACCGGAAGGGATATAAATGTAGACTTTTTCGGAAGTCTCTGTATCTCCAGTAGTAAATTCAACAGATTTTTGTTCATATTGTGAGGAAGTGAACTCCATTGCTTTTTCACCTGCCCCTATAATAACCTTCTGTCCCGAGGATACTACTTTTCCATTTGCTGATAATGTATATGTAGTATTAGGTTTTAAAGTTACATATCCTTCGAATCCACCATTTGATCCTGTTAAGTGAATTCCTCTAGAGTTATTTATTCCTGCATGTTCTTCAATACTGGAATTTACATAGCCCCATTGTGTAAGAGGATCTAAATTGGAATTTCGATCAAAATCAATATTTAAAATATAAGATTTCTCCTTTAATCGTATATTATCAAACTTAGCTCTACCATTTCCTGTTGAAGCAAATTTTACTGCAAAGTTTGATACATCCTCACCTGTTTCAAACTTAAAATCATGGTGGGCTGGCTTAAAACCTGTATACTGTTTTTGAGTTAATGGAACTACATTTTGATTCGAATCTAGACTACCTACTGTTACTTCTGCTGGAGATCCTATAATCCCTGCTACATCAAACGTTAATGTATATTCTGTATTTGGCTTTACAGCAACAACTTGATAAGCTGTATCTGCATGTATTAATTGCAAATAATGATTCCCCGTTTCAGAAGTACCAATGTTCTCATTAAAAGAATTAGGATTGGATAAAGTCCAATTATTTAGCCCTTCTTCAAAGTCTCCATTTGTAACTTGTTCAGATACAGATAGACTATCCGCTGATACAGTACTTGAAAAAACGATACTAGCACTTAATACGATTACTGTAGAATATACTCCTAAACCAAACTTCTTTACCATCTCCGTCATCCCCTTTAGATACGTTAAAATTGTACTTTTTCATATTTCTATGCGCTTTTAGATAAACCTACCAAAAAATTCAAATAAACATTTTCTAAATATTTAATCGAATATTCCATCTACAATGTATTAGCTTCAACTCCCCTTATAGTGGGCACCATATCATTCTGGGGTACCGCCAGCATTTTGGAAAAAACCATACTAAGCAAAAAATACAATGAGCCGCCCATATGGACAGCTCATTTACATAATGACCGTTATTGGAAGTCGTTTTAAAATTCTACATGTTTACTTTTTTCTTGTTCTTACGAATAAACCACAACACCACAGTTAAAAATAATAAAAAAATCAGTAAAAAGAGCGGTATTTTTTGAATAAAGAAAAATCCTTTCCAAAAATCTAACCTAGTACTATCAGGAGAATCTGTTGCCATCCCACCTATAAAAAAAGACAACGGAATAGCAAGTATATTTATCCCTAAACCGATCATTATGAATGATAGATTTTTATTCCGAATTTTTGGTAATGCAGCCATAATAAATAAAGATAATGAGGTAACAATTATAAGAAACAGTAATCCAAAATAAAATCCAAAATAAAATACAATATCCATAATAAATCCCATAATATCCCTCCAAGACTTTAATTGTACCATCAATAAGGGTAATTTTGGTTGAATATGATATTCATAGAAAGTTAACATAGGGGTACCGCCACATCGCTATCAAGCTAAGCTTATGCAAAGTCAATTTTAGACGAAATTGTTTCTTTTTTCTAAAGGGCAAGTGTAGTTGATTGAAAGATTTGCATACGAAATAAACCTTAGCGGGTTTCATTTTTTTGAATTAAGCGGCTTGATTATAAGACAGGGTACAATTGTAAACGACACCTAATATATCAAAGACCGTTTTTTTTTCATATCGATGAGATTTCCGCCCGTTTTGCTGTAGGAGATTGAACAGACGAAGTAACACCTTTGATAGCTCTTGGGTGTTTTTTTGTATAGTTTGGAATAGAAGAAGAAAATAGTCTTTA
>NZ_MACH01000002.1 GCF_001884065.1 Bacillus proteolyticus
GTTTGTCTAGCATCTAAAAATAAAAATTGACGTTCACGTTGTTTGTTTCGTTCAGTTTTCAAAGAACTTGTCCGCCGCTTCAGAAGCGACTTCATCATATTAACATCTTCATTTTTCGATGTCAACTATGTTTTTTAATTTCTTTTTGTCGTTTTCTGCGTTTCCGCATCAGCGACGTTTATTAATATACCATCATGGTTTTTAAATAACAAGTGTTTTTTATAAAAAAACACAAAAAATTATCTAGCCTACTTTCTTCTATAGAAAGAACCATTATCCTTTCTACTGAAAACATTCATTTTGCTTGCAGACAACTTACTATACACTATCATCAACCAGACAGTATCCCACATGAATTCCTAATCCTTAGCCCTCTTCCTTTTAAATTTTACAATAACCATAACTCTACTCAAGAAGGACAAATCCTCATTTAAATGTAGAGTAACAAAAAATGAGTCCACTATACTAGAGCAAAACTTTAATTAATGCTTCTCTTCAACAATCAGGAATTTCACTTGCAGAAATAACGAACTTCCCTTCAAAATATTAACTTAAGATTATTGTTAGAATTTTTTTACATTTATTTAATGAAAAATATCCATTTTTTGTTATATAGTAAGAAAGTGCCCACACAACTATAAATAAACTAATGGAGGAATTATCTTATGGATAGGTTAACAAAGTTTTCATTAAAAAACCGAGCCGCTATTATCATCATGGTTTTTCTCATTTCCATACTCGGCGTTTATTCCGGATCTAAATTACCTATGGAGTTTTTACCAAGCATCGATAACCCCGCAATAACTGTTACGACATTGTCTCAAGGGCTCGATGCTGAAACGCTGACCAAAGACGTGACTGATCCTCTCGAAAAACAATTTCGTAATTTAGAACATATCGATGGCATTACTTCTTCTACACATGAAGGGTTATCACGCATCGACATCGCATATACATCCAAGGCAAATATGAAAGACGCGGCACGCGAAGTCGAGAAAGCAATTAATACAATTAAATTACCTAAAGATGTAACTAAGCCTGTAGTTAGTCAATTAAATACTTCTATGATTCCACTCGCTCAAATCACCATCCAGAAGCAAAACGGATTTTCAAAAGCTGACGAAAAACAAATCGAGAAAGAAATCGTACCACAACTCGAAAGCATTGATGGTGTTGCCAATGTTATGTTTTTCGGAAAATCAACTTCCGAATTATCAATCGTACTTGATCCTAACCAACTAAAAGATAAAAACGTAACATCACAGCAAGTATTAACAGTTTTACAAGGAAAAGAAACCTCCACTCCAGCCGGAGCAGTTACCGTTAATAAGGAAGAATACACTCTTCGTGTCATCGGAGATATAAAAAATGTAAATGACATAAAAAACATCACCGTTACACCTCAAGTGAAATTACAAGATGTCGCTCAAATTGAACTAAAACAACATTACGATACAATCTCACACATAAACGGAGAAGAAGGAACAGGATTAGTCATCATGAAAGAGCCGAGTAAAAACGCGGTTGCAATTGGAAAAGAGATTGATAAAAAGATTAAAGATATAAGTAAGGAATATAAAGATCAATATTCTATTAAACTTTTAGCTTCAACTCATGAGCAAGTTGAAAATGCTGTTACTAGTATGGGAAAAGAAGTAATCCTTGGGGCCATTGCCGCAACTCTCATTATCTTAATCTTTTTACGTAGCTTTCGAACAACACTCATCGCTGTCGTCAGTATCCCATTATCTATCCTATTAACACTATTTTTACTCCACCAATCTAACATCACACTTAACATTTTAACTCTAGGTGGCTTAGCCGTTGCAGTTGGACGTCTCGTCGATGATAGTATCGTTGTCATCGAGAATATTTTCCGTCGTTTACAAAAAGAATCTTTCTCTAAAGATATTATTCTCGATGCAACAAAAGAGGTCGCCGTCGCAATTACCTCTTCTACTTTAACAACAGTCGCCGTTTTTTTACCTATCGGTCTCGTATCGGGAGTAATCGGAAAACTAATGTTACCTATGGTGTTAGCAGTTGTGTATTCTATACTTTCTTCCTTAATTGTGGCATTAACAGTCGTTCCACTTATGGCTTTTTTACTGCTCAAAAAAACAAAACGTCGCAATTCGCATTCTTCACCGCGATATGTCGCTACATTAAAGTGGGCTCTTTCTCATAAGTTTATCATTCTACTCACTTCTTTTTTATTATTTGCAGGATCAATTGCAGCCTACATACTACTTCCGAAAGCGAACATAAAGTCTGAGGACGATACAATGCTTTCCGTTAACATGACATTTCCAGCTGATTATGATTCTGAAGCTAAAAAACAAAAAGCCTTTGATTTCGAAAAGAAACTCCTCTCTAATTCTGATGTAACAGATGTTATTTTGCGAATGGGATCTAGCGCAGAAGATGCACAATGGGGACAGACAACTCAAAACAATCTTGCAACTATATTTGTAGTCTTTAAAAAAGGATCTGACATCGACCAATATATTAAAGAATTAAAAAAGGAACATACAGCTTTCGAACCAGCTGAACTTGATTATATAAAAACGAGTTACTCTGACTCCGGCGGCGGAAACAACTTACAATTTAATGTAACAGCTACTAACGAAACAAATTTACAAAAGGCCGCTAACATCGTCGAAACAAAACTAAAAAGCATGGATTCTCTTTCCAAAGTAAAAACAAATATAGAAGAATCTAAAAAAGAATGGCAAATTCATATCGATCAAACAAAGGCCGAGCAACTAGGTTTAACACCAGAATTAGCAGCACAACAAGTATCATTCCTTATGAAGAAATCTCCTATTGGGGAAATCTCAATCAATAATGAAAAAACAACTATTATGATAGAACACAAAAAGGCATCCATTAACAAGCAAGAAGATATTTTAAACACAAACATACTATCACCTATTAACGGACCAATTCCTTTAAAAGACATTGCAACTATTTCAGAAAAACAACTTCAAACGGAAATCTTCCATAAAGATGGGAAAGAAACGATTCAAATTACTGCAGAAGCTTCAAGTGAAGATTTAAGTAAAGTAAGCGCAGAAGTAAACAAAGCAATAGCTGACTTAGATTTACCTAACGGGGCAAAAGTAAATATCGCAGGTGCTACCGAATCTATGCAAGAGAACTTCGCTGATTTATTTAAAATTATGGGGATTGCAATCGGGATTGTATATTTAATTATGGTTATCACATTCGGGCAGGCGCGCGCTCCTTTTGCAATTTTATTCTCCTTGCCATTAGCTGCTGTCGGAGGCATTTTAGGATTAATCATTTCCAGAACACCAGTTGATGTAAATTCCTTGATTGGCGCATTAATGTTAATCGGAATTGTCGTTACAAATGCTATTGTATTAATAGAAAGAGTCCAACAAAATCGAGAAAACGGTATGGAAACAAGAGAAGCATTATTAGAAGCCGGCTCCACTCGATTACGCCCAATTATTATGACAGCCATAACAACAATCGTCGCTATGCTACCACTTCTATTCGGCCAATCTCAAGCTGGCAGCATGGTATCAAAAAGTCTAGCTGTCGTTGTAATTGGCGGCTTAGCCGTTTCAACCATTCTTACATTAGTAGTTGTTCCTGTTATGTATGAACTATTAGATAAAATCGGGAGAAAAAGACGCTCCCGCAGAAAAATAAGTACTTCAACAGAAACACCTGATATTTAAACCAAAAGGCGTTATCTTCATAATTGAAGATAACGCCTTTTGTATTCCTCTACCTATCCATAAAGTGAAACTTTAATCAGCAGGGTTTTGTCCACCCCCCCACTGATTATTAGCCCGCACCAATCGGGCGTTTACTGCCAGTTTAGCTCCCGTCTAACTTCTTTGCTCCAGCTGAATTTTGAGGTGGGAGTTTTACCACCCACAAATAGCGGGATAAATATAGTCCATCACTTTTTTACCATACTTCTCTAGTGGTTCTCCAAAATCCACAATAAGATATTCACCATGTAAAGGCCTATTACTGCCAGACAGACATTTTTTAAATGCTACTTCTGATTCTACTTTTGTAATTTGATTTACCTTACGTTCGCGCGTTTGTAACCTACGATTAATTTCTTCTATATTATTAAGATAACATTCAATATATTTAAATGTAGCACCATTTTTCTGACATAAATCTATTCCTTTTTTAATCATCCTTTCGTAGAGACATGGACTATCTAATATCACACTGTGCTTTTACTCCAACAAAAAAACAATCAGTTCCCACTCAATATCATAGGAGATTCCCCCAACCACTGTTGATTCAACACCTTTTTCCTTTAATGATTTTAATAAAGCTGATTTCGCAACGTCATGATCTACAATAACAGCACCTGTTAATTTAGCGATATACTTAGAAAATGTCCATTTCCCAGATACAGGAAATCCCGACATTTGCAAAAAAAAACACTTTCAAATCCCCTCCCTATTTCTATCCGGATTTCCATATATCAAGTTACCTATTCAGCCACCCTTCTTCTTTTCCTACCAACAACAAAATGACCGTAAAAAAACTCCCTGTTTTATAAACAGAGAGTTTTCATCTTCAACTTATGCCGCTTTTACCTTCTTCGTCGTTTTACTTTTTCTTTTCGTTCCTGTAAAACGCTTGTGTAATACAGATGCTATAAAGCGTGAAATAACATTGAATAGTAGTACCATAATAATTAATACAGCTGCTGATTTTGTCGCAATTAACTTTGCATCTGGGATAACCCCTTCAGAATTTAACTTCCAAATGTGAACCGCCAACGTTTCAGCTGGTCTAAATGGATTTAAAGGGTGCGAAGGACTGGATAATTCCACTGCTGAATTTAAAATTGGAGATGTTAAACCCGCTGTGTAAATTAACGCTGCCGCTTCCCCGAATATACGACCCGCCGCTAAAATAATCCCTGTAATAATTTGTGGTAAGGATGAAGGAATAATAATACGAGCGATCGTTTGCCACTTCGTTGCACCTAATCCAAGGCTTGCCTCTTTTACATTAGGAGGAACTTCTGAAATCGCATTTTCACAAACACGTGTTAAACCTGGTAAGTTTAAAATAGTTAAAGCAAGAGCACCACCCATTACTGTGTATCCCCAACCTGTCATTGTAACGAACACTAACAAACCGAATAACCCAACAACAATAGAAGGTAAGGATGCCATTGTCTCAATGCATAAACGTACAAAACTTAAAAAACGCCCTTGTTTTGCATACTCAGCTAAATATATTCCAGCACCTAATCCAAGAGGAATAGATATAACAAGCGTTATAACAAGCATGTAGAAGGAATTGAATAACTGCGGACCAATTCCACCACCAGCTCTTGTATTGCTTGGTTCTCCAAACAAGAAATTAGGATCCCAAAATCCCCATCCCTTTTGTAAAATTTCAAACACTAAGAACACTAGCAGCGCTACAACTAAAGCCGCAACTGCATAAAAGATACCCGTCCAAATTTTATTTACCGTTCTTGCATTCATTATTATCGCTCACCTCTTTGTCCAATCGCTCGAATTACTAAAATAAACAGGAATGAAATAACAAGTAAAATCATCGCTAAAGTCCATAGCGCATTGTTCCAAGCAGTTCCGTTCAATGTATTTGTCATATCCATTGTCAAAATACCTGTTAACGTTGCTGTCGGACTATATATTCCTTCTGGTAATTTAATCGTATTTCCGATTACCATTTGAACCGCTAACGCTTCACCAAAAGCACGCGCTAAACCTAAAACAATGCCTGTTAAAATCCCTTTTTTAGCAGCAGGAACAATTACGCGGCTAACCGCTTGCCATTTCGTTGATCCTAGTCCATAAGAAGCTTCTAAATAATCAAACGGAACAGAACGTATTGCATCAGAAGCGATACTAGCAATAGTAGGTAAAATCATAATACTTAGTACAACAATACCTGCAATTAAACTAAAACCTACTCCCCCAAACGAATCACGTAATAACGGAACTAAAATTGTAACCCCTAATAATCCGTATACAACTGAAGGAATACCAACTAATAATTCTAATACAGGCTTCAATACTCTATTTCCAAACTTCGGCGAAATTAAATTCATGAATATAGCAAGAGCTATAGCAATCGGCGCACTAATAATAACCGCACCCAACGAAACCACTGTTGAACCTACAATAAAAATCAAAGCCCCGAAGCTTCCTTCGTCAGCATTTGGATTCCATTTTGTCGATGTTAACATCTCAGTAAATGAGATACCACTTTGCGTAAAAGATTGAATTCCTTTACCGCAAATAAACGCAATAATAGCTAATGTAATTAAAACAATTAAAATACCACAAAACGTAACAAGTGATCTTCCTATATATTCACTCTTTACGTAATTTATTTGTTTTTTCCCCTTCATCACAGGACAGACCCCACTTCACAGATTGAAATGAACAGGACTGGCCTTGCAGCCAGCCCCATAAATTTGATTACTTATTTAATTTAGACATTGGAATGTAACCCATATCTTCTACTTGTTTTTCAAAGTCTTTACCTTTTACATAATCAATGTAAGCTTTTGTTGCTTCTTTCGCTTCACCTTTCGTTACCATGTATTCGTAAGACCAGAATGGATATTTACCAGACGAAATATTTTCAACTTTCGGTTCAGCGCCATCAATTTTTACTGTTTGTAGCGCACCTTTTTTATCACCAACCATGTAAGACATTGCTAAATAACTCACTGAGCCTGGCGTAGAATTAATCGCTTGCTCTACTGCACCGTTAGAATCTTGTGTTGTACCAGTTCCATCATTAATTTTTGCGTCTTTCATAACTGTTTTTTCAAATGTAGCACGTGTACCAGATGAAGCTGGACGGTTAATTACGTTGATTTTTTCATCTTTCCCGCCTACCTCTTTCCAGTTCGTTACTTTTCCAGTGAAGATATCTTGTACTTGTTTTACTGTTAGGTTATCAACTTTTACATCTTTATTTACGACAAGTGCGAATGCAATACCCGCTACCTTGTTATCTACTAATTCTTTCGCCTTTTCAGCATCTTTTATTTTATCTCCAGACGGAACATCTGAATTACCAATTTGTACTGCACCCGATGCTACTTGGTTAATCCCAGTTCCACTACCGCCACCTTGAACTTGAATAGAAACTTTCGAGTTTTTCTCCATGAATTTCTTTCCAGCTTCCTCCGCAAGAGGTAGAAGAGCTGTAGAACCAGCCGCTGCAATCGTACCTGATAATTCTTGTTTTGCATTATCGCTTCCTTTAGCAGCCTCTTTATCCGTACTTTCTGCTTTTCCACATCCAACTAATGCACCTGCCATAACTAAAGCTGCTAAAGAAAATTTAATACCCTTTTTCATAACCATGTCTTGTACCCCCATTTGGATTATCGCTTTTCGAATTCATTTTCTTTCGAACACAAATTCATTGTAGGACAACAATATTATGTGAGTGTTAAGCAATTTTTAAGTTTAAGTAAATAGAGATAACATCCCGTAAAAGCTAGACATTCCAACATTTATAGTTAAAAAAGCCAACAAACTCCACATTAAACACGAAGTATTGTAAATTTAATCTTAATAATGTAAATCCAATGTAAATAAATTTCTACGTTTTGCCCTTTAGCTTAAAACTACATTTACAATTCCACTATCTTTTTTAACTTTTACGCTCTTACTTTATTTACATTAAAAAGAATTTTAGTAATATTTTTTAGTACAACTAAATAAATTGGAACAATTCTAAAAATAATTGAATATTTTTAAAGTACTAATTGACAGCATCATCCAATGTGGTCTACTATATTACTAACAAAAAGTTTACCTTAGGAAACTTTTTAAACTTAAACTAACAATATAGAGATGAGGTAACTTTTATGGTATCGGCTAATACAAAACCACTTTCTGAATTTAAAACAGGAGAGTTTGTACAAATTGAGAAGATACAATTAGAAGGAACTATGAAACGACGTTTATTAGACTTAGGATTTATCCCTGGGGCAACGATTAAAGTATTACAACGCAGCCCACTTGGAGATCCGGTCGCTTATCAAGTAAGCAACACAACTATTGCACTACGTAAGGAAGAAAGTTCCCTTATTTTCGGGGTATTAATAGGAGATGATTTCAGATGAGCAAACATCGCATTGCTTTAGCTGGCAACCCGAATACCGGGAAAAGTACATTATTTAATACTTTAACAGGCTTAAAACAACATACTGGAAACTGGACGGGAAAAACTGTTTTAAAAGCTGAAGGGGAATATGAACATAACGGAAGTAAATATACATTAATAGATTTACCTGGAACCTACTCACTGTATTCAAATTCTGCGGATGAGGAAGTAGCAAGAGATTATATTATATTTGAAAAGCCCGAAGTAACTGTAGTTGTTATAGACGCAACTGCCATGGAAAGAAATTTAAATTTAGCACTCCAAGTAATGGAAATGACAAATGATGTAGTCATTTGTATTAACTTAATTGATGAAGCGGAGAAAAAAGGCATTGTTATCGACGAAAAGAAATTAGCAAAATCACTTGGTGTACCGGTAGTTAAAATTTCAGCCCGAAACCGAGTTGGTATCGGACATTTACTAAGCGTCATTGCTAAAGTAGCAACTAAAAAACTCATTCCAGCACCAATTAAAATTACTTACAGCGAAAAAATTGAAAGTATGATTCAGGAATTAGAACCACAAATTTATAAAGTGTTCGGTGATACGTATCCAGCACGTTGGATTGCGTTACGTATATTAGATGGAGATAAAAATTTCTTAACTACACTTCAAAAACACCATAATGAACCACTTGTAAGGGAGGTCGTAATTAATGGAATCTCACTCAGCCAGTAAAGCTCTTCCATTAGACTATATTATTCAACATGCACAAACACTCTCAAAAGAAGATATACGAGATGATATTGTCGGAGATATTTATCGAACATCTGCAAGCATATGTAAAGAATCCGTTCAATATACAAATACAGACAAATTGTATCGTTCCGAAAAGCTAGATAAAATTTTCACATCTCCCATCTGGGGATTCCCAATTATGCTCGGTATTTTATCTATCATTTTTTATCTTACAATTGCAGGCGCTAACGTACCGTCTGATATGATTGCTGAATTCTTCGGATGGACCGAGGGATATTTAACATCTTGGTTCCAAGCAGCGCATGCACCTGAATGGTTACATGGCATTTTAATACTTGGTTTATTCCGTGGTATCGGTGCTGTTATTAGCGTTATGTTACCACCTATGGCAATCTTCTTCCCTATGTTCGCACTATTAGAAAACTACGGATACTTACCACGTGTTGCATTTAATATGGACCGCTTATTCAAACGCTCCGGTGCACATGGCAAACAATCTTTAACAATGGCAATGGGCTTTGGTTGTAATGCAGCCGCTATTATGTCAACACGTATTATTGAATCACCACGTGAACGTATGCTTGCAATCTTAACAAACAACTTCGTTCCTTGTAATGGTCGTTGGCCTATGTTAATTTTAATGGCTTCATTATTTATGGCTGCTGGTTATACAGGTAGTATGCAAACATTAGTTACTGCTGGCGTTGTAGTTGGGATGGTTGTAATTGGTGTTATTATGACATTAACTGTTTCTTGGGTACTATCAAAAACAGCTTTAAAAGGTGTGCCAACTCACTACACCCTTGAGTTACCACCGTACCGTAAGCCAAAAGTTTGGAATACAATTGTACGTGCAACACTCGATAAATCTATTTATGTTTTAAAACGAGCTGTCGTTGTAGCTGCCCCTGCGGCTGCATTAACTTGGTTACTTGCTAACATTTTCATCGGTGACACAAGCTTACTTATGTATTTTGTAAACTTCCTAGATCCATTCGCTAAAATGTTAGGGCTTGACGGCTTTATTCTAGCTGCATTCATTCTTGGACTACCAGCTAATGAAATTGTTATACCTATTTTATTAATGTCTTACTTATCAACTGGTGCTTTAACTGAAATAGATGATTTTAATCAAATTAAAAATCTATTCTTAGAACACGGTTGGACTTGGTTAACTGCGTTAAATACAATGTTGTTCTCACTTCTTCATTTCCCGTGCGGTACAACACTAGTTAACATATATAAAGAAACCAAAAGTGCAAAATGGACATTCTTATCGTTTGCAATCCCTACCGTTATCGCCATTGTTGTTACATTCCTCTCTACACAATTAGTACATTGGTTAGGGCTTGTATAAAGTGAAAATTTACTCAGTAGAGGGCTCTTTCCTACTGAGTATTAGCCCTCACCAATCGGGCGTGTACGGGCAGTTGACTTCCTATCTAACTACCTTGTTTCCACCGAATTTTTTAGGTAGGATTCTTACTGCCCGTTAACGTGGGATAAAAACAAAGCATATATAGAAGGTATCCTCCTTCACATATGCTTTGCGCGAAAGAAACCTTAAATTATTAAGGTTTCTTTTTTTCTTTCCATGGCTGCGCTCCATACGTCGTAATTTTTTTATGGATAAAGTATATAACTCCTGGAAGAACCGCCATTAATATCGTGCAACTAATTCCTAGTCCAGTAAACAACTTAAATCACCTTATTTCACTCTCTTTGGTAAAGCTGAACCTGAATGCTCAATTGTCGGATGAACATGGACAGTAACCTCAGCATTACTAAAATAATTTTCACCTTGATCCCAATTCTTATCTATCTTCTTCCATTCTTTATAATTATGCCGCTTATATACTTCTC
The DNA here is from genome assembly GCF_001884065.1 of Bacillus proteolyticus. Classification (GTDB taxonomy): domain Bacteria; phylum Bacillota; class Bacilli; order Bacillales; family Bacillaceae_G; genus Bacillus_A; species Bacillus_A proteolyticus. Next base: position 10,738 of record NZ_MACH01000002.1, read on the forward strand.
CTAATGCTAATACATCTACCTTATATTTTTTTTGAACAAGCTTAATCGATTTTTGGATACGCTTCTCCATTTCCTCCGCAATGGTTTTCTTTAATCGCTTTTCATTCATAATTTGTTTATGATCACTAAAATGCAACTCCGCTAAGGTCCCTTCCAAATATAAATGGATATCAAACTTCGGTTTTGTAGCATTTTCCGTAGATACTTTAATCTTTCGGCGCATCTTATGAATTTCGTATGTAACAAGCTGACCTTGTTTACGGATAGTAAAGAACCCTCCAATTTTTTTACCTATTACATAATTCATTCCTAATGTTTCTTCTCCATTCAAACTGCCTACACACTTATTATCTTTTCCACGAAACAACGCTGCCCCGTTCATTTGTACCCCCTGCTTTGTTAGTTCGAGAATAGGTAATACGAAACTTTGGTTAGAAATCATTTTTTGCTGTACCTCACCAATTCTTGCAGCTTCAATCATTTGAGCATTTTTCGGAGGATGCTCTGCTAACATATCAATATACTGTGCCGGTAAGTTCTCAGGCTTGGCGCTCTGCTTTAAAATAGCTTCTGCATTTTTCTTAGAAACGAACAAACGAATATTTCTTCTCATCTCGTGATCACGAATATATACATCTAACGTATTTTGTAAAACATATGGATTCGCTAGTAAATCTTTAGAAAAAATTATCACTTGTATATGTGGAAAGAATAATGAGCGACTAACTTTTTTAGCAATAATTCGTATTTGCTCAAAGACACTATCTGCTTTCGCACTAACATTAATATAATTTTCACTATCTCCACTGCCTTGGCCACCTTGTTGCGCTAACTTACTAGGAAGTACCATCTGATACGTCCCTTTCATAATTGGATTTGATTTCTTTGCCTTCACAATATCGTAAGCTGCGCCTACTACAAATCCTCTTTCTTCTATTTCTTCTAGCTCAGAGCACCCACTTATAGATCCAGCTAAAACCATCACCATTATAATTTTAAGAAGGTGTTTCATTTCTACCATTCCTTCTTTTTATTTTATATACAATAAAAACTAACAAAGGCGCTAGCACGACAAACCCCATATCTATCCAAGCTAAATAAGTCCCATAACTTGACAAAGTATTCAAATTACTGGGTATCATGTTCACCATAAAAATAATCGGGGCACTTACAAAAATGAAAATATGTTTCTTCACTTTCGGAAACATAGCACAAAATAATAAAGATGCGACGTCATAATACATTGCTGTAGTGTTATAAATAGTAATAATCCAAGTAGTAAAAAAAATGGCATCAAATCTTTCTAAAAAACCTCCACCAATTTCAATTTCTTTACCCAATTCAATTGTTGGATACGTCAATCCACGGGTTGTCATATACGTAAAAACGCTAATACAAGTTACATAAATTAAAATGTATGACAACACATTTACCATCACTGCTTTTGCAACTGCCATTGGCGCTTTTTTCGCTGTCTTATCGTTCAACATCACAGCATAAAACAGAGCTACCTCAAATCCGATAAATGTGAAAATAGAATTTTTAACTCCTACAGCATATTGACTTGCGTTCGTTTGAAAAGCCGGTAGTAAATTGTTTATTTCCATTAAATTCACATTCAATAAAGAAAGCAACACTATCGCAATGAACACGATAGGTAAGAATAGAACATTTAACCTTACTAAAGCTGCTCTCGATCCCGCTACTCCATAAATAACAACTAATAAGAAGAAGAAAGAGAGTAGCTGTATTGGTGTATCACTAAATAAATATGTTTGTGAAATAATTGCAATCATTCGCGATTCATATGCGGTCAAAGCAGCAAATGTTAATACTAAAATGCTACTAATTGTGTATGCAACAGGCTTCGTCAAATGTGCACTTGTATATTGAACAAAGTTTTGCTTTGGGAATAAAATAGCTATCCTCGTTACAAACCAACCTAAAACCGCACATATCAATCCACCCAAAAGCAAAATAATCCAACCGTCTGAGAATAAAGTTTGCATAGCAATATCTCGAGGCATAGATAATGCACCTATACCGATAATTGTTGACGATACCGCAAAACCAAGTTCCCGAGATCCAATTTCTTCATCCCCATACTCAAATGGTTTCAATTATTTTCGCTCCTTTGGACGTAATGTAGAGTCTTCCGTTTGTAAATATTCCGGTCTCTCTTTCAACATCGATTTTGGCATACGAATAAGTTCTTCTTTCCAATCTTTATAAAATGCAGGAGCAATAGGCGTTGTATATGGCACACCAACACTCTTCAAATTCGTAATATGAACCGCAAGTGCAATAAGAGCTAAAATAATTCCATACAGCCCAAAAGAAGTTGCCGCTAACACAAAGACGAAAAGTAAAATCCGAAACGTAATCGTAATACTATATACAGGCAGTGAGAATGTAGCAATTGCAGTAACTGCAATAATAATTACTAAAAACGGATTTACAATCCCTGCATTTACTGCCGCTTCTCCAATTACAAGACCACCTACAATGCCAATTGTTTGTCCCATCGGTTTCGGAAGCCTAATCCCGGCTTCTCGTATTAATTCCATCGTTAATGCCATCATTAACGTTTCTATATAAGCAGGAAACGGCACCCCTTCTCTCGCTCCCGCAATGGAATAAGCTAGTTTAGATGGAATAAGCCCTTGATGATACGATACAAGCGCTACGTACATGGCAGGTAATAAAACAGCAGCGATACCTGATCCCATACGTAAAATTCTTAGTAACGTTCCAATTAGCCAACGCTCATAATGATCTTCTACAGATTGAAAAATATCAACAAACACTAGTGGAGCTATAAGAGCAAATGGTGACCCATCTACTAAAATGGCCGCTTTCCCTTTCGCCAATGCAGCCACTATATTATCTGGTCTTTCCGTATTTAAAAACTGCGGAAACGGCGATAAATTATTATCTTGAATTAATTGCTCAATCGTTCCTGTCTCAAAAATGACATCTGTCACTATTGATTGAAGACGCCGATCTAGCTCTTTTACGATGTAAGGGTTAATAATATCCTCTATATATACTAGGGTTACTTCTTTCTGCGATCGCTTCCCCATAATATAAGATTGAAACCGTAACTTCGGATCACGTAAACCACGGCGAATTAACATTTTATTCACATTAACATCTTCATTTAATCCAACCCTCGGTCCACGAATTAAATCTTCTGTCACTGGCGGTTCTAGACTTCTTTTCTCCCAAGCCCTACTGTTAACAACAATAGCCGTTTGAATATTATCAATTAATATAACTGTGTCTCCCGCTAGAATCGCATTTATAATATCCGGAAACGTTGTCTTCATGCCGACTTCTGCGATAGAAATAAAACGATCCAATAACGTTTGAACAACAGCCGCTTCTTTTTCTATTTCTTCATATTGAAGCGTACGAACTACATATTTATAAACATTATCCTTATCTGTTAACCCACATAAAAAAATGACAGCGCAGCGTGTAAAACTACCAGCAAGAGCAACTTCTCTAATTGTTAAATCATTAGGTGAACCTAACTCATCTCTAATTTCCTTCATAACTTCAAACAAGTTACCTTTTAGCTCTAACAATTTCCCCACCTAACTTCCTTTTCAACAAGTTTTTAGTTAGATTCCGCTAATAGAAGAAAATATATACAAAAAAGAGCTATCTCTTTTCGAAGATAGCTCTAACACACGAATTACTTTTCTACTATTATATTGTCGGTCTTTACAGATACATTTCTTGTGAATCCACTAACTACAAACATCACAATAATGTTAACTAACAACGCGACTATACCTACATTCAAATCTTTCATATACTGCGGGACACCCGGGAACATCGTAGCTATAGTAGAACCAGATAAGGTGATATATGCGACAATTAACAACCCAATCCCCATCCCCGCGATCGCACCTTGTTTCGTAATAATTTGACGAGGAAACAAACTACATACAAGCGCAGGGAAAAGTTGCGTAACTATACTGTATCCCATTAAAAGAAGAGCCCCTATCGTTTCTCCCCCTTTAAATGTAAACAATACTGCAACAAGCGTTACAACAGGTACAAATAACTTAGCTACTTTTGCAACTTGTCTATCTGAAGCAGATGGCACCATTGTTCGGTAAATATTTTTTGCTAACAACGTAGATGCCGCCATAACAAGCATGGAACCTGGAACTAATGCCGTTAACACTCCTGCACTACCAATAATACCAATAAACCATGGATCAAACGTTTGAAGAGCCAGACGGAATAATGAAAGATCTACATCCGCTCCCTTTAACCCTGGAACTTGCAAGATAGCAGCAAACCCTGCAAAGAATACGAAAAGCAACACTAAAGAATAAAGAGGCATAATCGCCGCGTTTTTCCTAAATACTTTTTCATTTTTTGCAGAGAAGGCCGAGGCGAATGTATGGGGCCACATATAGAAACCAAGAGCCGTTAATATAATAGTAGAAACAAACCAAGAAATACTCATTCCTTCTTCAGATAAAGATAAAAAACCTGGTTTCGCTGCTTCTACAGCTTCGAACATCGGCTGCAATCCCCCGTAATAATGGTACGGTAAATATATACCTAAAAACATAACGATAAATAGTATCATAATATCCTTCAAAGCAGCTGTCCAAGCCGATCCATGTATACCTGAAACCATTACATATATAGTTATAACAATAGCACCAATCCATACCGCAATAACTGGCGATACTCTTCCATAAGATGCTTCCGAAACGATGATCCCTAATCCCTTTAGCTGCAAAACGAGATATGGGATGATAGAAATTACACCAATAATTGAAACAATTATCCCAAGCGTCTTACTACTATATTTTTTCGCAAAAAAATCGGACTGCGAAACGAGGTTATGCTCTTTTGCATATTTCCAAATTGGGGGCAATAAGAAATACGATAAAATATAAGCTAATGCACCATACCCTAAAATATAAAAAGTAGGGGCTCCTTTACTATACGCCCAGCCACTTCCTCCTAAAAATGTGAATGTCGTATAAATTTCGCCTGCCATAAGGAGAAAAACGAAAATAGTTCCAAACCCTCTTCCTCCAACTGACCATTGCTCTAAATTCATATCTTTTCCACGTTGTGCTCGAATCCCTAAAAATAGTGCTAAAAATAAGAATAAAATAATGATAAGTAATGCTATCATTTCACATCCCCCTTATTAGCAGGATCGAATACGTACACAAGCCCCATACAAAGAGACGTAATGAGCACTGATAATAATACCCAAAATAATAGAAATGGCATCCCAAGTACGTAAGGAGTGACCGAATTTGCAAATACTGGTCCAATCACTAAACAAAGAACTGGAATAAGTGCTAGCACGTGTATTTTCTTCATCTCATTCTCCTTTACTTATAAAATTCATAATGGATGATACAAAGACTTCCATTCCAATTGGTAATGCATCTTCGTCAATTGTAAAGCGAGGATGGTGATGCGGATATATAATTCCCTTCTCTTCATTGCCTGCCCCTATAAAAAAGAACGTCCCTGGTGCCTTTTGTAAAAATGCCGAAAAATCTTCTCCTGCCATCGTTGGTTGTAAACGAACAACTCCTTCTCTTCCATACAGCTGTAATGCCGTATGTTCAATAAGCTCTGTAACTTCATAATCGTTCACAACTGGGCGATATCCATACTCATAAAAAAATGTATACTTAGCACCATAAGATTCTGTAATATGTTTGACAATCCGTTCAAGCTTCTCCTTTGTTTCCTCTCTTAATTCATGCCTTAAACTTCTCACTGTCCCCTCAATCTCCGCTTGTTCCGGGATAACATTATGGGTTGTCCCAGAATGAAATTGCGTAACAGATACTACAAGAGAATCTAACGGGTTCGTGAGGCGAGATACAATTTGCTGGATTTGCGAAACAACTTGTGCACCAATGGCGATACTATCAACTGTTTCGTGCGGAATTCCAGCATGCCCACCTTTTCCCTCTATCGTAATTTTAAAAACGTCCGGTGCCGCCATCGCAGGACCATAAATTACACCTATTTTCCCAACCTCTAATGACGCCCACAGATGAGCACCAATAATGTAATCCACACCTTCCATCACTCCCACTGCGACCATTTCTTCTGCACCACCCGGAAAGTTTTCTTCTGCATGTTGAAATAAAAAGCGAATCTCTCCTTTAACTTTCTCTCTTTCCTCTACCAACTTATGTACTACACCAAGCAATATTGCCATGTGACCATCATGACCACACGCATGCATCACACCTGGATATGTAGAAATAAAATCAAATTTATTTTCTTCATGAATAGGAAGAGCATCCATATCAGCACGAACCGCGATGGTTTTACCAGGCTGCTTACCAATTAACCTTGCCATTACACTATATTTAGTAGGTCGCGAAACTTCTAAATACGGGATTTTCCGAAGTATGTCGAATACAAATTGAGATGTTTTTTCCTCTTGAAAAGATAACTCTGGATACTTATGAAAATGCCTTCTCCACTCAATCAACTGATTCTTTGATAAAACAAGTTCCTTTGCGACATCCATTTTTCTACTCCCCTTCTTCATCAAGTTAAATGTCATTATAACGTGAATTGTTAACTTTTAAAAGAATCTTCTGAATTTTCTATATTATAAACTTAAAAATAAAAAGCCATCCAAAAGATGACTTTTTCATTATTACAAAATAGTAATTGCTTGTTTCCCCATTTGCTCCCAAGCTTTCTCAAATTCTGCTCGCGGAACAGCGAAACGTGGATTATTTTTAAGAGGATCATTTACATATACAAAGTTTTGATCATATCCAATTACTACTGCACTATGTTCATAATATGTAATTTTCACTTTACCTGAGTTTGTATTCCATGTTTCAAAACTACTTTCGGCTAATGGTTTAAACGTTGTATTAATAATGACCCATACCGGAGAACCAGAACTAATTACTTTATATATATCTTGTACGTCTCTACCTGTTAAATTAATTACTTTTTCAGGAACATACTTTTCTGCTAAATTAAAGATCGGTTGATTATATACACCGTATCCTCGCTCGTTTTTCGTATAAATATTTCCAACAAATCCCTCGTAAGGATTTCCACGCAAACCATTTTGTTCAAATGGAACACGATGAATTTCACTAGCAAGCTGCATCTTATCTACTTGTACACCTTTATATTGCAGCAACATAGCTAAACTGGTCACTTCACATCCACGGGGTAATTCTGGTAATTGTTTTATAAATGGAACATCTTCAATCATAGCCGCTTCTTTCATTTCAGATAGAAAATCTAAGCGTAGCACTTGCGCCTTTTGTATAATTTTATCTTTCCCTATAAAAAACGCGGCAGCTAGTATAATTCCAAAAACAAAAAGATATTTTAGCTTTTTCATTATAAACAAAACTCCATTAATTATTATTTTACAGACACAACTCTTATCATTGTACCTTTCTTCTTACTAGTTTGCTAGAAAGATTCTGTGAATTATTATTCACAAATATCGTTTTAAAATTCTAATTATTTTTAATAAAAAGAAAAAACAATATACTTTTTCAAAATATTTTGCTAAAATCAAAATTATTAACATGGTGAAGATATCACCTTGTTAATAAACATTCTTAGAGTATTTAGTCATAGTTCGTTTTTTACATACTCCATTCATTTCACAACAAATAAACTGAGTATGTGTCACATCCCCCACTAATGATTAAAACTCAGAATGAAAACCAGTTAACACATACAAGAAACTAACGGGGTGAGGGCATATGAACCAACAAGTAGAACAAACAGATTTAAAACGAACAATGAAAAGTAGACACCTATTCATGATCGCACTTGGTGGAGTCATTGGAACGGGATTATTTATGGGTTCTGGACAAATCGTCCATAATGCAGGACCAGGCGGAGCTATTCTCGCATTTTTAGTCGGTGGTTTCGTTATGTATTTAACGATGTTATGTCTTGGCGAATTATCAGTAGCTATGCCAGAAGCGGGTTCCTTCCAAAGTTACGCAAGCAAATTTATTTCACCTGGTTTTGGATTTGTTGTCGGTTGGATGTATTGGTTAAATTGGGCTGTTACAGTTGGAGTAGAGTTAACGACTGTTAGCATTTTAATGAAACGGTGGTTTCCAGACGTTTCTTCTTGGATTTGGTGTGTTACATTTGCAGCAGCACTCTTTCTTGTAAACGCTCTATCAGCAAAAGCATATGCAGAGACTGAATTTTGGTTCGCTAGCGTAAAAGTGGCAACGATTGTTATCTTTATCGTTCTTGGAGGAGCGGTTATGTTTGGTCTCCTCGATTTTAATGGAAAGCCAGCTCCAATGCTTCACAATTTCACTGAAAATGGCGGGCTATTTCCAAACGGTGCATTAGCTGTTCTTCTTACGATGATTACAGTTAATTACTCATTCCAGGGAACAGAGCTTATCGGAATTGCTTCAGGAGAAAGTGAAAATCCTGAAAAAACAATTCCAAAAGCAATCAAAAATACAATTTGGCGTACTCTATTCTTTTTCGTCTTAGCAATTTCAGTTGTTGTCGGCTTACTCCCATGGCAAGAGGCTAATCTAGTTGAAAGTCCATTTGTACTTGTATTTGATGTGGCTGGTATCCCTTATGCAGCAGACATTATGAACTTTGTTATTATTACAGCTGTATTATCCGTAGCTAACTCTGGTCTATACGCAAATTCTCGTATGCTTTGGGCGATGGCAAAACAAGGAATGGCTAGTCCAGCTTTTACGAAGTTAACTAAAAGAGGTGTACCACTAAATGCGTTAATTTTCAGTCTGATTTTCGCAAGCCTTTCTTTATTAACAAGTATATTTGCAGCAGATACTGTCTTTTTAATTTTAACTTCTATTGCAGCAATGGCTGCTGTTGTTGTTTGGATGTCGATTGCAGCTTCACAGTTTTTCTTCCGTAGAAATTTCGTGAAAAACGGCGGCGACATAAATGATTTAAAATACCGTACACCACTTTATCCAATAGTTCCAATCGTAGCTTTCTCACTCAATTTCATTACATTTGTTAGTTTAGCTTTCATTCCAGATCAGAGAATTGCTCTTTATTGTGGGATTCCATTTATGATTATTTGTTACATTTTATACCAAGTGAAATATAAAAAAGCTGTCACATTTGAACAGAAAAAAAATATAACTCAGAGAATAAACTAAATATACAAAATATTCAGCTATCTTTCTTATAATAAGATAGCTTTTTTCTATTTCTTGGATATCTTGGTATAACTTTATTTATCTTAAAATTTCCACAATCATGTTTTTCTCTGGAAAATAGTTTACAATGTTATCAAGTTACAAATGATATTCACCTTAAAAAGTGTGCATTTGTGTCTATTTTTTAACAATATGACAAAAACTATTGCCTTCTATAAATTAATAGGTTTATATTGTTTTATTGGCATAGTTTCAATCCAAGGAGAAAGGAGATTTTCAATCGTGCAACTAAAGAAAACGTTTTGGAAGTTGGCTTCACTTCTTCCGTTATCATTACTTCTGTTCCTCGGTGGCTGTGATAAAAAACTCGCAGTATTAAATCCGCAAGGACCTGTTGCAAAAGCACAGTATGATTTAATTGTTTGGTCATTCTTGCTTATGTCATTAATTATCGCAATTGTATTCATTTTGTTTACAGTCATCTTGATTCGTTATCGTGAAAAACCAGAGAATATGGACTATGAGCCACCTGATCAACACGGTAACACATTATTAGAAATCATTTGGACGATTATTCCTGTTATTATCGTTATCGCATTATCGATTCCAACAGTTAAAGCAACTTATGCTTCGGAAGAGGTTCCGCAAGAGTCCAAACATATTAAACCAGTTGAAATTTATGTTACATCTGCAAACTGGAAATGGTTATTTAGTTACCCGGAGGAAAAAATTGAAACCGTTAACTATTTAAACATCCCAGCTGGTGTACCAATTCAATTTAAGCTTACTTCTGTAGGTCCAATGAATGCTTTCTGGGTACCAGAACTTGGTGGTATGAAGTATACAATGGATGGCATGATCATGGACTTATATTTACAAGCTGACAAACCAGGTTCTTACCTAGGTCGTAGCTCGAACTTCTCAGGTGAAGGATTTACTCACATGGAATTCGAAGTTGAAGCAAAAACAAAAGAAAAGTATGACAAGTGGGTAAAAGAAGTACAACAAACTGCTCCTAAACTAACAGAAGATAAGTACAACGAAATTGTTAAACCTGGTGTAGTTGGTCGTATGACATTCTCTAGCCACCACTTAAGTTATGTAGATCCAAAATCACTTGAATATTGTGATTACAACTACTACAAAAACAAAAAATAATAGCTATTATTCCAACAGATTGGAGTGAACACAGTGAAGCTTGATGAATTTTTTGTCACAGGTGACCCGATTATTTACGGAGCTGACGCATCTATCGTTCTTGTGACATTAGCGATTCTTTTCGTACTAACAAAGTACAAAAAATGGAGATGGCTTTGGGATGAATGGTTAACAACTGTTGACCATAAAAAAATAGGGGCCATGTATATTATTTCTGCCGTTATAATGTTATTCCGTGGTGGTATGGATGGTTTAATGATTCGTGCCCAGTTAACATTCCCAGATACAACATATTTAAACGCTGAACACTATAACGGAATCTTTACAACACATGGTACAGTAATGATTCTTTTCATGGCGATGCCATTCGTTATGGGATTAATGAACCTTGTAGTACCATTACAAATTGGTGCTCGTGACGTTGCATATCCGTTCTTAAACGCTTTAAGTTTCTGGTTATTCTTTATCGGAGCAATGTTATTCAACATCGCTTTCGTAATCGGTGGTTCTCCAGACGCTGGGTGGACTTCTTACTTCCCAATGGCGGGTACAGAGTTTTCTCCTGGTGTAGGAAATAACTTCTATGCAATAGCCTTACAGATTTCAGGTCTTGGTACGTTAATGACAGGTATTAACTTCCTAGTTACGATCTTAAAAATGCGTACACCTGGTATGAAATTAATGAAAATGCCAATGTTTACTTGGTCAATCTTAATTACAACAATTATCATTATTTTCGCTTTCCCAGTATTAACAGTTGCTCTTGCATTAATGACATTTGACCGTCTATTCGATGCTCACTTCTTTACGATGGCGAGCGGCGGTATGCCAATGTTGTGGGCCAACCTATTCTGGGTATGGGGTCACCCTGAAGTATATATCGTTATTTTACCGGCATTCGGTATTTTCTCTGAAATCATTAGTACATTCTCACGTAAACGTCTATTCGGTTACAGTGCGATGGTATACTCAATGGTTGCAATTTCTTTACTAAGTTTCGTCGTATGGCTTCACCACTTCTTCACGATGGGTGCAGGTCCAGCGGTTAACTCATTCTTCTCGATCTCGACAATGGCGATTTCGATTCCAACCGGGGTTAAGATCTTTAACTGGTTGTTTACACTGTATAAAGGACGTATTCGTTTTACAGTTCCAATGCTTTGGTCATTGGCATTTATTCCAAACTTCGTAGTTGGTGGAGTTACAGGGGTTATGCTTGGAATGGCAGCAGCTGATTATCAATACCATAACAGCTACTTCCTAGTCGCTCACTTCCACTACGTATTAATTGCAGGTACAGTATTCGCTATGCTTGCTGGATTCACATTCTGGTATCCAAAAATGACAGGTCATATGCTAAATGAACGTCTAGGTAAATGGACATTCTGGATCTTTATGAGCGGATTTAACATCTGTTTCTTCCCAATGTACTTCTTAGGATTAGACGGTATGACTCGTCGTATGTACACTTACTCTGAAAGCCTTGGATGGGGTTGGTTGAACCAAATCGCATCTGTCGGCGCAGTAATGATGGGTATCGGATTCGTACTTCTTTGTTACAACGTAATTTGGAGTGCACGTCATGGTGAACGTGACGTTACTGGAGATCCATGGGACGGCCGTACACTTGAATGGGCAACTCAATCTCCTGTACAACATTACAACTTCGCGAAACTTCCTGAAATTAAAGAAGCTGATGCTTTCTGGTACATGAAACAACGCGGAGAAACAGTTACACCAGCTGCAGAAGACATCAAACCAATTCACATGCCAAGTAATTCTGGTGTGCCTATTATTGCGTCTGGATTCTTCGGTCTTGCAGGTTTTGCATTAGTATTTAGCTGGTTCTGGCTTGCAGCAATCGGTGGAGTTGGTATTTTAGCTTGCTTAATCTATCGTTCATTCGATTATGACGATGGTTACTATGTAAGTGTTGATGAAATTAAAGAAACAGAACATATAGCATGAGAGGTGAAATGACATGGCGGCTTTAGATAAAAGCTTACCTTTGGAATATCAATCCGAGCAAAGCAGATTGAATATCCTAGGATTCTGGATTTTTCTTGGGGCTGAAATTATGCTGTTCGCAACACTTTTCGCCTCTTATCTAGTCCTTGCTGGTCGTACGGCAGATGGCCCAACACCAGCGCAACTGTTTGAAGTTAAAACACTTTTAATTCAAACGCTATTACTTTTAACAAGTAGTTTCACATGTGGTATCGCAATTCATGAAATGCGTAAACACAACCAAAAAGCAATGCTTGGATGGTTCATCTTTACATTACTTTTAGGTGCAGGTTTCCTATTCTTCGAGATCGAAGAGTTCATTATGTACGTTGGTGAAGGCGCAACAATTCAAACAAGTGCTTTCTTATCTGGATTCTTCGTTCTTCTTGGAACGCACGGAGCCCACGTAACAGGTGGTATCATTTGGGCAACTTGTGTTATTATCCAAATTTTAAAACGAGGTTTGACACCAGTTACAGCTCGTAAAGTATTCATTATCAGCTTATACTGGCATTTCCTTGATCTTGTTTGGGTCTTTATTTACACACTAGTTTACTTGAACGGGATGGTGGCGTAAATGGCTCAAAATAACAATCAAGCAAACGGGCATGCCCATAGCGGATTCCCATGGTCACACGTTTTCGGATTTATTTTATCGCTTGCACTAACGTTTCTAGCGTTATACGTGGCACTTTACACAAGCCTGCCTCTTTCAACGATATTAACAACTATCATCATAATGGCAGTTGCGCAAGCATTATTACAATTAATTATGTTCATGCACTTAAAAGAAGGAGAAGGAAGAATTCAAGTTCTTACAATGATATACAGTTTCTTCGTTGCAGCAGCAACAGTTGGTTTAACTGTATGGATCTTCTTCTCAATGTAATTTGCATGAAAAAGACTGCTGAGATTCCTCAGCAGTCTTTTTTTATGCCCCTCCCCTATTACATCCACATTACGGAATTCACAACAGAATCATGAAAAATATACTTATTATGACAAATGTTAAGAAAACTCTTTCTTTATGAAATCGAATCCATATGCGTTGATTTTCTTCCTATTATATGGCTAAATAGGTACTATATTTATTCGAAGGGAGAGAACGCAATGGAACATCATACTTCTGTTCTATCACTTATGGTTGTCGTTGCAATCGCGTTTTTCGTTCCCCTTTTGTTACAACGCTTTAAATTAAAAGCACTTCCTGTCGTTGTTGCAGAAATTATTGCAGGAATCTTTGTAGGTAAAAGTGGGTTTAACATCATTGAGCCAGATATGTGGCTTCAAGTCTTATCGACACTAGGATTTATCTTCCTAATGTTTTTAAGTGGGTTAGAAATTGACTTTTCTATTTTTAAACAAAAAGGGAAAAAGAATACGACAAACGAACCAAACACATTCCAAGCAGCAAGCATTATCTTCTTATTTATTTTCATATTATCTTATGCCCTATCATTAATATTCGTATGGCTAGGATTTGTAGACAATGCAATGTTCATGACTTTAATTATTTCAACTATTTCTTTAGGTGTTGTCGTACCAACATTAAAAGAAAATAACTTAGGAAAGACTGCAATCGGGCAAATCATTTTATTAGTCGCTGTTATCGCAGACTTAGTTACAATGATTTTACTCGCTGTATTCGTCGGATTAAATTCCGAAAGTGGCCAAAGCATGTGGCTTCTACTTCTTCTATTCGGTGCTGGTATTGTAATTTACTTTGTCGCAAGACGCTTTAAAAATATTCCATACCTAGAAAGCTTAAAAGCCGGTAGTGTACAAATTGATACACGAGCTGTTTTCGCACTCATCTTAATATTAGTTGGATTATCTGAATCTGTTGGGGCAGAAAACATTTTAGGAGCCTTTTTAGCAGGTGTACTCGTATCTTTATTATCACCAAATGAAGATATGGTTGAAAAACTTGATTCCATCGGATATGGTTTCTTCATCCCTATTTTCTTCGTAATGGTTGGTGTAAATCTAGAAGTATGGTCTATTTTTAAAGAGCCTTCTAGCATGCTAATGATCCCAATTTTAATTGTGGGACTATTTATCTCAAAACTGTTACCATCACTCGTCTTACGAAAATGGTACCCACGCAATATCGTACTCGGAAGTGCTATTTTGTTAACATCAACACTTTCTTTAGTTATTGCGGCTGCACAAATCGGTGAAAAGCTAGGCATCATTAGCCCAAGTTTATCAGCATCCCTTATTTTAAGTGCAGTTATTACTTGTATTTTTGCACCTATATTATTTAACAAGATGTTTCCAAAAGTGGAAACACCAAAACCTAGAGTATCTATTATTGGCGCAAGCAGAATTACCCTTCCGTTATCACTTGATTTAAAACGTGAAGATTATGACGTAACACTATATATGATGCGTCAAAATAAAATAAATGATGATGAAGCGAAATCTCATGACTTTCCTATTGTAAAATTAGATGAGATTACTATTCAATCTTTAATGGAACAAAAAGCTTTCGAAGCAGACCGTGTTGTTGTTGCGACAAGTGATGATGAACAAAACTTATCATTAGCAGAACACGCCAAAGAATTCGGTGTTGAACACGTCATCGCAAGTGTAGAAGATCCGCTTCTACAAGAAAAAGCGACTCAAGAACATATCGCTGTATTCTCGACTATTAACTCTACACGTATTTTATTACGTGCACTTATTGATAAACCAAGTCTCGTTCGCTTAATTACAACAGCAAATGAAACGGTACGTGAAGTTGAACTACGAAGCAATAAATATAACGGCTTAGCACTTCGGCGCCTTCCGTTTTTAGGTGATGTACTTGTTATTCAAATTTACCGTGGTAATAAAGCATTAATTCCACATGGTGATACGAAGTTACAGCATGGCGATACTTTACTTGTAACAGGTTCAAAAGAACATATTGATACAATGAAAAGCATATTAGAATAGAAAATGCCCCTCACATAATTGAGGGGCATTTTTTCATTTCCATATGGTAAAATGTTACTATCATATATTATGGGGATGAATCACATTATGTCTATTGTAACTTTAGCTCTCTTATTATTAGCGGAAGTACTCATTGCCATTATTCTTATCGGTGTTAGCATTGAAATTTGTAGTTATGGCTGGAAAAAATCAAATGGAGTCAAATACACTTGTCTCTTACTTTCGCTTCTTCTCGGAACTGCTAGCATACTAGGCCTTCTCATTGCACCCGCATATTTCTTCTTACAACTTATAGAAAAGGGCCTATAAGAAAGGATGATATTATGATTACAGTGAAACATATTGATGCATCTGAAACATACTTATTACGCCAAAAAATTTTACGTCCTAATCAGTCATTAAAAAATTGTAAATACCTTTCCGACTACGAAATAGACTCCTTCCACTTAGGTGCGTTTCTAAACGATAAACTTATTAGTATCGCTTCCTTTTCAAAAGAACTATACCCAGACTTACAAACTGGTATCCATTATCGCCTACGAGGAATGGCAACATTACCTAACTTCCGAAACCAGCGTGCTGGCACTTCTTTAATCCGTAAAGCTGAACAAATCCTCCAAGAACGTGGTGCAAGCACTTTATGGTGTAATGGCCGAATCACTGTAACAGACTATTACAAACGATTAGGTTTCCATGAGCATGGTGAAATCTTTGAAATTGATACACTTGGACTACATAAAGTAATGTATAAAGAAATATAAGAAAGGCTTTTCCTAATATGGGAAAGCCTTTCTTATATTTCAATCTTCACTTTTTATCTTTTTCATATATATGTATATAAACAAACTAGGAACTAAAAAACAAGCAAACATAATAAGTGCTGTCAAACTAATTTCCTTTATCGAAATATCAGGTGTTGCCACGATACAAATAGCTAAAATTCCAATAACAATACCTACTGGAATTAATAATAGCTTCATAAAATAACTACGCGATACTCCCCCTGTATGCTCATACACTTCCACCGAATTTTTTAAGTTTAAAAAGTTAATAACTACTATCCCGCCCATAAATACCATTAATAAATCTGAAACACTTTCATATCCTGCACCTTGCAAAACATAGCGATAAAAAACAATACCTAGTATGACGATATTTTGTAAGATGAAAGCTAGTCTAATATGTTTTAACCCCTCAATCATTAAACGTTCATCTTTCACGATTTTCACCCTATCACTCCTTTTCCTCCCAGAACAAATCATTCAATGTTTTATCTACTGCATAACAAATTTTCAAACATAAATCTAAAGACGGATTGTATTTCCCCTTCTCAATTAAACTAATCGTTTGCCTTGTAACGCCTACTTTTTCTGCTAATTGTTGCTGTGTTAAATCTAACTGAACACGCGCGACTTTTATTTTACTTACAGCCATTCATGTTCCTCCTCTACCTTTATTGTAACATATATATTCCATTAAGTAATTTATATTTTACGTAACTGATTTAATTTTCACCTTACCCTACATTAACGGATAGTAAAACACCCGATTGGTGAGGGCTGATAAGCAGTGGGAATGAACAAAAGCCCCACCGTTTATAGTTTCACTTTATTATACACAAAAAAGGGCCTCTCATAAGAAGCCCCCTTTCTATATCTATATTATAAGAATAAATGACATCCAAATAAAATTGTAAATAAGTATAGTAACGGATGTACTTCCATCCCTTTTCCCTTCGCAATTTTTAAAATTGGATACACTAAAAATCCGATTGCAATTCCATTCGCAATACTAGATGTTAACGGAATACCAACGAAAATTAAAAATGCCGGTAATGCATCTTCGAATTCATTCCAATTAATATCACGAATGCTTTGTGCCATTAAACTACCTACTATAATTAAAGAAGGAGCTGTAATAGCTGCTACACTTGATAAAGAGGCAATAACAGGGCTAAAGAATGCCGTTATAATCGTTAAACAAACGACCACAATACCTGTCAATCCAGTTTTACCACCTGCAGCAATTCCTGCTGACGATTCAATTGTCGCTGCTGTCGGGCTTGTCCCAAAGATAGAACCTGTCGTCCCGCCAATTGCATCCGCAATGAACGCCTTACCAAAGCGCTTTTCGGTGTTATCTGTATTTAAACCTGCTTGTTTAATTAAACCGAGTAAAGCACCTGTTGTATCAAATAAAAGTACAAGTAAGAATGAAAAAATAACTCCATATAACCCGTATTGAATTACATCCGAAAATGCATTGATAGGGTTTGAAACAATGATGCCTTCTGGTAAATGTGGCATTGCGACAATGTTATTTTCAAACTTTAATTGCCCTGTAAAGAAAGCAATAATCCCTGTCACAATCATACTAATAAACAATGCACCACTAACACGTAATACCATTAATACCGCCGCTAATATTAAACCAATTAGAGTTAAAATAACGGCTGGAGAATGGAAGTCACCAATCGTAACTAAGTTAGATGGATGATCAACGATAATTCCAGATAGACGTAATCCAATAAAAGCAATAAATAACCCAATTCCACCTGCAATCGCATGTTTTAAACTGTCAGGAATTGCGACAATTAGCTTTTGCCTAAATGAAGTGAACGATAATAAAAGAAAAATGATACCTGTTACAAATACTGCCGAAAACGCAATGACATATGTAATCCCCTCTGCCTGTTGAACAACAGAATAAGCAAAATACGCATTCATTCCCATAGCTGGAGCAATAACAATTGGATAGTTAGCTAAAAACGCCATACATAGCGTTCCAACAACTGTCGCAATAATAGTTGCCGTAAATGCTTGATCAAATGGTACACCTGCATCAGATAATATTTTCGGATTGATGACAAGAATATACGCAAATGTAAAAAAAGTTGTGATGCCAGCCAAAATTTCTTGCTTCACAGAAGTGTTATACTTTTGTAATTGAAACATACTTATGTACCCTTCCTACACCTGAATTATTATCACACATTCTTTTCTTATTAGTATGTGAGAAAATGTAATACTTAATCTTAACAATCAATAAAAAGAAGAGTCAATATATTCTCTAATAGTTAGAATTTTAAGTTTAAGTCTGACAAGCTCAGATGTAGTACAGTGTATTATGATTATTTTTGTAGCATAACAGATAGAAATGTTTTATAATTTGAAATAGTTAAATATTTAGTAAACGCATTCAAATATCGTTCACTCTACAGGGGGTATTCTTCTTATGCAGCAAACAAACAAATCTGAAACTTTAAACCGTGGTTTAAAACAGCGCCATATTACTTTAATGTCTCTCGGTTCAGCAATTGGCGTTGGACTATTTTTAGGATCAGCTTCCGCTATTAAACTAGCTGGACCATCCATTTTACTAGGTTACATGATTGCCGGACTCGTTATTTTTTTCATTATGCGCGCACTCGGAGAAATGGCAATTGAACAACCGGTTGCTGGCTCTTTTAGTAAATATGCAAATGATTACATCAGCCCACTAGCCGGGTATATTACAGGCTGGAATTATTGGTTTTTATGGGTTGTTACTTGTATGGCGGAAATTACAGCGGCAGGAATTTACATGCAGTACTGGTTCCCAGATATCCCGCGTTGGATCTGGGCGTTACTAGCTCTTTTATTAATGAGTGCTTTCAACTTCTTATCTGTAAAAGTATTTGGAGAACTTGAGTTTTGGTTTGCTCTCATTAAAATTGTCACAATTATCTGTATGATAGTAGTCGGTGCTGGGATTATTTTATTCGGATTTGGAAACGGAGGCGTTGCCACTGGCATTTCAAATCTTTGGGAGCACGGAGGCTGGTTCCCAAATGGATTCTCTGGATTACTACTTTCCTTACAGATGGTATTATTCGCTTATTTAGGAGTCGAACTTATCGGGGTTACAGCTGGTGAAGCTCAAAATCCGAAAAAAACACTTGCAAAAGCAATTGATAACGTATTTTGGAGAATCTTATTATTCTACGTTGGAGCTCTATTCGTTATGATGGCAATTTATCCATGGAACGAATTTGGTGAGAAAGGAAGCCCATTCGTATTAACATTCGAGCAAATCGGTATTGCAAAGGCAGCAGGTATTATTAACTTTGTCGTTTTAACAGCTGCTCTTTCTTCTTGTAACGGTGGTTTGTTTAGTACAGGCCGTATGCTATTTACATTAGCACAACAAAAGAAAGCTCCTGAACGATTCGGCCGTTTAAATAAAAACGGTATTCCAAGTCAAGGAATCGTCGCAACAGCAATCGTTTTACTCGTTGGCGTTATATTAAACTATCTTGTTCCTGCAAAAGTGTTTACATGGCTAACTAGTATTTCAACTTTCGGTGCAATTTGGACTTGGGGAATTATATTAGTCGCGCAAATTAAATTCCGTAAAGGATTACAGACTAATAAAAAGGATAAGCTAGCATATAAAATGCCTTTACACCCATTAAGTTCATATTTCTCACTCGGCTTCCTTGTACTTGTACTAGGTATAATGGCCTATTCAGAAGATACACGAATCGCATTAATCGTCGGTCCAATTTGGCTTATCGGCTTGGCTATCGTGTATTATACGAAAGGGTTTCATAAGATTGATCAATCATCTAATTCAAAAATTAGTTAAGTCCACGATCTCTTCCTAATTTACTAGGGAGAGATTTTTTCATTATTCGCGCAAATATTTCTCAATTAAATTAACGTTATCTTTGCACTATTTAATATTTTCTATCTTTATTTCCATAGAAAAATCAATTACATTATTAAAGCACATATATTTATTTTTAGGGGGATTCTTCTATGAAGAATAAAAAATGGATTCAATTTTCTTTAGCAACAGCAATCACACTTAGTATAGGGAGTTCCTACATTCCGTCTACTTATGCCGAAAGCTCCGTAGACCCAGCTCCTGAAATTGCTGCAAAAGTTGTAAACCAAAACAATGGGAAGAAAGTATTATTCGATAATACGCACGGTCAAACGGCTGGGACAGCTGACTGGGTTATTGATGGCGGTTTTTCTGATTTCGGAAACGGCATTGCCCAAAACGGATATTATGTAAAAGAACTTCGTAAATCAACATCTATTACATACGACGATTTAAAAAATTACAATGTATTTATCGTTCCAGAAGCAAATATTCCTTATAAAAAATCTGAGCAAGATGCAATGTTACAATACGTGAAAAACGGTGGCAGTATTTTCTTCATTGCCGATCATTATAATGCAGATCGTAATAAAAACCGCTGGGACTCCTCAGAGGTGTTCAATGGATATAGGCGCGGAGCATGGGATAATCCAGCAAAGGGTATGTCTAATGAAGAAACAACATCACAAGCTATGCAAGGAGTAGAAAGCTCTGATTGGCTATCCGATAATTTTGGCATTCGCTTCCGTTACAATGCACTTGGTGATGTTTCAGCTAAAAATATCGTCTCACCTGCACAATCATTCGGAATTACAGAAGGCGTTTCATCGGTAGCAATGCATGCTGGCTCTACTCTTGCGATTACAAATCCAAAACTAGCAAAAGGTCTTGTGTATCTTCCAGAAAATCCATCAAAATGGAATAACGCTGTTGATAGCGGCGTTTATAACGGCGGTGGTGTTGCAGAGGGGCCTTATGCTGCTATTTCAAAAGTTGGTCTTGGAAAAGCAGCCTTTATTGGTGATTCTTCCCCTGTTGAAGATGCATCGCCAAAATATGTTCGTGAAGACTCCGGTCAAACGAAGAAAACTTATGATGGTTATAAAGAAGAAAACGATGCTGTTCTATTAAAAAACATAGTGAATTGGTTAGCGAAGCAAGAAACATTTACAAGCTTAGATCAAGTAAGTGGTTTACAGCTTGATGCACCTACAGCTCTACAAACATTTGAACAGCCAAGTTTATCAACAGAACCACAACCAGAACCTTGGAGCGCACCAAATCAAGGTTACCAGTGGTTCAATACAAATACTTTTAAACCAGGTTCATACGGCTATAACGGTGCAGTGACAACGAGTGATTACGTAATTACACACCCTAGCACTCTACCAAACAATGAAGTGTTCCAAATGAAGATTCAAGTAAATAACTTATTACCAAATACAACGTACAATAATTATTCTTTAGGTATTTTCACAACTGGCGGAACACAGGTAGCAAAAGTTCAAAATACAAATGGCACTTGGCCGTCTTCTTTCGGATATAGCAGTACATTCTCTTTCATAACAAATAACCAAGGATCTGCTGAAAAAATTGTGAACGTACAACTTGATCCAAATACAACTGGACAAGCAACACTTCGTCTACGTCAAAACACGACAGCGAAATCTAGTGAAACTGTAACGATTAATAAAAAATAATGAAAAAGGCAATCCACATATGGATTGCCTTCTTCTCACTTCTCTTCTTTTGAGAAAAACATTCTTGAGATAACAATGCCTATACTACCGACAATTAAGAATAATACTGCCCTAATCATCATAGACACCTCTGGTAAGTCGAGAAGGAATAACTTCCCTACTGTTACTACTAATACGACTAATCCCGCATATAATATTTCATTCATCTGTCTATAACGGCCAAACCAAACTGCAAATAAAGCATATACCATCCATAATAATGATACAGATACGCTAATGATACTTCCATCTGTAGAAAGAACTTCACCGATTCTAGTAATTGTAATAAATACAATGATCATTAACGAGTAGAGCGCTATAGAATAAACATATTTACCTAAACTCACTAACACTTCTTTCGCTTGTCTCATGCAATAATAGAACGTTCCTATTAATATAATATGAGCAACAAACCCTGCTGAAATGAACTCATCAAATGGGCTAAAAATCGTCTGTACCATTCCAATCGCATAAATCGTTGCACTTACATACAATTTAATATTTTGCTTTACTTTAATAGCAGTCACCATACCGAGGAAACCTTGTAACAATAATACGATCGCTGCATTCACCAAACTATACTCATATAAAATCGCTAAACTAAATGATCCCATTGCAAAACCAAATAACAAATCTGTAAAGATAGATTGCTTATTCTTCCTATATTCAAGTACGAACATAACAGCATGCACAAATGCACTTATAACTAATCCCCACGTTGTAAATTCAGGAATTTGGGAGATGGCTAAAATAAAGAAAACTGCATTCGCACTAAATATCGCCGATCTTGCTTCTTGTATGAATGTTCTTTCCGAAAACATATGCCAAAATAACAGTAAATGAATGGCACCGTATACAACTGTTAACTGCACTTGCACGTTTCCTACTAATATTGACATAACAGCAAAGAAGACAAATAGGACAATTGCCGCAACCACATAAGAAATCATATACAGGTACTTATAACGGTTTCTCAATGCATACCATAATAAACTAATTGTTAATATCGTCTCATAACTAAAGAAAATATACGTATTAGGAGTCGTACTATTTAACAAGAAAGGTACGAAGAAAGCTCCTACCGCGACGAAAATAGCGAGGTATTCCGATCTATACCTTTTCGCTAAATAAATCCCTAAAATAACCCATACAATATTACAGATAAACGCAATACTTGCAGGAATAAATTCATATAAATAATGTGCCGCAAACGTTGTTAAAACAATTCCCGTAATACTTCCTCCAGCTAATACTAACCCTAACGCTTGCCGCTCTCTTTTAATTTGTATATCTCCTACGTAATACAAACCGGCAGATAGTACTATACCAAACACAACCCGTATCGCTGGTGTTAATAATCCAGCATCTACTCCTGCTTTAAATAACCAAATAACGCCGAGTAACATAATACCGACAAATATGCGTGGTAACCATGTTTGACAAAACTTTATAATATTAAATGGTTCCGGCTTAAATGCAGATATATCTACTTGTTTCACCTTTGGCTCTAGTATGGGCTCCCTCGTCTTAACTACATCTTCTTGTAACTTTTTATTACTTACCGTCTCAATGTATTCTTTCTTTTCCTTATTAACATTTTGCTGAACCTTTTCAATTTCCCTTTGCTTCGCTTTCAAATCATAAAGTGTCTCTTGCATCGTTTCAATTGCCGTTTCGAGTGCTTCTATTTTCTTATTTAAATCTCCCTTCATACGCTCCCCCCTCATTACCGATCATTATTAAACCTATATATTACCAATTATCCTTATCATACTATTAGTCTATTCATGTTCGATACCATTTTTCCAAAAAAAGAAAGGTGTTTTCCGAAATAGGAAAACACCTCTTACTTATTTCTTCTTATTTATAGCAATACTAACAATAACACCAATACAAACACCGAAAATAGCTGGAACAATCCATCCAACACCTTCTGTATAAAACGGAATGTATTTCAATACTGGTGTCCACTTATTCATCATCACATTTTTATTTAAAATATCAATCGCACTAAATAACGCTACGATTCCAATCGATACCGAATATACATATACATACTTTCCAATATACTTATGGAATAACCCTAAAATAATAAGGGTTAGTGCAACGGGATAAATAAATCCGAGAATTGGTACTGATACTTTTAAAATTTGTGTTAATCCTAAATTAGCTAAGATCATACTAACAAGACTTAATATAAACGCCCAAACTTTATAAGATACTTTCGTAAATACACTAGCGAAAAATTGACTACAAGACGTAACGAGTCCAATCGAAACACATAAACACGCGATAGTAAAAATAAGACCTAATAAAACTACTCCACCTTGTCCAAATAATGCCGTCATAACTTGCGCTAACACTTGCGCACCGTTATCAAATGTCCCCAACGAGCCACTAATTGAACCAACATATCCGAGGACGACATAAATAACAGATAGTAATAGTCCTGCCCCGATTCCAGCAATACTCATATATTTCGCTAAACCTTTATCATCTTCAACACCTTTTGCACGTAGGGCATTTGCAATCACAATCCCAAAGATTAAAGCCGCTAGCGCATCCATCGTTAAATACCCATCTAAAAAACCTTGGAACATAGGAGCTTGTCCATAATTTCCTGCAGGCTCTTTCAAACTGCCTACTGATGTAAACATACTTTTTATAAATATAATGGCAATCATACATAATAATAAAGGGGTTAAAACCTTTCCAAACAAGCCCATTAATTTAGATGGTGATAAACTTAACCAATATACAATACTAAAGAAAATAACTGTGTAAAACAATAATACAACGCTTCCCGCTTCTGGGAGTAACTGCCCTGGACCCATTTCAAAAGCTAAACTTCCTGCACGCGGTATACCAAGAGCAGGTCCAATAAATACGTACACAATACACGGAAAAATAATGGCAAATGAAGAATGAACCCTGCCCGCTAACGTTTGAAAGCTCCCTGCTTTCGCAATAGCGATAACACCTAATATCGGAAGTCCTGTTGCTGACATAATAAAACCTAGCAATGAAATCCACACATGCTCTCCCGCTTCGTATCCAAGGAAAGGTGGAAATATAAGATTCCCCGCTCCAAAGAACATAGAGAATAACATAAGACTAATAAGCAAAATTTCTTTTTTCTGTAACAATTTCATTTCTTTCTCCTTCTTCAATTCCATCTCGTATGAAATCTATTCCACACATAGGAAAAACGCGATAATCCGCTTCCTTACAAAGAAAACATAGTCCATAGTCTACCATAAAAGAAACACCCATTCTATTGCTACTTCCCTTTTCCAATTTCTTCTGAAAAATCAACCTTTATTGACTTCCAATAGTTAATAAAGTAAAATATTAAATATACAAAACTATTCACTTTGTTTTTTGTTTGTGTCAGGAGGAAAAATCACATGGAATCAACGATACAACTAGAAAGAGAACAACAAAGAAAAAAGAAACATCCTCCAGGTTTGTACTTACTCTTCTTTACAGAAATGTGGGAAAGATTTAGTTACTATGGATTACGAGGATTATTAACATTATATTTAACAACAGCTTTAGTAAGTGGTGGTCTTGGGTTTAGTCCAGCTTTGGCACTCTCTATTTACGGATTTTATACTGGAGCTTGTTATTTCACACCATTAATTGGTGGATACTTAACAGACCGTTTTCTAGGTAGACGAAAAGCCATCACAATTGGTGGTATCACAATGGCGCTCGGTAACCTTACACTATTTGCCTTGCAAAACCAAGTCGGCCTATACCTCGGATTAGCGCTTATTATTATCGGTAATGGATTCTTCAAACCAAATATCTCTACACTTGTTGGAGAATTATACGAAGAGCACGACCCAAAACGTGATAGTGCATTTACCATTTTCTATATGGGTATTAACGTTGGTTCATTTTTAGCTCCACTCGTTTGCGGATTTTTGTCAGAAAATTTATTCAAAACAACAGTGGACGGTGTTGTTCATTACGGATTCCGTTACGGTTTCCTAGCCGCTTCAATCGGAATGATCATTGGACAAATTTTATTTACAACACTATCTAACCGCTTCCTTGGTGATATCGGTAAAAAGCCATCTCGCGATTTACAAACGACAGATGGACAACAAACAGTAGGAAATACACCGTTAACAAAAAAAGAAAAACAACGTACCGCAGTTATCGTCATTTTAACATGCTTTGTTGTCTTCTTCTGGGCTGGCTTTGAACAAGCTGGTAGTTCGTTAACATTATATACAAACAAATTTGTAGACCGCTCTGTGTTCGGATGGGAAGTTCCAACATCTTGGTTCCAATCGGTCAATCCGTTATTTATTATTTTACTTGCTCCAATCATTTCAGCATTATGGGCAAAACTTGCAACTAGAAAAAAAGGTGATTTAAAAATCCCAACAAAAATGGGACTTGGTATGATCCTACTCGGTATCGGTTATATCATTCTCGTTATCGCTACATTAAAAACAGGTAGCGATGAACATAACATTACAGAAAAAGCAAACCTACTATTTATCGTCTTTACGTATCTTTTCCATACGTTAGGTGAGCTATTCTTATCGCCTGTTGGACTATCGATGGTTAGTGCACTTGCTCCAGTAAAACTTGCTTCTTTATTAATGGGGGTATGGCTAGCAAGCTCAGGAATCGCAAACATTTTAGGCGGACAACTTGCAAGCTTCACAACTTCACTTGGATATGCTGAAGTATTTACAGTAATCGGAGCTGCAGCGATTATTTTAGGTTTTGTTTTATTATCAATTTCTAAGAAATTAGTGAAATGGATGGATTAAAAAAAGATGAGGAATTTTCCTCATCTTTTTTACGCTTTCTTTCCCTTTTCTATTGCTTGTTCATACAAGCCTTTGTGTTCTTTATATTCACTTGGAACGAAACTCTTATAGAAGAACGAAAGCCAGCTATCTCCTTTTTTATATCCTTCTTCTCGAATTTCCGCTGCCTTTTTATTTGATTTAAATCCTTCAGTAAACCATTTCTTTAATGTTTCATTCTTTTCATATTTAGCAGGAACTTTTAAGTCGTAGTTTTCAAATGCATATGTATATCCAGCTTTTTCCGCTGCCTTTTTAGCAGACTTATATCCCTTTTCATACGCAGCTTCATATGCTTTCACATATACATCCTTTTCAGTATTCCCAGGTTTCTTTTCAGCTAACTCTTTACCACCCTTTTCACCGAGTTCTGCTTGCTCTTTTTCAATCTTTGTTGTTCTCTCTTTATTCCCTACTTGGAAACCTTCTGCAAAGTTCACCTTAAATTCAGGAATAATTTGAATATCGTCCATTGTCTCTTGTGCTAACCCTTGCTCTTTACCTTTTTCAAAATGCGCTTTTTTCTGTTCTTCTAAAGACCATGCCGCAGCATACGCAGTTGTAAATGCTTGTTTATATGCATCTGACTTTCCAGCTACATGTCCTTCTGCATTATTCTTTCCTGCTTTAAAATCTATCTCTCCGCTTTTTTGCCCTTCAGCTTGTCCCTTTTCAGATTCTGCTTTGCGTTGTTCTTCTGCTTTGCGTTGTTCTTCTGCAACTCGCTGTCTCTCTTCCTCTGCTTTGCGCTGTTCTTCTGCAGCACGCTGTCTCTCTTCCTCTGCTTTACGTGCTTCTTCTGCTTTACGTTGTTTTTCAGCCTCAGCATTGCGCTGCACTTCCGCTTGTCTTTCAGCTTCTACGGCACCATTATTATTTTGACTAGGGGCTGGATCCGTTGCACCACTACTAGAAGCTGGTTTATTGTGATAGTGATATTCCCCGTACTGTAATCCCCATTTTTCACAATTTGTACGACACGTATGTCCAGCATTCGCATCTGTACGCCCTGGATGTGCATAAGCAGAAATTGGTGCTACCAATAACGCTACACTTGTTGTTAAAAGAAGTTTCTTCACCTGTTGTCTCACTCTTGTTCCTCCCAAAATCTAGAATTCTAACTTTATTATACATAAATAGAAGGATTTTTAAATACCAACTAAAATATTCTATTATTTCTCAACAATAGTAAAAAAGAAGGTCAACTCTTTAAAGAGTTGACCTTCTTTTTTACTTCTTCGCCTTCGTTCCTACTAAATCACCAGCTACAACATAACGCTTAGAATTATCTTTTACAGATACACATGTAATAAGCGTTATCTCATCTTTCCCATGATCTTCTACAACTTCCCATTTATCCGGAGTTACTTCAGATACACCAGTAACAGCGTACTCATATTCATTTTCATTATCATATAAATAAATTTTATCGCCTTTTTTCAAAGATGCTATATCACTAAATAAAACACCTTTTTTAGACATATTATGTCCTGCTAGCGCGTAATTCCCTTTTCCCATTACTTGATTTTCTTTTACTGTCGCTGCACCTGACAATAGGTTTTTCTCAGTAGAAGCTTTTAAAACGGGAAGTTCTACTGAAACACTTGGAATCGAAATACGACCGATTACTTGTGTCTTATCTAACGATGCATTCGCTACTTCTGCCAAGTCTGGTTGATTAATTTTTGAAGCATCTACAAATTCCGTTTCATGCTTTTCATATGCCATCTTTTGAACTGCTTGCACATTTTCTGTCTGTTTCGTTTCTGCCTTATATCCATCATAGAACGGCTTTCCAATTAACACACCACCTACAACAAATAGCAGGATTGCTACTATACTATAAATTCTTTGCTTGTTCATATACGATTCCTTTCCGTTACAAAATCTTACTCTATATAAAATGATAAGACAATATTGCTATATGTACAAGTGTAAGCTGAAAAGAAACCTTCTCGCTTCAGCAAGAAG
Source organism: Bacillus proteolyticus (assembly GCF_001884065.1). Taxonomy (GTDB): domain Bacteria; phylum Bacillota; class Bacilli; order Bacillales; family Bacillaceae_G; genus Bacillus_A; species Bacillus_A proteolyticus. The sequence goes on from NZ_MACH01000002.1 coordinate 39,208, forward strand.
GTTTCTTTTTTAGACTAATTTATTTCTGTACAGGGATACGTAAAAGACTGTCATTTGAATAAAAAGCATGAAAAATAAAATATATAATGGGTATCCAGGAATATATAAATTAGCTACAGGAGAAAGTGTTAAAAATCCAATAGCAATAACTATTCCATACCAGAATGAAACAAATGTTGTCCGGCATGCCTTTTGTGTAATTGCCTTTTCCCGCTCGTCTTCTTGTGGAAATAATAACGGGTACATCCAATAAGAAAGTGCTTTATGTTTCTTCTTTTGAATTTTATAAAAAACCGTCGTTATAATAGCTACAATTGTTAACACTCCTAATGGTATCATATTGATTGTTACTTCAAACGGTAATTTCTCAGTTTCAATAATATTTGCTAGCTCTATCCAAGCATAATAGAGCTCAATAAACGCCCAAAAAGCTATCATAAATCTCAGCACATTTAAGATATAAGAAACCCCAATTCTATTCATTCTCTTCCCCCTCCTTATTTAAAACAAACACATCTTCCATCTTTAACTCGAATACATCACAAATCATCAATGCTAGTAACAATGAAGGAACGTAATCTCCTTTTTCAATTGCCGCGATTGTTTGTCTCGTTACTCCAACCTTTTCTGCTAATACACTTTGCGAAAAATTAAAGCGTGCTCTTAATTCCTTCACTCTGTTTAAAATGGTCAAATTTACCACCTCTTACCATCATTGTATGCAACTCTTAACAAAATGTAAACTCAACTTAACATTATTTTTGTAAAAAAATCCAACTTCACGTATTGTAAAGTTGGATTTCGTTTTAGTTTAAAATTGTAACTTTAACACTTCTTCTGCCCCAATTATTAGCTGCAGCTGAATCCGGCATTAATAAATCAATTATATGACCTTTAATCGCACTACCAGTATCTCCAGCAATCGCTGTTCCATAGCCTTCTACATAAACAGTAGAACCTAATGGAATCACAGCTGGATCTACTGCAATTAGTTTCATGTTTGGATTTGCAGTCAAATTATGTCCTAACTTAGATTTTACAGTTTCACCCGGTTTATAGCCATTTTCAGATGGATCAGCTGTATAAGCAGTTGCTGTTACATAAAATTCTTTTCCACCTTGAGCTGGTTTAGGGTCTGGCTTAGACTCTGGTGTTGTATTTTTTGCTACAGGCTCTGCCGGCTTAGCTGCCTGTTCTTCTTTTTGCTTAGCTGCTGCTGCCTTCGCTTTTGCTAACTCTTCTTGCTCAGCCTTTGCAGCTGCTTCCGCTTTTGCGCGCTCTTCTGCTGCAATTCTTGCTGCTTCTTGTTCACGAGCAATTGTTTCTTGTACTGCTTTCATATTTGCTTCAACTTTTGCTTTTTCTTCTGCTGCTAAATTAATTTGATTTGCAATCGCATTATATTTAGCTTGAACCGTTTGTAAGTTATCTTGACGTTTTTTCAAGTTATCTTGCAAATCAGCTTGTGCTTTTGCTAATTTTTGCTTATCTACTACTAAAGATGCTTCTTTTTCGTCAATCGCTTTTTTATCTTCTTCAATTTGACGAAGATCTTGTTCTTGTAGACGTAAAATTTCTTTATCTGCATCTAAAATTGTAGATACCGCGTTCATACGTTGTATGAAATCAGCAAAGTTTTTTGATTCTACAACAACTTCTACTACTAAACTCGTATTTGAGCTATTTTGAACAGAAACCATACGTTTTTTCATAATATCCTTACGAGCAAGGACTTTATCTTCTAAAACGATAATATCTGCTTTTTTTTGTTCAATCTGCTTATGTGTTTCATCGATTTTACGTTGAATAGCAGATTGATCCTCTTTATTTTTTGCAATTGTATTATTTAAATTATGTAGTTCGTTTTCGATACCTTTAATTTCTTTACTAACAGCTTGCTTCTCTTGCTCTTTCTTTTGCATTTCTGCATCGTTTTGTTGCAATTGCTGTTGCATGTTGTTAAGTTTCTCGTCGTTTGACTCTGCTTTTACAGCGACTGTACTAGAAAGACCGATAATTCCTGCTAATACTAGACTACTGATTCGCTTAAAATAGTTCATAATCCGACTCCCTTCTTATACAGTTATACATGATTTATTTTACAGTTTGTTTACAAAACCATTAAATACAGTTTATTTTTCATGACAAAAAAGAGAGAATTATGAATAAAATGTAATAGATTCTTAAATATTTAAAAAATACTATATTTAAATATTACAAAAGATGCTAGAATCCAAATATAGAAAAATTAAAAACCCTAAAGGTGGTTGAATTAAATAAAATGTTTACTCAAAAGAAATCACTCCAACATAAAATTGATCAACTAGAAACTCATATACATGAACTAGAAACAGAATTAAAACAAAAAGATGTGGAAAAACAAGAAATTATATCTTATATCCATAATCGTGTAAAAAACGTTATGCAAGAGCACGAACTTGTAAATAACCAACATCATACACTCCAAAATTTAATTCAACAATTGAACGCATGCTTTGAAAATGTTTCTATGCGTACTACACATTCCAACGAATTAAATAAAGAAATGCTACAAAAAGAGAAAAACTTAATTCAAGCTATTGAGGAAATTATCGATTGCTCTAATGAAGGAAAAGAATCCGTTCATCGCTTACTCATTGTAATTAATAAGTTAGGTGAACAATCTCAACGTACTTCTAATAGTATGAATCATTTAAGTGAACGCTCTAAAGAAATTGAACAAATTGTAGAAGTGATTCAAAACATTGCAGCACAAACAAATTTACTAGCGTTAAATGCAAGTATTGAAGCTGCACGTGCTGGAGAACACGGTAAAGGATTCGCTGTTGTTGCTAATGAAGTAAGAAAACTAGCAGAAAGCACAGCTGAAAGTACAAAAAACATCGGTAACTTAACGAAAAAAATTCAAGAAGAAATTGAAAAAGCATATGAAAATACAAAAGATAATTTACATTTAGTTGATGAAGGTGTAGAAATGAGCGCTGATACTAACGCTAGAATCGAAAATATTTTAATTATGATTCAAACATTACAAAGTGGCGCTACAAATGTTATTAAAGCTATCGAGAACCAAAAATCTTGTAATGATGATATATTACGAGAATTTGAAAATACACAACTACTGTTCCAAAAGTTAAATACTACTATTATGAATCATATTAATGATGCTGAAAAAGTTGATGTCCAATTATCAAAAAGTATTCAAGAAATAGTTATTTCTCAGTAATATAAAAAATCCCCTATGACGTAGTAGGGGATTTTTTATATATTTCGAATATTATTTTCTTCTCAATATTCGCTCTCTCTTTTGTTATAATAAAAAAGTTGTTTCTTTCGACTAATACACAAGGAGGATGTTATGGAACAATTTTATTACATTTTAAAATATTTAATTCTTGGTCTATTCCAAGGACTAACAGAACCAATTCCGATTTCTTCAAGCGGTCACCTCGTTTTAGCACAGCATTTGCTAGGACTAAAAATAGAAGGGTTTAGCTTTGAGCTACTTGTTAATTCAGCTTCATTATTAGCTGTATTACTTATTTATAGAAATGACTTAATTCGTCTAACAAAGAATGGTCTATCTTATATATTTACAAGAGCAGAAGATGCAAAATCAGATTTTTTCTTTATTATTTACCTCGTTATTGCAACCATTCCAGCAGGTGTAATTGGAGTTTTGTTTAAAGATTATATCGACCAATATTTAAAAGGTGTTAAAATGGTTGGGATTTCTCTTCTTATTACTGCTATCGGTCTTTGGATTATTCGAAACTTGCGTGGACGTAAAAATGATGGCGATCTTTCTATGAAAGATGCAATCATTGTCGGTCTAGCACAAGCTTGCGCACTAATTCCTGGTATAAGCCGATCAGGTGCTACAATCGTAGCAGCAATGTTACTTGGTATGAAGCAAGAAACAGCTCTTCGCTTCTCATTCTTACTATACATTCCTGTTAGCTTAGGTGGTTTATTGTTAAGTATTACAGACATTGCAAACGATCCAAATTTAGATACATTATTTGTCCCTTATATTGTTGCCTTCATCGCAACATTCATCATGACATATATTTCATTAAAATGGTTTATGAACATTATGGCAAAAGGAAATTTAAAATATTTCTCTTTCTACTGTATTATCGTAGGTGTACTAACTATCATTTTCTTATAAAATGATAGTTAACACTCTTTAAAGCAAGTCATTCTATTCAAATGAGATGACTTGCTTTTTTCTATTTCGAACTATTTTAACTTTGTTTTCAATTCTTTTTAGCGCTATAATGATAAACGAAATTTCATTGAAAGGAGCTTCATTTTGACTGCATATTTATTTCCAGTAAAAACAGCATTTATTTTATTTCCTATTTTAGCAATGTTTCTCTTAATTCCTTTTTTAATATTTAATTATCGAAAATACGGTTACTTAAATAAATGGCGCTCATTTATTTTATACTCATTATTACTCTACTTATTAAATGCCTATTTCCTTGTTATTTTGCCGTTACCACAAACGTACGATACTTGTAGCCTACAACCTGCTAATACACAGCACATGCAACTATCACCATTTTATTTCATACAAGAGATTAGTAATCATACATCGGCAATTTTAACAAAACCAGCTACTTATTTCTTGTTATTAAAAGAATCTGCATTTTTACAAGTTGCTTTTAACGTTCTACTAACCGTTCCATTCGGTATTTACTTACGTTATTATTTCCGACGTAGTTTCTTACAGACTATTTGTATTTCTTTTTGTCTTTCACTATTTTTCGAGCTAACACAGGTGACTGGATTGTACGGTATATATAATTGTGCCTATCGCTTATTCGATATCGACGATTTGTTTTTAAACACACTAGGTGGCGTAATTGGTTTTATCATTGCACCAATATTTACGTACTTCCTTCCAAAAGCGAGCGAGTTAGATAGTCATATTGATTTGGAAACGAAACCAGTTGGATTCGTTCGTCGCCTTATCGCGATGCAAATTGATTGGATTTTCTTATCTATCGTTGTACCTGTCATTAAAAACAAAGGAAATTCTTTCTTCATTTCTAATATTCAATCTTACACCAACATATACGAACTCATTTTCATAACGTGTTCAATTTTTATTTACTTTATTATCATTCCATACTTTACGAATGGAAAAACAATTGGGAAAGCATTGCTTCGCATTTACGTGAAAGGAAAGTCAGATCGTATTACAATGAAGGAATTATTCATTCGTTACGGTATATTCTATTTCATTTTAGGCGGAATCAATTATATTCTTTCTAGTAGCTCTATCTTAAATATTACAGAGCCTTTAGTATTGCTGGTTACATTGTTGTTCCAATTCGTAATTAACGGCCTATTCATTATTCATGTTTTATTGCATGTATTTAGCCAGGATAAATTACTATTTTACGAGCATATCAGTCATACAAGAAATGCAATTCTACTTAAAAAAGCTGACAAATGATTATTTGTCAGCTTTTTTCATACTCATGAATAACTTTTCTGCATAAGGATTTAAAAACATTCCCGTTTCATCTAGTGACTTCCTCACTTGTAAAAACAAATGAAACTCTGGATATATATCTTGTAATTGCTCATACGATAAAGTATGCATTTTCCCCCAATGCGGGCGTCCTTCATACTTTCGAAAGATTTGCTCCACCTCACCAAAATAAGCGGCATACTTCATACCTTTATACATATGAACGGCAATATACGCTGAATCTCTTCCGTACGCTGGACTGAGCCATATATCATCACCTCTCACATACCGGCATTCAATCGGGAAGTGTACCTTATACTTTTTCTTTTCAATAAGATTTGAAATTTCTTCTACAACAGCCCTCATATACTTTGAAGGGACACTATACTCCATTTCATAAAATGGAACCGTACGTGATGTAGCGAACACTTCATAGCTCGGGCCTATTATTTTTGTGTTTGGTACAGCCTTAGCTGATAATCGACTTACTGCTTTACTTATAGATGGAAACCATTTACACCCTTTAGATAACAAAGAGAACATCCTATTTTCAAGTAACTCCACCTTTAGTTTATGCCATTTCAAATCACTTTCTTTACTCATTGTTTCATTTGTAAATTTCACTTGCACCTCATCTGAATAAGGAAAAACGAAAAATTCAAAATGACGATTCTTCTTATATTCTTCTAGCTTGTTCATTACAGCAGATAATGACTGCTTTTCACTTTCATAAACGAGCGAATACGCTGGGATAACTTTCAATTTTATCTTTACAATGATACCTAGCATTCCAAGCGACACCTGAAATGCTTTCCAATATTCAACGTTTTCGGTTTCTGAACAAACTATACTCTCACCTGTTGATAAAACTGCCGTAATCTCTATAACTTGTGTTGATAAACTCCCAAATGTAACACCCGTCCCATGAGTACCCGTACTAATCGCTCCAGCAATAGATTGTGAATCAATATCTCCTAAATTCTCTTGAGCATAACCTTTTTCCTCAAGTAACTTCCCTAAATCATATAACTTTGTTCCTGCCCATACTTCGGCAACCATCTTCTCTGCATCGATATTTGCAATGCCCTTCAATTCATCTAAAGAAACTAAAATTTCTTCCGTTTGCACGAGAGGTGTAAAAGAGTGCCCTGAACCGACAACACGAATTTTCTTTCCCTTTTTTCGTGCAAGCCCTACAACTTCCACTACATCTTGTATACTTTTTGGATACATCGTATAATGCGGCGTTCCTTCTACATTCCCTGTCCAATTTCTCCATTTTTGTCCCTTTATAGAAAGCATTGTCCATCCCCCCGATATGTTGAATACTCCCCAGCAATCTCTCCTTTTTTAACGCGATACAAAACAGGAAAGCGTTCACATAACTCTCCAGCTTTACTATGGCGAAACAAGATAGAATCTCCTATATCCACCCGTTCCTCACCGTTATAAAAAATTGGCGTTTGCACTTCACCAGCACCTTCTAACGCTAATAGTCTTGCACCACCCGGCCTCCAAATCTCAGGCTCTTTATCTTTACCAACTGCGCCTGAAGCAATATATCCACCACCGAGGCAAGTATAAATACACGGAGCTGGTTTACGCACAACGGGTAAAGCAAATCCGACAGCTGGCTGAAATTGTACTTCTTTATAATAATCAAATAGTTTCGGGGAATAAAAAGCAGAACCTATTGTAATCTCTGAAACTGAGTTATCTTGCTCAGTTGTTTTTATACTTCCTGTTCCTCCCCCATTTACAAATCTTAGTTTAATACCAAGGTTTTGTATTTCTTTTACGATACGTCCTCTTCTTTCTTTAACCTCTAATACTGATTTCTTCTTTAAATACGAAACCACTTTACTTTTCATCCATTGCTTCGGTATATGATCCCCCACCCCAGCAATTTGGGCCTCATATCCCATTACACCATCTAGTATTAAATATGATGAGCCCTTCACCTTTCCTACTATTTTCAAAGCACTCTGTACGTCTTTTACCGGGGATCTTTTTACACCAAAATGAAATTTTAAAAAACGACTACTCATATCAATATCCAAACAAACGCGAAAACAACCTTTAGACTTCTCAGCAATTTTTTCTAAATAAACAATATGTTCTTCACAATCCATCATACAAGTTATACTGAGTCCTTGCTTTGTTAGCAAACTAATTTCATATAAAGCTCTTTCATCATAAGCAGGATATCCGAGCAATAAATCATTAAATCCTTGTTCAATTAAAAACAAAGCTTCTCTAGGGGAAAAACACATAATACCTTGAAACCGATCATTTGTAGCCAAAATCTTTTTCATAATTGGAACAGAGCGTAATGATTTACTCGCTATACGAATCTTCTTATCTCCACTTAACTCTATAATCGATTGAATATTTCTCTCTAAAGCCAGTTCATCTAAAAATGCACACGGTAATGGAACTTCCTTAAAAATTCCTCTATCCACATTTTTCTCTCCTCTTCTATATATGTCTTATACATATTGGAAAGAAAAAATGATTTTCCTGTTTTCAAATAAAAAAAGTTTCTTCTTCACGAAGAAACTTTTTTTAGACTACTCTACTTCATAGAAATAGTGGCCTCTACTGGATAATGATCAGAGTAATCATTATATGTATATTTTTTGAACCATGACGTAACAGTCCATTGTGGCGATTTCGGCTGTAACACCTTATTCTCTATATACGATGGATTCGCATGGTCCTTACTTGTAATAATATAATCTAAATACTCGGCAAGGCTATCGGGGAAGTTATATTTCGCAATACTGTTTGTCGTCGCATCCCAAGTCGTAGTATGCCCAGTATAAGATGGAATAGAAGCGTGCAATGTTTTGAACATGGATGCGTACTCTGAGTCACTATTGTTCTCAGCATTTATTTTATTCACATTCATATCACCACCAATTAACACATACTCGTTATTTGGTATATTTTTATTTTTAATAAAATCTTGAATTTCTTGTAGCTGTTTTGTACGTACAGATGCTGGCGAAGTGTTTCCACACATACTATCTTCAGCTTGTAAATGAGTCCCAATCACATGTACAAAACGATCATTTTTCTTAACTTTTGTGTATACAAACCCTTTATTTGATAAGTTATCTGGTCCACAGCCTTTTTCGAATACATATTGAATTTTTTCAACAATTGGCCATTTACTCACAATCGCTACACCTCCATCTTCAGGAGTCGAAGATGAATAGTTTCCTAACGTCTTATCCCACTCGCTTCCACTACTACGACCTAATACTGCCGTTTGATTTGGATATTCTTTCTTCAAATTTCCTAATAAGCGATTTGAAGCACTATTATCAAACACTTCATTTAATATAACAACATCTTGATTCTTTATATAATCTGCCGCTCCAATTAAATCAGCACGCTGAATTTGTCCCCAGTTGGGATATAGATTTGTTGATAGCATGTACACATTATGCGTCATAACTTTTAACGTATCATTTTGATTTGTGGACATTTCTGCTTGAACGGAAGATCCACTATATAAAGCTGCTAGACTTATTCCAAAGCTAAGTACACCTTTTAACAATTTACTTTTCACGAGTCATACCTCCATGTATTGTATAGTGATAAAAAGGCCAAATACTCTATTCTGAGATTTGACCTTTCTCCAATACTTAACGATTTCCGTACGTATCAAACCAAAGCTGAATATATCCAGCTGTTACACGTTGCGCTTCCGTTAATCGCTTACCGGTCATTGGTGTAACTTCAGCACGCCATTTGTCCGCATAACTTTGTGATACAGCAGCTTTTACAAACCAACTTTTCGTATTACTATTTACAATGCCAGGGTAATCTTGCTTCGCAGCCACTGCCGCCCCATGAATCCAATCTTCAGGGTTCGTACCTTTCCAGTTCCAATATCCATTTCCGTCCGTTACTTTGTAATTATCTTTAATTGTATCTACAAAGTTTTCATATTTAGAATGGAATCCTTGTGGATAAGAAATATTCGTAAAGTTTGCTGCATGCATCGGTTGATTTACATCTCCTAAATAATGAAGTGATAACCCTAAATAGAAGAATGCTTGTTTCATATCTTTATTTTTATAAGATTCACCAGCTAATTTAAAATACTTAGCTCCAGTTTCCTTCGCTTGCTTTGCAAGTGGAATGTATGTACTTCCATTGTCTGGATCATAGAAATGCGACGTAAATGTACTATTGTCATAATAAGGATTTTCATAATCAGCAGAATAAATGCCATTTTCTAAATCTGTGCGCCATTCATTTAATAGTGCAACTTGATCTTGTTTTACAATTGTCGTATTACGGGACATAATATCAATTGCACGATTCACGATCCATAAATGAGAGTTTACACCTTCTGAGTGTTTATCTTCAGCGGACCAATATTGAATAATCTGTACTCTATTCCCTCCATCATTTTCATGTGCAAAAGCTACATTTTGTAACGGAGCTGCTAACGTAATAGCTGCTGCTAAAGCAAGAACTTTCTTTTTCATCTGAAATCCTCCATTTTATAATTAAGTTATTGTAAATATTTTGTTAAGATCCTACGATGTCTTTCGGTTAACTTATGATTAGAATATCCCACCTTTCATTGAATTTCTATTATTAAATCAAAATATGCAAATGTTCATATCACTATAACTTTATACATAGTGAACGTAATGAATGAATGCACTTACATTGTAATAAATTATTGTTAAGCTACTGCAAATACTTGTCTAAACTAATGTAAAAAAAGAGTAAAGCGATTAACCGCTTTACTCTTTTTTTCTTTTCGATAATATACTTGGCAGTTGCACATTAACTGCCAATTTATGAATAAATCCAAACACTAATCCAATCCCGATAAATATGTATAAGATCGTAAACACCTTTCCAAAATCAGTTTGCGGACTAAAATTTCCATCACCGACAGTCGTCAACGTGACCACACTAAAATATAGAGCGTCAAGAGGACGTAATCCTTCAACTGTACTATAAAAAATCGTCCCCGATGTTAATGTCAAAATTGTTAATACGAATAACACTTGAAACTCTTTATCTTTCCATGCTCGTAAACAGGCTCTTAACATTCGTTTCAATGTCAACATAAATGAAAGCATTGGACTTCCCCTTCCAAACAAAAATACCTTTAGTTAAAGGAAAGTCTATCACCTTTCAGTATAGAAAAAAAGTAGCCCTTTTCTATTTCTAGAAAAGAGCTACTTTCTTCTATTATATATTATTTAGGTGAAACAAGAATTTTCACTTGTGTTTTATCTTTTACAAGTGCTTCAAAGCCTTCTTCAACAACTTGGTCCACTGTAATTTTTTTCGTAATTAATTTCTCTGCTTGAATTTGGCCAGAGCTAATTAATTTAATAACAGCTGGGAATATATGACGATATCCAAGAATACCGATAACTTCTTTTTCTTTTAATACAAGGTTGTTCGGAGTAATTGTCGCATCTTTTTCCCACACACTAACAATTACTGTTTGACCTTCAAAGCTTGTACTTTCAATCGCTTGACGAAGTACAACTTCAACACCTGTTACTTCAAAGCTCACATTTACACCTAAACCATTGGTTAAGTTGCGAATTTCTGCTAGTACATCTTGAGTTGCTGGGTTTAATACGTAATCCGCACCTGCTAATTTCGCTAACTCTTGACGTTCTTTAGAAAGTTCAACTGCGATAACAGGAGTTGCTCCTGCTGCTTTTGCTGCTTGGATAACAAGAAGTCCAATTGGACCACAACCAAATACTGCTACTGCTTTCCCTTCTTTTAATTTACTTTGACGTACTGCATGAACTGCTACTGCTGCTGGTTCTACAAGCGCACCTTGTTCATACGTCATTTCGTCTGGAATATGATGAACCATATCTTCTGGTACTACTGTATATTCAGAGAAACCACCACCGTCTCCACCAAGACCGTGGAAAACAAGTTGTTCACAAACATTGTAATGTCCATGTTTACAAGCTTCACATTTACCACAAGAATAAATTGGTTCTACAACAACGCGGTCTCCCACTTTATGAGATGTAACGCCTTCACCGATTTCTACTACCTCACCGCTAAACTCATGACCTAAAATAACTGGTGCTTTCACATGTGTTAATGGGTGCTCTTCTGTTGGAATAAAAATTGGTCCTGCTAAATATTCATGCAAGTCTGTCCCGCAGATACCACACCATTTAACTTTAATTTTCACTGCTCCTGGTCGTATAGTTGGTTCCGGTACTTCTTCTACTCGTACATCACGTTGATTATGCCAAAGTAATGCTTTCATTTTAAACATCCCTCTCTATGTATATACTTAACCTGGTGAAGTTTACAAATCTATTATAGTACTTCTATCCATATATTTCAAAAAAACAATCTCATTTCCACTAATTTTTAACAAATAACGTTCAATATTTTGTCACTTTGTACTTTTTTCCACATCTGTTAATTCAATTTCATTGCAGTTGAAATTAGCATTATGCCATAATAGCATAGGAGAGGTGAATATCGCTTGAAATATTTTATTTACTTTATTGTTATCGTAGCGTTTTTAGATACATTTTCACAATTACCTATTATGAGTACTTTCGCTCAAAGTCTTGGAGGAACCCCTCTTGTTATCGGACTAGTTGTCGGTATGTACTCATTCGCTAATATGATCGGTAATATTATTGCTGGAGCCGCTGTCGATAAATTTGGCGCAAAAAAAATCCTTTATATAAGCATGGGAATTACGAGTTTCATAGTCTTGTTATACACCGTTGTTCAAAGTGGTGAACAACTATTAGTTGTGCGCTTTATGCACGGTTTTAGTGACGGATTTTTAATTCCTGCTGCCTTTACATTTTTATCAAAGCAAACGAATTCAGCAAGGCAAGGTAAGGCAATGGCTCTATCTGGTGCTGCTGTTGGAACAGCTGCAATCGTAGGACCTGCTTTCAGCGGTATTATGAAAGCAACAGCTGGTATAGAGTGGGTGTTCATTACTATTTCTATTTTAATGGTCCTTGGTACAATCGTATCTCTATTCTTCTTACCAAATAACGTATCAAGAAAAGATACATCAAGAACTCAAATGATGAACAAAGAAGATATGATTGTACTATTGAAATCCGAACCGTTATTACAAGCATATATTGGTGCTTTCACACTAATGTTTTCACAGGGGATTGTCACTTATATGTTACCTGTAAAAGTTGAGGCGTTAGCACTTAAAGCATCTACAACAGGCATGATGTTAAGTGTATTCGGAATTACCGCTATCCTCTTCTTCTTACTGCCAACAAATCGCATTTACGATCGATTTAATCGTTCAAAACTAATGCTAATCGGGATTGCAGTAATGGCACTAGCATTATCTTTACTCGGATTATTTGCAACAAAAGGCATGCTCTTTATCGTTATGATGATTTATGGAATTGGGTTCGCTATCCTTTTCCCAGCAATTAATGCTCTACTTGTTGAAAATACGACAGATAATAATCGCGGGAAAGCATTCGGGTTGTTTTATGCATTCTTCTCGTTAGGAGTTGTTGCTGGATCCTTTACAGTTGGAGCAATCGGAGCATCACCTAGCGCTAGCTTCGTTATCGGAACTGCATTCTTGTTAACATTTGCTGGAATGATTTTTGTAAGAAGCAAAGTAAAAAAGACAATGATGGGTTAATTCCATCATTGTCTTTTTTTTAAAATGCGTATTGATATAACCCGTAATATAACGGAAGCGTTGGAATAATCCCAATTAATTTAAATACAAAAGGCAACGATTCATTCTTCTCTTCATATAAGCGTAAAATAAAAACTGCACTCAAAGTCCAAATAATGCTAAACACAAAGATGCATTGCCAAACGATTGGGGTTAATATTTCTACATCGAAGACAAAACCAAATAGCCCTATCCACGTAATAATGGACACTACAAAATCAAACTTTTGAATTGGTGTTTGAAACATCCCTCTTATTAATGAAGTAATAGCTAATATCGCTACAATGACTAAATAAATTTTCCACAACATAATGATAAGCTCCTGTTCAATTTTTCACTTTCAATAAACCATACTTAATAAACAATCTGGCATTATATTTTTCATAGAAATAATACAACGGATAACAAAATAAGAAGAAAATAAGTACGGTTGGTACATTGTCTATAATAGAAAAATATTTTCCTAGCAATTCTTTAATACTCTCACCAATAATAATAAACAGTGGAATTATACAAATTGCCGCTAATATTAAACATGGTGTTATCCTTATTTCTTTCAGCTTCACCTTACAATGTGGACACCTTAATGAAAAAAGATGTGGGATATCGATAATATGTTGTGCAGTAATATTTCCTTCACACTGTGGGCAGACAATTGTTTCTTTCATTTATAACTCCTCCTTTCTACTCAAAAAAAAAAGCTCTATCGAATAGAGATTTTTTTCGCCTAATATATATTACTTTTGCATATAACCAAGTAATACTGTAAATAAACTTATGTATAAAAGCAATACTACTTTCTCCCTTAAAAAAATAAACTAAATAAATACTGACGATACTTCGACAATTTCCTCGGAAATATTTCCTTTCCCCACATAATTTGATACACTATACATGAATTAACAGTTGTATTACACGAGCTAAAATAATAACTTACTGTACAAATTAAAAAGCACACTCTTCATATGAAGAATGTGCTTTTATTTTATTAACGCTTAATCCAAACAGCGCCTGCTGACTTATCCTCTGCTTGTCCAACAACTTGGAATTTAAGTCCAAGGTTTGGAACTTTTCGTCCCGCGTCAGCAATTTGCTTATTACTGTATACCTTTGAATCATCGAACGTTGTAATACCTTGTAATCCAGTATAATTAAACTGTCCTCGTGTAAATGAATTTACACTCCATGAAGGTGTTTGATCAAATGAAAATGCAGCATCTGCAATTTGAATTCCAGTATTACCGTATGCTGGTTTCCCGCCTAAATTTCCAACAATCGCTTCTGGATGAGAATCTACAACACCAAGGAAGCCTTCACCTGGATGTAACCCAACCCAGTTATCTTTGAAGCTATCATCTGCATACCAAACGACAAGACCTGTATTATACACTGGACCTCTTCCCGCTTTTAATCCATTATCTGATCCGGCATAGTTTCTCCACTCTAGATAATAATAATGAGGTTTCTGTTCTGTCCCATCAGAAACAACGAATCCATTTAACTTCATTTTAGACTGTCCTTCTGCGTCATCTGAAAATACTACTTGTCCATCAACTGTTACATTTACATTATCCATTGCAAAACCTTTATATGTTAAAGCTGGATCTGTAATATAGTCGAATTGTAGTTTAACTTTCTTCCCTTTAAATTGACTTAAATCGTATGATTTATCAATCCATTTTCCATCTGTTGTATCTTTATCTTCTTGGACTATGTTTTCTCCCAATCTATCAATTAATGTTTTCGTTCCATCTTCAGTTACAGCATGTACTTCGATGAAATCACACTCTGCTTCTAGTTCATAATTCGCTTTATAATCAAATTTTGCATTTGTTCCTTTTGTTAAATCGAAGAATGGTGTTTCTAATGTCGTATGAATATCATCGCCTCTTGTACTATAGTATGCATGCTTTCCAAATCCAGGCTTAATTGTTTCAATACTCTTACCTGGTAAGTTGACACGTACGACACCTGGACGATTTGATTTTGTAACACTTTGATCAATATATGTAGGAACGCCTACACCACGCTTAATTTTATCGTAATCTACTTCTAAAATTTTCGCCCAGTTTCCACCCATATTCTTTTGTAAGAAGTCTTTATTTTGTGGTGAAAAACTAGTTGGCTCTGTTCCTGCGATTTTTCCTGTCCAGCTACCTCCACTCATTAATGACCAAGCTTCAACAGGTGATCCATTTCCAGTATAATTCGTATCATACTCATCTGGTAAACCAAGGTCATGTCCAAATTCATGTGCAAACACACCTACTGCACCGTCTTCTGGTTCAATTGTGTAATCATGAGCCGCTACTTTTCCACCCCAATAAGGTACTTTAGATGTTGTTCCTTCAATCGCTACTGGATCCCTTGCTAATTTAGATCGATGTGACCAAATTGCATCATCTCCTAATTTACCACCGCCAGCTTCTTGACCAACACCGGCATGAATTACCATTAAATGATCAATTACACCGTCCGGTTCATTAAGATTGCCATCGCCATTTGTATCATAGCGGTCGAACTGATCGAATTGTGATAAATCTAATCCTTTATCCGCTGCAGCTTTTAATGCTTCTTTCACTAAATCACGCGCACCTTTTGGTCCTTTATTATCGTGACCGCTACTACCATCAGCACCGTAATCAGCAGCTTTACCTGGAACAGTTAACCACTCTGTTACATACCCATCTGTCGTATAACTGCCACCAGACTGTTCTTCATAATATTGCTTAAATGTTTTTACTTTTGAACCATCAAATAATGTGTAAGGCTCATTACCAAATAACATTTTTTGATAATGTTCCCTACTAAAATCTTTCGAGTACATATAACCCGGTGTTTGCTCAATATTATTATGTTTATAATCACTAAACTCAACGAGTAACACTAACACTTTATCATTACGGACAGGTCCACTATATGGAGCTTGTTTCGCCTTAGAAGTTGGAACTTTCCCATCTAATTGCTTTTTATTTGGCTCCGGCTTTTGATCAGGGCCCACATTTTTTTCAGCTTTCTTTACCTTCTCTTTTTCCTCCATCTTTTTCTCTTTTACCTTTTTTACGAAGTCAGATGCTTCTTTAGCAGTATCCTCTGGAAAAATTTCTTTATTTGCCTGATCCCCTTGTTTCTTTTCAATATATTGCTCTACAGCTTTTTTCGTCTCTTCTTTAGACGAAGCTGGATTAATTGTTCCTCTTTCTTTCAATGCTTCCGCTAAACGATCCTCTTGAATTAAATTATGATCAATTGGAGTTGTAGACATATTTTCTTTTGCTCCCGCTGGCGTTTCTGCATATGCTAACGGAGCACTCATTACAGCAGTGCATCCGATGATTGTCGCAATTGCTAATGACGACAACACTTTAAATGGTGTTTTTCTTCTCATTGTATTTCTCTCCTTTTACAAATCTTAAAATTCTGATAATTGAACATAAACTAACCGCTATCCTCCCTTATATAAAAAAGACATAATTCTATAAACGATAAACCTTCTGTTATAGAATCATGCCCTCCAGTTTTCTGGTCAGACCCTCTATTTTTTTATCCCTCTATTTGCTGGGCAGTAAGACTCCCATCTCAAAATTCAGCGAATGCAAGGAAGTTAAGAGGGAGGTAACTGCCCGTAAAAGCCCGATTGGTGAGGGCTGATAATCAGTGGGGGATGAACAAACCCTCCACTGATTAAAGTTTCACTTTATGTCGAAATATGAAAAATAAAAAGTGATTTGATATATATTAAATAGCTTATATAACAAATTTAAAAGACAATATGCAAAATTGCATGAAAATTCTTTAAAACAAAAAGAATCCTAGTCAATTAAACTAGGATTCTCGATTTTCTATTATTTCTCTTGTGTTTTTTCCCAATCAGCTAAGAATTTCTCAATTCCTTGATCTGTTAATGGATGCTTCACTAATGAAGCGATTACGTTTGCTGGGATTGTTGCAATATGTGAACCGTTTAATGCTGCTTCTGTTACGTGAACACTGTGACGTACAGATGCTGCAATGATTTCTGTTTCAATGCCGTGAATTTCAAAGATTTCTGCGATTTGGCGAATTAAGTCCATACCGTTATGACCGATATCATCTAGGCGACCTAAGAACGGTGAAACGTATGTCGCACCAGCGCGAGCTGCAAGTAATGCTTGCACTGCTGAGAATACTAATGTAACGTTTGTACGAATTCCTAAATCTGAGAATGCTTTTACTGCTTTTAAGCCTTCTGTTGTCATTGGAACTTTTACGACTACATTTGGAGCGATTTTTGCTAATTCTTTTCCTTCTTCAATCATTTTATCAGCTTCTAAGCTAATTACTTCTGCGCTTACAGGTCCTTCAATAAAGCTGCAAATTTCACGAATACGCTCATGGAAATCTACGCCTTCTTTTGCTACAAGTGATGGATTTGTCGTTACTCCAGCTACTACACCTAATGCATTTGCCTCTTTAATTTCGTTAATGTTTGCTGTATCAATAAAAAATTTCATTTGTTATTCTTCCTTCCTAATTTTCATTTTATATTTATTTATTTTTTCTTAATAAGCTCTAATTCAATCGGAATAAATTTGTCCACCTTTTTACCTTGTGTTATCTCTTTCGCTGTTTCCATCGCCTTCTCTCCGATTAATTCCGGTTTTTGAGCGACTGTTGCTGCCATGCGCCCATCTTTAACCGCTTTTACAGCATCGTCTGTTGCATCAAATCCAACAACAACCACATCTGTTTTACCAGCAGATTTCAATGCCTCAAGTGCGCCTAATGCCATTTCATCGTTATGAGCAAACACTGCTTTTATATCGCTATTTGCTTGCAAAATATTTTCCATAACGGATAATCCTTTTGCACGATCGAAATCAGCTGCTTGTTTTGCTACTACTTTTAAAGACTTATCAGCTACGTTATGGAATCCTTTCCCACGCTCACGAGCAGCAGACGATCCAGGGATTCCTTCTAACTCAGCAACATTTGTTCCTTCACCAACTAATTCCCGAATGTAATCACTAGCCATTTGACCACCTTCTACATTGTTGGAAGCAATATGAGAAACAACTTTACCTGAATTCGCAACTCGGTCTACTGTAATAACAGGAACATTGGCTGCATTAGCTGCACTTACCGCTGAAGCAACAGCATCTGAATCGGTTGGATTAATAACAACTACATCGACACCTTTTTGAATTAAATCTTCAACATCGTTTGTTTGCTTCGCTGCATCATTTTGTGCATCAACAGCAATTAATTCAATGCCGCTATCTTTTGCTTTCTTTTCTGCACCTTTTTTCAACGTGACGAAAAATGGATTATTTAAAGTTGAAACAGAAAATCCAACTTTAATAGTTTTATTTCGACCTTTATCGCCAGAATCCTTTGCCCAATCTGGTGGTTCCATTGAACAACCAGCAGTAACTACCATGATGCATGCAACGAGTATCAGTAACCATTTTTTCATGAATTGCCCCTCCATTACGCTTCTTTTCGACGATCAATTAGTACAGCTAGTAAGATTACAAGTCCTTTTACAACTTGTTGGAAGAAAGAAGATACACCTAATAAATTTAAACCGTTATTTAGTACACCAATAATAAGCACACCGATGAATGTACCAACAATCCATCCTCTTCCGCCAGAAAGACTCGTTCCTCCTAACACAACTGCAGCAATTGCATCTAATTCGTAAGAAGTACCAGCAGTCGGCTGTGCAGAATCTAATCTTGATGTTAAGACAATACCTGCAAGCGCTGCCAAAATTCCGGAAAGACCGTAAATCATTACTTTAATTCTCGTAACATTAATACCAGATAAAGCTGCCGCTTCTTCATTTCCACCAATCGCAAACGTACGGCGACCAAACGTTGTTTTCTTTAAAATAAAGTACAGTACTGCAAAAGCGATCATCATTGTAACGGCTGGCACAGGAATACCGAGGAAATAACCACGGCCAAACATTTGGAACATTAAATGATCACCAAGACCAGTGATCGGACGTCCGTCCATATAAACAAGCGTCAACCCGCGAAAAATAGTCATTGTTGCTAAAGTTGCAATAAACGGAGCTACTTTTCCCTTCGCAATAATGATACCGTTTATAATTCCCATTGCAAGACCTGCTAATAATCCAACTACCATTGCAAGGAACGGGTCCATGCCACTTGCCATCATTCCAGCAACAAGTGCACTTGATAATGCTAAAATAGAACCTACCGATAAGTCAATACCCCCTGTTAAAATTACAAAGGTCATTCCGAATGCAATAAGCGCATTAATCGATACTTGACGCAGTATATTAAATAAATTTGGAATTTCAATAAACGCTGGATTTAAAGCTGTAATTACGACAATAATTAATACTAAACCGATTAAAGAACCGAGTTGTTGTAATACATTCCCCTTCTTAGCCATCCTTACTCTCCCCCTGTAGCTAGTGCCATAATAGACTCTTGCGATGCCTCATCTTTCTCTAAAATACCGCCGATTTTCCCTTCATGAATAACGAGAACACGATCACTCATTCCTAAAACTTCTGGAAGCTCAGACGATACCATAATAACGGCATCTCCTTGCTCGGTAAGCTTATTCATAATAGAGTAAATTTCTTTTTTAGCTCCAACATCTACACCTCTCGTTGGTTCATCTAAAATGAGTAACTGCGGATGAATACCTAACCATTTTGCAATTACAATCTTTTGCTGATTTCCACCAGAAAGAGATTTCACCGCTTGCTCTCCACTAGATGCTTTCACATTAAGAAGTTTCATCATGTCCTCTGTAAACTGTTGTTCTAGTTCGTTACTAAGGACACTTCCCTTTGAAAGGCTTTCTAAATTCGGTAATGCTAAATTTTCTCGAATTGAGAAATCTAACACTAATCCTTCAGACTTTCTATCCTCTGTAATGAAAGCAATTCTTTGTCTAATCGCATCTATCGGACTATCAATCTTTACTTCTTGCCCATTTATAAAAATTTGTCCAGAGTCTAAAGGTTCATATCCAAATATCGCTTTCATAATATCCGTGCGACCAGCTCCCATCAAACCAGCAACACCAAGGATTTCACCTTTTCTAACTTGAAACGAAACATTTTCAAATTTTCCTTTTTTCGTTCCGTTACGCATTTCAAAAATCACTTCACCAATTTGACTATTGCGCTCTGGATAACGTTCACCAATACTGCGGCCCACCATCATACTAACTACTTCATCAAATGACGTTTCAGGAATTAGTCTTTTCCCTACATATTCTCCATCACGCAAAATCGTAATGGCATCACATATTGAAAAAATTTCTTCCATCCGGTGTGAAATATAAACGAATGAAACGCCCTCTTTACGTAATTTATTAATAACGGTAAACAGCGTTTCAATCTCGCGATCCGCTAATGCTGCTGTAGGTTCATCCATAATAATAACGCTCGCATTTGTCATTAATGCTTTAGCAATTTCAATAATTTGCTGTTGTCCAACTGATAATTCACCTGCTAGCATAGCGCCTCTCACATGTAGACCAAGATCTGCTAATTGCTGCTGGGCAATCGCATTCATTTGACGCGAACGTAAAATACCTGTTTTCCCATACATTAACTCTTTACCGAGAAACATATTTTCAGCTACCGTTAAATTTGGTAATATGTTCAACTCTTGATGGATAAATGCAATACCATACTCTTCTGCTTCTTTCGCATTTTTAAAAGTTCGTTCTTGCCCATCAATCGTAACTGTTCCACTGTCTTTTTTATATACACCTGTTAAAATCTTCATGAGCGTCGATTTCCCCGCTCCATTTTCCCCCATCAATGCATGGACTTCTCCTGTTTCAATCGTAAACTGCGCGTTTTTTAAAACAGGATTACCACTGAACGCTTTTGAAATATTTTTCATTTCAATATGCATTCTCATCACATCCCTTTATTAAAAAATCACTCCTGCATGTAAAATAACATTCGCATAAGGCGTTGCTTCTCCTGTACGAATAATCGCCTTCGCTCTCTTTGTATGCTCTTTAAATTCCTTATGAGACACATATTCAAATGCTGGCTCTATTAGACGCATCTCAACTTCTTTGTTTACCACTTCATTATTCATAATGACTTCTTCTGCTAACGTCACTTTTTCAATTGCCATATCATCAGCAACTACTTGTAATACGTCTAAGAAGCTAGGCTTTCCAATTTCAACTGCTAAATCAATTCGTTTTACTCCATCAGGAATAGGTAACCCGCAATCAGCAATTACAATTGTATCTGTATGCCCAAGTGAAGCAAGAACTGCCGCAATCTCACTGTTTAATACACCGTGTTTTTTCATCCAATAATCACCTGTACTTCTCGTACTCTATCTCTCGTTGGCATACCGCCTTGTGCACCAAGTTTCGTTACAGAAAGACCACCAGCAATGTTCGCAAAACGAATAGCTTTTTGAAGTGGTTCTCCTTCAGAAAGTGCAACTGCTAGCGCGCCGTTAAATGTATCACCAGCTCCAGTCGTATCTACTACATCTACGGCAATACTTGGAACTTGAACAACTTCCGTTCCGTTATGGAAACGAACACCATTAGAACCTTCTGTCATCAGTAGTTTGTTTGGATATTTAGCCAGTAAATCTTCAATTGGTGATGTGAAATCATCTAATACAATGCGGCACTCATGCTCATTCGGCGTAATATAAGTCGCTTTTTCTAAAATATCTTCTGATAAGATTTGTGCTGGAGCCGGATTCAACATAACTGGAATTTTATGTTCCTCACAAATAGCCAGAACGTATTTTACTGTTTCAAGCGGAATCTCTAGTTGAAGAACAACCATATCTGCTTTTACAAGAAGGTCTTTTGAACGATCTACAATCGACTCGTTTACAAGAGCATTTGCTCCTTGTACGACAACAATACTGTTATCCTCTTCTGCTAAAACGATATGAGCGATTCCTGTCGTTCTATCTGTAACCGGTACCACATAGTCGATAAAAACGCGTTCATTCTCTAAATTTCTTCTAACTACTGTTCCGTAATCATCACTTCCTACTGCACCAACCATTGCTACATTTGCCCCTAATCTAGCTGCTGCAACTGCTTGATTGGCCCCTTTCCCTCCTGGAATCGTATGAAATGCTTCCCCGATTACTGTTTCGCCTGCTTTCGGCCGCTTTTTTGAAACAGCCACTAAGTCCATTGAAATACTACCTACTACTGCAATATTTGGCATCTGTCTCATCTCCTTACTTCGTTGTATTTCTTTCTATAATTTCAATCGGTAAACGATAATGTTTCTCTTCTAATGCATTTCCTTCCATCTGCTCTAACAACAATTCTGTTGCAATTTTCCCCATTTCATAAATTGGCTGTGCAACAGTTGTAATAGATGGATACATCATTTCAGTTAAAGAAATCCCATCAAATCCAATAATTTGTAAATCGTTTGGAATAGAAATTCCCTTTTGAAGTGCAGCCTTTACAATACCAATTGCAATTAAATCATTTCCAGCAACAATTCCGTCAATATGTGGATATTCTTCTAATAATTCCACCGCTACCCGTTCACTATTAGCTGGATCGAATGTACTCTCTGCAATCATATAAGAAAGATTATTTTGCGTAATAACGTCTACAAAACCTTCAAAACGTTCATTTGCTGTACTCACATCACGAGGTCCGCGAATATGTGCAATATGTTTACATCCTTTGTCTATTAATAACTTTGTCGCCGCCTGACTCCCTGCATAGTTATCTGCATATACAGTAGGAATGCGCTCATTAAACATACGGTCAATTGCAACAACTGGAATAGACAAATTCATGTAATTAACACTATTTTGTGGATTCGTTGCCACAATAAACCCATCCACATTATTTTGTCTAAGTACATCAATGTATTGTTTCTCTTTTTCTAAACTTTCATCAGAGTTACAAAGGACAACTGTGTAACCTTGCTTATGTGCTACATCTTCTACGGCACGTGCAACTTCTGGAAAGAATGGATTCACGATATTTGGAACAACTAAGCCAATTAAACGAGATTTTTTATTATACAGTGAACGCGCTACTGTACTCGGCTTATAATCTAACATTTCAATTGCACGCTCTACCTTTTTTAACGTATCTTCATGAACATATCCATTTTTATTTAACACTCTGGAAACGGTCGCAACAGATACTCCCGCTAATTTTGCAACGTCTTTAATCGTACTCATTCTCTTTTCTCTCCATTTCATGTAACCGTTTACATAAAATAATATAACGTATTTCTAAAA
This sequence comes from Bacillus proteolyticus, assembly GCF_001884065.1. Lineage (GTDB taxonomy): Bacteria > Bacillota > Bacilli > Bacillales > Bacillaceae_G > Bacillus_A > Bacillus_A proteolyticus. Next base: position 62,642 of record NZ_MACH01000002.1, read on the forward strand.
ATACGTCAATCATTTCTCATTAAAAAGCTTTTAAGGTTATACTCAAAAAAGCACCGCCATAAGGCGATGCTTTTTCTTTATGAGTATGATACAGTTTGTTCTTTCTCTTCTACAGCAGGCTCTTCAGCACCCTTTTTACGATCAGACAATTTAATTTTCTGTAAGAAAATCGTAAAGATAGCACCTACTACGATAAATACTAATCCTGTTAAGAATACAGTATGAAGTGAGTCTATTAAAGAACTTTTCAAAATTGGTACGATGCTATTAGAGAATGCTTCCGGCATTTGCTTTAATGCTTCTGGATTAAAGAGCATCGAATATAAACCTTGTGGGTCTGTATGAATCATATCTTTCAATTTAGTTACCATTTGTCCCGCTTCTTTCGGGAACGTATCTAATACAGGTATTAATTTATTTGTTAATGTTGTACCTGAAGTGTTATTCATAATTGATCCTAAAATTGTAATACCGAATGTTCCACCGATTTGACGGAAGAACTGACTTGATGATGTTACTACACCAAGATCTTTTTTCGGGAAACTTTCTTGTAATGCCAGTGTTAGTGTCGGCATAACAAGACCCATTCCTAAACCGATGATCATCATATAAAAAGTAGCGGTAAGCTTAGTTGTGTGCATATCCATCGTTGTTAATAACCAGAATCCACCAGCCATAACAAGCATACCTGTGATAATTTGTGGTTTCACACCGACTTTTAATACAAGTTGACCGCCGATAATACTCATAACAATCATTGTAATCATCATTGGTGTCATGATCGTTCCTGATTCAGCAGCACTTACTCCTACAATTCCTTGCATAAAGAACGGTACGAACATAATAGCTCCAAACATTCCGATACTCATAAAGAATCCAATCGCATTCAGTATTGTAAAGGTGCGATTTTTAAAGAAATGCATTGGTAAAATTGGTTCTTCAGCTTTCGTTTCAACAATAATAAAGCTAACGATACCAATTAAAGCTAATGCGAATAACCCGATAATTTGCCAAGAATCCCATGCGTAATCTTTCCCACCAAACGTTAACGCAAGTAATAAACTTACAACACCGAGAATCATCGTAAAGATTCCAGCGATGTCAATTTTAATTGGACCTGTTTGTTTATGCGATTTTAATCCCATTGCAATAAAGATCGTCGCTAAAATACCAACTGGTAAGTTAATGTAGAATACCCATCTCCAGTTCACTGCATCTACAATCCACCCACCAACTTGTGGCCCAATTACAGAAGCAAGACCGTATAGAGCTCCAAAAATACCTTGCCATTTCGCACGTTCTTTTCCTGTGAACATATCTCCGATAATAATCATAGCCATTGGCATCATAATACCGCCACCAAGACCTTGAATACCACGGAAAATAATTAATTCTGTCATACCATTTGCCATACCACATAACGCTGAACCAATCATAAAAATAACTAATCCTGTTATATATACATTACGACGCCCAAGTAAATCCGCTAATTTACCTGCAATTGGTACGACTGTCGTTGATGTTAACATGTAAGCAGTTGTTAACCATGTCATTAAGCTTAATCCGCCAAGTTCACCGACGATACGCGGCATTGCTGTACCCACGATTGTTCCGTCCAATGCAGCAAATAGCATTGCGATTACTAAACCGATTAACAACAACTTTCTATTCTGATTTTCTTGTTGCTCCATGTAATCTCCTCAATTCCTCTTAGTTTTTCTCTTTTTTCTCTTGTGTCCCGCAAATAATTGTTTCTAGCTTTTCAAAGAGGCGTAACAAATCTTCCCTCTCTTGTAATTCTAAGTGTGAGAAGTATTTTGCAATATGCTCATTACGAGCCGCCATCGCTTCTTCTACTGTAGTTTTCCCCTTTTTCGTTAGCTCAATGATAACAACGCGGCGATCATTATCGTCGTGATAGCGCTCTACTAACCCATGATCAATTAAACGATCAATCATTACTGTAATCGCGCTCGGTTTCACGTACATTTTCTCCGCTAATTGTGTCGCTCTTGAAGCTCCGTAATGATCTAAAATCTTTAAAATATAAAACTGCGGTGGTGTAAGTCCTGATGCTTGCATTTGTTCTAGTAGCTCTGTTTGCATTTTCTTTCCTATAGCGAATGTAAGAGCTTGAATCTTATCAATATGAGTCATATCATTTGGCATGTTATCCACCTCTTATTTAAACAATAAAATATTTAACGTATTTAAATATTAATCCCACAAACAAATTACGTCAACAACTTTTTTTATAAAAACGTTTACATTTTTGTCACAAAGTTGTATAATTTTCGTCGAAGTTAATATTGACAGTCACGGAGAATCGGAGTATACGGCTATGAATCATAAAAAAGGGGAACTTTTTTATATTTCATGGCCTTTTTGTATTCTCTCTGTCTTAAAACGCTTCCAATTAATTAGGGGAGGATTTCCATTTTATGTTTTTCACACAATTATTTAAACCTGCGCCCCACGCAGAACGCTTACCTACTGATCGCACTGATAGCGAATACCGTAAATTACGTTTACAAGTATTTTTAGGTATCTTCATCGGTTATGCGGGTTACTACTTTGTTCGAAAAAACTTTTCACTCGCAATGCCATACTTAATCGAACAAGGCTTTAGTAAAGCGGAACTTGGGGTTATCCTTTCAGCAGTATCTATCGCTTACGGATTAAGTAAATTTCTTATGGGTATCGTATCCGATCGTTGTAATCCTCGCTACTTTTTAGCAGCTGGGCTATTTTTATCAGGTATCATTAATATTATTTTCGGCTCATTTTCTTTCATTACAACGAGCATTATACTTATGTTTGTACTTCAGTTTTTAAATGGATGGGTACAAGGTATGGGATGGCCTCCTTGTGGCCGTACGATGGTTCACTGGTTCTCGATTAGTGAACGTGGTACAAAAATGTCTATTTGGAACGTCGCTCATAATGTCGGTGGCGCACTTATGCCTTCTCTCGTTACATTAGGCTTATATTTCTTTGCAAATGACTGGAAAAGTATATTTTACTTCCCAGGTATTCTTTCAATTTTAGTTGGGATTTATGTATTAATTACGATGCGTGATACGCCTCAATCTTGTGGATTACCATCTATCGAAGAACATACTGGTGAATATCCATCAGATGAAAAAGTAGCGGACCGTGAACGCGAACTTTCGGTAAAGGAAATTTTATTTACATACATATTAAACAATAAATTTTTATGGTATATCGCTATCGCGAACGTATTCGTTTATTTCGTTCGCTACGGTGTTGTAGACTGGGCTCCTACTTATTTAGTAGAGGAAAAAAGCTTTACTCATAGTAGCTCACGTACAGCTTATGCTCTATATGAATGGGCTGGTATTCCAGGTACACTTCTTTGCGGATGGATGAGTGATAAACTGTTTAAAGGGCGCCGCGCACCTGCTGGTATTTTATTTATGGTCGGTGTATTCATTGCCGTTCTTGTTTACTGGCTAAATCCTGCTGGCCACCCAATCATTGATAGTATCGCACTTGTTTCCATTGGATTTTTAATTTACGGACCTGTTATGTTAATTGGCCTACACGCTCTTGACTTAGCACCAAAGAAAGCTGCTGGAACTGCCGCTGGGTTAACTGGGTTCTTCGGTTACCTAGGCGGAGCTACTTTTGCTAGCGCAGCTATGGGCTTTATTGTAGACGGATTCGGATGGGACGGCGGATTCATTTTGCTACTTGCTTCTTGTGTGCTTGCAATGTTCTTCCTTGCTCTTACTTTAAATACAGGATCTGTAAAACCAAAACAAGCTTAAACACTAATATTATACTTACAAAAAAAAGAGAGACAGTTCTTTCCAGAACGCCTCTCTTTTTTCTACATATAGTACTTTTTTCTTACAAAAGATTTATTCTTCTCTTTTTATATTTTAGCGTTTCCAATACACTTCAATCCCTTATATAACAGCATTCAATCTTTGCATAGAAAGATTTTTGAATATTTTTTCATCTTACTCTTGTCAAACAATGTCAATTTATATTAAAATAGTAACAACATACTAAATATTTAGTCTTTTCAGAAAAGATGGAGGGATAGCCATGAAGAATCCACTTCTTCGCATTGAAAACTTACAGACTTCCTTTCGTATACAAGATCAATATCATGCAGCAGTTGATAACGTTTCGTTAACTGTCCATGAAAATGAAATTGTCGCGATAGTTGGTGAATCAGGTTGCGGAAAAAGTGCACTTGCCCTTTCCATTATGCGACTGCATAATGAAGCAAATACAAAATTACAAGGGCAACTTTACTATAGGGATAAGGATTTACTTACTATGTCGACCGCAGAGATGAATAAAGTACGCGGATCAAACATCGGTATGATTTTCCAGGAACCTCTTACAGCACTCGATCCTCTTATGACAGTTGGAAAACAAATCGAAGAAAACTTAGACTACCACACAAACCTTTCAAAAGCAGAAAAGAAAGAACGCACCTTAGAACTACTCCATCAAGTCGGTATTCCAAAACCAGAACTTACATATAAACAATACCCTCACGAATTATCTGGCGGAATGAGACAAAGAATTGTTATCGCAATCGCAATTGCTTGTAAACCAGGACTCATTATTGCTGATGAACCGACAACCGCTCTAGATGTAACAATTCAAGCTCAAATACTAGACCTACTAAAATCCATTCAAGAACAAACAAAGATGGGTATCATTTTAATTACACATGATTTAAGTGTTGTTGCCGAAACGGCTGATCGTATTGTCGTTATGTATGCAGGACAAGTTGTAGAAACAGGAACAGTAGAAGAGATTTTTAATACCCCTCTTCACCCATATACTCGTTCTCTATTAAACTCAATTCCATCTGCGTATGCTGAAAAAGAAAAATTGCATGTAATTCAAGGGGTGGTTCCTTCGTTAGCAAAGCTACCTCGCACAGGTTGCCGCTTCCAAGCTCGAATTCCATGGGTTAGACCAGACCAGCATGAAGAAAACCCAGTTTTACATGAAGTAAAACCAGACCATTGGGTACGTTGTACTTGTTATAAACATTTCAACTTCCAACATAAGAAAGGAGATGACGTAACTCATGGCACTGCTTAAAGTAGAAGATTTAAAAGTACACTTTCCAATTAAAGGTGGTTTCTTCGGGCGCACATTAGATTACGTGCGTGCTGTCGATGGTGTAAGTTTTGAATTACAACCTGGTGAAACGTACGGAATCGTTGGTGAATCAGGTAGTGGTAAATCAACAACCGGTAAAGCAATTATTCATTTAACAAAAGCGACGGACGGTAGCATTCATTTTAATAATAAAGATTTAACAAAATTAAGTCGCTCTGAGCTACGTGAACAACGAAAAGATATTCAAATGATTTTCCAAGATCCATATTCATCGCTAAATCCGAAGAAACGTGTTCTCGATATTATTGCCGAGCCACTTCGGAATTTCGAGAAGCTCTCACCTGATGAAGAACGTAGAATCGTTCAAGAGTATCTAAGTATAGTTGGATTAAACCCAGAGTCTATTTATAAATATCCACATGAGTTTTCCGGTGGACAAAGACAGCGAATTGGTATTGCACGCGCTCTTACATTAAAACCAAAGCTTATTATCGCCGATGAGCCAGTATCTGCACTTGACGTTTCTGTACAAGCGCAGGTTTTAAACTTCTTGCAAGATTTACAAGCTGAACTAGGATTAACATATTTATTTATTAGCCATGATTTGGGCGTAATTCGTCATATGTGCGACCGTATCGGTGTTATGTACCGCGGGCGCATTGTGGAAGAAGCAACTAGTGCAGAGATTTATAATAATCCACAACATATTTATACGAAGCGATTAATATCAGCAATTCCTGATATTCGTCCTGAAAACCGAGAACAGCAACGTAAATTACGTCAGCAAGTAAGTTCTGAGTACGAGAAATCATACGAAAATTATTTCAATGAAAACGGTCGTGCTTACGATTTAAAACCAATCTCGCCAACACACCGGGTGGCATTACCTTAAGGGAGTGATAAAACATGTGGAAGTTTATATTACGGAGATTTTTAGTAATGATCCCGCAATTATTCGTGTTAAGTGTACTTGTCTTTCTACTAGCTAAAGCAATGCCAGGCGATGCCTTAACTGGCAAAGCAATGAATCCAAAAGCGGATCCAAAAGTGATTGAAGAACAACGTGAAAAGCTTGGATTAAATGACCCAGTTACAACACAATATGTTCGCTGGATTAAAAATGCAGTCCAAGGTGACTTTGGTATTTCCTATGCACATAAAATGAAAGTAACCGATTTAATTGGAGAACGACTTGGAAATACAGTATCTTTAGCACTTGTCATTCTTATTCTTACTTATTTAATTGCCATACCACTAGGAGTTATAAGTGGGCGTTGGAATGATACATGGGCTGATCGACTCATTACCATTTACAACTATCTAGGTTTCGCTACACCACTATTTATATTTGCACTAGTTATGCTCTTCCTATTCGGATTTAAGTTTGCAATATTCCCAACCGGCGGTAGCGTAGACCCTCAAGTTGCAACAGGTACATTTGCTTACTATTTAAGCAAATTGAATCACATGCTACTACCAGCTTTATCCGGGGCATTAATTGCAACAGTTGGTACTGTTCAATATTTACGAAGCGAAATTATTGATACGAAACATAAAGATTTTGTGCGTACAGTAAGAGCAAAAGGTGTTCCAGAATCAAAAATCTATTCTAGACATATTTTACGAAATTCATTCTTACCAATTGCAGCCTTCTTAGGCTATGAAATTACAGGATTAGTTGGCGGTGCCATCTTTTTAGAAAGTATTTTTAGCTATCCAGGAATTGGACAACTATTTATACAATCTATCTCTCAACGTGATTTTAGTGTAATAACTACACTCGTTATGTTTACTGGATTTGCAACGTTACTTGGAACTCTCCTTTCAGATATTATTCTAAGCATCGTCGATCCACGTATTCGTATTGATTAAAGAAAGGAGATGACGTTATGTTAGCAAACCCTGAAAAACAAACTGAAGTTATTCATTACGAAAAAAGCCCTTCTGGTTTCTCTATTATGTGGCGAGAACTTCGTAAAGATAAATTGGCAATGTTTTCACTTGTTTTCCTAGCAATCTTATTACTAGCAGTCTACGTAACATCTTTTATTATGAAACAAGAAGATATTGTACGAGTTGATTTATTCGCTATTTATGCTCCTCCCTCTGCTGAACATTGGTTAGGAACAGATTACGGAGGACGCGATATTTTCGGTCAACTTATTATTGGTACGCGTAACTCATTTACAATTGGATTAGCAATTACTATTCTTTCTTGTTTAATTGGCCTTTCAATTGGATTAATTGCCGGTTATTTTGGAGGAGCAATTGATAATATCATTATGCGCATTATCGACTTTGTTATGGTTTTACCATTCTTAATGCTTGTAATTGTATTTATTACACTTGTTCCTACATTCAATATCTTCACTTTCATTTTAATTATGAGCGTGTTCTTATGGACAGGAAAGGCAAGATTAATTCGCTCAAAAGTATTAACTGAAAAAGAACTCGATTATGTCTCTGCATCTAAAACTTTAGGAACACCAAACTGGAAAATCATTCTTTTCCAAGTACTACCTAACTTAAGTTCAATTATCATTGTTAGCGTTACATTAAATCTTGCTGGAAACATCGGTATTGAATCTGGTCTAACTTTCTTAGGATTTGGTCTACCAGAAAGTACACCAAGCCTTGGTACACTTGTTAGTTATGCTAGAAATCCAGATGTATTACAAGAGAAATGGTGGATTTGGTTACCTGCATCAATCATGATTTTAGCATTGATGCTGTGTATAAATTTTATTGGTCAAGCGCTACGTCGTTCGGCCGACGCAAGACAAAGAAAAGGATAAGGGGTGGAAGAAATGACAAATAAGCCAAAGTTTTTCAAAGTATTAAGTACACTTGCGGTTTCAACATTACTACTTTCAGCATGTGGGGGCAGTGGTGGTAGTGAAAAAACGAGCAGCACAAAAAAAGTAGATACAAATAAATTTAGTGCATCTGTTAAAAATGATAAAAAGGAAATTAAAGATGGTTCATTAACATATGGTCTTGTTTCTAACACACCATTTGAAGGACTTTTAAATTTCGCTGTATATGAAGGGGATCCTGATAACCAAGTCATTACAATTTTCGATGAATCTTTATTATCAAATGACGAAAACTGGGAATACACGAATGATGGCGCTGCTACATATAAAATTTCTGAAGATAAAAAGACAATTACACTAAAAATCAAAGATAATGTAAAATGGCATGATGGAAACCCTGTTACTGCTGAGGATTTAGAATACTCTTATCTAGTGATTGGTAGCAAACAATATGCCGGTTCTCGCTATGACACTCAAATGCAAATGATTGAAGGTATGGAAGATTACCATAATGGAAAAGCCGAAAAAATTTCAGGTATAAAGGTAACGGATCAAAAAACAATTTCGATTACGTTTAAAACACCGAACCCTTCAGTGAAAACTGGGCTTTGGACATACCCTCTTCATAAGAAATACTTAGGAGATGTACCAATCGATAAATTAGCAGAATCTGATAAAATCCGTAAAAATCCAATTGGTTTCGGACCTTTTAAAGTGAAGAAAATTACGCCAGGTGAAGCCGTTGAATTTGAACGTTTTGATGATTATTATGGTGGAAAACCAAAACTGAAAAGTATGGTTTTAAAAGTTGTTAACCCTTCCGTTGTTAACGCGTCCTTAAAAAATGGTGATATTGACATTGCTGAAGTAAGTGCAGATCAATATCCAAATGTAAGTCAATTAAAAAATGCACAATTAGTCGGTAAAACTGATTTATACTATAGCTATATCGGTTTTAAATTAGGCCATATGGATAAAGAAAAAGAAGAAGTAGTAATGGATAAGGAGAAATTTAAAGATGTTCGTGTACGTCAAGCAATGGCGTATGCTATCGATCGAAAAGAAATTGGTGAAAAATTATATCATGGCCTACGTTATCCGGCTAACTCACCAATCCCACCATCTCTACCAAAATATCATAACAATAAAGCTGGTGCCTATGATAAAGATGTAGAGAAAGCTAAAAAATTATTAGATGAAGCTGGCTATAAAGATACGAACGGAGATGGATTCCGTGAAGATCCGAATGGTAAAGAATTTAAAGCTAATTTCTTATCAATGAGTGGTAGCGATGTAAGTGAACCACTTGCAAAATTCTTTATTCAATCTTGGAAAGACATCGGCCTAAAAGTAGAGCTTCTTGATGGTCGCTTACATGAATTTAACTCATTCTACGATATGATTAAAAAAGATGATCCAAAAGTTGATCTTTTCGCGGCAGCTTGGGGAACTGGATCTGACCCAGATCCTTCTGGTATTTGGGCTAAAGATGCAGCGTTCAATTACCCACGTTGGGCTACTGACAAAAACACAGAATTATTAAAACAAGGTATTTCTCCAGAAGCTGCTGATGAAAAGTACCGTAAAGATGTCTACGATAAATGGCAAAAATTAATTCATGATGAAGTACCATTAATTCCACTTCATTATAAATTTGACCTAAAAGGTGTAAATAATCGCGTAAAAGATTATAAATATACACCGGAAGATCAATATAAATGGGCTAAAGTTAGTGTAACAAGCGATAAAGCAGAAACAGAGAAATAATAAAATAGCTCCTGGCGCTGAGATACATGCCAGGAGCTATTTTTTATTTATAACCCTTTTCTTGCTATTAATAACAACCAATTCCTTCCCTACTCTAGCATTAAAAGATTTGATGAACCATCTTTATTACAACAGCTAATGTAACAGATCCAGCAAATCCCCCTAAACAAATAAGACCGACACCTTGGCTATATGATAAATTTTGAAATGCTTTCATCTTTTTCATCCTCCCTATTTCCCCTTTGATACTCTTATTTTACCAATGGGGAAAATTTCATAACATCGATTTTTCTGACAACAAACTTACAAATTTGTAAGTTAATATTTTCTAAAACTTATGTATCTATTATGTCCACACTCCCCCCTTTTATACGTCAAAAAAGACCTCGAATTATATCAAGGTCTTGCTTACACTACAAAATATCTCACTCAATTTATTTGATAATCATCACCGGACATTTCACTCGTTTTGCTATTTTATGACTGACACTACCAAGCACCATCTCTTGCAATGTATTTAATCCTCTACTTCCAGCTATAACGAGATCTATATCTCCTGTATTGACATATTGAACAATCGTATCTCCTGGATCGCCATGTAATATCGTAATTGTATAAGAAATGTTCTCTTTCTTTAATAAACCTTCAATCTCTTTTAATTTATCTTTTCGACTAGCTGATATTGTTTCTAAATCCGTTTGTCCTTGTACAATATCTGATTTTGCCGTTCTATTATCTACTACGTACACAACTTCAACATGTGTTTCTTCGTTAAATTTCGCAATATATGTTGCATGCTCAGCTGCTCGAAGTGCATGTTCAGAACCGTCACATGCTAATAAAATTTGTTTGTACATATGCTGAATCCCCTTTTCGTTATCCTACTCGTATTATATAATAAAGCCCCCTAAAAAGGAGGCTTCTAACTAGCAATTCTCTTATTATAAGTAGCTAAATTTGAAACAATCTTCGAGCTTCGTTCATTTAATCCCGTTATACTTACATTCACATCATTTTGTTCATACTTCATTATAACTTTATCAATTGCTGCTACTGCTGAATCATCCCATACGTGTGCGTGAGTAAAGTTCAGCTCAATTTCTTTCGCATCTTCATTATATGCAAAAGCATTTATAAACTCTGCCGTAGATGCGAAGAATAGCTGGCCTTGAATTTCGTATATTTTCTTATTTTCAATATACGAATGTTTCACGTGAATCTTTGCCATATTGAATGCAAATAAAACCGCACTAATTACTGTTCCGATAATTACACCTAATGCTAAATTATGTGTGATTAGGACAACCACAACTGTTGCGATCATAACAAATGCGTTTCCTTTTGGTACTTTATGAATCGTTGCTACAGAGTTCCAATCAAACGTCCCAATCGAAACCATAATCATCACAGCAACTAAAGCAGCCATCGGAATATGAACGACGTAATCACCTAAAACAAATAGTAATACGATTAAAAAACCACCGGCTACAAACGTCGATAATCTCCCGCGACCGCCTGATTTAATGTTAATAACAGATTGTCCAATCATTGCACATCCTGCCATTCCTCCGAAGAAACCAGCGACAATGTTTGCAATACCTTGGCCACGTGCTTCCTTATGTTTATTACTTTCCGTATGTGTCATATCGTCTAAAACCGAAGCTGTTAATAATGACTCTAGTAAACCGATAATTGCAAGCATAACTGAGTACGGTAAAATAATACGTAATGTCTCAAGTGTAAACGGTACATCAGGAATACTAAAGAACGGTAATTCTTTCGGTAAGCTTCCCATATCCCCTACTGTTTTTAACTGTAATCCGCTCATAAGTGCAATACTTGTCACAATAATAATGGAAATAAGTGTAGACGGTACAGCCGTCGTAATACGTGGAAATACATATATAATTGCAAGACCTAATGCGACAAGTGCATACATTTGCCAAGTTGCATTTTTAAAATGTGGCAATTGCGCTGTAAAAACTAAAATTCCAAGTGAATTTAAAAAACCACTCATAACGGATTTCGGAACAAACTTCATAAATGAGCTCAATTTGAATACGCCAAAAATAATTTGGACAATACCAGTTAATATTGTCGCGGCAAATAAGTATTGCAAACCATGATCCTTAACGAGCGTTACCATTAATAATGCCATTGCACCTGTTGCAGCTGAAATCATCCCAGTTCTTCCGCCAACAAACGAAATTGTAACCGCAATACAAAAGGCCGCGTACAATCCAACCGTCGGATCTACACCTGCAATAACAGAGAAAGCTATCGCTTCAGGAATTAACGCTAAAGCAACGACAATTCCTGATAGTACGTCCCCTTTCACATTGGAGAACCAGTCATTTTTTATTGTTTGAAACAAAGTACCACTCCTCTACTCCTTTATCATTTGATTTTCTCCGTAAGAAAATCAGGGCCGACTGCACGAAGGCTATTATATAACGAGTAGAGGATTTTTTGCTATGTAAAAGTTTCTTAAAAAAAGACGCTACCTTCGTAGCGTCTTTTCTCATTTCATCCCGCTATTTGCCGGGCAGTAAGACCCCACCTCAAAATTCAGCGAAAGCAAAGAAGTTAGGTGGAGATCAACTGCCCGTAAAAGCCCGATTGGTGAGGGCTGATAATCAGTGGGGGGATGAACAAAACCCCCACTGATTAAAGTTTCACTTTATTAATGTCCACCATGCCCTTGACCACTTTCTTGCACAATCTCTAACCTCTCATCCAATATACCTTGTGTTTCAAATGAAATGTCACTAGTACTTCCTAATAGGAAAGCATGGTTATACGGTCCAAGTGTTGGATCATCTTTAAACTTCGGCTGAATAGTAGCAAGGAAGTCATACACTGGTTGTGAAGCTTTTCCTTCCTCAAGCAAAACAACAGGGGCGTGTTTACCCATATGTGAAAACGGCGCTCCCGCAATTGCTAAGTCTGGTGTTTTACTCGAAACAAACGACAAACCGTGACCTGGTTTTGTGAACCCCCACCCAAATTTCGTTTTTTCATCTTTAAATTTCGCAAATGCAATAGAATTTTCTACTGGAGTCTCACCACTAATACGCGTTACTTTTCCGTATTTACTTAACTCTTTTTCTACCGTTTTTGAAATAATTTTTTCTGGTCCTAATACATATATATTCGCTTTATCTTTTCTCATCTTTAATGCCTCTATCGTCGCTTCTGGCACCTTATCCTTTTCTACATATAAAAGTGGTTCTGGCATATGAGAAATCCAATTTACAGCTGGTGTTGTATATAAACGTCCTTCTTCTTCAGACGAACCGATAATAACGCTATTTGGATACTCTCCCGCTATAGTGGCATATTCTTTATCGACATCTTTGGCAAATTTAGCTGGGTCCGTTTCTTTTATTTGCTTTACTTTATATTCTTTTAATTGCTCAAGGATAGATGCACCTACATCCCCCATCACCATAATTTGCGTTCCATCTTTCGTTCCGGGCGGATTTAATCTTTTTATTTCTTTTAATGTCATTTCGGGTACCGCTTCTTTTTCTATAAATAAAATCGGCCCGTTATTCGGATGATGAATAAGATCCGCACTCGCAATACCTAATTGCCACTCGCTTACTGGTACTAAAATAACAGCGCCTGGCTGATTCTCCTTATGGGTAGCTGGCCATATTGTTTGCGAAGTTAATACTGCCATTTGCAGCGGATCATTTGTATTTAATCTCGTTACATTTTTTAAACTTGTCGTTAATAAATCATTCGATGCCCCAGCATTCATTTCTTTCGGCGCAGTTACCTCCTGATTCATTTTCATTTTCATTTCCTTTTGCTCTGCTTTCTTCTCTGTTGTAGATTCATGATTTTTATGATCTGTGTTCGTTTGTCCACACGCCGCAAGACCAGCTGCCGCAATTATTGTTATCCCAAGAATTCGGGTCATCTTTTTCACTATATCGCCTCCGTATTAATCGTTTTCGAGCCAATATTATTGCCTAAAATGGAATTTCACCTTTACAATAACAAGCAATTCTGAAGAAATTATGCAGATGCATTATAATCTGCACCATTTCTTCATGATTTTGACTTACAATTTAAATAATGACTACAAATGCGGAGGTACTCTATGATCGATATACTACTCGTAGACGATGAACCGAGAATGCTTGAATTATTAACACTTTATCTTACTCCAATCGGATATAACTGCGTATGTGCAGTGTCCGGAGAAGAAGCTATTTCACATATAGAAAATCGAAATTTCAAATTTGTTTTACTCGATATTATGATGCCAAAGATGGATGGATGGGAAACGTGCAAAAGAATTCGATCATTTAGTAACGTTCCTATCATTATGATAACTGCCCGTGATCAAACGGTAGATGTCATCCAAGGGTTAAAACTTGGGGCAGATGATTACGTGACGAAACCTTTCCATGAAGAGGAGCTTTTCGCAAGAATTGGAGCTGTTTTAAGACGAACGAATCAACGTACGCAAATCCAATATCACGGCATTTTATGGGATGAGGCCAAGCATTTCGTTTCTGTCTATAATGAAGAACTTCTTCTCACTCCAATCGAATTCTCTTTAATCGGATTATTTTTACGTCATGTGAACTACGTATTAAGCCGTGATCAGCTCATTGAACGAATTTGGGGGTTAAATACAAATACAGAAGATAGAACAGTCGATTCACATATTCGTAATTTACGTGATAAATTACGAAAAGTAAATTTCCCCATTGATCACCATTTAAAAACTGTTTACGGAGTAGGATATCGATGGATTGATATTGAAAACTAAGGAGCAAAATGATGAAGCGAATTTCTCTTCAACTCGGATTTTATTTTCTAATTGTTACACTTTTAATCGAAAGTATTCTATTTGTCTCGCTTTATTATAGCCTTGTAAACAATAGAGTAAATGACGAAATGACAGCTTTATTAAAGCGCGGAAATAGTCACAGAGATGTCCTTGAAAAGTATTTTGATAAGCAAACAATCTCCCATGTTGCACTAATGGAATCCGAAGCCGAAACCACTGTTGTTATTACAAATGCAAATAAGGAAGTACTAGCTAAATCCAATGAAATAAATACTACTATAAAAAAGCATATTGAAAAGATGCAAACACGGACAGATCATGACGGAGTAATTATAGAGAATCATTGGAAAACATCTAATTATATATGTACAGTTAGCCCAATTGTAGTGGCCGGAAAAACGGAAGGCTATGTATATATGTTTCTCGGGACGGAATCAATCGAAAAAATGGTTAACGGGCTAACAAAACAATTCATTATCGCCGGAGTCATTACTTTCCTATTAACAGCTATCACCATCTTTCTATTATCACGTTTATTAACAAAGCCATTGTTACACATGAAACAAGCGACTGAAAAAATGAGTAAGGGCGATTTATCAGTTTCATTAACGACTACTCGAAATGACGAAATTGGTGAACTAGCAGCATCCATCCAAACTCTCGCAAATGATTTACATTATATGAAAACTGAAAGAAGTGAATTTCTAGCGAGTGTTGCTCACGAATTAAGAACACCTTTAACGTACGTAAGAGGTTATGCTGACATTGCATTAAAAGAAAGTACACCTCCTGAGCAACGTTTACGATACTTATCCATTATAAAAGACGAGTCTGATTATATTACAAACTTAGTTCAAGATTTATTTTCACTCGCCCAAATGGAAAAACATAACTTTTTTATTCAAGTAAAGGAAGTGCATTTACACACCTTCCTTACTCGCATAACCGAAAAAGTAAACGCGATGTATAAGGAAAGACACATTACAGTTTCTTTCACTTGTCCTCCTTCACTGTTAGTAAACTTGGATGAACAGCGATTCGAACAAGTTGTAGTGAACATTTTAAATAACGCTTACAGGCATTCAAAAGAACATTCTCATATCAATATTTCTGTTACAGAAGAAGATAAACATATTTCCATCAAAATTGAGGATGAGGGAGAAGGTATTCCCCCAGAAGACCTTCCTCACATTTTCGACCGCTTTTACCGCGTTGATAAAGCGCGCTCCAGAGCTACAGGTGGAACTGGTTTAGGACTCTCCATCGTAAAGGAAATTGTAGAACTACACGGCGGAAATATTACTGCAACAAGTGAAGTTGGTCATGGATCTTGCTTTACGATTTCATTACCAGCTACATAAAAACACGACTATACATCAATAGTCGTGTTTTCTTATCCTTTAGGACTTTACTTTATAATATAGATTTACGAATTGGCCAAAACGTTTCGTATCCGTTAAAGTTAAATGAATTTCTGGATTCTTTTCTTTAAATAACGGAATACCAGAACCCAATATATGAGGTGTAATCGTAACAACATATTCGTCAATTAAATTATTCTTAAAGAACTCTCTCAGTAGACTCCCTCCACCGACCATCCATATTTTAGATCCTTCTTGTGCTTTTAACCTTTTTGTAAATTCCACTATATCTTCATTTACAAACTCCACGTTTCCGTTTGAACCTTTTTCTGAACGAGAAAAAACATAGCATTTTTTATCTAAGTACGGGAATGTTTCCGTATGCTCTACTACATAATCGTACGTTCTTTTTCCCATAATTATTGTATCAATCGTTTCATACATTTCTGTATAACCGTTATCTCCCTCTCCTTCGGTTTCCATTAACCACTGTAAATCATCATCTTCTTTCGCAATATATCCATCCAAACTAGCTGCAATAAATAAAACTATTTCACGTGACATATCTTTTCCTCCTTGCATCTCATCTTGATAACATATGATGTAAACAATATACTAACAATAAAACATGACAATTTATGTCATGTTAAAAAGAAAAAAGGTGATACATTTGTCAAAAGCTAAACGCTTATTAGATATTCTTATATTTGCTTCTGCGAAAAAAACATTTACAGCGCAAGAAATAGCTGATGAATTTAATATTTCCGTTCGTACTGTCCATAGATACATTTTAGATTTAAGTGATATGGGGTTACCTATTTATGCTGAACAAGGTCGTAACGGAGGATATAAAGTATTAACGAATAGAGTCATTCCGCCTATTTTATTTACCGAAGAAGAAGCCGTATCCATCTTTTTTGCTTTTCAATCTTTAAGCTACTACCGAGACTTGCCTTTTAATACAGAAATCAATTCTGTTACTCATAAACTGTATAGCTCTCTCCAAAACGATGCGAAAGCGAAAGTTGATAAAATCCGCTCTTATATCGCCTTTTGGAATCCTAAGAGAACAATTGATACACCACTTTTAAAAGAAGTGTTAACAGCGGCTATTGAAAATAAAAATTTACACTTTCAATACGAATCTAAATCAGGGATAAAAACAAAACACGTTCAACCTATCGGTGTATATGCTCACGATGGTTTATGGTATTTGCCATCCTATGACTTTAGTAGAAAAAAAGTATTACTGTATCGCGTTGATCGTATTCTTTCTATATTATCAACAGAAGAAAATGAAGATACGTTCATGAATTTAGAAGAATGGTTTACCTCTAGCTCTAACGTAGTACACAGTCCTACGCAGTTACATGTTTTACTGACAACAGAAGGCTTACGCCAATGTAAAAGCGTTCCTTACCTTGAGGAGTTCGTTGTAATAAATGCAAACGGGACAGGATATATAAACTTAACAATTGATAAAGGCGAAATTAATTTTATTACGCCTCTATTTTATCGGCTTGGAAAAGATGCACAAGTTTTAGAACCGAAAGAATTAATAGATGGTTTACGTATACGCGCGAAAGAGATTTTAAATATGTATGAAGACTAAAAAGCGTAAGAAAATTCTTCTTACGCCTTTTCGGTATGCAGTATTTGCTCTATCACTTCTTTTAACAATGTCTTTGTTTCTTCAAAGTCATGATTCTGCTTTTCTTCCGGTTGTACGGTATAAAATTCAGCAAACGAGCGCTCTTTATATCTCGGTACAACATGCATGTGATAATGCGTTAACTCATTAAAAATTCCACCATTTTGACAAATTGTAATTCCATCTGGTTTATACAGTAATTTAATAGCCTTTGAAATAAGCTTAGAAGCATCCATAATCGCTTTTGCTACACAATCATCTAATTCCTCTACTTCTACAACATGCTGCTTTGGCACGATTAAAGTATGCCCTGTATAGAAAGGCGCATGATCTAAAAAACAAGTTACATAATCATCTTCATACACTTTATATATAATTTCTTCTGCATTTGCTAGTTTACACCCTAAACATTCCATCATGGTTCCTCCTCTTTCAAAAACAAAAAAACGTGAGCGCCCTATTCTCACGTTTTTCTGTTTCACCTTACCCCGCATTAACGGGCAGTAAAACTCCTACCTCAAAATTTTGCTATAAAGCAATGAAGTTAGGTAGGAGATCAACTGCCCGTAAAAGCCCGATTGGTGAAGGCTAATAATCAGTGGGGATAAACACCCCCACTGATTAAAGTTTCACTTTACTAATTCAATTGTTTCTGTAACTTTTATACTATCCTTTACAGATTGAACAATTGTGCAATTTTTCACCGCAAGTTGCAGCGCCTTGTCTAATTGCTCTTCTGTAATGTTTTGTGCTTTAATTTTATAGTGCAAATGAACACTTTCAACCGGTTTTGATAGAGCTTCACTTCTACCAATTTCAGTTTCAATTGTAAACGTATCGTATGTAATACGTTTCTTTTCTAAAATCGTTCGAAAGACAATTGCACTACATCCTGCGATAGAAGAGATTAGTAATTGTAACGGTGAATATCCATTTTCTTTTCCAATCACTAATTGACCATACGATAAATCTGCTTCTATATCATCGTGTTTGATTGTTAGTTTCATTTGTTTTTTCCATCTCCACTTTCATCGGTTTCTTCCGTTTCTTACTCATATAATAATATATGTAGCAGAAAATGATAAATGGAATACCACAATATAACGCCATTCTTTGTTCTGGAATAAACGCTAAACTAATAACAACGATACTATTTGTAATTAAAGCTAAAATTGGAACAAGCGGGTATAGTGGTGTTCTATACTTTAAGTCCTCTAATTTTCCTCCGCCTTTTAAATACTGACTTCTAAAGCGAAGTTGCGATAAAGCAATAATGATCCAACTTGAAACAGCAGATAAACCAGCTATAGATAATAAGTACATATATACTGTATCTTCTGCAAGGAAGCTTGTTAATAAAGATAACGCCGCAACAGCAATCGTTACGACTAGCGCTGTAATTGGAATACCACGTTTATTTACCTTCTTGAAAGAAGTTGGTGCCATTCCTTCATTTGCAAGTGACCATAGTATACGCGTTGCTGCATATAATCCTGAGTTCGCTACAGATAATAAAGCAGTAATAATAACGAAGTTCATAATATCAGCTGCATATGGAATACCGATTTTATCAAATACAACTACGAATGGACTTTCAATTACTCCTGCTTCTTTCCAAGAAATTAATCCTACTAAAATTGTCATTGTTAAGATGAAGAATATCATAATACGCCATACTGTATTACGAATCGCGCGTGGAATTGTTTTTTCAGGATTCTGACTCTCTCCTGCTGCAATCCCGATTAACTCTGTTCCTTGGAAGGAAAAGTTAACTGTAATCATCGTAAGAAGCACTGCAGCTAGTCCATTTGGGAATAGCCCACCATCACTTACAAAGTTAGAGAAAAGAGGCGCTGCTTCTTTTCCATCGTATGGTAAAAATCCTAGTAATGCGCTACCACCAAGTAGAATGAATGCAATAATTGTAACTACTTTAATACTAGAGAACCAAAACTCTAATTCAGCATAACTCTTCGCTGATATTGCATTTGAAGCATATAAAATAACCCCGAATACGAGACACCATACCCAAACATCCACATTCGGAAACCATCTTTTCATCATTAAACCGATCGATGTTAATTCTAATCCTACTGTTACTGCCCATCCAATCCAGTATAGCCAGCCGATCATAAACCCAGTTCCTGGTCCAATAAACTTCGTCGCATACTTTTGGAAAGATCCTGAAACTGGCATTGCTACCGTTAGCTCTCCAAGACAAAGCATTGTTAAATACATAATAAATCCGCCCACTAAATATGAAAGGATGGCTCCCCCTGGTCCAGCCTGATTAATGGTGTAACCTGAACCTAGAAAAAAACCAGTTCCGATTACCCCACCTAGTGCGATCATAAATAAATGTCTACTCTTCATCGTACGATGTAATTTCTCATTCGTTGTTTGCTGCATCTTAATCCTCCCCTACAAGTACCCCTATATCTTGTTAAAATTTTCTGATAATAAAAATATACACGAAAGCGGTTACAATTTCTATATAAAATTAAAACTTTTCTGATAAAATAATATAAAAATCCAATTATTAAGAGTTCATGATGCTAATTTGAGGTAAAAAAGGATTTATAAGGAAAAACTCTTACATTTATTGTAAGAGTTAACGTATTTCTAATCTTCTAGATAAAATTGATAAACCGTAATTTACAACGAAATACATACAAGCTGCTAGTATAAATGTTGGAATCATATAATTTACGTTCTGTCCGCTAATAATTTGAGCATTATGCATAAGCTCTGGCAATGATATAACAACCGCTAATGACGTATCCTTTAACAATGAAATAAATTGACTAACAAGCGGAGGAACCATTCTTCTAAGTGCTTGCGGTAAAATAATGTGCCAAAGCGTCTGGACATATGTTAATCCTGAAGAGCGCGCCGCTTCAATTTGTCCTCTTTCGATAGATAATAAGCCACTTCTAACAATTTCAGATATCATCGCTGCTTCAAATATCGTTAAAGCAACAATTGCGGCTGTTATAATTTCTAACTTCAAACCTGCCTCTGGAAGTGCAAAATACGTAAAAAATATAATTAAAAGAAGTG
The DNA here is from genome assembly GCF_001884065.1 of Bacillus proteolyticus. Classification (GTDB taxonomy): domain Bacteria; phylum Bacillota; class Bacilli; order Bacillales; family Bacillaceae_G; genus Bacillus_A; species Bacillus_A proteolyticus. Next base: position 83,222 of record NZ_MACH01000002.1, read on the forward strand.
GTAAATTCCGAATAACTTCAACGATAAAGCCTAGTATTTGTGAGATGACGGGTATTTTTGCATAGCGCAACGTTCCTATTACACTACCGAGAATAAAACTAAGTACAATCGCTACAAGAGCGACTTCTAGCGTGATAAGCAACCCTTTTAATAAAAAGAGTATATGATCTCCTATAATAGCACCTTGAAAATCCATCTACACCCCCTCCTTTGCCAAGCGTCTTTCCAAATAACGCACCAGCATACTTAGCGGAATTGTTAATACTAAATAAAACATCCCCACAAATATATATACATCAAACGTAACAAACGTCTTCGTTGAAATTAAATCTCCTTGATACATTAAATCCGTTCCAGCAATAATTCCGAGTATTGAAGAGTTTTTTACTAAATTGAGAAATTGATTTCCTAGAGGAGGAATTACGATTTTCATCGCTTGAGGTAAGACGATATAATACATCGCTTGCGTATAAGTTAATCCTGAAGAACGTGCTGCTTCCATTTGACCTTTCGCAACTGATAAAATACCAGCACGAATTACTTCCGCAATAAAAGCCGCTGTATAAACTGTAAGCGCAACTGTCCCTGCTACAAAACCGTTGAAAGTAATTCCTATTACCGGCAACGCAAAATAAAAAATGAATGCAATTAATACGAGTGGAATATTTCGAACAAACTCTACATAAACAGATCCCATCCAATTTAAAATACGAATAGGTGCAATACGCATTACCGCCAAAATTACTCCTAAAATAAAACTTCCTATTAATGCAACTACACTAGACATCACCGTATATTTAAATCCTTCTAAATACATATCAATGTTATTCGTTAATATAGAAAAATCAGGCACATATTCTCCCCTCTTTCTTTACAAGAAGAGGATGAGCATCCCTCATCCTCTCATTCTTATTATTTATTCCAATTAGTGTCACTTTATTTTTCTTGTTTTTGACCGATCCATTTTTCATATAATTTATCGTATTCTCCATTAGCTTTCATATCTTTTAATAAACTATTAATCTCTTTTGTTAAATCCTCTGCACCTTTTTGTACGGCAATTCCGTACGGTTCATCCGTGAAAATTTTCCCTACAACTTCATAATTAGAATCTTGTTTTGCCATTCCATAAAGAATTGCATTATCTGTCGTTAAAACATCACCTTTTCCTGCTTTTAACGCTGTAAACGCCTCACTGTAATTTTCAAATTCTAATACAGTCGATTCTGGTGATTTTTGACGTATATTATTTGTAGACGTTGAACCTTTTACAGCTAACACTTTCACACCTTTTTTCACATCATCAATACTTTTAATATCGCTCCCTTTTTTCACAAGTAACGATTGCCCCGCTTTAAAGTATACATCTGAAAAATCCACTTCTTTTTTACGCTCTTCCGTAATTGTCATTGTCGCGATAATTGCATCAATATCACCATTTTTCAGCATCGGAATACGCGTTTTAGACGTTACTTCTTTCAGCTCCATTTTCTTTTCATCACCAAGAATTTTTTTCGCAAGAGCCTTCGCAATATCAACATCGAATCCTTCTACCTGTCCTGTTGAAGGATTCTTTAGCCCAAATAAATTCGTATCATTCTTCACCCCAACTACTAATTTCCCGCGCTTCTTAATTTGCTCAACAGCTCCGCCTTGCTTCGTATTCGTTTCTTTCGCCTCTTCTTTTTTACCCCCGCATCCAGCAACAATAAGTACGAATAAACATGAGAATACGATTAGGGTAAACAACTTTTTCATCTTAAACATGAAATTCCTCCTTTAATGATTTAATACCCGGCTTAAAAATAGACGTGCTCTTTCTTGTTCAGGATTTGCAAAAAATTGTGCTGGTGTTGTATCTTCGATAATTTGACCGTCATCCATAAATAAAACCCTATCTGCTACCTCACGTGCAAATCCCATCTCATGTGTGACAACAACCATCGTCATTCCTTCTTTAGCCAACGCTTTCATAACATCAAGCACTTCTCCGATCATCTCTGGATCAAGGGCAGACGTTGGCTCATCAAACAACATAATTTTTGGCTGCATTGCAAGCCCTCTTGCAATCGCTACCCTTTGCTGTTGTCCACCGGATAATTGATGCGGATATACTCCAGCTTTCTCAGGAATCCCTACTTTTTCTAAATAAAACATCGCTGTTTTCTCAGCTTCCTCTTTCGAAACTTTATTTACTTTCATTGGTGCTAATGTAATATTTTGAAGCACTGTTTTATGTGGGTATAAATAAAAGTGTTGAAAGACCATCCCAATATTTCGGCGTAATTCATTCATATCCGTTTTCTTATTGTGTACCTCTGTATTTTGTACAATTAATTCTCCGTCTGTAATTGTCTCTAATTGATTTATACACCGAAGCAATGTACTTTTTCCTGATCCTGAAGGCCCGACAACTACTACCACTTCACCCTTTTTCACTTGCACATTAATATTTTTCAAAACTTGGAAGTTACCATAATATTTATTTACATTACGAAACTCTATCAACATACTCCCCCCTTCCCCTAAACAAAGCATGTACATTCTTTTTATATTCAAAAATAGGCAAAAAAATAACTTTCAGCTTCATTTTGTCCATAAAAAAGAGCAAAGGGATTTCCCTTTGCTCTTTCATTTCTATTCTCTTAAGATACTTCTTCTTTCTTGTCTTTCCCGTATTCATGCTCCCAGAAATCAGCATTTTTAATTCCTAATTTCTGCGGATCGAATACTGGATCTTTTCCTTCTTTTTTCTGCTTTTCATAATCCTTTAATGCAATCAATGCCGGTTTTTGTAATAATAAAATCGCAATAATGTTAACCCATGCCATAATTCCTACACCAATATCTCCTAAAGCCCATGCTGTTGCTGCTGTTTTTACACAACCGTAGAATACAACTCCTAAGAATACAAACTTTAGTACGATAGACATCCAAGGACGGTCTTTATCACGATTTAAGTAAGCTATATTCGTTTCTGCAATGTAGTAATAAGCCATAATTGTTGTAAATGCGAAGAATAGTAGAGAGATTGCCACGAAACCGTTTCCAAATCCAGGGAAAACAGATTCTACTGCTGCCTGTGTATAACCAGGACCTGGCTGTGCACCATTTAATTTATTGACGATAAAGTTTTTTCCGCTTGCATCAAATACGTTATACATGCCTGTAATAATCATCATAAATGCTGTTGCTGAACAAACAAATAATGTATCAATGTAAACGGAAAATGCTTGTACTAATCCTTGTTTAGCTGGATGCGATACTTCAGCTGCTGCTGCTGCATGGGCCCCAGTTCCTTGCCCTGCTTCGTTTGAATAAATACCACGTTTTACACCCCAAGAAATTGCTAAACCGATAATCCCGCCAAAAGCCGCTTCTAATGCAAATGCACTTTTTAAAATTAACATGAAAGCGTCTGGTAATTTTTCAATATTCATAGCTACAATTATACAAGCTACTAAAATATAGCCAAGCGCCATAAACGGTACTACAACTTGCGCTACGTTAACAATTCGCTTAACTCCACCAAAAATAATAAGTGCTAATGCCGCTACTAATACCGCTCCCGATACAGAAGTATTAATGCCAAAAGCTGTTTCCAAACTTACAGCAATACTATTCGCCTGAACACCCGGTAACAGCATTCCCGTCGCAAGAATTGTTGCTGCAACGAACACTAATGCGTACCATTTAACACCTAGTCCTTTTTCAATGTAATAAGCAGGTCCACCGCGGAATTGCCCTTGATGCTTCGTCTTATATATTTGTGCAAGCGTCGATTCTACATATGCAGAACCAGCTCCTAAAAAGGCTACCGCCCACATCCAAAATACAGCCCCTGGACCACCAAAGGCAACAGCCGTTGCAACACCGGCAATATTTCCCGTTCCAACGCGCCCTGATAACGAAAGTGCTAACGCTTGGAATGAAGAAACACCCGCATCAGACTTTTCCCCTTGAAATGTAAGCTTCACCATTTCTCCTACATGTCTTACTTGTAAAAACCTCGTTCGAATGGAAAAATATAAGCCTACTCCTAAACATAAATAGACAAGTGCGGGACTCCAAACAATATTATTTATCCAACTTACGATAGCTTCCAACTTTCCCCCTCCTCCTTTATAAAGAATATTCAGAATATATATAAAATTATAAGTGTATACCGAATCTATAACAATATTATTTTAATAAAGTAAACATATTTTTGTATAAAAAAACAAAGTATACATTTATTTTGTATACTTTGTCTCGATCTGGATGTATTATATATTCACAATTGCTTCCTTCTTTATAATTCTTTCATAGAGTTGTTCTGCTAATTCTCGAAAATGATCTGGCATATCTTTCCCTTTAAACTTCTTTTGAAGCGTACCGTATAAACCAATATCACGTAGACGTAAAAATAACGGTAACGATTCATACCAACTATCCGCCAGTCTGTGCTCATATTCATAACCCTTTCTTAGCACCTGCAACTGTTTACGAGCAAATTCTGTCTTCTCCTCCACTGTCCATGGTGTAAAAAGAACAGAGTAATAAAGAACCATTGCCAAATCATGTATAAAGTAATTATAAGCTGCATCATCAAAATCAAAGATTGTTAGCTCTTTGCCGTCATAATGAAAGTTACCTGGATGAATATCACCATGCATAAGACCGAATGTCTCTCTTTCAATTGGAAGAGCCTTTATTTCATCCATTAATACAGTAGCAATCTCTTTCACTTTCTCGTCTTCTAATTCATTAACAATACTACTTTCATCCTCTTCCCACGTATCACGGTAGTTTGTTTTAGGGTAATTCATTGTGAGGCGGTGCAATTGTCCAATCGCTTTTCCCCACGATTCAAAGTAAGCATCTCCCCAATAAGGCGATTCTTCGCCTTTTACTTGCTCACCTTTTGCATATGTAAATAAAGACGCAAAAAAGAAAGTACCATCTTCCGCTCCAATTTCTTCTACAAGATTTTGAGATATTGAATTACGAGGTCCCGCCACTTTCGCCCCATGCTCTGCAATATACCGTAAAAAATCTAGTTCGGCCTCTACCTCTTTTTTAGACCGATGAGAAGAATGGGTTAAGCGTAATACGTAATCTTCATTATTTTTACCCTTCGCCTTAAAAATATAATTTTCAAAATCACCAAGTGGCTTTTCTTCCAACGTTACATGATATGCCTTTGCTGCTCTTGCTAAAATCTCTTTTGTAAAAACACGTTCTACAGCTATTTCCATATGTATCCCTCCTATATCTCTTCTTAATTCGACATAAATGTGAGAAGTACTGCTATGAAGTTAAATAGTGCATGGGCAATCATAGCCGATAAAATAGAATTTGTTTTCTCATATAACCATGCAAATGCTACTCCGCTTAAAAAATTCACCGGTAATGTGTTATATGTTGGAATATGAACAACGGTAAATATTATGGAACTTATAAGTACGCCGCCCCATATGCCATATCTCTCACGAAAAAACGTATAAAAAGCACCTCTATATAAAATCTCTTCATAGATTGGTGATATAACCGCCGCTCCAATTACCGCGATACAGAACGAATATATTGATTTATCCTTTTGGACCGTCTCCGTTTTACTATTTTCAAAAGAAATCCCCAGTTTCTCCATTATCATTAATACTCCAATACTAACTACAATCAAAGAAATAACCGCTACAAATGTCCACAATAAATCTTTCCATGAAAGCTTCCGAATTCCAATATCTTTCCACGACAGTTTATATCTTTTTATGCAAAAAAGATAAACTACAAACGTAAATATCACTGCCATTATAAGTCCCATTAATACTCCAGCATATAATGAGTTCCCTATTAATTTTAAAGCATACTCAAAAAAAAGAGATTCAACTGTTACTGGAACAATAATGAATACAAACATAAATAAATATAAGATTTCTTTCCATCCCCACATATACCTCAAAGTCATCTATACCATCCCCTATATCCTATTTTCTTTAGTATAAAAGATGACGTAACGTAACTTTCAAGCTAATTTCTTAAAAAGAATACAAGCATAATTTTTTCATAAAAAACAAAAATTAACAGTGATAGTTTAATCCTAAAAGGGGTGGACAATGTGACAGAACAAAACAATAACCAACAGACGAATAAAACGAAGCCTATGTTTCCATCACTTGCGGAAAATATTAATTACATTGAAAACAAGCTCTCTCATTCCGATGATATAAAAAAATTAGATGTTCCTTTTCAAAATGGAAAAGGAACAATCTTATATATCGAATCTTTAACAGACCCCAATTTAATTCACCAATTAGCTCTTGAACCACTATTAACTCGATTTGATTTGTCTATGGAAGAAAAAAAATTGGAATAAAGATTATGCAAAAGTGAAGTTCAAACCAGAAGTAGAAGTAGATATTTTATATAGCGGTGTCTTAAAATAAAACAGTTGTATGCCTCGCGGGCATACAACTGTTTTATTTTGTGTATCGATATACAATTGATTCATAAGGTCTTAAGTTAAGATTTGTAATATCCTTGCTTGAATCTTTATAATTTGACAATAATACTTCTTGTTTCATCCCATCTAATTGAACATTACCTGGTACAGAATATGTTATTTCTTCTCCATAGAAGTTATTTATAACAAGTAATACTTCATTATTTACAGTACGTGTATACGCCCAAATCTTAGGATGATTTTCATCTAAAACATCATATTTTCCGTCTGTAATTATATCGTATTTTTTTCTAAGTTCAATTAACTTTTTATAATGATAAAATACAGATTCATTATCTTCTAATGCCTTCTCTACGTTTATCTCTTTAAAATTTTCAGCTACAGAGATCCAAGGCGTACTTGTTGTAAAACCGCTGTTCGCCTCTTCATTCCACTGCATCGGAGTACGGGAGTTGTCACGAGATTTTTGTTTTAAAATTCCTATAATCTCTTCTTTAGATAAGCCTTCTTCTTGTTTTATATCATATATATTTAACGATTCCACATCACGATATTGTTCGATAGACTCAAAATTAGGATTCGTCATACCGATTTCTTCGCCTTGATAAATGTAAGGTGTGCCTTGCAACATATGCATAGCCGTTGCTAACATTTTTGCAGATTCATTTCGGTACTTTCCATCATTACCAAAGCGTGACACAATGCGAGGCTGGTCATGATTACACCAGAATAATGCATTCCATCCCCCGCCCTTTTGCATTTCAATTTGCCAATTAGACATAATCTCTTTTAATTTAATAAAATCAAACTCAGCCTTCTTCCACTTATCACCATTTGGATAATCTACTTTTAAATGATGGAAACTAAACGTCATACTTAGTTCATTGCGCCCAGGGTTTGAATATTTAATACAATTATCAATTGTCGTAGATGACATTTCTCCAACTGTAATTACATCTTTCCCTTCAAACACATTTCGGTTCATCTCTTGTAAATATTCATGAACACGCGGACCATCTGTATAATATTTACGGCCATCACTTGTCGCCGTACTTCCGTCATCATTTAAGAACTGTTGATCTTTTGAAATTAAATTAATAACATCTAATCGGAATCCAGTTACCCCTTTCTCAAGCCAAAAGCGCATCATATCATATACTTCTTCACGAAGCTTTTCATTTTCCCAATTTAAATCAGCTTGTGTCTCATCAAATAGATGTAAATAATATTGCTTAGTCTGCTCATCATACTTCCAAGCAGACCCACCAAACTTAGACTGCCAATTATTCTTTTCATCACGCCAAATATAGTAATTACGATACGGACTATTTTTATCTTCTTTTGCTTCTTTAAACCACTTATGCTTCGTCGAACTATGGTTTACAACGATATCGAGCATAATTTCAATGTCACGTGCTTTCGCTTCTTCTAAAAGCTCTTCAAACTCTTCCATCGTTCCGTAAGATGGATCAATACTGTAATAATCACTTACATCGTACCCATTATCATTTTGTGGTGATTCGTATATCGGTGTTAACCAAATATAATCTACTCCAAGTTCTTTTAAATAATCTAGTTTCTCTGTAACCCCTTTTATATCACCGGTTTCTTTATTGTAATAACTATTAAAGCTCTTCGGATAAATTTGATAGACTACACTTTTATGCCAATCCTTCATGCTTAACTTCCTCCTACTTCTGTTTAACTCTTTTTGCAAATAACCATGTTAACGTAAATGGGATTACAATTGCGATAATCATTCCTACAACAAACATTGGAATCGATTTCGGAATGATAGAAATAAATGCTGGCAATCCGCCAATTCCGATAGCAGGTGCTAATACACCATTTAATGTAATGAATATCGCTGCCACAGCAGATCCTATAATCGCTGCATAGAACGGGAATTTATTTCGTAAATTCACACCAAACATCGCTGGCTCTGTAATACCGAAGTACGCTGAAATTGCTGATGTCGATGCCATACTTTTATCATTTTGATTTTTAGAAATCCAGAACATTGCTAGTGCCGCACTACCTTGTGCAATGTTAGAAAGAGCAATCATCGGCCAAATGAATGTACCGCCGTGTTGTGCAATTAATTGTAAGTCAATGGCAATAAACATATGATGCATACCTGTAATTACGAGCGGTGCATATAATGCTCCAAATAATACTGCTCCAACTACTGGTACTGTTTCATATACACCTACTAATCCAGCTGTTAATAAATCTCCAATATGACGTGTAACTGGACCGATAATTCCCAATGCTAACACACCTGTCACAACGATTGTTGTAATTGGTACAACTAATAATTGAATCGCATTTGGTACATGTTTCTTTAAAAAGATTTCCACTTTACTTAAGACAAATGCCGCTACTAAAACCGGTAGGATTTGACCTTGATATCCTACCTTTTCAATTTGAAATAATCCTAAAATATCGAAGTACTCAATCTTTTGTCCCTCTAAACCAGTCGCTGCTTTTCCATAATCCCACGCGTTTAATAAGGCCGGATGCACAAGCATTAATCCCATAACAATCCCGAGTATCGGACTACCACCAAAACGCTTCGTTGCTGACCAACCGACAAGTGCTGGTAAGAATACGAACGCTGTATTGGCCATCATATTAATTAACTCCCAAAGCCCTCCTAAGTTCGGATAAACATCTAATAAATTTTTACCATCAAAAAATAAGTCCTTTGCCCCTAATAAATTGTTAATCCCCATCAGTAAACCAGCTGTTACAATCGCTGGTAATATCGGCATAAATACATCTGAAAATACTTTTACAAATTTTTGAGCTGGATTTAACTTTTGGTTTCCAGAATCTTTTACGTCAGCTACTGTCGATTCCTCCATACCTGCAAGCGTTATCAATTCAGCGTAAACACGATCTACGTCCCCTGGACCGATTACAATTTGAAATACCCCAGCGTTATGAAACGCTCCTTTCACTAATGAAACAGACTGCAATTTATCATTATCTATTTTACTTTCATCTTTTAAAGCGATACGGAGCCTCGTTACACAGTGCGCAGCTTGTTCAATATTGTCTTTCCCACCAATGTACTGCAACACTTCTTCTGCTGTCTTACGATAGTCTTTCCCCATATTCCCGTCCCTCTTTTCTGTTTTTGATACCGTTTACACTTACATATTAACTCGTATATATAAGTTAGTCAACACTCGTATATACGAGTTGGTAATTTTTTTATAAAGTGAAACTTTAATCAGCCCTCACTAATCGGGCGTTTACGGGCAGCAGGGCTTCCACCTAACTTCTTGGCGCCTGCCGAATTTTGAGGGGGGATTTTTACTGCCCGCAAATAGCGGGATAAATAAAGAGATGGAACGATTATTTCGCTCCATCTCTTTATTTTCTTCGCGCCACATCCGAAAAGTGAAAAATATCTAAACGGTGACGTGATTCCGTATATTCGAACTGACTCCCATCGTATAAATGAGTAAAGTTTTTTACAACGACAACATAGTCTGTTCCATTTAAGTCTAAATACTTTCGGTCATCATCTGTACATGGTTGTACTTCAATTACCCTCTGTGAATAGCTAATATGTAGCTCTAATTCTTTCTCAATGTATTTATAAATCGATGCAGTTGCAATTTCTCTCGTTAATCCTGGAATATATTCCGATACAAAATGGTTTATATCTAAAATTACTTTTTCTCCATCAATATTTCGTACACGCTTAATATGATCTATTTCCGTTTTTTCTTTCACGTTTAATAACTTGGCTACCTCTTTTGTCGCTTTTACTTTCTCCATTTCCACGACTTCTGTAATACAATGACGTCCTAAACGCTCATTTTCTTCTTGAAAACTTACTATGCCGCCAAAATTAAACTCAATGTTTTTTCGCTTTAAAACAAAAACACCTTTTCCATGTATTTTTTGAACATATCCACGCTCTTGCAATAAATCTACCGCTTTTCTTACAGTGCCTCGGCTTGCTTCATACTGCCTCATTAATTCAGTTTCTGATGGGATTTTGCATCCCTCTTTTAATTGTTTATTATCAATAGACTTACTGATTTCTGTATAAATTTGTTCATACTTACTCATCATCTACAATAGCCCCTTGTCACCTTCTAATTCTATATGTATTATACCACGCTACACTCTGCTGCCAATCTCTCACTTATTTTCCAGTACAAGAAAAATATAGGTAAATATTTAACCAATGATACGTATTTTTATAAAAAAATTTATATTTTTCTTTTCATTCAAAAAAACATGTAGTATACTAACTTCAAAATCAGAGGAGAAAGGGAGCAAAGAACTATGCTTACTTATACAACAATTGTAGTTACATTTGCACAAAAACATCATCATCATACTTAACCCTTGAAACCTAGCGGAAAAATTACGCGTAGGTACAAGGGTTATTCCCATTGTACCTACGCTTTGGCAAAGAGCCATGTAGGTATTTTTTATCTACATGGCTCTTTTTTTATTGCCAAAAAGCTAGTAAAAAATGATGTTTAAGCAAAACTTACTACAAAGGAGTTAACAAAAATGGAAACGAAAAAATGGGGATTATGGATTTTAACAGCTTTTGTTATCGGAAATATGGTTGGCGGTGGCGTATTTATGCTCCCAGCAAACTTAGCACACGTATCAGGTCCAATGGGTTCTACACTTGCATGGAGTATTACAGGTTTTGGTGTATTTATGATTGCACTCGTATTTGGAAATTTAGCAATTCGAAAACCAGAATTAAAAGCCGGACCACAAAGTTATGCCCAAGCAATGTTTACATCCAAAAAGGCAGGTAAAGTTGCAGGGTATAGTATGGCTTGGGGATATTGGGCTGCTAACTGGGCTGCTACAGCATCTGTTATTATTTCCTTTGCTGGATACTTATCAACATTCTTTCCAGTTTTACAAAGTAAGCAAATTCTCTTTTCAACAAACGGATTTTCACTAGAACTTGGAAAAGGGTTAACTTTCCTCGTATGTAGCCTTATGTTATGGGGAATTCAATATATTCTTTCTCAAAATATTGATCGCGCTGGTAATATGAATCTTCTTGCAACAATCGCAAAAATCATCGGATTTACAATGTTTATTGTAATCACATTATTCATTTTCAATGCCTCTAATTTCGGAGACGGACAAACATTTATGAATGAATCTGGACAAGCCATTTCATTAGGGGGACAAATAAATTCAGCTGCTATTGCAACACTTTGGGCGTTCATCGGTATTGAGTCAGCAGTTATGCTTTCTAATCGTGCAAAATCTCAGCGTGATGTTAAAAAAGCAACGATTTTCGGATTAATTATTGCTCTTCTTATTTACATGGCAATTACTCTACTAACAATGGGCGCTCTTCCGCAAGATGTTTTAAAAGAGTCTCAAAAGCCATTAGTAGATGCATTAAATTTAGCAATTGGTACTAAAGGTGCTTATATAATGGCCTTACTTGCACTCGTATCTTTATTCGGTTCTACTGTAGGATGGATCGTTGTTAGCTCAGAAGTACCTTACCAAGCAGCAAAAAATGGGCTTTTCCCTAAGTTTTTCGGAAAAACAAATAAAAAAGGAAGCCCTTCAAAATCATTATTTATTACAAATGTAATGACACAAATTTTCTTATTTTCAACGATTTCTGGTACTGTTTCCGAAGCATATAATTTCGCTATTGTTGTAGCGACATTAGCATATTTAATCCCATACCTTGTTTCTACCTTGTATCAATTAAAATTAGTTATTACGGGGGAAACGTATGATATAATGCCTGGATCTCGAATAAAAGATGGTATCATTACTGCACTAGCATTTTTATATTCCATTTGGGTTATTAAAACAGGAACTGCTGATTTAAAAACGTTCTTCTTAGGAATTGGGTTGTTTGTATTAGGCCTTATTCTTTATCCAATTTTAATGAAAGATTCACAAAAAAAATAAAAAAAGAGAAGCTTTCCGCTTCTCCTTTTTTTATTAAAAGTCAGTTATTAGCTTTTCTTTTAGTTTACCTACATCTAACGGTTTTGCATAATAAAAACCTTGTACAAAGTCACAGCCCATTGATTGTAATAAACTTTCTTGTTCTACCGTTTCTACCCCTTCAGCAACCACTAATAAATTTAAACTATGGGCAATTTCAATAACCGATTTTACAATCGTTCGCTCAGGTTGCGCATGATCATAATGAAACTCACGAATAAAATTACGATCAATTTTTACAATATCAAGTGGGAGTTTTTTTAAATAATATAATGAGGAATACCCTGTTCCGAAATCGTCTAAAGCAATTAAAATCCCCATACTTCTTAATTCTTGTAATGTAGCAATAATATAATCAAAATGACGTACAGCTATACTTTCTGTTATTTCTAATATTAAACGACTTGGTGGAAATCCTGTTCGCTTCAATATACTACGAACAGATAAAATAAATCTCTTTTGCATCAATTGTTGTATTGATAAATTAACAGATAACTTCAGTCCCTCTTGATACTCTGGTAAAGTTTTAAACAGTCGACATGACTTTTCTAGTACCCAGTCTCCTAGTTTTATAATAAGTCCACACTCTTCAGCTACAGGTATAAATTCACTTGGTGAAATAGGACCTTCTTCTGTATTACAACGTACTAAAGCCTCAATACCAGTACATTTCATTGTTTTCAAATCAATAATGGGCTGTAATGCCACTTTTAATTCTTCATCACGAATTGCTTTTTGCAAAGCAAATTCTATTTTCATTCTACGGTTTATTTTCGCACGTAATTCATCTGTAAAGAAGCACGCCGCATTTCTTCCTTGCTCTTTCGCACTATACATGGCTAAATCCGAATTTTTCAATAACGTTTCCACGTCTTTTCCATCTTGCGGATAGGAACAAAGTCCTAGACTAGCTGAAATATATATTTCATGACCTTCAAGCATAAATGGCGCTTGAAAGCATGACAACACGGATGTCGCTAACTGCCCCATCCCATCATGTGTATGAGTTTTTGTTAACAGCACAAATTCGTCGCCACCCAGCCTAGCCAGAACATCTTCCTCTCCTAGCACATAATGCAACCGTGAAGCAACTTCGCTTAAAAGTAAATCTCCTATCATATGACCTAACGTATCATTCACTAATTTAAAACGGTCTAAATCAAAGTAAATCATGCCAAACTCTATTTTCTCTGCAATCATCTTATTTACAGTCGTAATTAACTGTAAACGGTTTGGTAAACTTGTTAACGTATCATGATAAGCAAGTTCCCTATAACGACTTTCGCTTAATCGTAATCTTTGTTCTGCTTCTTTCCTACTACTTATATCATTTCGAATTGCAATAAATTGATAAGGTTCTCCCTTTTCATTTAAAAATGGAACAATTGTTGTTTTAACCCAATAATACGTACCATCTTTTGCTTGATTTCGAATTTCCCCCGTCCAAACTTTCCCACTCAAAATACGCTTCCATAAAATTTGAAAAAATGCTTTCGGATGATATCCAGAATTTAAAATACGGTGATCTTTTCCTATTAACTCTTCTCTTTTATATTTTGAGATTTTACAAAATTTATCATTCACATATGTAATACGACCATTTCGATCTGTAATAGCAACAATTGAAGACTCATCTAATGCTAATTTTAAATCTCGCAATGAAGAGTCATATAATGCATGACCTCTTTGTTCTAGCATGCGCACCTCTCCTTGCTTCCTATCTGACTAAAACACAACTTGTTTCTCTTCATAGAAATAGAGATATTTCATCTTCTAACAATATGCCTTTACATAAATCACAAATTTTTTCTAAATAGACCAATTAAAATAACATAATATTATTTATAAAAAAAGCAATACGGTGCTATTTTAATGATAGTAGAAGCTTCTCATCTCTCTGTTTATCTAAATTTATTATACCGTATTCTCTTATATTCTTTTAATTTTTAAAGTAACAATTTCATCAATATTAGCCTCTAATCCCTATTAATATAGCCTCACACCTAATCTCCTTTATTTCATGAAATGTTAAGATGTAAATCCAACTGCCAATACATAATAAAATAGAGATTAAATTACAAAATGCAACTATTCACGAATAATAATATAAAGTGAAACTTTAATCAGTGGGGGCTTTGTTCATCATCCACTGATTATTGGCCTTCACCAATTGGGCGTTTACGGGAAGCAGGGCTTCCACCTAACTTCTTTGTTCCATCTGAATTTTGAAGTGGGAGTTTTACTGCCCACAAATAGCGGGATAAAATCAAGATTTACATTTAATACACTGAATTACAATAATAAAATATTAACATATTTCCACCTTAATTTTGGAAGTATTTTATAAATATAGTATTAAACTAAAAAAGAGGATATCCTCTTTTTAGTTTAATACTGATATGGTATTTGCTGATAACCTGGGTATGGCACTGGATATGGTGCTGGATATGTTACTGGGTACGGTGCTGGGTAGTAGCCTCCACCTGCTGCACCCGTTAATGCGCCAGCTGTAAGTCCACCTAACACGCCTCCAGCAAAACTTCCCGGGAAAAATCCACCGCCCCATGAGCCGCCACCCCAGCCACCACCGTGATGATGATGATGATGATCATAATAATCGTGTCCTCCATGGTGATTATGTCCGCCATTATGATGGTGCCCTCCATGATTATGACGATAATACAATCCGTTATTTTCTATATAATTCATTATTCCCCTCTCCTTTCCATTTTCTCACCTTAATAGGTATTGTATGAATAGTACGGACTTTGTTGGTAACCTATATAATAAGAAAAATCCGCGTAATATGAATAATCATATCCTGGGCTTCATAATGCACCTGCTACAAATCCAGGAAAGAAACCTCATTCTCTTTCCTATATAAGGGGCAAGGTTTTTGTCCCTCCTACACTGATCATTAACCAGCAAACAATGGGATAAAAACGTAACAATATACTGTATGTAGGACAAATGCGGAAAGCATGGGGAAAATGTCTATATTTTGTAAAAAAAACAAAACGCTTTATAATAAGAATGTCGGATTACACCTTTTATATAAGAAGTCTATATTTAAGAAAGATTAGAGGAATTTTATAGAAATGAAGAAGCCTATCGTTCAATTATTATTAATATTTACAATTGTATCTATCGTTCTTTTCCTTTTAAATACATCGGTTATTTCGCTATATACATTTGTGGGTGTCCTATGGTCTATTACAATCGTAGGAATTTCATTCGTTATTTTTATCGAAAATAGATCACCCCAAAGCACCTTAGCGTGGTTTTTAGTATTAGCACTTCTTCCTGTTGTCGGTGTGCTTTTATACTCTATTTTTGGGCGTAGCCGTTGGAGAAGAAAAAAACATCTCCACCGCTCAGAAGAACAAAGAAAATTATTCCGTGAAATATTAGAAGGAAGACGACTAGAATTGTCACTCACAGTTCCTTTACATGAACGTTCCGTACATTTAACAGAAGTCGTACAAAAGTTTGGAGGCGGTCCTGCCGCAGATAGAACGACCACAAAACTTTTAACAAACGGAGATCAAACATTTTCAGAAATTCTGCAAGCTATTGAGCATGCAAAACACCATATACATATTCAATACTATATTTATAAATCTGATGAAATTGGCACAAAAGTTCGGGATGCTTTAATAAAGAAGGCAAAAGACGGTGTTATTGTACGCTTCCTTTATGATGGACTCGGAAGTAACACGTTAAGAAGACGCTTTTTACAGCCTATGAAAGAAGCTGGAGTTGAAATTGTAGAATTTGACCCTATTTTTTCAGCTTGGTTACTTGAAACGGTCAATTATCGTAACCATCGAAAAATCGTTATTGTAGATGGAGAAATTGGTTTTACCGGGGGACTCAACGTCGGTGATGAATATCTTGGTCGCTCAAAAAAATTCCCTGTTTGGCGAGACAGTCATTTAAAAATAGAAGGAAAAGCATTATATAAATTACAAGCAATCTTTCTAGAAGATTGGCTTTATGCGTCTAGTGGATTGAATACTTATTCTTGGGATCAATTTATGAATAGACAATACTTCCCAGGAAAAGAAATTCTGGATGCAGAAGGTGCTGTTCAAATTGTAGCAAGTGGACCAAGCTCAGATGATAAAAGTATTCGTAATACATTACTAGCTGTTATGGGATCTGCTAAAAAATCTATTTGGATCGCTACACCATACTTTATTCCAGATCAAGAAACTTTAACATTATTACGCTTAAGTGCAATTTCCGGCATAGATGTACGCATTTTATATCCAGGTAAAAGTGATAGTATTATTAGTGATCAAGCATCTCAATCCTATTTCACTCCACTTTTAAAAGCTGGTGCTTCCATTTACAGTTATAAAGATGGTTTTATGCATGCGAAAATTGTACTCGTTGATGATAAAATAGCGACAATTGGAACAGCAAATATGGATGTACGTAGCTTTGAATTAAATTATGAAATTATTAGTGTACTTTATGAATCCGAAACCGTTCATGATATTAAACATGATTTTGAAGAAGACTTTAAGCATTCTACTGAAATTAAATGGAACTCGTTCCAAAAAAGAAGTATCAAAAAACGAATATTAGAGTCTTTCATGCGACTCATTTCTCCTTTACTATAAGCAATCAATATAATATTGATTGCTTTTTCTTTTACATTTTCTCTCTTTCCTTTTCTTTGCATACCATATTAAAACAAGTTATCATAAGATGTATTACTTTATGAAAATAATGTTAGGTGGGAAATACATGTTAGAACAATTTCATATACATGCTGATTTAAAACAGCAGCTTTCTACAATTCACGAAAAAAATAAACAAGAAGCTGGCGAAAATGCACATTTAATTGGAAAGAAAATATATAAAGCATCTGATAACAGCATTATTGAAGATGCCATTACAGCACTTTTACTTGGGAAAAACATTCTATTAAAAGGACCAACTGGTAGTGGTAAAACGGTACTGGCGGAAACTCTTTCTTCTTTATTCCAAAAACCAATGCATAGCATTAACTGTTCTGTCGATTTAGATGTAGAAGGTATTTTAGGATACAACACATTACAAACGAAAGATGGCGCATCTGAAGTTACATTCGTTAACGGTCCTCTTATGAAAGCAATGAAGAACGGTCATTTCCTATATATTGATGAAATCAATATGGCAAAACCTGAAACGTTACCACTTCTTCACGGTGCATTAGATTACCGTAAAATGATCACAAATCCATTTACACAAGAAGTTGTATACGGCGATGACGAGTATCGTGTAATTGCGGCAATCAATGAAGGTTATGTTGGGACAAGTGAACTAAACGAAGCATTAAAAAACCGTTTTGTTATTATTGAAGTTCCTTACATTCAGGGTGATACATTAAAAGAACTATTACTATCTGAATCAAAATTAAATGATATTGCAACAATTGAAAAGTTCGTTGCATTCGCAAGCGATCTTATGCCTTTAGCTCGTGACGGGCGCGTAAGTGAAGAAGCGGCTAGTATTCGTGGCATTATCGATGCATGTGATTTAGGTGTATATATTCCTGTTATGCGTGCGATTGAACGTAGTATTATCGCAAAATTAAACGATGAAACAGAACAAATGACTGTCCGTGAATTAGCAGAAAGTTATTTCTTTGAGGGATAATTCATGAGACAAATTTTTAGTGACAAAAAAATTGATGCGTCGCTGTTTCTACAAATGGAAAACTTAATGTATGCTCTTCTAAAAGAAGACGATGCCTATCTTGAGTATGGCTATAAAGCATACTACGACGAAATTGAAAAAAAGGTTGTCATTAGTCACTTTTGGGATGATCGAAAAGAAGAGGATACAGTAATCGGATTAAAAAGCGAAGTGTTTTTGAAAGCACTTGGTAATAAACATTACTCGGACATGACTTTAATTCGTTCTTATGCGATTGAATTACAAGAATCGCCTCTAAAAAAGTTTTTAACACAATTATTTGTTCTATTAGAAGATTTACGTGTTGAGGAAATCGTAAAAAACTTACGCCCTGGCACAAAGCATGTTTTCAGACGCCGAAAAGAAATGTATCGCAATTACTTCGGCTCACAAAATGAAATCAATCGTGTTCGTAACTATCACGGTGATCGTCTATTTTGTCTATGCTATCTTTCATTAACGAGCGATAAATATGAAATGTTTAATAATGAATATTTCGAACAAATTGAATCAATTTTGCATGAAACATTCCAAGCACGTAATACAGAAGATATTATGTATATCGTTGAGAAAATTCGCTATCGCTTAGAGGAGCTTCTTGAAAATGATATGCTTAACAATTATTTCGGACATGCTCCGCTTTATTTATCTGTCATTGCAGACGAAAAGAACTGTCGCGTTGAAGATTTAGCAAATGATGATACACAGCTCATAGATGACGATGACAATAAAAACAAAATGGATGAAAGTTTCTCCACATGGCATCGTGAAAATAAAAATAACGAAAACGAGAACTTTTTACGTTTTGAATTAGAAAGCGGAACAAAAACAAACATGATGGGCGATACTGCTCGTGAATCAGAAGATGGCGATCAAGCACTTGGTTCTGTACAAGGTACTTCTCAAAAGAGTACACAATCCAACTTTGATGGCTCTGATACAGAAGAAGCAAGAGCTTCACACGCTTCTAGCCAAAACGAGGGTGCATACGGTAAGTATAATGTAGGTGCCTCTCATACCTTTAAAGAAGCTCGCAAAACAAATGCTGATGAGAAAAAAGATTACCAAGCTATCAAATCAGTCGTTAATAAAGATGTAAAAGAATTAAAGAAAATTATCGAAAAAACGATTGAAAATAAAACGAATGCAAATAGTGATAAATATTACGGAAGACTTCGCAAGAAATTCCTTCGTATTTATACAGAAAAACAACCGCGCATGTTTTATAAAAAAGGACAAGAATCACAAGAGCTCGACGTTGCATTCCAACTGTTAGTGGACTGCTCTGGTTCTATGTATAACAAAATGGAAGAAACGAAGAAAAGTGTTGTCCTATTCCATGAAGCATTGAAATCTTTAAAAATCCCGCACGCTATTAGCGGCTTTTGGGAAGATGCTTCTAGTGCTAAACCTGAAGATAAGCCAAACGTTATCCATGAAGTTGTAACGTATAAAAACTCAACGTTACCAAACGTTGGTCCCGAAATTATGCAACTTCGCGAAGAAGAAGATAATCGTGACGGATATATTATTCGTATCGTTTCTGAAAAGCTTGCGAAAAGACCAGAAAAGCATAAATTCTTACTTGTCTTTACAGACGGTGAGCCCTCTGCGCTAGACTATCAACAAGACGGTATTTTAGATACGCATGAAGCTGTCAAACTGGCTCGTAAAAGTGGTATGGAAGTAATCGGAATTTTCATCGAAGAAGGCGAAGCGAAAGAAGCAACTTATCAATTAATGAAGAACATTTATAACCATCACTTCTTAGTTGCAAATCACGCCGAAGATTTACGCCTGAAGATTAAACCATTATTGAAGAAACTATTACTGAAGACGATTGAATAGAAAAAAGGAGCCTTTTGGCTCCTTTTTTTCGTTCAATTACTTTGTTTCTGGTTGAAACTTGTATGGAATGGCTACTTCTAGTAATGCCTCGAATCCTCCATCGTAGAATGGGAATCGTTCATTTGCGATTGTTCGATCCACCCACTCTATTGCAGAAATTTCTCCTTCCTCTTCTGCAATAAGTTCACCTGTTACTACATTTGCTCGGAATGTAAAAAGTAGCGCATGATTCCCGGATTCTTCAAAGAATTTTTCATTGATCGCAACAAGTCCACCTGCCATAGCAGTTAAACCTGTCTCTTCTTTTACTTCCCTTACTAGAGCTTCCTCTAACGTTTCACCCTTTTCAACAGCCCCGCCCGGCAGTGACCAAACGTTTTGTTCTACATTATGTACCATTAATATTTTATCGGCTTCTTCGTCATGTATTAGTGCATATACGACGTCAACTCTTTGCATGTTATTCTTCTCCCTCTTAAAAAGAAGGAAGAGCCAATTCCTAAGAATCGGCTCTTCCTATTAATTCATTACTAACTCAGCTGTGAGCTTTTTTTTTAACTTAGCCAGCATGTCAGTTGTCATTTTGTCTAAATCGTATTCTGCTTTAAAGCCCCACTCTTTCATTGCTGCTGTTGCATCAATAGAGTTTGGCCAGCTATCAGCGATTGTTTGACGAGCATGATCTACAGCGTAATCCATTGTAAACGTCGGAATGTGTTTACGAATTGATGCTGCGATTTGCTCTGGCTCGAAGCTCATTGCTGTAATGTTGAACGCATTTCTATGCACAAGTTTACTTGGATCAGCTTCCATTAATGAAATGATCGCTTGTAAAGCATCTGGCATATACATCATATCCATGTATGTTCCTTCTGCAATGTATGAGGTGTATGTGCCTTTTTTAATCGCCTCATAATAAATTTCAACTGCATAGTCAGTTGTTCCGCCTCCTGGAGGAGCTACGTAAGAAATTAAACCAGGGAAACGTACACCGCGCGTATCAACACCAAACTTTTGATGATAATAATCACATAGTAATTCTCCTGCTACTTTGTTTACCCCATACATCGTAGTAGGACGCTGAATTGTATCTTGTGGCGTATTATCTTTTGGCGTTGATGGACCGAATGCACCGATAGAACTTGGCGTGAAAAACTTACAGTTTAATTCACGAGCTGCTTCTAATGCATTTACAAGTCCACCCATATTTAAATTCCAAGCAAATAACGGATTTTTTTCTGCTGTTGCTGAAAGTAAAGCTGCTAAATGAATAATTGTATCTACTTCATTACGCTTTGCAATATCATGTAGTTTTTGCCCATCTGTTACATCTAACGTTTCAAATGGACCAGACGTTACTACTTCACTATCTGTTTCACGAATATCTGTTGCAATAACATTTGATGCACCGTATACATCACGAAGTTTCATTACTAGTTCAGAACCAATTTGCCCTAAAGAACCGGTTACTAGAATTTTTTTCATTTTCCCCACTCCTCATTTGCAAGCTATTCAAAAGATGTCGTTACTTAAATGATGCCCATTTCTTTCCCTACTTTTTCATACTTACGAATTGCTTCATCTAACATTTCTTTCGTATGAGCTGCTGTAGGCATATTACGAACGCGTCCTGTTCCTTTTGCTACAGTTGGGAACACGATAGATTTTGCATATACGCCTTCTTCATTTAGACGTTTACTAAATTCTTGTGTTAATACTTCGTCACCAATAATACAAGGTGTAATTGGCGTTTCACTTTCTCCGATGTTAAAGCCAAGTTCTTTTAACCCTTGTTTTAAATAGCGACCATTTTCCCATAAACGATCGTGCAACTCTGTGCTTTCCATTAAGATTTCAATTGATCTCATGCAAGCTGCTGCATCAGCTGGTGTTAATGCTGTAGAGAATAAGAATGGACGTGAACGAACTTTTAACCAGTCAATTAAGTTTTGTTTCCCTGCTACATATCCACCAATTACCCCAATTGCTTTTGATAATGTACCAATTTGGAAATCAACTTTATCAGACAGACCGAAGTGCTTTACAGTTCCTGCACCTTTACCAAGTACACCTGAACCGTGTGCATCATCTACGTATGTCATTAAATCTAATTCTTCTGCAATCTCAACAATTTCTGGTAGTTTTGCAACATCTCCATCCATTGAGAAGACACCGTCTGTAATTACCATTAATTTATTGTAAAGACCTGATTCTTTCGCCGCGATTGCTTTTTGGCGTAAATCTTCCATATCAGAATGTTTATAAACGATGATTTTTGCTCTTGATAGACGACTACCATCAATAATAGAAGCATGGTTTAATTCATCTGAAAGAATCGCATCATTTTTATCCATAACGGCTGAAATCGCTGCCATATTACAGTTAAATCCTGATTGGTAAGCAATTGCTGCTTCTGTATGTTTAAACTTTGCAATTGTTTCTTCTAATTTAATATGCAAATCTAAAGTACCGTTAATTGTACGAACAGCTCCTGCTCCAACGCCGTACTTATGAATAGCACCAATTGCTGCTTCTTGCAAACGGCTATCTGTTGCTAATCCAAGATAGTTGTTTGAAGATAAGTTAATATATTCTTTTCCGCCAATTGTAATGATCGGTCCATTTGAACTCTCAAGCGGATCAATTACGTTATAAAGCCCCTTTGATTTTAAATCCTCTAAATTTTCTTCTAAAAATTTCGCAAGTGTTTTACTAGACATTGTGAAGCCTCCCATCGTTCATGTAAGCGAATTATTGTCTTAATAGTTCTAATAATCCCTCTACTAGCTTAACACGTTTTCAGAATTTATTATAGAAAAATAGTTTAAAGTAACCGCTTACATTTTTAGATTATATATGATTCATTACAAGAAATCTATCATTTACTTTTCATATTTGATAGAATAAAAAAAATATTTAAGGGGGCTTCAATCATGGCATTTACTGAATCTGATGTATATAATAACGAAACATTTTTTAAACAATATATGAAACGAAGATACCGAGAAAATAGCCCAAATGAGTCACTTGAAAAAACAGCCTTCTTTCAACTCATTGGTGATGTGAAAGGAAAACAAATCCTTGATTTAGGCTGCGGCGACGCTAAATTCGGTGAGGAGTTATTAGACAAAGGCTGCCACTCTTACACTGGTATTGAAGGCTCCGAACTTATGTATGAAAAAGCTAAAAAACAACTAGAAAATAAAAATGGCACCGTCCATTTTTTAAACCTCAAAGACTACACATATCCTCCTGCTACTTTTGATTTAGTAACATCTAGACTCGCCTTACATTATATTGAACATCTTCCTATCATTTTTCAAAATGTGTACGAAACCTTAAAAACAAATGGAACCTTTACTTTTAGCGTTCAACATCCTATTATTACCTCTTCATTTGAAAGCTTACAAACGAGCGGGAAAAGAACAAGCTGGCTCGTCGATGATTATTTTAAAATGGGAAAACGCGTTGAGCCTTGGATTGAGCAAGAAGTTATTAAATACCATCGTACAACGGAAGAGTATTTTACATTGTTACAACAAGCCGGATTTACGATTACAAACTTAAAAGAAGCTACACCAAATCGAAACTGTTTTCAGGATGAAGAAGAATATGAACGACGTTTACGTATTCCCCTTTTTCTATTATTTTCTTGCCAAAAATAAAAAAGACGATGAATCCTCATCGTCTTTTTTCGTTATTTCATCGCCTGAACAGCCTCTTTAAGTACACGTCTTCCTCTTCCATGCGGGATACAGAGCGGTGTCCCAAATAACGGATCAGCGCTTATTTGGCACTCCATACGGAATACATCCCTAACTAACTTCTGGTCAATAACTTCTTCTGGTTTACCTTGCGCATATATTTGTTTATCTTGAATAGCTACAATGTTGTCTGCATAACGACATGCCAAATTCAAATCGTGCAATACCATAACAATCGTTCTTTGCTCTGTTTCATTTAATTCGAATAATAAATCTAACACTTCAATTTGGTGCGTCATATCTAAATATGTAGTCGGCTCATCAAGCAAAATAATATCTGTATCTTGTGCAAGGGTCATTGCAATCCAAGCGCGTTGTCGTTGTCCACCTGAAAGAGCATGCACATCACGCTCAGCAAATTCTGTCATACCTGTTGCTGCAAGTGCTTTTTGTACCATTTCCTCATCTTTTTCTGACCATTGCTTCAGCCACGTTTGATACGGATAACGTCCTTGCTTTACAAGTTGCAATACTGTAAGTCCTTCAGGTGCCTGCGGTCCTTGCGGCAAAATTGCCATTTGACGAGCGATTTGCTTCGTTTGCATACTTTGAATCGCTTGATTATCTAATAAAATATCACCGGACGCTGGTTTTAATAATCTAGCTAGTGAACGTAATAAAGTTGATTTACCACAACCGTTAGAACCGATAAAGATTGTAATTTCTCCTTTTGGAATTTCTAAATTCAACTCATCAATAATGATTGTTTCACCATAAGACAACGTCAAGCGTTTTGTCTCCAATGCTTTTTGCATATTCATCTCCCTTTATGAATTCCGACTTTTATAAAGTAAATAAATAAAATAAGGTGCACCAATTGCTGATGTAAATACCCCTGCTGGAATTTCGAGTGGCGCGAAAACTGTACGCCCAATTAAATCTGCAGCAAGTACTAAAATTGCACCAACAATAGCCGCAACTGGGAGTAATGCACCGTATAAAGAACCAACTAGTCTTCGTGAAATATGAGGTGCCATTAAACCGACAAATCCAATTCCTCCAGCAAAGGCAACCGCACCGCCAATTAAAGCTGTACTAAGTAATAACATGAATACGCGTGACTTCGTTAACGGAACACCAAGTCCTACCGCAATATCATCCCCTAGCTCTTGCGCATTTAAATGTCTAGCAGCTATAAATGATATTACCGTTAAAATGAGAACCCACGGTGCAAGCACCATAACGTTTTGCCATGAAGAACCGTAAACAGTACCTGTAATCCATACATTCGCTTGACTCGCTTGGTAAATTGGCGCTAACAACATAAACAAAGTCGTTGCCGCTTTCGTTAATGCCCAAAAACCAACACCAATTAAAACAAGACTAATCGGTGATAACCCGTCATTTCTCCATGCAAATAAATATACAAAAAGCGCTACAATCGTTGCCCCAATAAAGGCTGCTAACGGCATATAATGAATGCTTACAGTTAGCGCGTTATTTTTATCACTAAATATAGCTAAAAATAGTACAACTGCAACACTTGCCCCACCCGTAATCCCGATGATATCAGGAGAAGCCAGTGGATTTCGAACGAGCCCTTGTAAAATACACCCCGCTACAGCAAGTGCGATTCCTACAAGGATTGCAATTAAAATACGCGGCATACGAAATTTATTTACAACCATATTTGACATCGCATCACCATTTCCGGTAATTGCTTGCCATACATCATAAGGAGCAATTTTCATATCTCCCATACCTGCGCTCGCAAAAAATAATCCTATTAAAACAACTAGTAAACTGAATAAGACTAGAACAGCTCGTTTATACATTAAAAACGAGAGCCCACCTTTTCCTATACGAAACGGAATGTACTTCTTCATTTGCTAAGCCCTCTCTTACGTGCAATATAAATAAAGAATGGGGCCCCGATAAATGCTGTCATAACCCCTACTGGTACTTCTTGTGGCATAATGATATATCTAGCTGCTATATCAGCTAAGAGTAATAGTATTGCACCTAACAAGCCGCTATACGGTACTCTCCACCTGTGATCTACTCCAACAAGAAATCTGGCAAAATACGGAGTAACAATACCAATAAATCCAATCGGACCAGCGACCGCAACTGAACCACCAGACAGTAGTACAATAATAAGTAGTACGAATGATTTCATTAAAATTGTTCGTTGTCCAAGTCCTTTTGCAACGTCTTCCCCCATCATTAATGTATTTACTTTCCCTGCCATCATGAGAGATGCAATCCAGCCTATTAATAAATACGGGAATACAGATTGTAAAATCTCTAACTTTCTTCCTTGCACAGATCCGGCAAGCCAAAATAACACTTCTTCAAATGCTTTTTCATTTAAAACAAGTAACCCTTGTGTTAATGATGAAAACAACGCGCTTATCGCGACACCTGCTAATGTTAACTTAAGAGGCGTTGTCCCTTCTTTTCCTAAAGAGCTAGAGGCAAATACAAGTACTGCTGCAACTGCCGCTCCTAAAAAGGAAATCCATGTGAAAGCTGATAATGATGTCACGGAAAAGAGTACAATTGCTACAACTATAAAGAACGCAGCGCCTGAATTTAATCCAATAAAATCTGGTGAAGCAAGCGGATTCTTTGTTAAAGTTTGCATTAAACAACCCGCTATAGCTAAACTAGCACCAACACTAGCTGCAATTAACGCCCTTGGTAGACGCACATTTTGAATAATAATATGCTCATTTGAACCATTAAAATGGAAAAAAGCATCTAAAGCTAATTTCCAACTCGTATTTGTATATCCGAAAATAATACTTCCCCAAATACAAATAACGACTGCAATGATTCCAACAAATAATCCAATCCATTTTGCTTGATTTGTTTTTAATAACATGCAGCGTTTCCCCTTCAATGTATAATGATACGTTGTAAGTGTATTTCAACTCAATTCTCATTGTCAACGATAATGAAAATTATTTTCATTGACAATTGGACCACGAAGTATTAATATCATGCTTGCTATTGAAAAATATTCTCAACATGTAGGGGGTACATAATGAATTTCATGCAAAAGAAATCGTTCACAGTATTTGTATTTCTACTAGTTTTTTCACTTCTTTTAAGCGCTTGTGGAAAATCAAATAACAAAGAAGAGTCTACAAAAGAAGATAATAAAAAAGAAATGATTACGGTTGAACATGCAATGGGTAAAACAGAAGTTCCAGCAAACCCAAAACGTGTAGTTATTTTAACAAATGAAGGAACTGAAGCCTTACTTGAGTTAGGTGTAAAACCAGTTGGGGCTGTAAAGTCTTGGACTGGAGATCCATGGTATCCACATATTAAGGATGAAATGAAAGATGTAAAAGTTGTTGGTGATGAAGGACAAGTTAACGTTGAAACGATTGCTTCTTTAAAACCAGACTTAATTATCGGTAATAAAATGCGTCACGAAAAAGTGTATGAGCAACTAAAAGCAATCGCACCTACTGTTTTCTCAGAAACATTACGCGGTGAATGGAAAGATAACTTCAAATTTTATGCGAAAGCATTAAATAAAGAAAAAGAAGGTCAAAAGGTTTTAGCTGATTACGAATCACGTATGAAAGATTTAAAAGGCAAACTCGGCGATAAAGTAAATCAAGAAATTTCTATGGTACGCTTTATGCCTGGTGATGTTCGTATTTATCATGGTGATACATTCTCTGGTGTTATTTTAAAAGAACTTGGATTTAAACGTCCTGGAGATCAAAATAAAGATGATTTTGCAGAGCGTAACGTATCTAAAGAGCGTATTTCTGCAATGGATGGTGATGTATTATTCTACTTCACATTCGATAAAGGAAACGAGAAAAAAGGCTCTGAACTAGAAAAGGAATATATAAACGATCCTCTATTTAAAAACTTAAATGCAGTAAAAAATGGAAAAGCATACAAAGTTGACGATGTTATTTGGAATACAGCAGGCGGTGTAATGGCTGCTAACCTACTACTAGATGATATCGAAAAACGCTTTGTTAAATAATATTCCCCTAACCAGCTCCCTTTCTATGGAGCTGGTTTTTTCATTTCACTGAAGTGTCACATTATTTCATTTTGTATTTTTATTCCCAATATGTTATATTATAAAAGTAAATACAGTGTATTTTCTCTATATCAGAATAGATATTCTAGTCTAAATTTTCTGATTAATCATTATTTTACTTTCTTTTAGAATTCAATTACTACATTTGAAAACGCTTATTATCTCGTTTTCAGGGAAAAATACAATAACGGTTGAAGAAAAATAGAACTTTTTTAGAAATTTTCTTTCTATTTCCATATAATTCTATTGACTTCTAAATATTTTGTGAATTAAAATAATTACATAAATATCCGTTATACAGGATTAGGGGGAAACAAAAATGGATGCAGCTTTAAAATTAGAAAAAGCTGGAGAACAACAATCACCAAAAAAACATCCACCAGGATTATATTTGTTGTTCTTAACAGAAATGTGGGAAAGATTTAGTTATTATGGAATGCGCGGCCTTTTAGTTCTTTATTTAACAACTGCTGCTGTTAGTGGCGGGTTAGGATTTGATAAGGCAGTCGCAGTGCAATTATACGGTACTTTTACAGCGGCAGTATATTTCATGCCAATTATAGGCGGATGGCTAACTGATCATTATATTACAAGACGTCATGCCATTACTCTCGGCGGAATTATTATGGCAATCGGTAACTTTGTACTCTTCTCAATGAATACAAAAACAGGGCTATTCCTTGGATTAATACTATTAGTCATTGGTAATGGATTCTTCAAACCAAATATTTCTACACTGTTAGGTGAATTGTATGGCGAGAATGATTCACGTCGTGACAGTGCATTTACTATCTTCTATATGGGTATTAACGTAGGTGCTTTCTTCGCTCCACTTATTTGTGGATTTTTAGCAGAAGATTTCTTTAAAACAAGCGTTGATGGCGTTATTGTTATGGGATATAAATACGGATTCTTAGCAGCTTGTATCGGTATGATTATTGGACAAATTGTTTTCAACTTATTAGCTCCTCGCTACCTTGGTAAAGCAGGAACGACAGTTGTTGGTAAAAAATCAAAAAATCAGCCTGCAATCGAAAAGAAACCTTTAACAAAACAAGAGAAAAATCGCACTTGGGCAATTGTAATTTTAACTTGTTTCGTAGTATTCTTCTGGGCAGGATTTGAACAAGCTGGTAGTTCTCTAACACTTTATACAAATAAATTTGTTGATCGTACAATTTTCGGTTGGGAAGTTCCAACATCTTGGTTCCAATCAGTTAACCCAGCATTTATCGTACTACTTGCACCATTCGTATCTATGTTATGGTTAAAACTTTCTAAAACAAAACGCGGTGATTTAAAAGTGCCAACAAAAATGGCATTTGGTATGATTTTACTAGGTATAGGTTATCTTGTTTTAACATTAGCAGTTCTAAAAACTGGAAGTAATGAAGCTGATATAACTGTAAAAGCAAACTTATTATTCATCGTTATCACTTATCTCTTCCATACAATTGGTGAGTTATTCTTATCACCAATCGGTCTATCAATGGTAAGCGCAATTGCTCCTGTAAAATTAGCATCATTATTAATGGGTGTATGGTTAGCTGGTACGGGTATGGCTAACTGGTTAGCAGGTAAACTTGCTTCCTTTACACAATCATTAGGCTATCTTGAAGTATTTGCAAGTATCGGTATTATCGTTATCATCTTAGGCCTTGTACTTCTTCTCTTCTCTAAAAAAGTTGCAAGTATGATGGAATAACACACAAAAAGACGCTTCTAAAATTAGAAGCGTCTTTTCTATTACCTCTCTTCTAAAGCCGTCACATCCACGTGAACGCTCTCTCCTGGATTGGATACGTCATACACTTGAGCACTCCCCTTCTGCTCATCACAGCTCTCAATCCATACGGGGACTCCCTCATATGTAACATCAATTCTACTTGAAGAAGATAATATCTGTTTCACACGTTGTACATCCATTATATTATTCCTCCTTTAGCTTACAACACTCCTTTCTATCTTTTCATATCCCTTCAGAATATATTCCAACAATTTAGCACTTCAACCGATAGTTTGTTTCTTTCTCACGCGTTAATATATACGCTCTCAAATCTTCCTATTATTACATCCTTTTCAAATAAAAAAAGACGTATATTTCATACGTCTCCTTTCCATAATATTCAAAAATTAAGAAAATAATGTTTTTACTACTTCACTTACTTTATCATTATGAATTTGATAGTACACTTCTAACCCGCGTCTCTCAAAGCGTACTACTTTATTTTGTTTTAATTTCGTTAAATGCTGTGAAACAGTTGATTGTGGAATTTCTAATACCTCTTGTAATTGTGTTACATTACATGTTCCACGCTGCATTAGTTCCATTACTAAGCGTAGACGCAATGGATGAGCTAATGCTCTTAACATCTGTACGTCTTCTTCTGAAATACGACAGTCAAATTGGTTTTGGTTCATAAAGTTCCCCTCATTTTCATTTTTTATTTTCTTTTTATTTATTTATATATCTGTTCTTATATTTCCTGTTACGACATAACTTTATCAACCCATAATGCTGAGAAAATTTTCCGACTTTTATCAGCACACAGTTCAAGAAAAAATCTCTCCTGATTTTGAATATTATACTATATGATACAACGAAAAAGCAAAATAAAGGGCTAGCGATACTTTGCTTACAAACGTTGTTTTATCAGGCTTTTTGTTATATTTTCACCTTACTGAAATGTACAGTAATGATATTGTAAAATATCGTCTATAATTGATAACCTATCGTAAAGTAATTTGACCATATTTAACCAATTTGTTACGATAAAAAAGGAAATTTAAGTAAGGAGGAGGATGTAGTATTAAAAAATGGTTTATTATTGCGTTACTTAGCATTGCGGTTGGCTGGACTATTATCAATCACTTCCTATTAGACAAAAAAGAAGATATAGCTTCAAAATCAAACATCCCCCTTGGAACTGAAGTTGGCAATGTTGCCCTCGATTTCCTTCTGGAAACAACCACTGGTCAAGAAGTTCGTCTTACAGACTATAAAGGAAAAAAAGTAATATTGAATTTTTGGGCAAGCTGGTGTGGTCCATGCAAAATAGAAATGCCTGATATGGAAAAGTTTTATCATGATACTAAAGATATGGGGATTGAAATTGTTGCTGTAAATGCGACAGCTACTGAAAAAGACCCGAACAATGTAAAACAATTTCTTGAAGAAAACAAATATACCTTCCCCGTCCTATTAGATCAGAAAGGACAGGCAAGTGCCGCATATCAAATTATCAGTATTCCAACATCTTTTGTCATCGATTCAAACGGTGTCATTCAATATAAGCATGTAGGACCAATGACATATGAAAAAATGAAAGAATATATAAATAATTTATAAAAGCGTATTCAAATCAATTTGATTACGCTTTTTGTCTACTTTATGAACAAAATGTTACTTTTAATACTATTATGGAATAATTATACTTTTTCACGTTGACAATAGTGTTGAAGGAGAATATACTAAGCATGTAAGTTGATTGTGAATAGTTTCACAAACAATGTGAATAGTTTCACATAAAATAGATAGGAGTTGTCATTATTATGAGTACTTGGACACAAATTTATGACCCATTAAACAACATTTGGTTATCTGCACTAATCGCAGCACTTCCAATTTTCTGCTTCATCATTTGTTTAATGGGACTCAAAATGAAAAGTTACATCGCTGGTCTTTACAGTGTGATTGTCGCTATTATTCTTGCTATATTCGTTTATAAAATGCCAGCAACAGTAGCTGTAGCATCTGCCGGATTCGGTATTCTATCTGGATTTTATCCAATTTGTACTATCGTTATCGCAGCAATTTTCCTTTACAAATTAACTGTTAAAACAGAGCAATTCAACATAATTCGTGATAGTATTTCAAGCATTACAAATGATCAACGTTTACAAGTGTTGCTAATCGCTTATTCTTTCGGTGCTTTCTTAGAAGGTGCAGCTGGTCTAGGTGTTCCAGTTGCTATTACAGCTGCACTACTTGTAGGTATGGGCTTTAATCCATTAAAAGCAGCAGGTATTTGTTTAGTAGCAAATATCGCTGGTGGTGCTATGGGTGCTATGGGTATTCCAGTTACAGTACCTGCACAATTAACTCAATTAGATGCATTAACTATAGGTCGTCAAACTGTTCTTATTTTACCTTTCATTAGCATTATTTTACCTTTCTTACTTGTTTCAATGGTCGATGGAATTAAAGGTATTAAAGAAACATGGCAAGGTATTCTTGTAAGTGGTTTTTCTTTCGCAATTACTCAGTTCCTTGTAACTTACTTCTTAGGTGCAGAACTTACTAATATTTTCGCAGCCGTTGTAAGTATGGTATCACTTGCATTATTCTTACGTGTTTGGCAACCAAAATCTTCTGCTAAAGAAGAAAAACAAGAAGCAAGAGCATCTCATACATTCAATCAAATTTTATATGCTTGGTCTCCATTCGTATTCTTAACTGCATTCGTAACAATCTTTAATTTAAAACCAATTAAAGCTTTATTTGCTCCGGATGGTGCGTTAGCAAACTTAGTATTTAACATTCAATTCCCTGGTCTTCATAATATGGTTATGAAAACTACACCAATTACAAAAGCAGATACACCTTTCGCAGCGATTTTCAAATTCGATGTATTCTCTTCTACAACTACTGCGATCGTACTAGCAATTATCGTTTCACTTATCGTTTACCGCGTAAAAGGTAAAATGATTAAAGAACTAATGGTTGAAACAATTAAAGAACTAAAAGCTCCAGTATATACAATTTGTAGCGTTATCGCTTTAGCTTACGTAGAGAACTACTCTGGTATGTCATCTACACTTGGACTTGCATTCTCTTCTACTGGTAATGCATTCCCAGTTCTTTCTCCAATCTTAGGATGGATTGGCGTATTCATTACAGGATCAGTAGT
The DNA here is from genome assembly GCF_001884065.1 of Bacillus proteolyticus. Lineage (GTDB taxonomy): Bacteria > Bacillota > Bacilli > Bacillales > Bacillaceae_G > Bacillus_A > Bacillus_A proteolyticus. The sequence continues at coordinate 115,868 of NZ_MACH01000002.1, forward strand.
ATCAAGTGGTTCATTATTCGCACCACTTCAAGCGGTAACTGCAGACCAATTAAACATCGTTCCTTCTACACTCGTTGCATTAAACGTAGTAGGTGGTACAATGGCGAAAATGGTTTCACCACAATCTGTAGCAGTTGCTTGTGCAGCAGTTGGACTAGTTGGTCAAGAATCTGCCTTATTTAAAACAGCAATGAAATACAGTTTAATCTTCTTAGCTGTTATTAGCTTACTTCAATTAAACGCTGTATTTAATATCTTCTAAAAAAAGAACCGATCCAAATGGATCGGTTCTTTTTACATTACATTTTTTTATCCCGCTATTTGTGGGCAGTAAAACTCCCACCCAAAAATTCGGCGAATGCGAGGGAGTTAGGTGGGAGTCGGGCTGCCCGTAAAGCCCGATTGGTGAAGGCTAATAATCAGTGGGGGATTCCCCCCCTACTGATTAAAGTTTCACTTTATCCTTTAATAAAGAAGCTCCAGCAATTTCAGGATGCGTCATTTCATATGGATCCAAAATAATATCAAGCTCTTCTGCTGTAAGTACACCATGTTCTAAACATAACTCCCTAACAGATTTTCCTGTTTCAATTGCTTCACGTGCAATACGAGATGCTGCTTCATAACCAATATGAGGATTAACTGCTGTAATAATTCCAACACTTTTCTCAACATATTGCTTCAGCAATTCTTCATTTGCTGTAATTCCTTCAATACAATATTCACGGAATACACGGAATCCGTTATTCATAATACTGATAGATTGAATTAAATTAAATACAAGCACAGGCTCCATTACGTTTAACTCTAATTGCCCTGCTTCTGATGCTAAGCAAATTGTATGATCGTTTCCAATTACTTGGAATGCGACTTGGTTAATCACTTCTGCCATAACTGGATTTACTTTACCTGGCATAATCGATGAACCTGGCTGACGTGCTGGCAATTGAATTTCAGCTAACCCAACACGTGGCCCAGACGCCATAATACGAAGATCGTTTGCGATTTTAGACATGTTCATCATACATACTTTAAGTGCTGCAGATACTTCTGTGTATGCATCTGTATTTTGTGTTGCATCAACTAAATGCTCTGCACCAACAAGTGGGAATCCACTAAACGTTCTTAAATGTTTTACCACTTGTTCAATATACGTAGGATTTGCATTTAATCCTGTACCAACAGCTGTCGCCCCCATATTCACTTCATATAAATGTTGACGAGACTGTTTAATTCTTTTTATATCACGCTCAAGCACTCGGCTATACGCTTCAAATTCTTGTCCAAGGCGAATTGGAACTGCATCTTGTAAATGTGTGCGTCCCATTTTAATAACGTGATCAAACTCTTTTGCTTTTTTACGAAAAGCAGAATGAAGCTCTTCCATTGTAATAAGAAGCTCTTCTAACATCATAAGAGTTGCAATATGAATCCCAGTTGGGAACGCATCATTTGTTGATTGGGCCATATTCACGTGAGTGTTTGGGCTAACTTTCGCATACTCACCTTTTTCGTACCCCATACGTTCTAAAGCTCTATTAGCAATTACTTCATTAGTATTCATATTAATTGAAGTCCCTGCTCCGCCCTGAATTGGGTCTACGATAAATTGATCATGGAACTTTCCATCCATAATCTCTTGTGCAGCTTCTACAATTTCTTGTCCGATATCTTTAGCCAAGTAACCTGTATCTATATTCGCAAGCGCTGCCGCTTTTTTTACAATTGCCATTGCCGTAATGAGTGACGGATGAATGCGATATCCTGTAATCGGAAAATTTTCTACGGCACGTAATGTTTGTACACCATAATAAGCTACACTCGGTACTTCCTTTTCACCTAAAAAATCTTTTTCTATACGTATATCCTTCGTTGCTATCATTTTTCATCACCTATACTTTTCATTCTAAATCCTTATCCAAAGAATTCGCCCTATAAAATACGAGTATCATTAAAAAGAATTCTTCAGTATCCACCTTCACTATAAAGCACCTTTTTTGAAAGCGCAAACATTTATTTTTCTATATATCCTTTTTATTAAAGTTTATATAATAAAAAATTCATTCTTCTACTTTCTTTATTTCAACTCGCTTAATTTGATGCATATCCTTTTCAAGAACTTTAAAAGAAAAGCCGTGTTTCTCAATAATGTCCCCCTCAGCAACGATTTGATTTTGTACCATAAACCACCCACCAATTGTATCAACATCATCAGCAACCAAATGTGTGCCAAATAAATCATTTACTTCGCTAATAAGCACTTTCCCCTCTACAATTTTACACACTTCACTTATATGCTCTATTGGTGGATGTTCATCTTCATCGTATTCATCTCGGATTTCTCCAACAATTTCTTCTAAAATATCTTCTAATGTAACGATTCCTGCTGTGCCACCATATTCATCATATAATACAGCTAATGGAATGCGCTTTCTTTGCATTTGCAATAATAAATCATGGATTGGGATATTTTCTAACACTTCAATAACTGGACGTGTATATGGTGTAATCGAACACTCTTCATCTCGATTACCATCCATATAACGAATAAATAAGTCCTTTACATTAACCATCCCAATAATTTCATCTTTATCTTCACCAAATACTGGATATCTCGTATATTTTTCTTGAGCAATTACTTTAATATGTGTCTCAAACGGCTCATCTTCATATAAACCAACAACTTCAGTACGAGGTACCATGATTTCCTTCGCTAACCTGTTATCAAATTCAAAGATGTTATTTACATATTTAAATTCAGCTTGATTAATCTCGCCACTCTCATAACTCTCAGACAAGATTAATCTTAGTTCCTCCTCAGAATGCGCAACTTCATGTTCAGAAGCGGGATGTAAGCCAAATAAGCCTGTCACAAATCGTGCAGAGCCATTTAAAGCCCAAATAAATGGATACATAACTCGGTAAAAATAAATAAGGGGCTTTGATAATAATAAGCTAACTTGCTCTGCTTTTTGGATTGCAAAAGTCTTTGGAGCAAGTTCACCAATTACAACATGTAAAAATGTAATTACTGCAAAGGCAATAATAAATGAAACTGTACTGGAAATTGCAGGAGATAAATGTACCTTTAAAAATAACGGCTCAAGTAAATGTTTAATGGTTGGCTCCCCTAACCACCCGAGCCCTAAAGCAGTAATCGTAATCCCTAACTGACATGCTGATAAATACTCATCTAAATTTGAAGTTACTTTTTTCGCTGCCAATGCCCCTCGCTTTTTTTCACTGACGAGTTGATCAATACGACTGCTACGTACCTTAATAATTGCAAACTCTACAGCTACAAAAAAACCTGTTAGCGCAATCAGAACAGCTACCATCAATAATTTTAAAATATCCACATATGTCCTTTAGCTTTTCTTAGCTAAAGTTACACCTCCTTTAAAAAAGAAGTTTCACTTTAGTTTCTTCATTTACTTGAAAGCAACCCTACATAAAATTCACCAATTTTCAGTCCTCATACAATTCTAATGGCAAACCGTCAGGATCTTGAAAAAAGACGAATTTTTTTCCCGTTATCTCGTCAACACGTATCGATTCCGTCTCAACATCACATCGTTTTAAATGTTTAACAGCTTCTTCTATATCAGTAACGGCAAAAGCTAAATGCCTAAGCCCAGCAGCCTCCGGAAAGCTTGCGCGGTTAGGCGGATTTGGAAATGAAAATAATTCAATTTGATACTCTTCTCCTACACATAAATCTAACTTATAAGAATTTCGTTCCTTTCTGTATACTTCATTCATCACTTTGAAACCTAATATTCGTGTATAAAAATCCTTTGACACTTCATAATTTGAACTAATAATTGCAACGTGATGTACTCTACATATATTCATGATTCCTCTATTCCTCTCTTTACTAAACATGCATATTCTCCTTTTAAATGAAAAACATATATAGCAGAATATCTCTTTTAGGGGGCTTATTATGAAATTTATCACTTTTTTCGTTGGACTTATCGTTGTTTTTTTTCTTGCCTACATTGCTAGCAACAATAAAAACCATATTAAATTCAAACCAATTTTTATCATGCTTATTATACAGTTAATTTTAACTTATTTATTATTAAATACAGAAATTGGCCTCATACTTATTACGATAATTTCCAATCTGTTTACAAGGCTACTTGGGTATGCTGCCAGTGGAATAAATTTTGTATTTGGGGGTCTTGCAAATAAAGGAGAAATGCCATTTTTCCTTAACGTATTATTACCGATTGTTTTCATCTCAGTCTTAATTGGTATATTACAACATTTCAAAATACTACCATTCTTTATTCGTTGGATTGGTTTCTTTCTTAGTAAAATAAACGGTCTTGGTAAATTGGAATCTTACAACGCCATCGCTTCCGCTATTGTCGGCCAATCAGAAGTTTTCATTACGGTAAAAAAACAATTAGCCCAAATTCCAAAACATCGACTTTATACACTTTGCGCCTCTGCTATGTCAACAGTATCTATGTCCATTGTCGGTGCCTATATGACAATGATCGAACCAAAATATGTAGTAACCGCACTCGTTCTCAATTTATTTAGCGGTTTTATTATCGTACTCATTATTAACCCTTACGACGTTAACGATGATGAAGACATTTTGGAAATCAAAGGGGAAAAACAAAGTTTCTTTGAAATGCTTGGGGAATACATTCTTGATGGTTTTCGCGTAGCAATTGTCGTCGGTGCTATGCTCATTGGATTCGTCGCATTAATGAGTTGTATTAATGACCTATTCCTCATTATATTTGGAGTTACTTTCCAACAAATAATAGGCTATGTATTCGCCCCTATTGCATTTCTTATCGGCGTACCAACTTCTGAAATTGTCACAGCTGGTAGCATTATGGCAACGAAGCTTGTAACAAATGAATTTGTAGCAATGATGGATCTTAGTAAAATTTCCAGCACGCTCTCTATCCGTACAGTTGGTATTATTTCTGTCTTCCTCGTTTCTTTTGCTAACTTTTCTTCCATTGGAATTATTTCCGGTGCGGTAAAAGGGTTAAACGAAGAACAAGGAAATGTCGTTGCCCGCTTTGGCCTAAAATTACTATACGGAGCTACTCTTGTTAGCATTTTATCTGCGATTATTGTAAGTATTATGCTTTAATTAGGTAAAATTTTATCATTTTCTTATCCTTGTCTTTTGTATACAATAACGAATAGGTGTCTTATAAATAATCAAGACATCTATTTTTTATACATGTACAATACCTTTTATTTAGCGTACAATATTTTTTATGTGTTTTAATACACTTCTAGATGTATACACTTTGATTGTTTTAAAGGAGAAAAAATGATGAAATCCGACATTAACAAAGAAACTCGAGCCAAAAAAGGACGTTCAAAGAAAAAGCGCCTACTTTGGTTCATTCTTATTCCCTTACTTATTGTAGCAATGGGAGCAGGAGGTTACTCCTTCCATATATACAGTAAAGCAAAATCCGTCCTAAGCAACGCCTATTCTGAACTCGGCCGAGGAGATAAATCCAGCAAACGTGAAAAAGCCGTTAAACCTTTGACTGACAATATTTCTGTCCTTATTATGGGCGTTGATGAAAGTGATATTAGGGACAAGGATTATGGAAAAGCGACTCGTACGGATGCGTTATTACTTGCAACAATTAATAAAAACGATAAATCCGTTAAACTTGTCAGCATTCCACGTGATTCACGCGTCTACATTAAATCACGTGATAAATATGATAAAATTACACATGCGCACGTGTTCGGTGGTGTAGACAGCACGATTGATACAGTAGAGAACTTTTTAGACGTTCCAGTTGACTACTATGTAAAATTCAACTTTAAATCCTTTATCAAAATCGTTGATTCCCTTGGTGGTATTACTGTCGATGTTCCCGTTGAGTTTACAGAACAAAATAGTAAAGACGAAGCAAATGCAATTCACCTAGAAAAAGGACGTCAACATTTAAATGGAGAAGAGGCACTTGCACTAGCTAGAACTCGTCATATTGATAGTGATTATATGCGTGGTCAACGACAACAACTTGTTTTAGAGGCTATTGCTGAAAAAGCAGTATCTCTCAATTCCATTAATAAAATCGGAAGCTTATTAGATGCTGTCGATAAAGATTTAAAAACAAATTTAACTTTTGATGATATGATGGCTATTGCAAAAAGTTCAATGGATTCAAATTTAAAAATGGATAAATTGCAAGTGGAAGGTACTGATAAATATATAGGTGGTATTTATTATTACGTTCCAAACGAAAAAAGTGTTAATGATATATCGACAACACTTCAAGAACATCTCGGTGTTACGAATAAAAATGAGCATAAAAAATTATAATAAAAAGGCTGCTAGATTTTTCTAAGCAGCCTTTTTATTATAATTTTCAACATATTTCTCGTACATATTGTGACAAAAAGAGACAATTATTACATCAGTGTAACATTTTTTATAAAAACATTACACGCATAGTGAAAATAATAGTATACTAGTACGTACATAATGTTATTTTCATCATTTTTATACAAAAAATGTCATACATATATTTATACAAATTTTTCTGGGGGGAAATAAATGAAGCTACGCAAAATACTGATCGGTTCCACTATCGCTGGTGGCATATTACTTTGTGTTGGTGGTGTTGGTGGATATCAATATGTATCCAAATTAAATGATCAACTGAATACAACTGCATTACCAAACACTACATTTGAAGGTATTTCTCTTGATGGAAAAAATAAAGCAGATATTCAAGCAATTATTAATCAAAAAGTAAATGAATTAGATCAAAAATCCCTTACCTACATATTCCAAGATGATAAACAAACTTACACATGGAAAGATTTAGGGATAAATTATAAAGAGAAAGATATTGTAAACAAAATCTTTAAAGAACAAGAAGGAAACGTAATGAGTCGTTACAAAATGCGGAAGCAAGCTGAAAACGATGAATTAAAACGTGACTATAAATTAACACCACAATTAAATACAACAGCTTATGAAGCCTTTATAAAAGATAAATATAATGAAACATTAAAAAATCCTGTTAATGCAGAATTAAGTGTTGAAGGCTCTACAGTAAATGTTAGTCAAAGTCAAAACGGAGAAAAAATTGATAAAGGCAAACTAAACGATTTAACAAACGAAGCTATTACTACTGGTAAATCAGATGTTACATTACCGGTTACATTAATAAAACCAGAACGTTCTACAGAAGATATACAGAAAATGGGGATTAAAGAAGTAATTGCTGAATACTCGACTCCAATGGCTGGCCGTAATGGAAATCAGTCTTATAACGTAAATAAATCAGCTAATACTTTAAGTGGAGTTATTGTAGCACCTGATGAAACGTTTAGTTTTAATGACCGTGTTGGCGTAACTGATGCTGCACATGGTTATAAATCCGCAGCAGTATATTCACAAGGTAAAGTTATACAAAGTGCAGGCGGAGGCGTTTGCCAAGTCAGTAGTACTTTATATAGCACAGCTTTAAGGGCAGATTTAGGAATTGTTTCTCGAAGTAATCATTCTATGCCCGTAAATTATTTACCACTTGGGCAAGATGCAGCCGTCGCAGATTATGGTCCAGATTTAAAATTTAAAAACAATACAGGTAAGCATATTTACATTCAAGCATTTTCAAATGGAGGTAGTATTACTACACGTATTTTCGGTACAAATACTGGCAAAAATGTTGAAGTTTCTTCTCAAGTAGTTAGTAATACTGGTGATAAAATAACCGCGGTTACATATAAAAAGGTAACACAAAATGGTGAAGTAATATCAAATGGACAAATTTCAAAAAGCGTATATAAAAGTGCCCCAAAACAATAAGATACTATTAAACGGACAAATTTTAAAAAGAAAAAGGCGTGAGTAGATCACGCCTTTTTCTTTTGCAATAATAGTAAAAAAATTTCAAGATGGTCTTTCGTTTCTTCTAAAGACCACATACGATTTCCTTGCTTCGCAGCTAATACGCACGCTTCTTCCCATGCGTTCTTTTTCTTCATATATACTAATTCATCACGTAATTTCAAAACAATTTCTTCTTCTTCTTGCTCTATAAACTCTTTCATCACACTCACTATTTCATCCTCATGAATACTTAACGTACAGTACGATTTAAGAAAGTATTGTAATGTCGTATACATATGTACTCCCCCTTCTTATTTGTCAGATGGATAAGAAGTAATGATCTTATATCCTAATTCTCCTGATTTATCTCTCGCTAAAACAGTAACAGTTTTTACTAACTTGTCTTTTACATTCATATTTTTCTTTATTACCGTTTTTCCAACTGGGAATGAATGAGTTGTATTTAACACAAGACGAGCTTCTTTAGAATTTTTTAACCAATCCTGAATTTCCTTATCATGTTGCTTCAAACTATCTTTTACAGCTTTCGTCGCTGTTTCTTTATCATAGTATGTACTTGCCGCTGATACTTTATCTGTCTTCAAACGATTCTTCAAATCCTCTTCTGATTTGCCTACATGCCTTTCAATCGTATGACCATTTTTCGGTGGTCCTTCCATTTCATCTAAAATATTATCACTAATTTTTTCTACTGATGTAGAATGATCCTCTTTTGGTTTTTCTGTTTTTTGTTCTTTTCCTGCACATCCACTTAAAATCAGCATTAGTGCCAATAAACCACTCAAGAAAAGACTACTTAGTCGTTTCATCATATCACCTCTTCCATGATTATTATCGTAACTCCACTAAAAGTCAATTTCACAAAGAAAAAACGTACATAGTTTTAAAGTTTCGCATTCATTTTTCTATATTTCCAACCTACTTTCATCAAACCACTGTTTTTCGCCTACCTTAAAATATACCCCCATAATTTTACGATTATTTCCCGAACGAAATTACCAATCATAATACTATATAAACCCTTTAAATATAAGATTTATGGAGTGTTTTCAAAACAAACTAAATATACCCCTATTTTTATATACCCAATACCCATATACGGTATACAGACCTCTTTTTATTAACTATTTTCTACATTATGTAAATTTACACTTGCCTACACAATAGAAATATGGTGTAATGCAAAAAAAGATAAAGGATTTTACAAGATGGCTGAAACAATTCAAAACTTCTTAACAGACTATTATTCAATCGCAATTCCACTTAGTATCTTAATCAACATCATCATCAGTCTTTTAGGTTTTATCCCTAGTATTTTTTTGACCGCTATTAACATACAGCTCTTTGGTGTAACAAACGGAACCATTATTTCGATCGCAGGTGAGGCATTAGGGGCTATTATCTCGTTTTATATTTATCGTATAGGCCTTCAAAAGTTCACTCACGATAAAGTAAATAAGTACCCAAAGGTAGAGCGTCTTCTTTATGTAAAAGGCAGAGAAGCCTTTCTACTCGTCCTATCTTTCCGTCTTATCCCTTTCATTCCGTCCAGTATCGTGACTTTATTTGCAGCTCTAGGCAAAATGTCATTACTATCCTTCAGTATTGCCAGTACAATAGGTAAAATACCGGCTTTGTTAATCGAAGTATATTCTGCCTATCATGTCATGAATGGAACGAATGAAGCGAAGTGGATTGTAACAATCGCGGGCGCTATTGGATTGTTTTATTTGTGGAAAAAATGGAGAAAAAAATAAAGAAGGAGCATAGGCCCCTTCTTTATTTTTGAAGTATTTTATTAATAACTATCCTTTAAAGCCTTAGTTTACACCAACAGCACTAAATGATTGCTTCACTGCATTTACTTCTGCAGAGCTAGCACCATATAAATCTGCTGCAGCTTGTACTGCACCAGCACGAGCTTGACTAAATGTAGTAGATTGCGTGAAATACTGTGTATTTGCACGGTAGTAAATCGCACCTAATTTATCTTTACCGATACCAGTTACAGTTACACCAGAATGCGTACCACCATTCGCTAATAAATACGCTTGTTTGTTAATAATACCGCTATTTGTATGAACACCACCGTTATCACTTGAACCAGTGTAACGCTTAGAATAGTGGTCTGGGTCACCATATTTCGCTGGATCACTCATAGAACGAAGTGCATCTCCCGCCTTACCAGGTGTATAAATATCTTCACCAATCTCCCAATCTGGGTTACGGTTATCATAGAACTCTACTAAAGTACCAAAGATATCAGAGATTGCTTCATTTAGCGCTCCTGATTCATTTTGATAAATTAAATTCGAGCTATTTTCCGTAACAGCATGCGTTAATTCGTGACCAATTACATCAATCCCGCCAGATAATGAAGTAAATGTTACACCATCACCATCTCCGTATACCATTTGTGAGCCGTTCCAGAATGCATTATTATACTTACTTCCGTAATGAACAGTTGATTTTAATGGTGCTCCTGCATCATTAATAGAATTTCGGTTAAATGTATCTTTATAATAATCATATGTCTTACCTGCATAGTAATGAGCATCAACTGCCGCTGCATCATATGTTGCATTGAAAACATTATCTGCATCTGTCCATAATGTTCCTGGTAACGTCGAACGATTTTTCGCATCATATGTGAAAATCGTTGCTCCGCGCGTATTATCTTGTAAATAGTAAGAAGATCCAGATAACGTTGTATTGATTGATTTCGTATCTCCTAATACCCCTTTACCTGTCCCTACTTTGTTTGTTCCAGTTACAGGTTTTCCAGCTGCTTTCGCTTCTTGTTTAGGAGCATCTTGTTTAACTGGTGACTTATCATCATTTGTTACACGATCAATTGTATTAAACTTATTTAATACTTTGCCGCTTTCCGCCTCAATGAAATAGTAGTAATTTCCTGGGCTTGGATCTAAGAAGTTTAGATTTACAACGTACGCATATGTCGTTTCTTCACCGTTTTGATATACATATAAGTCCGCTTTTGGATCTACCTCATATTTAGGTGTTACTCCTAAATCTTGTTGTGCGATTTCAATTGCTTTTGCGCCTTCAATCTTATTTTTATTTTTCAACTTTTCCTTCTTGTCTAAATCAGGCGCAACTGTTCCAGACAATACCTTTAAAGAACCATCTTTACTTACGTGAGCTACTTGAGTAGATCCCCATACAGGTACTCCCTCGTAAACTTGTTGCATACGTACTACTGTTGAATCAGTCACAGCGTCTTTTTTCACTTGCTTCACTTTGAAAGAATCTTGCGCACTCTTTTCCCCTAACTTATAATCACCTTTTGCCGCGTTTAAGTAATCAAACACAACAGATTCCGCTTTCTTACCAGTCGCTCCAGTTAGATCACCAGAAATAAACTCAGGTGACTGTACCGTCTCATTGTACTTCTTAGTAGAGAGCACATTTTTAGAATCCGCAAATGCAGAGCCTGTCCCTCCGAACGTAGTAACTGCCATTCCTGCCGCTAACACTAACGCTAAACTCTTCTTTTTCATCTAACATTCCCCCTAATAAAAAATTTTTGAAAAAGAGTAATTTCATATTAGCATTATGTTTTCACTATTAATATACTAAAAATTCAAATAACTTTTTTCTCAAGTTTTGTAGAATTTTGAGGAACAAATATTGAAAAACCCCTTTCCGATTGGAAAGGGGTTTCTCAATATTATACATTTACAGTTTGTGATACACTAGTATCTAATCCATAAGTATCCGGTTTACTCGTATACTGTACTCCGCCGACAATTGTAAGTACTACTGCAACTACTAAAATTCCAGCTAATGCTTTTTTCATTTTTCATCCTCCTTATGATTTTCTAACATTTCAATAACTAGCTTATAATAGTGATTACTTTGCTCAAAGTTTAGTGACTTAGAAAAATATTCCGCAAGCTCCACATATACTTTCTTTAGTTCTATTTTATTGCCTGCTGATTTATAAAACGGAATAGCTTCTAATTCCAAAAATTGTTTATACTCTCGCGCCTCTTCAAAATACTTATTTCGAAGCATAAGCAGCAAATACAATTTTGTATTAAATCTCTCTTCACGTTTAGCAGCGCCAATACCTTTCTCAATCCATTCTCTTGCTTCTTCAAACTGCTCTAATTTAATACACGCTAATGCCATTTCATATAATGTGTCTATATAATTTAAATCTATTTGTTTTTGAAGTTGTAAACTCTCTAAATAATAATCTTTCGCTTGATTATATTTTTTCTTTTTATAGTATATATTCCCGATATTACTTAAAGTAATAGCCATTAGAACGTCTTTATCTGCAAAAGCTTCTGATTCCCTCAGTATACTCTCATACATTTCTAAAGCTTCTTCATATTGCCCTTGTTCCGCATAACTTAATGCAATAAGAATTTGACAGTTTATCACGTTCCTAAATTTATACTCATTTCTAAATGCCTCTAGTGCAATATTTGCAAAATGCAACGTAAGATGTTGGATTTCCAAATGACTATAAGTAAGAGCGATATTATAATAAATTCCTGTCTCATGATATCCTAGCTCTTTTGCCATAATTTCTGTCTCTAGCAAATAACTTAATCCCTTTTTCCACTTATATTGTAAACAGCATAATAATCCTTTACTATACGTATACAACAACTTCTGAAAAGGCGAGAATTTCTTATATGCCTTCTTAAGTTTCTCCAACTCTTCTGCAATCGTCAGCAAGTCCCTTTTTATCATTAAATAACGTATATTAAGTAGTTTATAATAATTTATAATTTCAAAATCTAAAACATGTTGCATATCTTCTTGTAATTCATTATATATACGTTCAACCTGTGCCTTGTCCAAACGGATTAATGCATTCAACCACTCATCCAACTTCACCTTCACATCTTCTTCTACATCTCTCAAATCCGTCACAGCAATCTCTAATCTTGTGCAGAGCAATTGTAGAATCTCTTCTGATGCTTCTATCTTTCCATTTTCGATCTTACTTAAGTATGAGACAGAACAAATGCCCTGACATAATTCTTCTTGTGTCATTTTTTGCTGTAGCCGTTTATAAAAAACTTGCTTGCCTATTTTTTCTAATGTTTGTTGCATTGTCCTCCTCCATTCTCATTACCCCCATTACTCTAATAATACATAAAATCTAGAGAAATATAAATTGATAAATGTAAATTTTCTAAAAAATATGCATTATTTCATTTTTTTCTCTCTTGACTTCACTCCCTATTACTTCTTTGCTACGCGAGGGGAAAAATTGGTATACTATAACCAAATTACGGAGGTGTTTTCGCAATGAATCATTATAAAGACGATAGTTACGCCTTACATACAGATTTATATCAAATCAACATGGCTTATACATATTGGAAAGATGGTATTCATAATCGCCGTTCTGTTTTTGATTTATACTTTCGAAAGCTTCCTTTCGAAAACGGCTATGCTGTTTTTGCTGGTCTTGAGAAAATTGTAGAGTACATAGAAAATTTCAGTTTTACCGAAAGTGACATCGCTTATTTAGCAGAGCTTCAATTTGAAGAAGACTTCCTTCATTATTTACAAAACATGAAATTTACTGGAACGATTCGTAGTATGCAAGAAGGTGAAGTTGTTTTTAATAATGAGCCTTTATTACGGGTTGATGCACCACTCGGTGAGGCACAAATAATTGAAACCGCCCTCTTAAATATTGTAAATTACCAAACATTAATTGCTACAAAAGCTGCACGTATGAAGCACGCTGCAAATAATGATGAGCTTTTAGAGTTCGGTACAAGACGCGCTCATGAGTTTGATGCTGCCCTTTGGGGAACACGAGCTGCCTTTATTGGTGGTTTCTCATCTACAAGCAACGTTCGTGCTGGAAAACGCTTCGGGATACCTGTAGCCGGCACACATGCTCACTCTTTCGTTCAAGCGTATCGCGATGAATATGTCGCGTTTAAAAAATACGCTGAAACTCATAAAAAATGTGTCTTTCTCGTTGATACATATGACACATTAAAATCTGGTGTTCCAAATGCGATTCGTGTCGCAAAAGAATTTGGAGATCGCATTGATTTCTATGGCATTCGTCTTGATAGTGGCGATATGGCTTATTTGTCTAAAAAGGCAAGAATATTACTAGATGAGGCTGGATTTACAAATACAAAAATTATTGCTTCTAGCGATTTAGATGAATACACAATTATGCACCTTAAATCTCAAGGAGCAAAAATTGACGTATGGGGTGTTGGAACAAAATTAATTACATCCTTTGAGCAACCTGCATTAGGGGCTGTTTACAAACTAGTTGCGATTGAAGATACTGACGGGAAATTAAATGACACGATTAAAATTTCATCTAACCCTGAAAAGATTACAACTCCAGGGCTTAAACGAATTTATCGTATAGTCAACAGGGTTAATAATCATGCTGAAGGCGATTATATTGCGTTAGATTCTGAAGAGCCCGAAAAAGAAGAACGCTTAAAAATGTTCCACCCCGTTCACACATATATAAGTAAATTCGTGACAAACTTTGAAGCACGTGAACTGCATAAAGACATTTTCGTTAACGGTGAAAGAACATATGAACTACCAAGTATATTAGATATTCAAAAATATAACGAACAGAGTCTCGCTCTATTTTGGGAAGAATACATGCGAACTTTAAACCCCGAAGAGTATCCCGTCGATTTAAGCCAAGAGTGCTGGGATCATAAAATGAATTATATTCAAACTGTTCGCGAACAAGTTGAAAAAAACATACAAAAATAAACAGAGAAGTTTCCTCCTTCTCTGTTTTTTCAATACTATATGGATATTTGTAAAAAATATATTAAAATAACAAGAAGAATATTTTTATTTATAAAATTTAATATTACGTTATTTAAAACTAAAATAATATTTGATATTATTTTATTAAGTCAATTTCGACAAAATAACCGATAAAAAAGAGGACGCGGGTTGCGTCCTCTTTTTTATAAATCTTTCACTCGTAGTACACGCATTGCATTTAAAACTGCAAGTAATGTCACACCAACATCTGAGAAGACCGCTTCCCACATTGTTGCAATACCAAAGGCACCAAGTAATAAAACTAGCCCTTTTACACCTAATGCAAATATAATATTTTGCCATACAATACTACGTGTACGTTTTGCAATTTTTACAGCTGTCGCGATTTTTGAAGGTTCATCAGTCATAATGACGATGTCAGCAGCTTCAATTGCTGCATCTGATCCTAAACCGCCCATCGCAATACCAACGTCCGCTCTCGCTAATACTGGCGTATCGTTAATACCATCACCGACGAATGCAATCTTTTCTTTACCGTGTTTTGCTGCATCAATTTTTTCGATTTCTTCTACTTTTTGGTGTGGTAATAATTCGGCATGCACTTCATCTAAACCTAATTCTTTACCAACAGCTTCACCAACTGATTTTGCATCACCAGTTAACATGACTGTCTTCTTAATACCTAGTTCTTTTAACTTTTGAATTGCTTGTTTTGAATCCTCTTTTACCTCATCAGAGATAACAATATAACCTGCATATTTACCATCTACAGCAACATGAACTAGTGTACCTACTGTATTTGGTTGCTTAAATGTAATGTTTTCTTTTCTCATTAATTTAGCATTACCTGCGAAAATTTCTTTTCCTTGTGCCTTTACAACCGTACCATGACCAGAAATTTCACTATAGTCTTCAATACTATTTTCATCGATTGATTTTCCATATGCATTTCGTATAGATTGTGCAATTGGATGATTTGAATATACTTCGGCAAACGCTGCATACTCTAACAGTTCTTCACTAGTAGTACCTTCACTTGGCTCCATTTTTGTAACTTTAAAGACACCTTTTGTTAATGTACCCGTTTTATCAAAGACGATATATTTCACATCATTCAATGCCTCTAAATAGTTACTTCCTTTTACTAAAATCCCACTTTTAGATGCACCACCAATACCTCCAAAGAATCCAAGAGGAATGGATACGACTAACGCACATGGACAAGAGATAACTAAGAATACTAAAGCCCTATAAATCCACTCGGAGAATGTAGCACCTTCTAAAATAAGCGGTGGAATAAACGCCATGATCGCTGCTGTAATAACTACAACAGGAGTATAATAGCGCGCAAATTTCGTAATAAAGTTTTCTGTCGGCGCTTTTTTACTACTTGCATTTTGAACTAAATCTAAAATTTTCGATACAGTAGATTCACCAAATTCTTTTGTAACTTCAATTGTTAATACACCATTTTGGTTTACAAAACCACTTAATACGTCATTACCAACTTCTACTTCACGCGGTACAGATTCACCTGTAAGTGCTGAAGTATCCATCATTGATGTTCCCTCGACTACTTTTCCATCTAACGGTACTTTCTCACCTGGTTTCACAATAATATAATCACCAATCTGCACATCCTCTGGTGATACTTGTTTCGTTTCATTTCCAACCTTTACGTTCGCATAATCAGGACGAATATCCATTAATGAAGTAATTGATTTTCGCGAGCGATTTACTGCAATACTTTGGAATAGTTCCCCTACTTGATAAAATAGCATTACCGCAACAGCTTCTGAATATTGTTGAATTGCAAAAGCCCCTACAGTTGCAATTGCCATTAAAAAGTTTTCATCGAATACTTGGCCGCGAGTTATGTTTCTTACCGCTCTCCAAACGATATCTCCACCTATTAATAAATACGCAAGGACGAATAACGGAATTGTTATCATTTGTGGTAAATCAGCTAAGGCAGCAATTCCTGTCAAAATTCCACCGACTACTAATCGCCCTATCATCTTTTTCACATTTGCTTCACCATGGTCGTGACTATGTCCGTGGTCATGACCGCTCTTTTCTTCACGAACAACTTTCACATCTGGTTCTAACTTTTGAACGACATTTTTTATATCTTCTACAGTCGATTCTAACTCTCTTTTATTCGCAACTTCTACTCGTAATTTCTTTGATACGAAATCAACAGTTGCTTCTGAAACTGTCGGCATTTCCTTAACTTTATTTTCAATCTTCATTGCACAGTTCGCGCAATCTAAACCTTCTAATATAAAAATTTCTTTTGCCGGTTTTGTTTTTTGCTTTTCTTGCACTTTAATATGTGGTTCTAACTTTGTAACAAGCTGTTTCGCTTCTGTCACAACTTCATTTTCTTTATTTTGTGCTGTTTCTAAAACCATCGTCTTTGTTGCGAAGTTTACAGAGCAAGAATTTACTCCTTCTATATTCCCAACGCCTTTTTCAATTTTCATTGCACAGTTCGCACAATCTAAACCTTCTAACATCAGTTTCTTTTTCACTAATGCTTCTGCCATCGTTCTCCCTCCTCGCGTTTTTATTCTTCCTCGTTTACGTGTTCAAACGCTTGCTCGAAGATATGAATTACGTGCTGGTCAGCTAACGAATAATAAACGACCTTGCCTTCTTTACGATTCTTTACAAGTTTCGCTTGCTTTAACACACGTAGCTGATGTGAAATAGACGATTGTGTCATTCCTAATAAATAAGCTAAATCACAAACGCACATTTCAGCTTCAAATAATGCATGTAATATTCTCGTACGCGTACGGTCACCTAATACTTTAAATAGTTCTGCTACTTTACTTAAACTTTCATCAGTCGGAATTGTTTGCTTCACTTGATCCACGACTTCCTCATGAATTACCGTTTGAGAACAAGTTTCCTGCGGTGTTTCTACTTTATTTTCAGCCATTATAGCTCACCTCTTTAATTGAACATATGAACAACTGTTCATATATCTTATACTTTTATTATATGAGCGCCTACTCATATGTGTCAATAAAATCCGAAAGATTTTTTTGACAATTTCGTTCACATTTCAACATGCACATATCAATATTCTCCGCCTCCATCATACTCTTCATACAAAAAGGATGCACGAAAACTATCGTGCATCCTTCTCTTATTTACCCCACATTAACTGCCCGTAAAAGCCCGATTGGTGAAGGCTAATAATCAGCGGGAGACCAAGAACCCCCACTGATTAAAGTTTCACTTTATTAACTTTCACTGCATCCACAATTAACGAAGCAAATTCTAATTTACCATCTTGATTTCTATGATCAAAACGTTTCGATCGATAAATGAATCCTTTCTTTTCATCCCAATCATTATAATGAAACTCACCATTCTCATCACAATATTCTAAAACCCTCACTTGAAAACCTGCTGATTCAAACATGGACGTGATCGTTTTATAGTTATGAACGATTTTGTGGCTTGCCGCTGGATGATCTAATGGACCTGGTCCGCCTACTTGTACACCTTCCTGATATTCTTCATCTGGAAAAAATGCATCTGGTACTGCACAACGAATATATCCATCCTCCGTTAAAAACTCATAACAAATTTTTGCCGCTTCGATTCCTTCTTCGTACGATAAATGCTCCCATACATGTTCCGCTAAAATTACTGATAAAGAATTAAGCTGAAATTTATTAAGCCACGTTGCTCTTTTTAATAAATTTAATTCTTCTTCATTCGTATGTAACCAACCAGGGTTATTATTGTATCCCTCTGCTCCAACGACAACTTTTATATCTTCTTTTATTCTCATTCTTACACCCCTTTTGCATATTACGACATACAAAATTCTACAAAACCATATCCATTCCCTTTATATTTACATAATAAAAAGCCTTGCGCGTTCCCTAGACGCACAAGGCTTACTATCTTATATCCCTTTTATTTAGCTTTTTTTAATTAGCTTTTTCTAAACTATCTTGCGAACTTCCATCGTCTTTTAAATGACTATGTTTTTTCGAATAAACAAAGTATACAACCACTCCGATTGCTAACCAAATACCGAAGTAAATCCATGTTGTTAATGGTAAATTTAGCATTAAGAATAGACAGCATGCAACTGAAATAATCGGTAAGATTGGTACAAGTGGTACCATAAATCCACGTTGTAATTTCGGATGTGTTTTACGAAGAATGATGACAGTTACACCAACCATCGCAAATGTTAATAACGCTCCAATATTCGCTAAATTCGACAATTCTTTTAAATCGATAAATCCAGCAATTAAAGCACTACCAATTCCTGTTAACCAAACTGAAAATGTTGGTGCTTCTGTCTTCTTGTTAATTTTCGCAAAAGATTTTGGTAATAAACCGTCACGGCTCATTGCGAAGAATACACGTGTTGTCGCATAAATGTAAGCGAAAATTACAGCCATAATACCGATTACAGCTCCAATAGCGATTACACCAGCCACTTTATCTTGCCCTACAACCTCTAGTACATATGCCATCGCTTCTGGTACATCTAATTCCTTGTAAGAAACCATACCTGTCATAACGAGACAAACTACAACATAAATGATTGTACAAATAACTAACGAAGCAATAATACCAATCGGTAGATCACGTTGCGGATTTTTTACTTCTTCAGCAGAAGTTGCTAATGCATCAAATCCTAAGAAAGCGAAGAATACTGCTGCTCCTCCGGCAAAGACTCCACTTAAGCCGTACGGTGCAAATGGTATCCAGTTTTCTGGTTTCACGTAGAATACACCAACTGCAATGAATAAAACAACAATACCAATTTTAATTAATACCATTATGTTATTCACACGCTTACTTTCTTTCGTACCTCGTGATAATAACCAAGTTATAACCAACGTAACGATAATTGCCGGTAAGTTCACCATACCACCTTGCGATGGAATCGTTAACAATGCTTTTGGAATTTCAAGTCCCAATCCACTCACTAAATTATTGAAATAACCTGTCCATCCGCCAGCTACTGCGGCAGTTGTTACGACATATACGGATAACAATGTCCATCCCATTAAATGGGCAACAAATTCACCAATTGTTGCATATGAATATGTGTACACACTACCTGAAACAGGAAGTGTAGATGCAACCTCTGCATAACATAAAGCTGCAAATCCACAAACAATTGCTGCAATCATGAATGAAAAAATAACTGCTGGACCAGCATCTCTTGCTGCTACTAATCCCGTTAATACTAGAACTCCTGTACCAATTATCGCACCAATCCCTAGCATTGTTAGGTCGAATGCCCCTAGCGTTTTCGTCAAAGTTTTACTTTTACTTTCCCCTAACAATTGCGTAACGGATTTCTTTTTAAATAGGTTGGCCACGATGAATGCCCCCTTTTACCAAGAAGAGCTAAGAGGTGTTATCTCTTAGCTCTTATCATGTTGTTTTATATATTGTTCGATTTTGTTTTGTATAATGCTTCTATTAGCAAGATACTGTTTCTGCTTCTAATAATTCTTTAGCACCTTTGTACTCTACACCGTGAGCTTCTGCAACTGCTTCGAATGTTACATAGCCTTCTAATGTATTAATACCTTTTAATAATGCAGTGTTGCCTAGGCATGCTTCTTTGTAGCCTTTGTTAGCAATTTGTACTGCATATGGTACTGTTACGTTTGTTAATGCAAGAGTTGATGTACGTGGAACCGCACCTGGCATGTTTGCAACTGCATAGTGAACAACGCCGTGTTTTTCATAAGTTGGGTTATCATGAGTTGTAATACGGTCAGTTGTTTCGAAAATACCACCTTGGTCAATCGCGATATCTACAACAACAGAACCTGGTTCCATTGATTTAATCATTTCTTCTGTTACAAGTTTTGGTGCTTTTGCACCTGGGATTAATACTGCACCGATTACAAGATCAGATTCTTTTACAGCTTCTGCAATATTGTAAGGATTAGACATTAAAGTTTTTACTTGGTTTCCGAAAATGTCATCTAATTGACGAAGACGTTCTGCGCTTAAGTCGATGATTGTTACATCCGCACCTAGTCCAACTGCAATTTTAGCAGCATTTGTACCAGCTTGTCCACCACCGATAATTGTTACTTTACCACGTTTAACCCCTGGAACACCTGCAAGTAAGATACCTTTACCGCCTTTGTTTTTCTCAAGGAATTGCGCACCAATTTGTGCAGCCATACGACCAGCTACTTCACTCATAGGTGCAAGTAATGGTAATGAACGGTTTTCTAATTGTACTGTTTCATATGCGATAGCAACAACTTTCTTCTCGATTAACGCTTTTGTTAATTCTGGTTCTGGAGCTAAGTGTAAGTATGTGAATAAGATTAAACCTTCACTGAAGTGCTTGTATTCGCTTTCAACTGGTTCCTTAACTTTCATAACCATTTCCATGTTCCAAGCTTCTTCAGCTGTATCAACAATTTTTGCTCCCGCTTCAACATACTGAGCATCTGTGAAACCAGATCCTAAACCTGCACCCTTTTGAATGAATACTTCGTGATTGTTACGAATTAAATGTACAACACCTGCTGGTGTCATTGCCACACGGTTTTCGTTGTTTTTAATTTCTGCTGGTACCCCAATACGCATAATGAAATGCCCCCTTATAATTAACAGAAAAAAGGAATTCTTTTTTCTTTTTGTAATAATTAATAACTTATGTCCTTATTCTAGCATAACTTAAAAGTTATGAAAACGCTAACATACTATTTTTTTAAAGTTTATATATTTAGAATAGTGTAAATATACGAAACATTGATTCTATTGAGTTATCCGTGCCATTCCATTATCTATCACTCTATTTACATTATATCCATTCAAAACGCATAGTAATTATTTATTATTTGACAATAATGTAACAATGCAAAAAAACTAAGTAGTTACGTATACATATACACTTATTACTTTGTACAATACTTTAGAAATATATTCTTTTCATAAAAAAACAGCTACTAGCATTTAGCCAGCAGCTGGATAACTTATAAATAACTTTGAAAATAAATCTTCTGTCGTTTCAGTAATTTTATCAAACATATCACTTTCACGATCTTCTTGCTCTTTTAACATCTTAATTGTTTCGCGTGCGTCTTCAGGGTAATCGGTAATGATACCATCCACGTTTAACTTATAATATGCCTTTAAACTTTCCATATCATTTACTGTCCATACGTAAAGTGGTTTATTTAGCTTTCTCGCTTCTTTCACTAGGCGTTTATTTAACATATATTCTTCTGCTACATAGAAATCCGCCTGTACATTCTTTAAATTAGCCCTGCTTGCAAACAATACATACCCTACTTTTATATCCGGATTTGCACGCTTAAACTCTTTAATAAGCGGGTAATGTAACGTTTGAATTACACATTGTTTCTCAAAATCGTTCTCTTTAATTGTTTTTAGTACTTTCTTTACGAAATCCTTCTCATTACCGTGAAGTTTCACTTCTATATTAAGTTTTATTTTGCCTTTTGCAAGCTTAATGATCTCATCAAGTGTACTTATTTGTCCCGAGAATCCATCTTGACTAAGAGTAAGCTTTCTTAGCTCATCCATCGTCAAATCCGATACATGCACATTCGCATTCGCAAGACGTTTCAACTTCAAATCATGTATGACCGCTAGTTCGCCATCTTTCGTTTGCAAAACATCTATTTCTGCATAGTCTGCTTTTGCATCAATGGCACCTTGTACTGCTTCTTTCGTATTCTCTACACCTTTTGATATATATCCACGGTGCGCCATAATAATTGGTTCTTTATATGTGTTTGAAATAAAGGTCACAATGAAGGCAACGACCATTCCAGCAGTAATAATCCCCACGATATATACACCAATAAATTTCCAACGGTGTTTTTTAAAGAAACATTTATCTGCTTTTGTTTTTGAATAATCTAATCCTTCTTCTAATAATACATCTTCAACCGAAACTTTCTGTAAGTATAATCTTGTTAACGCCATAATATAAAACGGCGTCATAATGAAGCTAAATAAATACAATGTACTCGTTAAGAAGACTGAAATCGTTGACTCCGCTAATAGCGCAAATGTCCCTTCTGGGTTCGTAAATTCGTATACGCCCCATAAACAGAGTAAATACACTCCTATAAATAAAAGAAAGACCATTCCTACAGAGATGAAAACTCCTACTAAAAAGAACAACACTTTAAAAAAGCTTTCTTTTACTAAGTTCGCACTTTTACGTGCTGCCGTGCGAAATGGTTTTTCTTCTAATACAATAATAGGTAACACAAAAATCCAACGAAGATTTAAATAAGCAACTACAGCAAAGAAAGCATAATAACCAACCTGACCCATTGTCGTCTTAAATAGTTCACCTGTAATAAAATTAGGAATTTGAATTTCAGGAATCAATGCAGATTTATATCCCATACTTAATAGCGGTAATAGTACAACTGCATACAACACAAATCCTGGTAAGCAATATGTAAAAAGAGAAGGTAAATACGTTACTGTTTTATACAAAATCGGACGTAATCTTACCTCTTGCCTTTTATGAGCGAAATACGAAATGATAATAAGCACTGCAAATTCCGTAAAAATAAGAAACAATGCTAGTATCGATAAAATTACAATCGCCAAAATCCCATATGGTGTTTTCAAAAATGCTACTAATTCATCATTTGTCGCATTTGCATAACCACCAAAGTACAATAACTTATTGAAAATAATACCTAAGAGGGGGATAAATACGATTGCAGCTAACAATTTATAGACGAGCTGAAATGTTAGCACATTCCAAAAAGCAAATTGTACAGTTTGAAAGGAATGTCTCATTACTCCTGGTATAGATAGTCTTTTACGGTGTTGCATATATTCCTCCACATTCTAAAACTATATTTGAGATGGATTCCACATTTCCAATTTCAATCCATCTTTTTAATAATAATAATAATAATATATTCCGCTTAACATGAACACTCTTATACATATAATGAAAAAAGTGATGGCTACTTCCATCACTTTTTTCACTCACTCTATTTTTTCTCTAGTCCTTGTCCAAATGCTTTTAAGAAACTAAAACCAAATGTTATCGCCCTGTTGATATCTGGATCTTTTAATACTTTAAAGAAATCCATCACTTTTGTTTTTTTTCCATTTTTCAGCTCATCCGTTGCAAATTGTAATCCAGTGACTAAACTAGATGTTATTTGTTTCGTTATTTCTGGGTCCACTGAAGATAATGCCTCTCCTGCCCCCATCATATTGTTTAATGCATTTTTTACTGGTTCACGATTTAATTGTTCAACAGCTATTTTGGAAACATCTTCTTTTGCAGCAAGTAAACTAATTGCTGCATCTAAAATTCCAGCTTTTTGCAACTGTCCTAACAGCTGCATCGTCTCTTCTACTGCTTCTCTATTTTCAGCTAGCTCATTTAACAGTTCATCTGTTACTTGCTGTTTCTTTTCTTCTTCTGTTACAACCTTCTTTTTAATTAAAGTAATCTCTTTTGCCATGATCTCCGCCCCCTAATTCTGGTCCACAAGTGATACGTATTGTTTTCTTTGCCACTTTTGCTCGATTTCAACACCATTTTGCGGATGACGTTTTTTATCTCTCGGGTTTGAAGATGGTAACGGACGATTCCCTTTTTCACGTAATACGCGCAGTTTCACCATCGTTTGTTTATAAGCTGGTGTACACGTATAAATGTCTGTTGCTGTTCCTGTTAAAATATTGATTGCCTCTTCATTTACTGTCGCATGCATCGGCAAATATAACTCATTTCCAGTTACACGATCTGTAACAAGCGCTTGTACTTTGATTTTCCCAAATGGTGATGCTAATTCTACAAGACCACCATCTTTCACATTACGTTCTTTAGCAAGTTCAGGTGAAATTTCAACAAATACTTCAGACACTTTAGATAAAATGCCAGCCGACTTATTCGTCATATTCCCTTCATGGAAATGCTCTAGCATACGGCCATTATTTAATAGTAAATCATACTCATCTGGTGCTACTACTGGCGGTACCCATTCATCTAATGATAAACGAGCTAGCTTATCCGGGAAGTTAAATCCATCTACATATAATAATGGTGTATCGCTACCATCATGGCTACCCCAACATAAACTATTCCAGCCTTCTAAACGGTCATACGTTGCTTGTGAGTATAACGGAGCAAGCGATGCAATTTCATCCATAATTTCACTTGGACTTCCATAATTCCAGTCTCCGCCCAGTGCACGAGCTACTTTTTGTAAAATCCACCAATCTGGCTTAGAATCACCAAGTGGCTTCAATACTTCATACAATCTTTGAATACGGCGTTCTGTATTTGTAAATGTTCCTTCTTTTTCTAAGCTTGGTGCTGCCGGTAAAATAACATCGGCAAAACGAGCTGTTTTCGATAAAAACATATCTTGAACAACGAGGAAGTCTAAATTCGCTAAAATATGTTGTACATGGTTGGCATTTGAATCTACTAAAGCCATTTCTTCTCCCATAACATACATACCACGCAGTTTTCCTTCTTCCGCTGCTAGTAACATTGCGATATTATTTAGTCCCGGTTCTTTCGGAATGGTAGTACCGTATGCTTTTTCAAATTTCGCACGATGCACATCATCTGAAACCGCTTGATAACCTGGAAGCCAGTTCGGTAATGTTGCCATATCACAAGCACCTTGTACGTTATTATGTCCGCGTAACGGATACGCACCTGCACCAGGACGACGATAGTTGCCCGTAACAAGCAGTAAATTTGAAATTGCAGCTGACGTTGTACTTCCTCCTGTATTTTGAGTTACACCCATTCCCCAAAGTACACAAGTACCATCTGCTTCATATACCATACGAGCCATCTCTTTAAGATTATCTTTAGAAATCCCTGTAATTTTCTCAGTATAATCAAGCGTATACTTTTCTAGCATTTTGCTATATTCATCAAAATTCTTTACATTTTCAGCTATGAACTTTTTATCATGCCAATCTTGATCAATAATATATTTCGTAATACCAGCAAGCCATACATAATCCGTCCCTTGACTCGGGTGAACAAATATATCAGCACGCTCTGCCATTTCATGTTTACGAAGGTCTGCTACAATCAATTTTTGCTCGTGTAATTTATGAGCACGCTTTACTCTAGTTGCAAGTACAGGGTGACCTTCTGTTGGATTTGCACCAACAATAATAACAAGACCTGCTTCAGCAATATCTTTTACCGTTCCAGCATCCCCACCCATACCGACAGTTTTAAATAAACCGTCTGTCGCTGGAGATTGGCAATAACGCGAGCAGTTATCTACGTTATTCGTTCCATATATTTGACGGGCTAGTTTTTGCATAAGGTAGTTTTCTTCATTTGTTACTTTAGAAGAAGAAATAAAACCAAATGCATCGCTACCGTATTCTGATTTAATATGTTGCATATTAGATGCAACAACTTCAAGAGCCTCTTCCCATGAAGCCTCAACAAACATATCCCCTTGGCGAATTAACGGCTTTGTAATTCGCTCTTCACTGTTTACAAAATCCCAGCCAAATTTACCTTTTACACATGTAGAGATACCATTAACCGGTGCATCTGAAACAGGTTGTACTTTTAAGATTTGACGATCTTTCGTCCATACTTCAAATGAACAACCTACACCACAAAATGTACAAACGGTTTTTGTTTTATTAACTTTCGTCTTACGCATCGCAGCCTCTACTTCTGAAACCGCTAAAATACTGCTATATCCAGGTTCTACATCTTTTACAAAATCAATCATTGGATCTAACACATCTGGTTTTAATCCTGTCATAAATCCTGCTTCACCCAGCATTGTTTTTTCCATTAACGCATTACACGGACATACTGTTACACACTGCCCACAACTCACACAAGATGAGTCATTTATACTTACACCATTGTCCCAAATAACACGTGGACGGTCTAAACTCCAATCGATTGATAACGTTTCATTAACTTGTAAATTTTGACATACTTCTACACACTGCCCACAAGCAATGCATTGATTTGGATCGTATCGATAGAATGGATGCGATGTATCCACTTCGCATGCACTTACTTTCGGTTCATACGGATATTTCTGTTCTTCAATCCCCATCATATGTACTGTATTATGGACTTTACAGTTACCATTATTGTTATCACATACTGTACAATACAATAAATGATTCTCTAATATTCGATCCATTGCTTCAGTCTGTGCCTCTTTTGCACGCTGAGACTGTCTTTCAATATGCATACCATTCTCTATTTGCGTTGAACAAGCACGCATTAACTTCCCATCTACTTCTACAATACATGTATCACAGGTTTGAATAGGATCTACCTCTGGTACATGACAAATTTGAGGATGTTCTAAATTACTTTCATTAAATAATTGGAGTATCGTCTTTTCACCTGATGCAAAAAGTTCTTTCCCATCAACGGTTACACGGACTGTCTGTTCTGTCATAGTTTCCCCTCCCCTTACAACTCACTGTACAATACGATTATGAATCCGTTTTCAAAAACGTATTTCTGTACATATTTTTGAAACGCTCTGCCCAAATACTTTTCTTATGAAGTCGATTCTAGATGTTATAAGGTATAGCTACGCAAGCTTGAAAATGTCACTATTCTACAAATCTATTATATCGTACATATACAATAATAACCAAAATAATCTGCCATCTTTCTGATAGTAGATGCTTTTATTTTTCCGATGTTTTATGATAAATATGGGGAAAAATACATATAAAGGGGAATTTAATATGGGGCCTACTCAAGAAACGTATACGATTGTACGCTATCAATCCGGTACATTTTCAAAACAAAATGATGATGTTGTGACAGAATTTCCTATTACAATTAAGTTGAATAGCGAAGAATACGTAACAGTTGTATGCACGCCTAATTACATTGAAGATATGGTAATTGGTTTTTTAATTTCTGAAGGAATTCTTTCTTCTTATAAAGATATTGAAGAATTATGGGTCCAAAAGGAAAACGGAATTGCCCATGTAAAATCATCAAAAATTAATCCGCTCTATCAAACTTTATATAATAAAAGATACGTAACTTCTTGTTGCGGAAAAAGTAGACAAGGTTTTGTTTTCGTCAATGATGCCGCAAAAGCAAAAGAGTTACACGATATACATATATCTATTACTCCAGAAGAATGTTTTCACCTAATGACTTCCTTACAACAATCTTCAACTACATTTCACCAAACAGGTGGTGTGCACAATACCGCGTTATGCGATCGAAAAAATATTCTCATATCAAGAATGGATATCGGAAGACATAATGCACTAGATAAAATATACGGTCATTGTTTACGAAACAATATATCTGTTCAAGGGAAAATCATCGCGTTTAGCGGACGCATCTCATCTGAAATTTTGTTAAAGGTTTCAAAAATCGGTTGCGAAATTGTCCTATCTAAATCAGCTCCAACTAAGCTAGCATTGCAACTCGCTCACGATTTAGGCATTACCGTAGTAGGATTCATTCGAAATGAATCTTGCAATATTTATACACATCCAGAACGAATCGATGGTTATCAATCGAATAATTAAAAAACACCTTCTCAATTGAGGAGGTGTTTTTTAGTTATAAAAACGTAATATGTTTAACACTTGAATAGTTAATAAAGTTAATATATAATTTCATTACATAAATAAAATGAAAACATAGTAGCATATATCTTTTCATTCTTTTACAAATTAAGAAAGAATAATCACAGAATGTATTTAGCTACCCTTATTCTTATAGAGTTAATGGATTAAATTAGGATCAACCAAGGAGGTTACAACTATGGAAATTCGCTTATTAACAACAGAGGACGCAGAAATTTATTTGAAAGTTTGTATGGAAGGTTTAACGAAAAACCCTGAGGCTTTTAGCTCTTCTTATGAAGATGTTCTTAAACATGAAAACCCTGTCGCTGCCATGGCAAAGCGATTAAGCAATCCGGATAAGTATACTCTAGGTGTCTTCAAAGGTAATGATTTAGTCGGTATTGCTACTCTAGAAACAAAGCCATTTATTAAGCAAGAGCATAAGGCAAAAATCGGCTCCGTTTTTGTTTCTCCAAAAGCACGTGGTCTCGGTGCAGGACGAGCTTTAATTAAAGCGATTATTGAAAATGCCGATAAATTAAATGTAGAACAGCTCATGCTTGATGTTGTTGCTGATAACACTGCTGCAAAAAAATTATATGAGTCTCTCGGCTTCCAAACTTACGGCGTGCAAGAACGGTCCTTAAAACATAATGGCCAATATTGGGACGAAGAGCATATGGTTTTATTCTTAAATAATTAACATTTTAATATAACTTTTCAAAAGCATCTTCTTATTAATTAAGATGCTTTTTTCATTACAACAATGTAATCTTCATGTCACCTTTATCGATCGTTCCAATCCTTTCCATTCGTTATACTAAAAATATAAAGTGAAGCTTTACTCAGTCGGGAGCTCCATCCCCCACTGAATTTTGAGATGGAAGTCTTACTGCCCGCGAATAGCGGGATAAAGTGAAACTTTACTCGGCAAGGAGGATCCATCTCCCGCTGATTATTAAATGAACGTATAGCATGATGCAATTGATATGTAGAGGAGAATATGACATGAAACAAAACAAACGAGCTATCTTTTTAATATGTGCTACAGCAATTGTAACTTCTGGATTAGCAATTTTACCTTGGTTTATTATATAGAATACATAAAAAAAGCTTATTGCTCCGTAAGAGGCAATAAGCTTTTTTTCTATTATAAAATCCCGAAAAATTTATTTACACAACTTATCATAATAAGCATAGATACCGCAACACACATTACAACCGCATTACGATCTTGCTTTTCTTTTTGTAAATGCTCTACTTGTTTATTCATGTGTACAATCTCCTTTTAAAAAAAGTGTGAGATAGGAAATTTTTCTTATCCGATGCGAGGTGAATACGAAAACCCTCTCTATCTCACATACACAATAGAATGGAATTGTCATTTTATAAATAAAATGACATGACGTTATGTCGCAACATAGGGTATTTGTGTCGCTACGTTTTCTATTATAAAAAATAGTTGTGCAAAACTAGTGCATTTTTTATGTCAATTGCCCTGATTGAAAAAATCAGCCATCCATTCAATCACATAAAAAGAGTTTTTTATTATTTTCATGTAAACTATACAAGTAGAATGAATAGTTTGGGGTGCACAAGATTATGGTGAAAATTCTATTAGTAGACGATGAAGAACGTATGTTACGATTATTAGATCTGTTCTTAAGCCCTCGTGGCTATTTTTGTATGAAAGCTACTTCTGGCCTTGAAGCGCTAGAATTAATCGAACAGAAGGACTTCGATATTGTTTTATTAGATGTTATGATGCCAAATATGGATGGGTGGGATACTTGCTATCAAATCCGTCAAATTTCCAACGTTCCAATTATTATGCTAACAGCTCGCAACCAAAACTACGATATGGTCAAAGGCCTAACAATGGGAGCAGATGACTATATTACAAAACCATTCGATGAACATGTATTAGTCGCGCGAATCGAGGCTATATTACGCCGCACAAAGAAAGATGGCTTTGTTAGCTTCAATGGTATTGAGTGGGATAAAACGAAACATACTGTTACAGTTTATAATGAAAAAATCTCACTAACTCCTATTGAGTTTTCGTTGCTCGGACTATTTTTACAAAATACAAACCGCGCTTACAGCCGAGACGATTTAATCGAGAAGATTTGGGGCTATCAAACAGACATCGAATACAGAACTATCGATTCACATATTCGTAATATACGGGATAAGTTACGCAAAAAAGGATTTCCAGTTGAAGATTACTTAGAAACTGTCTATAAAGTCGGATATAAATGGAAAAGTGAATAATTAATTGGGTCAGTGGACAATAGTTGACCACTGGCCCTTTATATGAAATAAGGTATGGTGAGAAAATGAGTAAACTTTCCCTTAAAATTGGGACATACTTTTTAATATTAGCTTTATGTATTGAAACAATTGCTTTCGTATCTTTTTATAAAAGCCTTTCAAAAATGCGGGTTGAAGAGGAAACAGTTGCTCTATTAGAGAAAGGCAATCGGTATCGTGACAAAATTGTAAACCGTGCAAAATGGAATGAACATTCTAAACAAAATCCAAACACCGAACGTCCTAAACGCCCTTGGTATCAAGAGTTCACTATCGAGCATGCAGCTGAAGAATTAATTGGCTCAGAATTAATTGCTAATACCGATATCACTATCATTATAACTGACAATAACGGCAAAATCATTTCCACCTCAGAACCCGTAACGAAAGAAATGCAAAAGCAACTTACTTGTAAAACGGAAACTATTCCTAAAAACGGGTTGATTGTAGAAAAAAACTGGAAAAAATCGAAATTCATCTCAACAGTAAGCCCACTTGAAATAAATGGATTTCAAGGTAACTTACATATGTTATTAAAGACATCTTTCTTAGAAAATATGTTACTTAAACTCATGGATCAATTTATTATCATTAGTATTTTGACAATTATTTTAACAACTATTTCTGTCTTTGTTTTTTCTCGGGTTATTACAGAACCTCTTATAAAGATGAAAAGAGCTACTGAAAAAATGTCCAAATTGAACAAGCCAATTCAATTAGGAATTAAACGAAATGATGAACTTGGAAGCTTAGCAAAAACTATTGAAGATTTATCTAGTGAACTTACGTATATGAAAAAAGAACGAAATGAATTCCTCGCTAGTGTCGCTCACGAATTATTAACTCCATTAACCTATATGAAAGGTTATGCGAAGGTAGCAAAGAGAGATTCTTTAACGAAGGAAGAACGTGAAGAGTATTTACAAATCATCGAGGATGAAACGGATAGTGTAACTGATCTCGTACAAGATTTATTTATGCTCGTACAATTAGAGCAACATCAATTCGTTATTAAAAAACAAAAAATGCCCCTTAGACCATTTTTAGAACGAATGGTTGAAAAAACAAAAACAACATTAACAAACAAACAAATAGAAATTCATGTATACTGTAAAAATGATTTAGAAGTTTGTATAGATGAAAGGCGTATGGAACAAGTGATGTTAAATTTATTACACAACGCCTATCAACATTCTCCAGAAAACACTTCTATCACAATACGTGTACTAACCAGTGTGAATACTTTTACAATAAGTGTACAAGATGAAGGTGAAGGTATTCCAAAAGAAGATATCCCACACATTTTCGATCGCTTTTACCGTGTCGATAAATCTAGAACAAGGGCTACCGGTGGAAAAGGTATTGGACTAGCTGTTGCAATGGAAATTGTAGAACTTCATAATGGTTCTATCGAAGTTAAAAGCGAATTAGAAGTCGGAACAGAATTTATAATTGAGTTACCATTTGAATAATATATGCGTGAAAACACCAGTAGTAGTAAACACTACTGGTGCTATTTTATTTATAAAACCAGCTCATATAAGCTAAGCTTTTGAAATTATTTTTATTTCAATATAAAATATAGGTACAACTGTAAAAGATTTGGAGGGTGATATAATTGGATATCCATGTATTAACAAAAGACGAAGCAGAAATTTACTTAGAACTTCGAGTAGAAGGATTAAAACAAAACCCGGAAGCTTTCAGCTCTTCTTATGAAGATATTATTAATAAAGAGTGTGCTATTGAATATAAAGCCCAAAAATTAGCACAAGATGAGAACTATACACTAGGTGCATTTAAAGATGGAGAATTAATCGGAGTTGCAACACTGGAAACGAAACCATATGTAAAACAAGAACATAAAGCGAAAATTGGTTCAGTATACGTGTCTCCAAAAGCACGCGGACTTGGAGCAGGAAAAGCACTTATTAAGGAATGTCTTGAACTTGCTAAATCTCTAGAAGTAGAGCAAGTTATGCTTGATGTTGTTGTTGGCAACGATGGTGCAAAAAAACTTTATGAGTCATTAGGATTTAAAACATTTGGTGTGCAGGAACGTTCATTAAAATATAACGGACAATATTGGGATGAAGAGCATATGGTTCTTTTCCTAGATGAAGAAAAATAATAAAAAACATCCTCCATTTATGAGGATGTTTTTTTACTTCCTTGTAAACCATGCTGTATATAATAATTGAATAGCCTCTTCAATTTCTTCCTCTAATAAAGTCGCAAATCCAAGCAATACTGTATTTTCGGGGGAAGTCCTTTCCTTATAATACATCGAAACAGGATATAC
This sequence comes from Bacillus proteolyticus, assembly GCF_001884065.1. GTDB lineage: Bacteria > Bacillota > Bacilli > Bacillales > Bacillaceae_G > Bacillus_A > Bacillus_A proteolyticus. The sequence goes on from NZ_MACH01000002.1 coordinate 148,726, forward strand.
TTTAATACTCCTCTCAGCTGCAGCTTCCACTAACTCTTTCTCTTCCATCCCATTATGCACTTTTAATAAAATATGTAGGCCAGAGTCCTCTCCTATTACTTCAACTCCATTAGAAAAATATTTTTCTATTACCGAAACAAGACGGTCCCTCTTCTTTCGGTACACAACACGCATTTTATGAATATGTTTTTCCCAATGCCCATCATTTAAAAATTTCTTAATGACCTCTTGATCCATTCTTGAAACGCTTTGTGTATAAAATAAATATTGCTCCTGATACTGCTTAATGAGCGGTTTTGGCAACACCATATAACTCATCCGTAATGATGGCAATAGCGCTTTAGACAGCGTACCCATATAAATTACTTTCCCATCTCTATCTAACCCTTGCAGCGCCGGAATCGGCTTTCCTGAATATCGGAATTCACTATCATAATCATCTTCAATAATATATCTTCCTTCTTCTTTTTTCGCCCATTGTAAAAGCTGCATTCTTCTCGTAATTGGCATAATCATCCCGCAAGGAAACTGATGCGAAGGTGTAACAAATACAACATTTGCATGGCTATCAGTTAACTGTGACATACAAATTCCATCTCCATCTAAAGATAACATTTGGACATTTTGTTCCCCTTGCTCAAAAACAACCATTTTCCGATGGTACCCAGGATTCTCAACTGCATAACGACTTCCCTTTAACAGCTGAAATAACATTTTTACTAATATTTGTGTACCCGCTCCTATTACAATTTGACTAGCTACGCATCGTACACCTCTAGATTCATACAAATAGCTCGCGATTGCTTCTCGTAAACTTACCTCCCCTTGCGGATGTCCAATAAAAAGTAAATCTTTATTTTCAAATTGCCATACCTCGTTCGTAATTTTTCGATATACATGAAACGGAAAAGTATTAGTATCCACACCCGTTTGAGTGAAATCAAATTTATACTCCTTATCTTGAAAAGGCGCTTCTCCTATTACCTCTTCGCTACCTTCCGCATGAATCATTTGCTCGATTTCACATGCAAAATATCCTTTTCTAGAAATCGACTCAATATATCCTTCCGCAAGAAGTTGCTCATAAGCAGCTTCAACTGTATTTTTACTCACTTGTAAATATGTTGCTAGCTTCCTCTTAGCCGGTAATTTCGTAAAAGCCGGAATCGTTCCATCTTTAATCTCTTTTTTTATATACTCATACAATTGTACATACAATGCCGTCTTACTATTTGCATTCAAATTAGGCGTTAATTCTAACACAATAACTGACCCCTCTCAAAAACACATAACTGATACTTTTTACAGTACCAGAAGTTCTATATAATTCCTTTTATCATGTAACGCATTAATAATCAAATACTAGAGAGGAGATGCATGATAATGAACAAAAGTAGACGTATTGGACTCATTATGATTATTACAGGAGCCACATTATGGGGATTATCTGGACCGATGATTCAATGGCTATTTCAACATACGAACGTATCATCAATTGATTTTTTAACAATTCGCTTGTTGCTTGCAGGAATATTTATTTTGTCTTTCTTACTAATAAAGAAACAAAACATATTTCAAATTTGGAAACACCCTAGACATTCTATACAGCTTATTATTTTCTCTATTCTTGGCATGCTCGGTGCGCAATATGCCTTTATCGAAACAGTTCATATTAGTAATGCTGTCACAGCAACACTCTTTCAATTTCTAGGCCCTGTTCTTATTACAATGTATGTTGCATTTGAGCAAAGAAAATTCCCTGCTTCTATGCAAATACTCGCAATTATAACTGCGCTAACAGGAACATACTTTATTATTACAAATGGCTCAATCGAAAATATTGTTTTATCTAAAGCAGCCATTATTTTCGGACTATTAACGGCAATAGGATTTGCATTTTATACCCTTCATCCAGCTTCTCTCATTAAAGAATGCGGAACAACTGTAGTAATTGGCTGGGGGATGTTAATCGGAGGGATTGCACTGCTTATTTGTAATCGTTCTTTTGGATGGAATCAGATTTCGCAAACTTTCACACTTCAAACTTTTTCTATGCTTATTCTTATCATTATAAGCGGCACTCTTTCTTTCCTTCTTTATATCGGTAGTCTTAAATATTTAGCAGCAACAGAAACAAGTATTTTATCTAGCATTGAACCACTTGTAGCTGCCATCGTTTCAATCGCTTGGCTTAATGAATCTTTTGGAGCATATCAATTATTAGGCGGAGTATGTATCGTTCTTTCTGTTATTTTCTTAACAATGCCTCAAAAAGAGAGAGAACCAACCTTTTCAACTGAGCAAATATAAAGTGAAACTTTAATCAGTGGGGGTTTTGTTCATCCCCAATGATTATTAGCCTTCACCAATCGGGATAGAAAATGTCAAAAGAGGTCGTACAAAACTTACGACCTCTTTTTATGATTTAAAGGAATTGTCCCGCTTGCTAGCAAATACAATTACACTAACAATAAAAATTAGGAGTGTGGCAACATGAAAAAAATCGGAACTATGCTACTTTTCTCCTTCCTCATTACTGGCTGCGCACAAGTGCAACCAGATTCAAATGTACCTAAAAAAGAAGTACTAGAAACGTCATCCTCTCAAATTAACGCACCTTCCTTTTTTCATCTTAGTGTTTTAAAAGATGTAAATTGGGAAGAAGCACCTTCCTTTACAGAGGGGAAAATGCCCTTAAAAGGCATTGAAGGAAAAATTGCAATGGCTGATAGCTCTATTATCGCAAATGAACAAAATGAAATAATGTGGTTCTTCCTAGATCCTGAAATGCCAACTGGAAAACTATCTATTATCGCGTTAAAACAAGGAACTACAACTCCAACACCAGTACTCTTTCAAAAAGAAACTTCCAAACAAACTTGGACTACTTCAAATACAGTCAATACAACCATAAAGGAACTCCCTCTCGTAATGTCACTACCTTCCTCTGGATTATGGGTATTAAATATATATGTGAATGAAAAATATTATGATCAGTTTGTAATCAACGCCGAATAAAGTGACAAAACTGAAACACTTCCTTACAACAATGTAATTTCTACGTCACGTACTTCGATAGTTGGATTATCTCTCTTCTCTTATACTTAAAGTAAGAAATGAAGCGAGGAGAGATGAGAGATGAAAAAAATGATAGAAGTGATCGTAGCAGTAACTGAGGTTTTAGTAAATGGTAAACAAGTTGCAATGGAATTAAATAAATAATGAAAGGGGCTTGAATAAATTTACACTTCTTCATTGTTTTGATTTCTTATCTCAAAAAAAGCAGTGCCTTTTTAAGGCGCTGCTTTTGACTATTTATAACTTGGCATTTTCGTAATTTTCGCCACTCCTGAATCAATGGCTGCTTTTGCTACTGCTTCTGCAACACTTGGAACAACTCTTTTATCTAATGGATTTGGAATTACATAACTCGCATGAAGCTCTTCATCCGTAATGATGTTAGCGATTCCATATGCTGCCGCTAATTTCATCTCTTCTGTAATATCAGTCGCTCGCACATCTAACGCACCGCGGAATATTCCTGGGAACGCCAATACATTATTTACTTGATTCGAGTAATCAGAACGTCCAGTTCCTACTACAGCTGCACCAGCTGCTAATGCATCTTCTGGGAATATTTCTGGAATTGGATTCGCCATTGCAAACACAATCGCTTTCCCATTCATCGTCTGTACAAGTTCTTTCGTTAATACGTTAGGAGCAGATACGCCAATGAAAATATCAGCTTGATGAATCGCTTCTTTTAGCGTTCCGCGTACATGTTCGCGATTCGTCCGCTTTGCAACTTCTACTTGTGCTTCGTTCATCCACGCTTCACCTTCACAAACAATACCTTCTAAACTTACTAATGTAATGTGTTTTGCGCCAGCTTTTAATAATAATTTTCCAATTGCAATTCCTGCCGAACCCGCACCGTTAATAACAATTTTCACATTATCCATTTGTTTACTTACGACTTTTAGTGCATTAATAACAGCTGCTAAAACGACAATAGCTGTTCCATGTTGATCATCATGGAATACAGGAATATTCGTTTCTTCTTTTAATCGTTTTTCAATTTCAAAGCAACGTGGCGCTGCAATATCTTCTAAATTGATACCAGAAAATGTAGGCTCTAAATTTTTCACAAGGGTAACGATTTCATCTACATCCGTCGTCCCTAGACATAATGGAAAAGCATCTACATTCGCAAATTTCTTGAATAAAATACTTTTCCCTTCCATAACAGGCATTGCCGCTTTCGGTCCAATGTTCCCTAAACCAAGTACTGCAGTTCCATCTGAGACAACCGCTACCATATTCCCACGTGCTGTATAGTCATAAGCCGTTTCCTCATCTGCTGCAATTGCTTTGCAAGATTCCGCCACGCCTGGTGTATAAGTCAGGCTTAAATCATCCGCTGAATTCACTTCTACTTTACTTGTAATCTCAATTTTCCCTACTAACTCTTTATGCAATAACAATGATCTTTCATTAATTTGATTTTCTAACATACTTATAATCTCCCCTTAATTTGACAAGCTAGCTATACGAATATAGCTAGCTTGTTTTGATCATGAAAACATTTTCAATAAAATTGTCGCTGTTACGACCACTGCCGCTCCGCCTAAACGCGTTGAAATTTGCGCAAAAGGCATTAATTCCATACGATTTGAAGCTGATAGAATCGCGACATCTCCAGTTCCACCTAAACCACTATGACATCCCGTTACAATTGCTGATTCAACAGGATACATTTTCATCACTTTCCCTACAAGAAAACCTGATGCTACCATTGTAAGAACAACTGATGCACACACAGCAACATATCCTACTGAAAGAACTGCTGCTACGTCTTTTAACGGAATGTATAGCAATCCTAAGCCGACCATTAACGGCCATGTTAAATTTTTTGAAATAAATTTATATAAATGGAATGCTCCTTGCTCCATTTTTGCTGGCATTAATTTAAAGTACTTCACAAGTGCTGCTGAGAAAATCATAATAATTGCCCCAGGAATACCGATGAACTTAGAAGCGAATCCTCCAAAGATGAAGAACGTACATGCAATCAATAACCCAGCTCCCATTAATGAGAAATCAATTGGTTTTTCTGTATTTTGCTCTTTTAATAACTCTGCCTGATTATCTGTTTTTACTAATACACCATTCCCACTAAGCTCAGGTCTCTTCTCACCTAAACGCTTCATATAGCCTGCGCTCACAATTGCAAACATATTCCCGATAATAGCTGCAGGAATAAGTTGTGATACAAATGTTGCTGATGGCTCATTTAAAATATCACCGTAAGCTAACGATAATGGTAAAATCCCTTCCCCAATACCACCACTCACAATTGGTACAATGATAAAGAAGAATGTCTGCTTCATTTCAAATCCAAATAGTGAACCTACTAATAGGCCTACTGCTATAGAAGCTAGCGTCCCTACCACTAAAGGAATAAACATGCGAACGAAACCTTGTACTAATACTTTACGGTTCATTCCTAAAATACTTCCAACTACTAAACAAGAAATATATAAATATAAAAAGTTCGATTTTTTCATTAACATAGTTGCAGCTTCCATTGAAGCTGGATTCATCCAGTTAAAAAATACAAGTAACGATGGAACAAATAACGAAAGAATTGCTGGACCACCGATGTTTTTTAGAATTGGAATTCTCATCCCAATGTCACCTAAGAAAATCCCCATGATCATAATAACTGCAAATCCACCAATCATATCTGCTGGCAATTTATTATATACAGATGCCCCATAAATAATAGCAGCCAATACTACATATAACGGTAAAGGTATTACACCGATTTTTACATTCATAATTTTAGAAGCAAACGATTCTCTTTGTACCTCATTCTCCTCAGGAAATGATACCGCTTCCACATTCTTTTGAATTTCCATATGGCACCCCCTTGTTTTCTTAATAACAATATTAAAACGCTTTCAATAGTAAAAATAGTTTTTGTAAGTTTTGTAATTGGTTTTGTAATTAAAAAAAGTATAAGCGACTTATAATAAGTCGCTTATACGTAAAACTCTATTTTATTTTGGTCAATGCATCTTAATTTACTCACAGGTCTTCCCACATGTTGGTACACCATTTCGTTTTCTAACACTCCAATTTCAGTCAAAAACATTACATACTTTCGAATAGAAACTCTTGAAACCCCTACTAATTGCGCCATTTCATCTGTTGTAAAAGCTCGTCCATTCAGCGACTCGATCTTCTGCCAAATTAATTGCAACGTTTGCTTCGTTAATCCCTTTGGAAGTTCTTTATTAACAAAAGATTCTCTTTTTTCTTTTTGCAAAATTAATGAATCTAATTCCGATTGACTAATTTTTTGTTGTTCTTTCATAAAAGTGAGTTTTTCTCGATATATAGTTAATGCCTCTTTAAATCGTTCAAATGTAAATGGTTTAATTAAATAATCCACAACCCCATATTGTAATGCTTTTTTTATACTCCCCATATCATGTACAGCTGAAATCATCATAATATCGATTTCTTTTTCTTGATTCCGAATATACATTAAAAGCTCGAATCCAGTCTCTTCAGGCATAAAAATATCAAGTAATACTAAATCTACTCGTGACTTTTCTAATGCTTCTATCGCCGATTTTACCGAATTAACTGCATGAACAAGTTCAAACCCTCCTACTTGCTCTAAATAATGTGTATTTAACATCGCTACCATCGGGTCATCTTCTACAATTAAAACTTTAATCATATTTGCCTCTCATCCCTACCTTTAGGTATTTCAATCGTTATTGTCGTCCCCGTTCCTAACAATGAATGAACATAAATTTCCCCGTTTATTCGCTGTATGCTTTCCTTTACAAGATGCAAACCATACCCCCGATTATCACCCTTTGTAGAATAACCTTTTATAAATAATGCATCAATTTCATCTTCTTTTATGCCTTTCCCCGTATCTTGTACTGTAATGATTAATGTATCCCCATATTGTATTCCAATTTCAACCTGCTTCTTCTCACAATTTGTCACTGCGTCTAATGCATTATTAATTAAATTTCCGACAATAGTGATTAGTTCATGAATGATACGTTCATCATATATTTCTGGTAAGTAAGAATCTTCTTTTATAATTAACTTTATATTTTTCTCTCTAGCATAACTAAGTTTACCTAGTAAAAATCCAGCAAATACTGGGCTTTGAATTTTTTTCATAATCCCCCCAATTTCATATTGATGCTCTGATACCATACTACTTACATATTTCTGCAATTCTTCATACTGTTTCATATGCGTTAACCCTAATACGACATGCATTTTATTCATAAATTCATGAGATTGTGCCCGTAAAGCTTCCGCATATAGCCTAATACCAGTTAGTTCTTCTGCCAATTTTCTAATTTCTGTTTTATCACGAAATGTTGCAATTGCACCAACTATTTCTCCTTTTACATATAAAGGAACACGATTAGTAACAATCGTAATCCCATAAATTTTTTGTTCCTCGTTTAATTGTACCTCTCCTGTTTGCAACACTTCTTTTATACGTGAATTCGGCATATACAATTCAACATCTTTACCAATAAAATCTTCTTCCAGTCCACTTTTTTTAAATAGCCGTTTCGCTTCATTATTAATTAACGTTACTCTCGCCTCTTTATCTACAGCGATAATACCTTCCTTTACAGATTGTAACATCGTATTTCTTTCCTCAAGAATTTTCGCTATCCTGTGTGGCTCAAGACCGAATAAGCTTTTCTTTATATGCCTAGCTAGCAATATTGCTCCTATAATTCCGACTAGTACTCCAACTCCAACACCAATATAAATAATATGTCTACTTTCCTTAACCCTTTCTTTTACATTATCTGCTGAAATACCGACAGCCACCGCTCCAATTTGTTCACCTGTTTCAGAAAATATTGGTACAAATACTCGCATTGAAATACCTAAAGTTCCTTCTGCTAGCGATACATGTTCCTTCCCTTTCAATGCAGGTCCCTCATCTCCCCCAATAAAATGATGACCTATTTTTTGAGGATTTGGATGCGATTTTCTTATTCCATCCATATCCATAACTACAATAAATTGAACATCCGTACTCTTTAATAGCTTATTTGTATACACTTGAATCAAAGAGGGATCTACCTTCCCCGCCAACCCATCAATTACAATAGAATCATTTGCCACAATACGTGCAATCGTTTTTGCCTTCTCCGCCTGGCTTTCCTCTGTCGTTCGTTCAACATTATGGCTAATTAAAATATCTGTTACGAGTAAAGAAAAAATTACAACTGTGCACACTAATAATGTAATCGTTTTCCATAAATTCCATAGTTTTTTTCTTTTTTTCATCCCGTTAATAACTCCCCTAATTGCTGAATAGAAAAATAAGTAAGGTGATATTATTTTCACCTTACTTATTTGCTGTTATTATACTTTAATTTCTTATAGTTCTTCTGTAACCTGTTCAATTTCACCAATAGCATTCGTTACTTCATTTTCATCGCCTGCTAAACCTTTCATTGTTTCTGCTGCTCAATTAATTTTAGAAACAAAATATAATAATAACACGTATTTTTTTTATTGATTATGCATTTTTACATATGTAATTATTCTTCAAAGTTTAAATTACAAAATAAGAGAACTTCCATACATAGAAGTTCTCTTTCTTCTTATCAATTTTACTTCTTTAAAACACTTCTCACAAAACCTTCTTTATAATCTGTATACCCTTATTCCCTTACTTTACTTTGAACTTTTCACATAACTAATTGCTTGGCTCCCCATCTGCACCCATGCCTGTTCAAAGTCTTCTCTCGGTACCTTTACATCTAAGCTATCATTGAGAGGATCTCGAATATATACAGATTCCTTATCATATCCAACAAGTACAACACAATGTTCATTATAGGTAATAGAAACATCTCCACTATTTGTTTCCCATATAGTAAATTCATCCTCATCTAGTGGTGCAAATGTTGCATTCGTAATCATGACTACTGGTTGCCCAGCTTTTACACTCTTATAAATCTCTTCTATACTCTTCCCTGTTAAATCCACAGCTTTATTCGGTAAATATATTTTCGCTAACTGAAAAAGTGGTCCATGATATACACCGTATCCCGATTCAGAAAACGTATAAATGTTCCCAACAAATCCTTCATTCGGATTCCCGCGTACACCATCTTCTATAAAGTTAACTTTTTTTATTTCATTTGCTAATTTCATCTTATCTGCAGAAACACCCGCATATTGTAACATCATCGCTAAGCTTGTTACTTCGCAGCCTCTCTCTAACTCTGGTAATTGCTGAATTAAAGGCACATTTGATAAAATGACTTTTTCATCATTATTACTAAACTCTGTTCGTTTTTGACTTTGTATACTTGAAAATAGTAACCCCTTTACTTTCTCCACATACTTTGTAATTCCATTTGTATATGCACCCCATATCCCTATACAAAGTACGGCCATACATATATACCACTTCCATTTTCGTATCACCCTCACGCCCTTTTTAATTCGTTAAATACGAATAAAACGCATCAGCATCTGTTTGAACCATAGGAACAAGCTTAAGCTCTTTTCCCTTTTCAGGTTGTTCAAGATTTATCTTCTCCGCCAAATCTTGAATATTCAAATTCTCTCTATCCATACCAAGCTCATCCGCCATTTGTATTACCTTTTGTTCATTGATTTCTCTTAATACTTGATATATATCTTTCCCATATAAATCAATATGATATTTTTTTGCTTCTTCTTGTACTTTTTGTTCGTACACTTCTTGTACTAACTCTTCTATTTCTTTCTCTTTATGAGAGATACCTAACTTATCTGCTTCTTCTCTTACTTTTGTTCCGTAAATTTCTTCCTCAATGTCTTCTATTTCTTTTCCATTTGTCGAAATCCCTAATTTATCTGCTTCTTCATTAATTTTAATCGTATTAATTTGAGTAATTAAATTTACAATCGATGTATTCTCTATAGATATGCCTAATTTTGATGCTTCTTGCTTCACTTTTGTTTCATAGATTTCTTCTGAAAGAGTCCCAACATCTTTTCCTTCAATCGAAATTCCTAACTGTTCTGCTTCTCTTCCTACTTCCGTTTCATGAATTTCTTTTTCTAACGTGATTTGCTCTTTGCCTTCCGTTTCAATACCTAGTTTCTCTGCTTTTTCTTCTGTATGCACTGCATGTATCTTACCATTGTTTAATTGTTCTTTACTGCGCTGCGCGTAATCTGTCTTTCCTTTTTGTGCTTCAGAAGGAGAGGCACCCCCTAATATACTTAAACTCATTACTCCAATAGTGAATACCGTCATCATTTTCTTTTTCATATTTACTTCCTCCCTCTTTCACTGTCTTTTCCATCATTCCCATAATTTTTTTAATACTATACATACATCTCATCGCTGCTTGAGGTAACATTATGATTGATAAAATCTACTCAAATACACTTCTATAATCGTTTCTTCCTGTAACGAACTTTCTATATGCAATACATACTATAAACAATTCCTTAACTTTCCCTTAAAAAAAAGACGACCTTGTAAAAACAAGGTCGTCTTCTCACTTATATTCTTTGGTTTTTAGGAAAAATCACTTCAAAGCAAGTACCATCTCCCCATTTGCTCTCTACTGATATTTTTCCGTAATGCTTTTCTACAATCCAATTGGCGATTGAAAGGCCTAATCCGGCACCTTCTGATGCACTTCTCGCTTTATCACCTTGATAAAAACGATTAAATAATTTTGGAATATCCTCTTCTTTCACCCCTATTCCATCATCTTTCACCTGTATACGAATTGAACCGCCCGTTTGCATGCAATCAATTTGAATATGCCCACCTTCATTCGTATACTTCATCGCATTATCTAACAATATGACCATCATTTGATGGATTCTCTCTCTATCACCCATAAACGATATGTCACGTTCTACTGTTAATATCATCTCTTTTTCTTGATAAGAGGCAATTTCTTTATATGGATCTACTATTTCCTCTAACAATTTATCTAGTTCAAATGTTTTCTTATCCATCTCAATTTGATTAGAATCCGAACGCGCTAACAATAATAAATTGCTAACTAGTTTCGATAATCGCCTACATTCCTTTGAAATTGTAGAGATATCCATCGCCTTTTCTTCTATCGTAGCGGATGGTGACTGGAATAACACATCCGTTTTTGATTGAATAACTGCAAGTGGTGTCCTTAATTCATGTGATGCATCAGACACGAACTGTTGCTGCTTTTCCCATGAATTTTGAATAGGTATGAGCGCTCTACCAGCTAGGAAAAAGCCGATACCTATTGCACATAGACTTCCTATGCTACAACCAATAACAAGAATTAAAAACAATGTACGCAGTACTTCTGTTTCAGTCGTAGTTTCACGTAATATTTGAAATGTGACATTCTCTCCCGAACGTATAGTTTCTTTGACTGCCACGGTTCTATAACTTTTTCCTTTTATTTCTATATCATAGAAATCTCCAATTTTTTTTGGGGATAGCTTTATTTTGTTTTCTTCCAGAAAACTACGATCTCGAACTCTCGGATCAATCTCTCGCAATTGCTTACTTTCGTCCCATATTAAGTAAAAAGCTTTTGAATCCCCTATACGTAATTCTTTACCCACCTCAAATCGTGGAGGTCCTAGTGGCTTTTCTCTCGTTATCTTTATAATAAAGTCCTTTATCGATTCATCTACTCCCTTATAAATTTCATTGGATGTATATGAATACACTAAACTTCCTAACACTCCAATTAATATAATAAACACTAACGAATTTAATATAGTCAGACGAATGCGTGTTTTTTGAAACATACTTCCTTTTTTCATTGTTCTTTTAATATATATCCAATACCTCTAACGGTTTGAATATCTTTCTGATAACCGAATGGTTCTAATTTTTTACGTAAATGATGCACATACACTTCTACAATTGCTACTGTCGTATCTGAATCAAAGCCCCAAACACGATCGAAAATTTGTTCACGCATTAAAATCTTACCGCTATTTTGAATGAGATACTCTAGTAGCTCATATTGTTTCAATGTCAGCTTAATACCTTGTCCATCCACTTGAACGTCTTTATCTTTTCCGAACAGTTCAATCCCCTTATAGCGAATAGTTTGCTGTGTCGTTAAACTACCACTTCTGCGTAGCAAAGCACGAATTCTCGCTTTTAATTCAGGAGCCTGAAATGGCTTAACAATATAGTCGTCTCCACCAAAATCCAATCCTTTCACCCGGTCTTCCAAAGAATCCCTCGCTGTCAAAAACAGGACTGGCGTTTCAATCTTTTCATCACGTATTTTTTGAATCACTTCAAATCCGTCCATTTCTGGCATCATCACATCAAGTAGGATTGCATCATAAATGTTTTGCAGTGCTAAAAATAATCCATCTTCTCCATTCAACGCTGTATCTACTTCAAACTCATCACGTAAGATTTGGACAATAGACTCTAATAAAGAAGCATTATCTTCTACTACAAGTAAGCGCATATTCTCACCTTCCACAATCTATTTCAACTCTTTTTATTATTACATTTCTTCTCTTCATAACGAAAGAATGTAATCATATTATGTAATTTTATTTTTAACTATTTCCTTCTAAGGTTTTGCTTGATATAGAATTTTGAACCTTTATTATAAAAGCTCTTTCTTAAATTTTGCTTAATAAAAAATTGAAAGAAATAAGATTTCACTTATCGCTTTCAATTTTTTACTACATACATCTTTTTACTCGGCAACTCCAAACAATTTAACTGACCACCATACACAGCACCGCCATCAATCCCTATAATACGGTTATCCCCAAAATACACATTACAATTATCATTTCCATGGAGCGTCTTTGTTTCCGTATGGCCAAATACAACAACCTTTTCGCCACTATACCCACTATGAAACTCATTACGGATCCACATTAACGTATATGGTTCAGATTCAGAAACTCGTTTCATTGGCTCAACACCAGCATGTACAAAGATATACTCTTCTGTTTCAATGTAATGATCTAATTCTTGAATAAACGTTACATGTTCCTCTAATATATGAGATTGTAAAATCGTTTTTTGGAAGTTTTCCTCATTAACCTCAATGTCTTCTTCTACAAATCCATAGCTATATAACGTTTTATCTCCACCATTCCTTTTTACCCAATGGTTCCATGAACGTTCCTCATCTGTCGTTAACGCCTTAATCATCATATCTTCATGATTTCCCTTTAAAACGAAGGCTCCCTCTTCTTTTAACTCTTTTACCTTTTCAATGACAGCACTTGCATTCGGGCCACGATCTACATAATCCCCCAACAAAATTAGTTGATCCTGTTTTGCATCGTAGTGAGCTTCTTCCAATAATTGTTCGAACTTTTCTATTTCTCCATGAATATCACTAATAACAAGAATTCTTTTCATATTATCCCCTTCTTTCTAAAACATTCTCTTTCTAATTATAATTCAAAAAGACAGAAATTTCCGAATCACATTTATTACAAACTAAAACTATTATCCTTACAACAATGTAAGTCTCTTGTCATCCAATTCGATAGTTGCAGTTACTGCATTTCCTTATACTAAAAGTAAGAAATGAAACAAAAAACAAGGAGAGATGAGATATGAAAAAAGTGATGGAAGTTGTAGTAGCGGTGGCAGAGGTTTTCGTAAATGGGAAACAGGTTGCAATGGAGTTAAATAAATAATGAAAAAGACAACATTCGTTCTAGACACTTTACTCATATAAAAGAGATAAGAGTTCATCATTTCTTTGATCCCTTATCTCCCTATAAAGAAAGCCGCATCCTGAAAAAGGATCCGGCTTTCTCTTATTTTTGACTCGTACGAGCTGAAATACTAATTGCTCTATCTGTTGCTTTTGCAGCTTCATCTAAAGCTTCTTTACTATTCTTTCCGTCATACATTGCTTCTAATGCTTTTACAACTGCATCTCTTGATTCTGGGAATACACTAATTAGTGCCCCCTGAGTTGCTGGAGATTGCTTCGTCGCTTGCAATTGTTCTACTGTTACTTTTAGCTGTGGATATTTTTCGTATTGATCTTTTACTAACGGCTCATTATATGCATCTGGATTAATTGAGAAATACCCTGTTGCTGTATGCCATTTTGCTTGTACATCTGGCTTCGTTAAATATTTCATAAAGTCCCAAGCACCTTGTTGCGTTTCTTCTGAAACCATATTCGTCATCCATAATGATGCACCACCAATAACAACGCCATTTCGCTTTGAATCTTCTGGATACGGAATATACGAAACGCCTACGTTAAACTTAGATGCATCAATTAAATCACGAACACCAGCTGAAGAATCTAAATACATAGCAACTTGTCCAGACTGGAACGCGGCACGAATATCATCCCAACTTGCTCCATACTTTCCTAGTGCACCAGCTTTATTTAATTCATCTAACATCCCAAATACTTTTTGGCCTTCTTTTCCGTTAAATACCGCTTTCTGTGCAGCATCTTTACGACCATTTTCATTATCTACATATAAAGCACCTTGTGTCGCTAACAACTCTTCAAAAAACCAACCATAGTTCAGCATTGAAAATCCATACTGCTTTACATTTCCGCCTTCTTTAATCGTTAACTTTTTCGCCGCTTCTTTTAACTCAGCATATGTTTGCGGAGCTTTCTCTGGATCTAATCCAGCCTTCGCGAAAACATCTTTATTATAAATTAATACTGGTGTAGATGAATTAAACGGCATAGAATACATTTTTCCATCAACTGAATAATAGTTCGTAATTGCTTTTTCTAATTTTGATGTATCGTACTTATCTTTTTTAATCCAGCTATCGATAGGCGTAATCTTTTTGCTATCAATCATATACTTCGTTGTAATTTCACTCGATTGAACAAGAGCTGGCGCTTCTTTCGTTGCAGACATCGTTTTAAACTTCGTTAAAGACTCTTCGTATGTTCCTTGAAACTCTGCCTTTATCTCGTATTTATTCTGCGACTTATTATAGTCTGCAACAAGCCCATCTAGTACACCTTGTGTTTTTCCACCCATTGCATGCCAGAAACGAATTACAGTTTTATCACCATTCTTTTCAACTGGAGCTACTTTTGCCTGTGCTTCAGGCTTACCCTCTGTTTTACTATTTGAACAAGCTACCCCGGTTAATGCCATTGTGGCTGCCATTAAAAGAGCAGCACCTTTGTTAACTAGACTCATTTAAATCTCACCTTCTCTTCGTTATTTAATTGCACCTTTTGTTAATCCTTGTTGTAATTGCTTCTGCCCTACAAATAGTAAAATCAGTGTTGGAATGACAATAACCGTAACACCGGCCATTACGCTTCCCCAATCAGTCGCAACTTCTTGAGACTGAAGCTGCTTTATACCAATTTGGACTGTTCTTACTTTTTCATCAGTGGTCACTAAAAGTGGCCATAAGTACATATTCCATGTTGTTAAAAAACTATATACTCCAAGCGTAATAAAACTCGTTTTACAATACGGAATTACAACGCTAAATAAAAATCTTACATTTCCAATCCCTTCAATAAAAGCAGCTTCTTTCAGTTCATTCGGAAGCGTCATAAAATGTTGACGTAGTAAGAAAATACCGAAAGCTGTTGCAAAAAACGGCACTGTCATCCCAGCAAAACTATTGATCCAACCAAAGTTTTGAATCGTTAAAAAGTTCGGTACCATCGTTGCTTCCCACGGAATAAGCATCGTTGAAATAAACAAGAAGAAAATTACGTTTCTTCCTTTAAACTGGAGAAAAACAAAAGCATAAGCCGCTAAGCTTGACACAATAAGTTGTCCAATCATAACAACTGTCGATACAATTAAACTGTTATATAAGTATGTAAAAAGCGGTACTTTTTGAAAAATATTAATGAAATTATCAAAAGTAAATTGAGTTGGAAATAATCTTCTCATTTGAATATCATCTGGTGTCATAAAGCTTATTAAAAACGCATACAGGACAGGAAAAAACACCATTACTGCACTAATAATGAGCAGCATGTATAATAGGAAATTTTGTTTCCACTGTTTAACGATCATTTATAATGCACCTTTCTCTCAGCAAACTTGAATTGAAGTAATGTAGCAATGAAAATGAAAACAAATAATACCATCGCTTGTGCACTTGCTGTTCCAAATTGATGATTTACAAATGCTTCTTTATAAATCGAGTACACAATTAAATTCGTTGCATCATTTGGTCCACCGTGCGTTAAAATATCAATTTGTCCAAAGCTTTGGAACGCACTAATTAACGTTACTGTCACGATAAAAAATAAAGTTGGTGATAGCATCGGTAATGTAACGCGGCGAAGCTTATATAAATAGCTAGCACCATCTATAGATGCACTCTCATATAAAGACGTATCAATATTTTGTAAACCGCCTAATATAACTAAAAATGCAAATCCTGTATTCACCCAAACCGTTGTAACCGATACAGAAAACAGTGCCCATTCTGGACTCGTTAACCATGCGATTGCAGGAAGATTCATAGAGGCCAATATATTATTAAATAACCCTACACTTGGATGAAATAAAAATAGCCAAATCACTGCACTAGCAGCTACTGATATACCCATTGTTGAAGAAAACAGGACTCGAAATAATCCAATACCTCTTACTTTTTCATTTGCAAGTAATGCAAGAAATAAGGCGAATATAATACTAGTAGGCACTGTATATAAAACAAATAATAACGTTGACTTTATATTTTTGTAGAAAGCAGGATCAGAAAATAAATATTGATAATTTTCTAAGCCAACGAAAAGATTAGCTTCTCCATGTATATCTGTTAAATAAAAGCTATAGTAAATCGTCCTAAACAATGGATAGAAAAGAAAAATCGAAAATAGTAAAATAGATGGCGCCAAAAACAATAATCCTATTCTTAAATCTTTCGTTCTGCCCCATAAACTCTTCTTTTTTGACACTGTTGTTTGAACTGGTAACTTACTTACTTCAATCATTATTTCGCCACCACTTTCAACTCTTCTTCAGCCATCACTTTTAATCGTTCATTCGTATTTTGGTGAAAGAAGCATAGTTTATCTTGTGAGAATAATAATTTTACTTTGTCACCTTTGTTCAGAAGTAACTGCCCGATAACTTTCGCACTCCAAGTTGCACCATTTACCGCAAAGTTTAATATAGATTCATTTCCTAATACTTCTATAGATTGTAGCGTAACTTCTTGTCCTTCCTCAGACAATGCAATATGCTCAGGACGCATACCTACTCGAATTGTTCCTTTTGGTAATTGCTTTAACTGTCCAATAGATAATGGAATTTGTAATTGCCCTATATGTAATACGCCTTTTTCTTTATCCACTTCTCCATCATTTATATTCATAGAAGGAGAACCTATAAAACTTGCAACAAATTCGTTTGCTGGTTCGTTATATATATCAAGCGGTGTTCCAACTTGCTGTATACTTCCTTTATTTAAGACCATGATACGATCTCCCATAGTCATCGCTTCTATTTGATCGTGAGTAACGTAAATCATCGTAATTCCTAGTCGTTGCTGAATTTCTCTAATTTCAATCCTCATTTGCGCACGTAATTTCGCATCTAAATTTGAAAGTGGTTCATCCATTAAACAAATCGGTGCTTGACTCACGATCGCCCTGGCAAGCGCAACACGCTGTCTTTGTCCGCCTGATAATTGGCCCGGTTTCATTTTCACATACTCTTTCAGTCCTACCATTTTAATAGCTTCCATTAATCGTTTTTGTCGCTCTTCTTTTTGTACTTTCCTTACCTTAAGTCCAAATAAAATATTTTCTTCTACAGTTAGGTGTGGATATAATGCATAATTTTGAAATACCATTGATAGATTACGGTCTTTCGGCTCCAAATCATTTGCAACACGTTCATTAATCATTAAATCTCCCGAAGAAATTTCTTCTAAGCCAGCGATCATTCGTAGTAATGTACTTTTTCCACATCCCGAAGGTCCAACTAAAACAAAAAATTCTCCCTTCTTAATATGAACCGATACGTCTTTAACCGCTGTCTCTTCCGCATTTTTATATACCTTTGAAATATCTTTCAATTCGATCACAAGGTTGCACTCCTTTTTCTTCTTGTATCCATACTTCATAATGACTCGTTGAAATCGCACTTGCTCCTGCACGAATGGCAATTTCCGCATCTTCCCGCGTTTGAATCAATCCACCTGCAATAATAGGAAATTCTATTTCCCCTGCTAGCTGTTTAATGATAGAAGGCATAATTCCAGGCATAATCTCTACCGCATTTGGTTTAGTCGTTTTACAATTTTCAATTGATTTTGTAAGAGATAAAGTATCGACAATAAAAATACGTTGAATCGTTTTTAATCCAATTTTATTGGCATTTCGAATTGTCGATCCCTTTGTTGAAATAATACCTTGTGCTCCGATAACATCTTGAATATACAAAAGAGCTTCCTCTGCATTCGTATTTAAACCTTGTATAAAATCACAATGAAGAAATACATCATGTCCATGTTTCTGTAATTCATATACACGCTCTGGTAACTCCAGCATTGAACCCGTCATAAGAAAAACTGTTTTCGGTAATTTTTTGTATGCTTTATACCCTTCCCAATCCTTTATCATCGCAGTATAAGGTTCTTTAAACATTCATTCCACCTAGCTTTTCTATTTTTATCCAAACTAAAAACACCTACTTACATAGAACACCTTTCTCCTTATTTGAACTCTAGGGAATAGAGCACACCTAAGAAAGTAGCACGTTATATGTAAGCGGGTGTTCTCAAATGTTCTCTACCCTAGTTATTTTGTTATCTTTACTATATTACGCATTTATTAAGTCAGTTTTGATAAATTGTTAATTAGGTGTTAATCGAACGTAAATATTCACCACATCACCATTTACATTAATTTATATATACGAATATTTTCCAACAAAATGCAACGATGTTTAAAATTCAATCCATATGTAAGTTCATGCCATAATTAATGAGTTTTAGTTTTCTTGCCACTGCTTGCGAAGCAAAGTTATCCCAAGAGGTGCTATAAAGCGGAATGCGCTTTTCCTCTTGTATTGATATTGCCCAGGCTGTAACGACATCAACACCATATCCATTCCCTTGAAACTCCGCTAAAGTTTCCACACTTGCCTCAGCAGCTACGGGCGTACTTCTGGCACTGCAACATATAGAAACTACTTTTTCATTTTTTACAATTGCAAAATAAGGTTGCCTCCATTCCATCTGTTCTATTAGATTAGGAAAATTTTCTCGCAAAAGCTCTTTATTCTTCTCTGTTATTCGTATTGTTCTAGTTGGCTTAATTAAATTATTTGGAAACATGTAAGCAGGACCCACCCAAATATTCTCCACCGTTCTCTCTTCATTTAATACTTTAATGATTTTTGCTATCTCTATATGTTTTGAATGTTCTCGAATTAATTTCTCGATCTTACTTACCATTTCATCATGCAGTTTATCATGATATCTCGTTATATTCCCTTCACGAGTTCTGCTCAGAAAAAAACGTGGTGCTTTCAGATTTCCATTTCCATTTTCATTTTCATTTTCATTTACACACTTTATTCTTCCTACTTGATTATGAACAAATAAAACCTCTGCTTGAATTGCTATTAACTCAAGTTCTGAAAATTTCATTTGCAGCCTCCTCGATATAATATCCATCCATTTTTTCAAAACAAAAATCCCATTTAAATACACATTACTGAATCCATCATACTAAAATGACTTCTTCATTCTGTCTATCTAAATGGGATTATTTCGTACTTGTTATTCCGCTAGTTGTGGTTGCGGCTGTACTACTTCATTCGCTCCAGCTATCCTCAACATATTCGCAATATCTTTAAAACCTCTTTTTTCAGCATATTGCAGCGGCGTAATATTTTCCTTATTGGCCATATTTATATCTGCCCCGTGGTCAATAAGCATTTGAATTACTTTCTTATGACTTTCACTACCATTTCCTAATACAATTGCTTCTAATAAAGCTGTTCCACCACGTTCATTCTTATAATTCACATCAATATCTGTATGCTCTAATAATTCTTTAACAACCTCTACATGGCCACGCTCAGATGCAGAAATAAGTGCTGTTCCACCTGACTTAGTCGTTTCTTTCGTATTAACTCCTGCATTAATTAATACTTTTACAATATCCGTATATCCTTCTCTACTTGCATAAAGAAGTGGATTGCTTTGTTTCTCATCTTTAATTTCAATATTAGCACCTGCACCAATTAATGCTTTAACTGTTTCTACATGATTTTGATACGTCGCTGCAAGGACAGGCGTTTCTCCGTTGTCACCTTCTACATTGATATTCGCTCCATCTTGGATCAGCTTCATAGCTGTTTCTGTGTCTCCAAGTGTCGCAGAAAGTAGCAACTGTTTGTCCATTAAATTTATACTTTTTTCTTCTTTAAATTCTTCCTGTTCTTTATGCTTTTCTTTTTTCTTTTCGTTTTTCACATGAACCGGTTTTGATTCTGGCTCTTCTTGCTTATCGCAAGCCACTACCGTCATTAAAAGTCCTAATAACATACATAATAAAATTTTTTGTTTTCTCACAACTACAGCTCCTATGAAAGATAATGTTTTCTTAACCATTCCTCCATCACATACAATAATTCTTCTTGAGTACATTTATCCATAAGCCCTTTAGATTCCTTCTTTAATCGGATTATCCTAAACTTATATCGATGTTTCTCAACCTATATTAGCGAAGCAATTAGTTTAGCACGTTTTTACCGCATTTGTATACATTTCTAAAAAGTACATAAATGATTGCTTTAGGTTACTATATTCCATTGTAACCGTTCTTTTAAATATTTTACACCTTTTATCCTCTTATTTTCATCTCATTAATAATAGAAAAAGACAACTATATAGTTGTCTTTTTCTATTATTAATGATGCCCACCGTGATTCCCTGTTTTCGGTTTCCCCATCATCTCTTTATTCATTTCCCATTTATGCTCTGTTAGCTCTTTATACGAAAGAACTTTCCCCTTATAGTTAGATACAAAACTCTCTGCATCTTTTTTATTTTTAAAAGAAATTACATTATAATCCATTGGTGTCGTTATTGTTTTATCATATACGTAAGTGGCATCTTCTAACGAAATCCAATCTTTCGAATCATAATCTCGAACAAATTTTTCTTTCGTCTTTTCACCTGAATTAATCTCCATCCATTTATACATACAACCAATATCATCAAACTTTAAAGCTTTTCCATTTTCTAAAATGATTTCTGTTGCAAATTGATTATCCGTTACCCCAATTTGGCAAATATCACACTTATCATGTTTCTCATCAATTGCCACAGCTGTTGTTTCCTTTTTCCCACATCCCACTATCGTAAATAAGAAACATAAACATATAGCAAGCACAACATACTTTATTCTCATCACTATTCCTCCCTAAAAACCGTATACTCCACAAGGAGAATATCAAAAACTTGTGTGGGATTTGTGAAAAAACAATGTGCTTTTTGTAATATAGGAAACAAAAAAGATGTGTAGCTATTTCTACACATCTCTCATCATTCACAGCCTGTAATTAATAAATCATCTTCTAACTTAACTAATAATGTATCTGTATTAATTTTCTGCCCAACTTCTACATTTACTAATCTTATATTTCCACTGATACCGACCGCGACTTTTTCAAGCTCACCGTTATTTTTTCGAATCATCATTAATTTTTCCCACTCATATACGTAAGAAGATTCATTAACAAAAATCTCTTCTATTTTCCCCTCATAAGAACTATAAACTTCTTCTATTCTCGTTTCCATTCAAAATCTACTCCCTACTTCGCACTTCACTATTTTCACCTTATTCTATCATTCTTGTTAGAAGTAAATCATATTTTTAAAAATTCAAAATTACCTTCGTGAACAATATGACCAAAATAAAAATTATGCTTCTAATGGTGTTATTTTTCAAATTATTTACCATTTGAATAGATGCTTTTATGATAAACAAAAAACCTTATTCTGAATTTTTGATTTATTTTGAAAGCGTAATCATTTTTTTTGAGGGGGAGATCAAATGTTAGCTCTACTTGGATTTGCAATGGTATTTGTCTTTATGTTTTTAATTATGACGAAACGTATGTCAGCATTAGTAGCATTAATATTAATTCCAATTACTTTCGCATTAATTGGCGGCTTTTATGCAGACATGGGTCCTATGATGTTAGAGGGTATTCAAAAATTAGCACCTACCGGTATTATGCTTATGTTTGCCATTTTATATTTTGGAATTATGATTGATAGCGGTTTATTCGATCCTGTCATTAGTAAAATATTAAAATTTGTAAAAGGGGATCCTTTAAAAATTGTTGTTGGTACAGCTATTCTTACTATTATCGTTTCATTAGATGGGGACGGAACAACAACGTATATGATTACTGTTTCCGCAATGTACCCATTATATAAACGTCTCGGAATGAATCCACTTATATTAGCTGGGGTTGTTATGTTAGGGGCAGGTGTGACAAATCTTACACCTTGGGGTGGACCAACTGCTCGAGTTATGAGTGCACTTGGACTAGATGCATCAGAGCTCTTTACACCACTTATACCAGGAATGATTGCTGGTGCAATTTGGGTAGTTTTCGTTGCCTACTATCTTGGAAAAAAAGAAAGAAAACGTTTAGGCATTATGGATGTACAATATTTAAAACAAATGCAAACAATGGATGAGCAAGCTGCCACAGTAGAAGCTGCCGTGCATAAACGCCCTAAACTGCTATGGATTAACTTTTTATTAACCGTCGCTCTTCTCGTCTGTCTCATACTAGAAGTTATGCCGTTACCTGTTTTATTTACAGTCGCTTTTGCTATTGCTGTTATGATTAACTATCCGAACTTAGAACAACAGAAAGAACGTATTGCTTCTCATGCTGGAAACGTCTTAGCGGTTGTTTCTCTCGTATTCGCTGCTGGAATCTTCACAGGTATTCTATCTGGAACAAAAATGGTAGATGCGATGGCTCAAAGTGTAGTTACTCTCATACCAGATGCACTTGGACCCCAGCTTCCAATTATTACAGCTCTTCTAAGTATGCCGTTTACATTTTTCATGTCCAACGATGCTTTTTACTTCGGTGTATTACCTATTTTAACAAAAGCGGCTGCTGCTTACGGAGTTAGCGCAGCTGAAATGGGACGTGCTTCCTTGCTCGGTCAACCCGTTCATTTATTAAGCCCACTCGTTGCTTCCACTTATTTATTAGTCGGAATGGCAAAAGTTGATTTTGGTGAACACCAACGCTTTACTTTATTATGGGCTGTTGGAACTACAATGGTGATGTTGATTACTGGAATTGTAATTGGGATTATTCCAATATAAGAAGCAAAAAACAGTAGAGAAAATGCAATCCTCTACTGTTTTTTGTTATGAAGAAACAAGAAAATACCTTCTCTCTGGTCTCCCTACACTTCCATATATAAGCTCTGCATGTACTTTCTTTCCAGATATTAAATACTCTAAATAGCGCCTCGCTGTTGATCGACTTACCCCGACCATTGAGCTTAACACTTCTGCGGTAATTCCTTCTTCATTAACTGTTAACATATGCTTTTTTATTTTCGCTAAAGTTAAAGGATCTATTCCTTTTGGAGCGTATTCGATTGGATTTCCCTTCACGCCCCTTTGAGACCATAAATGTTCAATTTGTTCTGTAGATAATTGATTATTTTTCTTTAACTGCACAATCTTTTTTTGGTAACTTTCCAAACTTGCTTTAAATCGGTCAAACATAAGTGGCTTTACGATATAATCTGTTACTCCGCCTCGTAAAGCATGTCGTACTACATCTGTTTCCGACGCAGCTGTAATCATAATAATGTCTGTATCATGTAAATAATGCCTAATATATGTGACAAGTTCCGTTCCTTGCATATCAGGTAAGTACACATCTAATAAAACAAGCTGTGGCTTCACAAGTTCTAGCCATTCTTTCGCTTGTTCTCCGGTCGTTGCTGTTCCAATCACTTTAAACCCTTCAATTTTTTCAGTAAAACGACGATGAATGTCCGCAATCCGAATATCATCTTCTACAATCAATACTTCAATCTCCTCACCCATTACAACTCGCCTCTCTCTTTCGGTAATGCAATAATAAATAATGCACCACCTAAATCCCCTTTTTCGATTGCAATACTTCCATTTAAATCTTCTACTAACTCTTTTACCTTTGCTAATCCATATCCTCGCTTTTCTCCTTCTTTCGTTGAAAAACCTTTATAGAATATGCTAGTAATTATTTCATCATGAACCCCTTGCCCTGAATCTTCTACTTCAATTAATATTTCTTTGCCGATATCTGTTACAAACATTCTAACTTTCTTATCATGCTCTTGACTTATTTCAATTGCTTCAAATGCATTCGTAATTAAATTTCCTAAAATCGAAACGACATAATTGCTCTCAATATGTGGACTTAACTTTTCTAAACTACTTTCTCGATCTAGTACAAAATCAATCTTCAACTCTCGTGCTCTATTATAGAATCCAATTAAAATTCCACCTAGCCATGGATTTTGAATTCGCTTCATAATAAATTGAACAAAATCTTGGTATACCGCCGTTTCCTTATGAATAAGTTCTAAGGCATCTTCATATGACTCTAATTGAATAAGACCTGAAAGCGTATACAATAAATTGTTGTATTCATGTGTTTGTGCCCGTAAAGCCTCTGTATATTGCTTCGTCTGAGATAATTCTGCTGTTAACTGATCCATTTCAGATTTCAAACGTAAGCTCGATACGACGCCAGTTACTTTATTATTTACTTTAATAGGTAGACGGTTAGCAATAACAGCCTGCCCTTTTATATTTAATTGACGATCAAACTGTTCTTCACCAGTTTGAAGTACATCCAGTATGGATGAGTTAGGAATTATATTTAAAATAAATGATCCAATGATATTTTTTTGTTTGTCTAGCGAAAGAATATCGTAGGCTGCTTGATTGACTAAACTAATCATGCCCTTTTTATCAATTACGATAATCCCTTCTCGTACAGATTGAATCACTGTACTATGCTCTTCATACAAAGATGAAATTTCTTCTGGTTCCATCCCAAACATCATTCTTTTTATGCTTCCAGCTAAATATATAGAACCAACTATCCCCATTAACAAACCGATTATTGTAATCCAAAATACACGCTTCCCATATACTTCTATCGCTCCATGAATATCATCCATTGAAAACCCAACAGATACTACGCCTATAATTTTATTATCCTGATTACGGATTGGAACTTTTCCGCGTAACGAAGGTCCTAATGATCCCGTTGCTTTCGAAACGTAAGATTTCCCTTCTAATAGCACTCCTTTGTTATCTCCACCAACCATTGCTTCGCCTATTTTATCTTTCTTAGGATGTGCATAACGAATCCCTTCTTTATTTCCAACCACAATAAAATCAGCATCTGTATCAATTCGAATTTTTTCTGCAATCGGCTGAATAATAGAAGATGGATTTTCTTTTTGGAAAGCTTCCCCGATTTCTGGTATGGCTGCAACTGTTTTCGCAACATGCAAAGCCCTTTTGCCAATTTGCTCTTCTACTGTTTCAGATAATATGTAATAAAATAAATAACTCGTTAACAGAAGTACAACAAGAATAAGTGTACTAATAGTTAATGTAATTCTCGGTTGTAGTTTTAATTTTTTAAATTTCAAAACCATTCCCCTAACATGACTAAAGATAGAATTTAAAGAAAATACAGTTTTTTATTATCACGTTTAATCATAACACGGTTACTATATATTTCTTTATCTTTATCTTTATCTTTATCTACATAAAAAAAGAAACGAAGTAAAATTACTACCTCGTTTCTTAATAATTGTTATTACACTTTAAATTTATCAATCATTTCTTGTAATTCTACTGCCATTTACTAGAGGTTCTTTCCGTCTTACTATTCTTTATCTTTTTTCACTTCTTTTTTCTCACCTTCTACTACTGATACTACAGGTTTATCATTTGATAGTTGTTGCACGGCACCTTTTCCAGCGAATCCTTCTAGTAATTCTTTTAAATCAATGCCAGAAGAAGCTTTTAACGTTTCTTGCATTGTTGCCATTAAATCAGTCGCATAGCCTGCAACCTTTCCGGCACCGCTATTCTTACCACCGCCGCCTGTATCAACAACTGTAATTTTATCAATATTGCTAAGTGGGCTTGCAATTTCTTTCGCGTAACTTGGAAGCATTTTAAGAACCATATCCATAATTGCCGCTTGACCATATAATTCAAACGCCTCTGCAATTTTTTGTTTCGCTTCTGCTTCTGCTAAACCTTTTAACCTAATAACATCTGCTTCCGCTGTACCTTGCGCTTTTTGTACTTCCGCTTTCGCTTGACCTTGCGCTTTTTCAATTTCTGCTTTTGCTAAACCTTCTACACGTACTTCTTCTGCACGTGCTCTTGCTTCAGCTTCAATCTTATATTGATCCGCATCTGCCTTTTTAATTTGTTTTACTTTTTCAGCTTCAGCTGATTGCTCAACAGCATAGCGATCTGCATCTGCTTTTTTCTTTACTTCTGCGTCATACTGCTTTTCACGACGCGCAATCTCTTTTTCTTCTAACTCAATTTGCTTTTCACGCTCAATGATTTTAACGCGCATTTGCTCTTCTGTAACACCTTGTTGCGCTTTCGCTTGTTGTAATTCGTAAGAAAGATCCGCATCTGCGCGAGCTTGTTCTTGCTCTCGCTTATAAGATTGTACTTTTAATTCTTTATGTTTTTCAGCTTCAGCGATTTGTGCATCACGCTGGTACTCTGCTTCTTTCGCTTCTTTCTCTGCACGAGCTTTTTCAATACGTGCTTCTTTTTCACGCTCTGCATTCGCAACTGTTGCATCACGTTTAACCATCGCAATTTGTGGCTGACCAAGTGCATCTAAGTAACCGTTCTTATCCATTATTTCCTTAATTGTAAAGGAAACGATGCGAAGCCCCATCTTTTTCAAATCAGTTGAAGCTACTTCATGTACCTTTTGAGCAAATTGCTCTCTATTACTATAAGCATCTTCTACTGTCATAGAAGATAAAATAGCACGGAGATGCCCTTCTAAAACTTCTTTCGCTTCTATTTTCAATTCTTCTGTTTCTTTTCCTAAATATTGTTCAGCTGCTGTAGATACTTCTTCAATTGTCGATCCTACTTTAATAATAGAAACACCATTTACTGTAATCGGTACACCTTGCTTCGTATACGTATCACGTGTACCAACTTCTAATTTGTAGTTTAATAGGCTTAAAGGCTCTGCTCTTTGCATAATTGGAACTACGAATGTACCGCCCCCGCGGATAATCTTAATCTTCTTTCCATCATCAGTGGTAACGACATTCTTTCCACCGCCAAGCCAGTTCCCTGTTACAATTAACGCTTCATCTGGACCAACTGTACGATACTTCGTAATGAATACTAAAATGAGTAGAAGTAAAATTGCGAGTAAAACTCCACCGATAATTAATGGAATCGTCATGTAAATTCCCCCTTATAATTTTGGTTTCTTTAAAGAATAAGCGATGTTTTGTACAAGTAAAACACCATCTTGAACTCCCTCGATAATGACCTCAGTTCCTTGTGAAATATCTTTTTTTCCAATTGTTCTAGCTGGTATTGCATTACTTCCAAATTGGGAGGAGATTAATACTTCACCAAACCCTTCTCTAGGGATTGTAGTAATGACTTCTCCCTTGCATCCGATAAATTCATCCATGCGTTGGACAGTATTTTGTTCTGCTTCTGCAATTGGTTTTAAAATTAGTATTTTCATTATGAAAACACCGATAAAAGATATAGCAAATGAGGCCCCGAAAATAACGAGACTGTTATAGGAGTATAAATATTCTCCTATATAACTAAGTCCACATAACATGGCGAAAAAACTAAGTAGCAACGTTACAACAGATACAGATCCGCCTCCAAAGCTAAATATTGATTCAAGTATATCTCCAAAGAAAATATAAATAACAGTAAGTATAGTTGCAATTATAAATCCATATAAATAAATTGTCTCAAGTGGATAACCGAACAAGATCATTTTTATCCCCCTTTCTTAAACAATCCTTTTTTGTTATGTGTATGCCCCACCTCTTTCAAAGATTATTAATCTTAATTTTCAGTTATTTATCTTTTAAAGAAAAACCTGTAAGACAGGTCTCTAAAAAAGAACAGGAGAAACCTATTGTGACAGGCTCCTCCTAGTAAATAACCGATATATTGTATATCTATATAATATATTATTTTCCACAAAAAGTAAAGTTAAACATACATTGGAAGAGTATTTATTTTACTGATAATATGTATGTTCCATCACCATTATCATATTTATATACATACAAGTAATACTTACCTGATCTTGCATTAAGTTTTGCTTCTATATGATTTCCATTAGCTTGACCGTAAGCTGCGTAATTTTGCATATCTGATTCATGGTGAAGTACCCATGTCATCCCGATTCCATACTCATTTAAAACAGAAATATCGATATCTTTCGCTGATGCGACATTAAATGTATAAACATCGGTATGATCCCCGCCGATAAGGCTACCTTTTATAGTAGTGTTTAGCCCAATACGATTTGCTTCTTCTGGACGATTATTTGGTTCTGATTCTGTTACACTTCCATCTTTAATTGTAACAGTTGTTTCGCTTCTACTCTCTTTTCCTTTATCATCTTTTACTCTTAACGCTACTTTATAAGTTCCTTCTCTTTCATATGCATGTACTGGATTAACTTCTTTACTTGTTTTGCCGTCTCCAAAATCCCATAAATAAGAAATGATTTTTCCATCTTCATCGTTTGATCCATCACTTTTGAATTGAATTACTTCTTTTACAACCCCATTATAAGGCCCGTTTACATTAACCGTCGGAGCTTTATTTTCTCCTTCATCTTTTGCGATACCATGGAAGACTACATCATATTCAAATTCATTTGAACTATTCACACGATAATTAACGAAGTATGCTGTAACCGTTTTGTAGCCACTCCATTCTTTTTGCGTCAATTGTTCTAAGGCCTCATTTACTCTTTTACTCATTGCTTTCCAGTCTTCTGACTCACCTTTTGTTACACTACCTGTAAACGTGCCTTCTAATGTAAATGTATTAAAGAATTGAGATGTATGCTTTGTCATTTTTGTATCTTTCATAGACAACGTTTCACTAATTTCTTTCTTCACTTCTGTTAATGCTTTTGGTGCATGTTCAGCTAAATAATCATCTGCTACTTCCGGCACATTGTACTTATCTTGATTATCAATTAACTGCTGCATATACTCTTGATACTCTTTATTTAACTTAGAATCTTTACTTAAGGTCTCACGATACGTATCATAATTTCCCACATCATTCGCACGAATTAAATCTTGAATTTTATCAAACGTTTCAAATTGATGAGTATATAAGTAAGAATGCAATGCGAACGAGTAGTTATAGAAATCCCAAGAACCATATTTAGCAAATAGTGTACGCTCTGCTGTATAACGGCTTGCAGGATCAGATGATAATCCGCTAATTATACTCTTTCTTGGTACAACGTTATTCGTACGAGTAGATCCTGCGAAAAACTCTGCATTTCCTTCTTGGAACCAAGTTAGCCTTTCATTTTGATACATATCTCCTCTTCCAAATAAACCAGGAACTTCATATCTCCCTTGCAGATAATGAGTAAATTCATGACGGAATAACTCTTCTAAACTATAAATACTTTGCTCTGGTGTACGCTCATATGTAAAGAATGTACCTGTCTCTTCAATATAAATTCCACCGTTGTTTGTTTCATATCCATACAATTGTCTATTTAACTGATATTCATCTGGACTATTATAAATTACGATCGTTAATACATCATCCGCATTTTCTGGCTCTAACGCTTTGTCATTTCCAATTACACGGTGATACTGTGCCTTTACTTCCTTCGCAGCCCAATATAGTCTCTTAATTTTTTCTTCTGATACTTTATCTCCTGTTTTGAACACAATTGAGCCATTGTCGAATGTATACGTTTTTGGTAAGTATTGCTCTTTTCCTTCTTTACGTATTTTCTCTAAATCTACTGTATTCCCGCTATAATCTTTACCATTATAATTTGTTGTAATTTGTTCTACCGCAACAAAATATGGCTCACTTAAACGCGGGTACATATGCATTGCTTGTGTAACAACCTCTAATCCTTTATTTGGATTGCTATGAAACTTCCCTAAACGGCTAGCAAAATAAATGCCATTATTAACGAGCCATTTATTTTCTGGCGTTACTTCATTTAGAAGAGCAATACGATTTATTTCATTAATAAACCCATCTACTTTTCCATACCACATCGTTTCATTCGCTTCTTTACGAGCCTCAGTTAAGTACGACTGTATATCATAGTCAATACCTTGCATCATATCGTATATTGCTTGTCCCTTCATTCGATCATTTACATAAGTAGTATAATTATCATTGTATTGCTTTAAAATATTCGATGCGTATTGAACCGTTTCAACATCGCTTGAAGCATTACTAATTAATTTACCGTATGCAGATACGACTGTATCTTGTTCAACTGTACCAAGCTTAAAGTTTGGATTTTTTGCGATTGCTTTTAAAGCAGGTAAACATTTATCCTGGAAGTTTCTTTCATTTAAGTCGCTTAATTCACTATTATAAAATGCAAGATAAAAAGCGGAACGCAACACTTCAGTAAACGTTTGAATTCCTTTTGAATCATCTTTCGTAAATGTACTACCTCTATGAGCTAATTCATCTATAATGACTTGCATTTTTCTTTTATCTTTATAAAAAGCCTTTGCATCTTCATTAAACTGGAATAGGTCTGTAATTTGGTGCCACTTAATACTACCTAATGTTTCAACTAATTCTTGATCATTCATTTTGTTTAAATCAGCCATTGAATAGCTTTCTTTAACTTGCTTTACTGCAGTTTTCTTCGTAATAGATGCTGGTCGCTGTGAAAAATCTCCTACTTTTAAACGTTCTTGAAATGATAAAGTTTCATCAACTTTTGAAATATGTCCAACTTCATCTACCGGCTTTTCAATTCCAACCGGTTTCGTTTTCAACACGTTATACGGTATTTTTTCTTCCGCTGCTGCATGAGTTTGAAGTGCCCCTAACGATAAAGCCATTGTACTAATGCTAAGCATCACTTTATTGATCTTTGATTTCTTGTTCATATCCTTGCCCCCTATTTTAATATTCCATCCAAGAATTTAACATAAAATCTAGATACAGCAATATAAAATGCAATATTTCATATTATTTCTTCCTATAATTTGTACATATCGTCAACAAATCAACCTTTATCTCCCGACAATAATCTGCTTTCTTCCATTTCTAATACACTTAGAAATCCCCAGTAATACCCTTCTCTCGTAAAAAAAGACACCATCATATGCATGTTTCTAATGAAACTGCCATGATAATGTCTTCTCAAAAAAGTAAAAATTAATTATATATAATAATAAGATTAAACGTTATTCACTTCTTAAATAATCTCTTTCTAAATACGAACATACTTAGTGCGGAAAGAACAAGTGTTATTCCAGAAAGTAAAGTCGATGTGCTAGCCTCACCGCCTGTTGATGGTAAAGATTTCTTGCCTTCCTCTGGCTTATTAGTATGTTGTTTATTTAAAGTGTCTGCTTTTCTTCCCTCGTTTGCAACAACTTGATTATTCCCTTTTGGCTCTTGATCCAATCCTGTTGCTGATTTTTTTACGCCTTCAACTTCTTTTACCGGTTCTTTCACTTCTTCTTTTGTTTCTTCAACTTCTTTTACCGGTTCTTTTACTTCTTCTTTTGTTTCTTCAACTTCTTTTACCGGTTCTTTTACTTCTTCTTTCGGTATTAATTTTTCTACTATATTCTGAATTACAATGCCACTATATAATATGCCAGTCTCATCATGATCTGCATCTAAATCAAATTCATATATTTTTTCTCCTAAAGTACTCCAAATGATTCCCTCATCGGTAAGCGTTCCACCTTCACTCTTTAGTGTAATCTTTTCAATTGGCTCTCCCTCTAAATCATATACAGAAATTGTCACTTCTTTATTTATTTCTGCATCATCCAAAATAACCTTTTGCCTTCTAACATCAATTGTCCCCCACTGACCTAATTGTATTAATGGCCTTACATCACGAATCTCATTTTCAGCTAATTTTAAACTAAGTAAGTCTAACATTGAGCCAAGAACCGTTACATCTTTAATACGATTATCTGTAAGATCTAACCATTGTAAATTTTTCAATACAGATAACGGTGTTATATCTTCAATTTGATTATGAGACACATTTACATCGTTCAATTGTTTCAAGTTTGAGATGAACTCTATATTTTTCAGTCCTACTCCCTCTAAAGTGAGGTTTTCTAAGTTCTTCATGTACTCTAAACCAGTTAGATTTTTTATCTCTTTTCCTTTTTCTTTAAGTACCTCTAATTTTTTGATTTGTAATAAATCTTCTTTTGTGATAGGATCGTTTAAATTCTCTCTACCTAAATTCTCTTTATTAATATGTTGTTGTAAAGTTTTATCGAGAATTACATTTTCCTTTTTTTCATTATCCTCTTTTATTGTTTCCTTTATTTCATCTAACCTTTCAACAACATTTTGAATTACTGTTCCATTAAATTTAATACCATTCTCTTCTCGTTTTAAGTCCAACATAAATTCGTATATTTTTTCACCGGAAGTACTCCATTTAATAGCACCGTTATTAACTATTCCATCTTCACTCTTCAATTGAATAGTCTCGATTGGTTCTCCTTGTAAATTATAGATAGGTATTTTAACTTCCTTACCTTTTTCTACATCATCTAAAAAGATTTTTTGTCTTTAAATATCGATATACATTCTTTTTCCTAACTCTTGAACAGGTCTAACATCACGAATTTCATTTGAACCTAGCTTTAAATCATACAAGCCTGTTAATTGACTAATTGGTGTTATATCTGAAATATAGTTTTCCTCTAAATTAAGTGATTGTACAGTAGATAATCTTAATAAAGGTTCGATGTTTTTTAATTCATTTTTAGAAAGGTCTAACTCCACTAACTTTTTCATTGAGGTAATATGCTCGATATTAGTAAGTCCATTGTTACTTAAAGATAAATTTCTCACATTTTTCAATTGCTCAATCCCAGCAAGATTAGCATTACTAATTTGATTATTTGCTACAGTCAAAGTCCTTAAAGATGTTACTGTAAACAATGGTGTTATATCTTTTATATAATTACTATTTAAATCTAACATTTTAACTCTCCTCATTTGACTCAATGGGCTCAAATCTGAGATTTTATTGTTTCTTAAATTTAAATTCTCAATATTCTCTAACTCAGCCAAAGGCTCAATATTTTGAAGTTCGCTATAAGTTATATTTACTGATTTTAACTGTCTCAACTTCGAGATAAAATGTATATTTTCTAACTTGACTTCTTCCAACGTTAAGTTTTCTAAGTTCGTCATATATTCTAGACCACTTACGTCTTTTATTCCTTTACTTTTTGCCTCAACGACTATTAAAGATTTAACTTTTAATAAATCTTCCTTAGTTATTGGCGTATTTAGATTCTCTCTATTCAAGTTATATTTATTAATATGCATTTGTAATTGCTTATCTACTATTACATTTGCACTTTCATCTTGTTGATCCACTTTATCCTCTTTATTTTCCTTTTGTTCTTCTGGAACATTGTTTTCTAAATTCAATGCATTTACTTCAAATTGCACTTGATACTTATTATCATAGGCCATTGTCGGAATATAAATATGCATTTGCATATTATACCTCTTTCCTAATTCCCCTACTTCAAACTGAATCACTTTCGTTCCATTTTTCTTTTTATCTTCTGATATTACTTTTACATCATGAAACACACCAGGAGTATGGATATCTTCTGTTTTCAAGTATTTGAAGAAATCACTATCACTTAACGTTGCCGTTACAATTTTCTTTCCATTCTCAATTGTTAATTTCGGATTTTTTATATAAACAGCTGCCATAGATTCTTCATTCGTTTTATCTTTATATGCTTTAATAACAGCATCATATGTACCATTTTCTAAAGTCTGGCCAGTTTTATTCGCCTCAATTGCTACCGCCGCTAAAGCAGGTGTTGAATAAACAGCAAACGGTAGCGATAAGGCTGCCGCCACTAGCATTGCATTTATATGTTTTCTTTTAGTTTTTTTCAACTTTACATCTCCTCCGAAATCTATAAATCTAAATATAATTATTTCTTGAATAAATGACAATGATTTTCATTATCGATATCAATTAAAAAAATAAAAAGTTTACAAAAAAATAATCCCTTTAAAAGGGATTATGCCATTTTTTCACCTGATTCTTCTTTAAAGAAGCTTTTCATCGCATGGAATACGTCTGCTTTTTGCTTTAAAATATAATATCTGAAATTCTCATCTTTAATATTTTTATAGGCGGACATTAGCGTACTATGGCGGTTGTACTGATTCACTTCCCCATATCCAAACATATTACACTTCTTCATTAACTCTTCCACAAGCTTTACGCATCTAGCATTATCCGAAGTTAAATTATCACCGTCTGAAAAATGGAACGGATAAATATTATAGCGGTCTGGTGAATATTTATTATCGATTACCTCAAGTGCTTTTTTGTATACGGAAGAACAGATCGTTCCGCCACTTTCTCCTTTTGAGAAGAACTCTTCTTCTGTAACTACTTTTGCCTCTGTATGATGGGCAATAAACTCAATATCTACCGTTTCATATTTTGTGCGCAAAAATCTTGTCATCCAAAAGAAGAAGCTACGTGCCATATACTTCTCCCATATTCCCATCGATCCACTCGTATCCATCATCGCTAATACAACCGCTTTCGAATCTGGCTTTAACACTTCATTCCAAGTACGGAACTTTAAATCTTCTTGGTGAATCGGGTGGAAGGATGCTTTACCACCCATTGCATTTCGTTTATATGCAGATATCATCGTTCGCTTCTTATCAATGTTTCCCCATAATCCTGTTTTTCTAATGTCATTAAATTCAATATGCTCAATCCGGTTTTCATCCATTTCTTTTCTCTTTAAATTAGGCAGCTCTAATTCTTTGAAAAACGCTTGCTCTAATTCTAAAATTGAGACTTCTGCTTCATAATAATCTTCCCCAGCTGAATCTCCTGCACCTTGCCCTTTTCCTGGTCCTTTTTGTTTTTGACCACCTGATCCGTCTCTCGCAACGACATCACCAACTTTACTATCACCGTTTCCTTGCCCAACATGTTTATTTTTATCATAATTGTATCTAATCTTATATTCATCTAAAGAACGAATCGGTATTTTTACAACATCCTTGCCATTAGACATAACTATACTTTCTTCTGTTACAAGGTCTGGTAAATTATTTTTAATGGCCTCTTGCACTTTTTCTTGATGGCGTTGTTGGTCGTCATATCCTTTGCGATGGAGGGACCAGTTTTCCTGTGAAATCGTATAATTTGGTTGATTTTCTTCGCCCATTTCTTTCCCTCCTTACTGTAATTGTCTTCCTCTATGAACAGCAAGCTAGAAATTTTGTTCTGTAATGTGCAAGCTAGAATACTTGAAAAATAACTGTCCATCGAAAATCATCCCATAAACATATATAACGTTTTTCATACAATACTCCGAGCATCCTAAACAAAATTTTTCCACTCACGTAATAGAAGTAACATTTAACCGTCGATAAGAAAGAAACACAATGCATTGTTGCACACATTTTCACTTTGCAACATATTGTATTGTGTTGGCTTTTTTCGTATGAATGGTTGGTTACTCTATCATATGCATATTGTAAAAATAATTGACAATAAATTCATGAAATTGCATCTTAATTTATTATATTTGGACAAGGTATGACACGTTATACACATATGAGCGGATAATAAAACGCTGTCCCGCAAAAAACAAGAGACAGCGTTTTGTTATCAAACTATCGATTTAACAAACTACCTACATAACGTAACAATTCATTCGCAGATGAAGAATTATATCCATGCTCATCAATTAAGCGTGCAACAACATCATTGATTTTCTTAAGCTGATTTTCGTCTGGCGTTTTCGTTGATGTTGTAATTTTCACTATATCTTTTAAATCAGCAAATAGTTTTTTCTGAATCGCTTCACGAAGGCGTTCATGTGAATTATAATCAAAGCGCTTTCCTTTACGGGCATAAGCAGAAATTCGAATTAAAATTTCTTCACGGAATGCTTTCTTAGCATTTTCTGAAATTCCAATTTGCTCTTCAATCGAACGCATAAGCTTTTCATCTGGGCTCATTTCTTCACCTGTTAATGGGTCACGTAATTTCGACTTATTGCAGTACGCCTCAACGTTATCTAAATAATTATCCATAAGTGTCTTAGCTGATTCTTCGTATGAATAAACAAACGCTTTTTGTACTTCTTTCTTAGCAATTTCATCGTATTCTTTTCTCGCTAATGAGATGAAATTCATATAACGCTCTCGATCTTCATTACTAATTGATGGATGCTGATCCAACCCATCTTTTAGCGATCTAAGTACATCTAGTGCATTAATAGATGGTACCTCTTTTCGAATAATTGTAGAAGAAATTCGGTTAATAACATAACGAGGATCAATACCTTTCATACCTTCATCTTGATATTCGCGTTGCAATTCTTCTACATCAATTGCATTATAACCTTCTACCGTTTCTCCATCATATAAACGCATCTTTTTAATTAAATCAATATCCGGACGCTTCGGATCTTTTAAACGAGTTAAAATGGTAAACATTGCTGCAACTCGAAGTGTATGCGGTGCAATATGAACATTGGACACGTCACTTTCACGAATCATTTTTTCATAAATATGTTCTTCTTCACTAACTCGTAAGTTATACGGAACTGGCATTACAATAATTCTTGAGTGCAATGCTTCATTTTTCTTATTTGCTATGAAGGAACGATACTCTGTTTCATTCGTATGCGCTACAATTAATTCATCTGCTGAAATAAGCGCAAATCTTCCCGCTTTGAAATTCCCTTCTTGCGTAAGCGATAGTAAATGCCATAAAAATTTCTCATCGCATTTTAACATCTCTTGGAATTCCATCATACCTCGGTTCGCCTTATTCAATTCTCCATCAAATCGATATGCACGAGGATCTGATTCTGAACCATATTCTGCAATCGTAGAAAAGTCCAGACTACCTGTTAAATCGGCAATATCTTGTGATTTTGGATCAGACGGACTAAATGTACCAATCCCTGTACGGCGATCTTCAGAGAAGAAAATACGCTCTACAACTACATCCTCAATTCTTGATCCATATTCTTGCTCTAAACGCATCACATTTAATGGTGATAAATTCCCTTCAATTCTTACTCCATACTCATCAAAGAAGTCATCACGTAAATGGTGCGGAATTAAATGCAATGGATCTTCATGCATTGGGCAGCCTTTAATCGCAAAAATAGCTCCACGATCTGTACGTGAATATGTTTCTAATCCTCGTTTCAACATCGTAACTAAAGTTGATTTACCACCACTAACAGGACCCATTAATAATAAAATACGTTTTCTAACATCTAATCGTTTTGCAGATGGATGAAAATATTCTTCGACAAGACGCTCTAGTGCATCCTCTAATCCAAACAGCTGATTACTAAAGAAATTATATTTTCTTCTACCATCAACTTCTTCAATTCCGGCATCTTTTATCATATTGTAAATGCGAGAGTGTGCTGTTTGAGCCACCCATGGTCTTTCTTTCACAAGCTCCAAATACTCCGCAAACGTACCTTCCCATTGTAAACGTTCTTCTGCTGCTCGATGCTGTTCAATCTTTTTTAGAATATCCATTATAGCTCCTCCCCCATCTCCTTGTTCAATCGGATTATTATAAAAGGTATGCTAGGATGTCCTTAAACATTCTTTAAATCAAAACGAAATATATAATAGCTCTATAAAATTCTCTCCAAAATTCAAAGAAAATTCTGTATAATAAGGGTATTAACGTTTTCACGCTACTATTCATTGTAAATAAATTCTTTTCTTCTAGGAACCTTACATACATTTCGATTCACAAATAGGATTCGTAAACCGAAAAAGTAAGGAGGAAATTAGTATGAAATTATTATTAATTTTAGGTGTATCACTCACATTTCTTACAGCTATTTTCACATCTGGTTACAACGATAAACCAGGTACACATAAAAAGTGATGTGCTATTTAGCACATCACTTTTTTTCTTGTTTTTATAAACTATTTAAAATAAATATTTTCCACATCGTATATCGATAAAGGACGATTATAAAAATAACCTTGTACGAGTTTCACATTCTTTTCCTTTAAAAATTGTATTTGTTCCGCTTTCTCTACTCCTTCTGCAATTACATTTAATCCTAGAGTATGTGCTAAATGAATAATTGCAGCCGTAATATTCGTATCTCTTTCATCTCTGTATATACCTTCCATAAAAGAACGATCAATTTTTAACGTATCAATTGGATATGTTTTCAAATAACTTAAAGATGAATATCCCGTTCCAAAATCATCTAAATGAATCTTTAAGTTTTGTTCTTTTAACTGTAATAACACTCTTTTCGATAAATCTTTATGTATAAGGGCTCCTTCTGTAACTTCTATTGCTAATAAATGAGGCGGTACATTGTACTTATTTAAAGCGCGTGTAATCATCTCTATTAATGTAATAGAACGAAAATGTCTAGCTGAAATATTAACTGCAATTGGTACAACCTCATATCCTTTATTTAACCATTCATGTATTTGTTTACACACTTGATGTACTACCCATTCATCAAGTTTAATAATAAATCCTGTTCTTTCAGCAAGTGGGATAAATTGATTTGGCGAGACCAATCCTAGCTCCTTATTCTCCCACCTTATTAAGGCTTCCATACTGGCTATCTTTCCCGTTTCAATATTAATTTGAGGTTGATAATATAGGAAAAATTCATCTTTTTCTATAGCACGATGTAACTGATTTTCTATTATAAACCTTTGTTCACGTTCACAATCTAATCCACTACAATAGAAATGATAATACCCTTTTCCTTTTTCCTTGGCTTTTTCCAAAGCTGCGTCGACCCTTTGGAAAAGTATTTTCTCATCCATTCCATCTTCTGGGGCCATTACAATCCCAATTGATGCACTCAAATAAACATCCTCTTCTTCTAGTACAAAATGCCCACTAATTTTTTTTAGTATTGTTTGTGCAACTTCCTCTACGCATTCTCTCGTTATATTTTCTATTAACATAACAAATTGATCATCATGTTCTCTAAATAAATGCATATCTTCTATTTTTACGTCTCGTAAGCATTCAGTAACTTTTTTTAAGACTTGATCTCCTTCTTTATGACCAAATGTATCATTAATAAGGTGAAATTCATCCAAATCTATAAAAAGCAATGCGAATTTTTTATTCTCAGCTAAAAATTCATTTAGTTTATTTGTACATGATATTCTATTCATTAACCCCGTTAACTGATCAAAGTAAGCCAAATATTCTGTTTTCATCTCATTTAATACTTGCCTTGTAACATCCCTCGTGACTATGTACACCCCGACGATTTCACTATTCACAATAATAGGGATTGTCCTAACGGAAATATAAAGTTCATATCCTTCTTTATGAATATACTTCTTTGCAACAATTTGTTTTGCTCTTCCCTGTAAAGCCCCCTTAAATATGGTTTGAAAAGCTTGTTCATATTCCTTATTTATAAACTGAAAAACAAATTGATTACTTAGTTCTTCATATCGATATCCAAATATTTCATATGTTGCTGGATTTGCATATATAATTCTCCCAATAGAATTTACAGATACAATGGAGTCATTATTATATTCTAGTAATGACTTAAATAACATTTGTTTTTCTTCTATTTCCACTTTTTCCTTAACCTGTGCTGTAATATCCCTAGTAATACAAATAATAAACTGACATATTCCATTTACATCACATACTGGATTAAGTAAAGATTCATAATGTATATTACCAGTTGGCAAACTAATTACATCACAAAATGTATTTGCTTTCGCTTCTCTCATTACTTTTGCATATTGTCCTTGTAATATCCTTGCCGTATCTTCTGGTAATACTTCTGCAAAAG
Source organism: Bacillus proteolyticus (assembly GCF_001884065.1). Lineage (GTDB taxonomy): Bacteria > Bacillota > Bacilli > Bacillales > Bacillaceae_G > Bacillus_A > Bacillus_A proteolyticus. The sequence goes on from NZ_MACH01000002.1 coordinate 188,909, forward strand.
TTTTTCCATAACATTCTTTTCCTAGCCTGGCATAATCCATTCCTATTTTATTCACATAAATATATTTAAAAGTTTCATCATCAATAACTTTCACAATAAACACTAAATCTTGAATAGCATGTAGTAGTCCCTGTCTTACTAAATCCATATCTATCATACTTAAAAAGGTATTTTGATTGTTATATTGTTCCTTCATATTTATCTCAACCCGTCTTATCTATTTTTATTCATATACCTCATTCTATATGAATATGTAGCTTTTTTAAAATGTATGGTTACATATTTTCTAAAAAAAATAAAAAAGTCGCCAAATGGCGACTTTTAATAAACGATTTCTAAATCTAATCCTGGATAATTTTGTTGACGGAACGCTTCATAAATTAAAATTGCTGCTGTATTAGATAAATTTAATGAACGTACTTTATCCGTCATTGGAATACGTAAACAATGATCGAAGTTTTCTTCAATTACATTAGCTGGTAATCCATTTGTTTCTCTTCCAAACACGAAATAGTAATCCTTCTCACGTTTGCTATAATCAAATGCTGTATGAGCTTTCTCGCCATACTTTGTTAAATAGAAGAATTCACCATCTTTATTTTTTTCATAAAATTCTTCGATTGAATCATAATACGTAACTTTTACGTGCTGCCAATAATCTAATCCTGCACGCTTTAACATTTTGTCATCCGTTGAAAATCCAAGCGGTCTAATCAAATGTAATTCTGTTCCAGTTGCTGCACAAGTACGTGCAATATTTCCTGTATTTGCTGGAATTTCTGGTTGATATAAAACAACATGTACTCCCACGCGATATTCACCTCTATTTTTTGTCTACTACGTATTATACCACTTGAACGAAAAATCTCTACCCATTAATAATATGAAAGAATTTATATTTCATTTGCGGTGTATATTTACTAGAGTCTTCATAATTCCAATAACGCTGACGGCTATTCGCTGAATGTGCATTTACAAGCGGCATACCATCTGCGTCTTTTGCTACTACAATTGTCGTATGATTCCACCTACCATCATCCTCAAAATCATACGCAATTACATCGCCAAGAATTAGGTCTTCTGGCTTTTCTACCGCTTCTGCCCGAAGCCCTGTTGTAGCACCTGACAAATACCAATAAAAAGAGTGTGCTACAGCCCAACTCCAACTCCATTGGTTTCCCCTTTGCCACCACCCTTTACGAATGTTAGGATGTCCGTTCATTGGCACTTCTCCAGTGTGCAGACATTGTGAAATGAAATTTGTACAATTATCAGGGAAATTACGGTATGCGGGATTGCGATCATCCCACCAACGCTCTGCATATTTCACTGCCTCTAAACGATTATATTGATATGAACCGTATTTTTCTTTCGTGACTTCTCGTTCTAACTTTTCACCTATCCCTATTTCTTCTGACACCTCAAGAGCATAATCATCTATTACACGACTGTTTTTCAGACAAACTCGTCGTTTTAATTGTTCCTCTTCGATATAAAATAATTCTTTATGCTTAATTAAATATTTAAAGTGTACTTGATAATCAATTTCTTGATGCTCACTACTATTTAATTGTCTAATGAAAGAAATATCGGCAGTTGCTTTCACTATATCTGCACTACGTTTTTGAAACAATTGTTTCTTTCTCTGTACCATTCGTAATAAATCTTCAGCAATACCATCCACGTCAGTTCGTTTCTCTGTGATATATGCTAAAAACTGTTGTACTTGCTTTTCAATATTCGCTTTTACAACCATTTCGTCTCCCTCCCATATTACAATATGAAAAAGGGAGATATTATCTACTCTTTTTTCTGTGCTAACAATTCAAGTCCACGATTCATTTCATGAAGAACCTCTTCATCTTTCTCACGTTCCATCGCTTTTTCAATTGCTTCACCTACTCCATCTCCGCCAATTTTCCCAAGTGCCCATGCTGCTGTTCCGCGAAGTACTGGCCTTGGGTCATCTTTCATAACACCGATTAAATCAGGAATTGCTGCTGTTTCTTTAAAATGTGCAAGTGCTAAAATAGCATTTCGTTGCAATGGCTTTTTACCTCTCCATGAACCAGACATAATTCCATACTTCTCTTTAAAATCACGATTACTAATTGTTAAAAGTGGTGTTAATAACGGTTTAACTAACTCAGGGTCAGGCTCCATTTCAGGATGATTGTGGAAATCCATTCCTTTATTTTTTGGACAAACCGTCTGACATGTATCACATCCATATATACGGTTTCCTATTTTATCGCGATATTCTTCAGGCAGAAACCCTTTTGTCTGTGTTAAAAATGCGATACATTTCTTCGAGTCTAACTGTCCTCCCTGTACTAAAGCACCTGTAGGACAAATATCAATACATTTCGTACAACTTCCACATTGATCTTCTATTGGCTGATCAGGAGGGAATGGGATGTTCGTAATCATTTCTCCTAAGTATACATACGAACCAAATTCCGGCGTAATAATAGCGCAGTTCTTACCACTCCATCCAATACCGGCACGCTCTGATACAGCTCGATCACTTAGTTCACCTGTATCGACCATTGATTTCACTTCTATATCCGGAAGTTTCTCGATTAAATACGCCTCTAACTTTTGCAAACGATCTCGTAAAACGAGATGATAATCTTGTCCCCACGAAGCACGACAAAAAATCCCGCGGCGCTCTCCACGCTTACTTAATGGTGCATTTTTTAATTTTGAAGGGTACGCTAAAGCAATCGCAATGATTGATTTTGCACCAGGTAGTAAAAGCTGTGGATTCGTTCTCTTCTCTATATCCGGCTCTTCGAATCCAGACTGATAATTTAATTGTTGCTGCTGGATTAATCGTTGCTTTAATTCCTCAAATGGTGATGCACTTGCAAACCCTATTTTATCTATACCAATCGTTTTACTATACGCAATTACTTCTTGCTTTAATTGTTCAAAATCCATTCTTTATCGCCTCCTCCGATGAATCCATCCCTTATGTAACGACTATATTGGTTAGTAATTCACTTTTGGAATACTATTCTTTACTTCTATTTTCGCATACAATTACGCTTTTCAAACATTAAAAAACGCAATGCCTCGTTTATCTTAGAAACGAAACACTGCGTTGATCACAATTTATTAGAAAAACATTAAATAAAATTTGGAGCGGGTGAAGAGAATCGAACTCTCGACCAGAGCTTGGAAGGCTCTTGTTTTACCACTAAACTACACCCGCAAATATGAAATAAATATAAGATATTAAAATAACTTATGTAAAGTAGTATAGCATGTAAAAAAATACGAAGCAAGAATTTTATCGAAAAAAGTCGAAAAAGTGATGAGATAACTCATCACTTTTTCAATTCTTTATCAATTGCCTTCTTCATACTATCGAAATCAGGGTTTGCAAGATTTCCATTTACATATACTGAAGGAGCACCTTGAACTTTTAATTTTTGAGCACGATCTGAATCTTTACGTACTTTGTCTTTCATTTCTTTACTGTGTAAATCTTTTTTAAACTGTTCTACATTAATTTTCGGAAGCTTCTCTTTCACAATATTAAGAAGTAATTCTTCTGTAATCCATTCTTCCGTATCTTTCTTTTGATTTTGATAAATCTCATCATAGAAAATCCAGAATGAATCTTGATCTTGTTTATAAATCGCTTCACCAGCGGCTGCACCTAAATCAGAGTCTTTTCCGATAAACGGGAAGTTAATAAAATATAACTGCACTTTACCTTTATCAATATACTCTTCTTTTAATCGTGGTAATGCTGTTACATCCCAAGTACGACAAGCTGGACATTTAAAGTCTCCAAACTCAACTACCTTAACTGGAGCATCATCTTTCCCTAGAGATTGTTGCGTAGAATAAGCAAACATCTCATTCCCTTTATCTTTCTTGTCATTTATGATGCTATACGCAATTGTTCCAATTACAATCAATACTGCGATAGAAAAAACTACACCAAGAACCATGAGTTTATTTGATTTCATATACATTCCTCTTTAAATTCATATTCTGTATACAGCATTGTACACAATACACATAATATCAACACTTATATACGTCACGCAATGAACACGCTCACATAAATTACAAAAATACAACATTTGTGACAATATTGTGTCGTCTTTTGTCACAAATTATTCAAAAAAAAGAAGCTCCTACGTAGGAACTTCTTTTAACTTACTGCTTTTTCACGGGCATTTTTTAACATGGATTGCTCTGTTTTTATATCATGACGAATTACTAGTTTCTCACTAACTGCTTGCACATATTCATCATGATTTATATACCCTTCTTTCTCCATTAACCTTAAAACTACATTCCGTCTCTCAACTGCTTTATCATAATTTTGTGCAGGTGAGTAATAAGCCGGTGCTTTTACTACAGCAGCCATCATTGCACTTTCAGCCAGTGTTAATTGATCCACTTTTTTACCGAAGTAAAGGTTTGCTGCTTTTTCAATTCCCCATGCGCCTTCTCCGTAGTAAATATTACTTACATACAATTTTAATATCTCATCCTTTGTGAATGTACGTTCAATCTTTTTCGTATAAAAAATTTCTTTCCACTTACGAGAAAATGTACGTTCATTAGATAAGAAAGCATTTTTAGATAACTGCTGTGTAATCGTGCTTCCTCCTTGCACAACACCACCAGCTTTTATATTCTCAATAGACGCCCTGATAATCGCTATATAGTCTAAACCGTTATGATGATAAAATCTTTTATCTTCCGTCGCAATAAATGCGTGTGTTAATGATTCTGGCACCTCTAAATTAGCAGGTACATGTAATTTACTAATATCACTTCGCTCAATCATTACATTTCCAACGAATAATAATGCAAAACTTAACAATAATAATAATATAATGGCTTTATAAAAAAATTTAGTTAATGGATTTAATGCAACTTTTTGATGATAGTTCACTCTAGATAATACTCGTTCTTTCATCTCGAACACCTCTTTTCCACACAGCATATATAACTCTTAACTCAAGAATACATTGTTGTAAAAGAATATCCCATCGATTTCTCTTACACGTACCTTACAACATTGTAAGGTGTAAAAATGTATTGTATCACAGTCCTTTTTTATCTACTATTCATATGAAATGTTGAATATACATTATTTATAGGCAGGCAGTAGGACTCCCCTTAATAATTAGTAACAGAAAAAGAATTAAGAGCGCTATAACTATCTTCATAAAAAAAGCTTAATTTAACTTTATTCTTTTACTATATCATTTATAAATTTATACTTTTAAACATCTAGCAATCTAAGTATATACGATATATCACTATTATACAGAACAAACGTTCCTTAAATCAATACTAGCTTTCATACTGTCTCGCTATTGGCTGACAGTAGAACTTCTCCCACTCATTAATAGACTACACTTTATTATTGTGACCTTTTTCTGAAACAGTATACATAAAGAAAAGGTTAGCAATTTGAGGTGTCCTCAAATAACTAACCTAAACGTTACAGCCTTCCTATAAGATTATATGGCTGAACTTCCCATGTTTCGTATGGAATGAACTGCGTCGCTTTCATCGCATCAAGTGTCCTTGATTTCATATGTGGACGCGTTATATACTCATCAATGTTCTCTTCGTTTAAAGCAACAAATTTGGCTTCTTTTATTTCTTCAGGTTGAATTTTTATTTCGCCACTAACATATGCTACTTTAAAGACAACAGCTAAAATATGCATAGAAGCGTTATAATACACTCCTGTAATTCCAATTGGCTTCACCGTTAAGCCCGTCTCCTCCATTATTTCTCTACGAACAGCTTGATCGAGGGCTTCTCCTTCTTCTACCTGTCCTCCAGGCATTTCCCACGTATCAGCTCGCCAGTGCACTTTTGCTAAAAGTACTTCATTCTTTTCATTTGTTAAATAACCTGATACGGCAACAATATGTTTTGGTGTTTTATGCGCCATAAAAATGCCTCCTAGAAATACAATTATTTCATGTACAATCTATAACCATATTCCCTACCTACAACAAAACACCTTTAATAATTCAGCATCTTAATTAACTTCACAAAAAAGACCCTATTCGTTAAACGAAAGGATCTTCTGTCTTATTATTCTCCTAAGTCTACGTTGTGGTAAACTTGTTGTACATCTTCTAAATCTTCTAATGCATCAACCATTTTTTCAAATTGTGCTTGAGCATCTTCAGGAAGTTCTACATCATTTTGTGCAAGCATTGTTAATTCTGCAACTGTAAATTCTTCAACACCAGCATCTTTAAGTGCAGATTGTACTGAATGGAATTGATCAGGTTCAGCATACACGATAACAGAATCTTCTTCTTCTAGAATGTCACGTGCATCTACATCTGCTTCCATTAAAATTTCAAGAACTTCATCTGATGTTTTACCTTCAAGACCGATAACAGCTGTCGCATCAAACATGTAAGCTACAGAACCGTTTACGCCCATGTTACCACTGTTTTTGCTAAATGCAGCTCGTACATCTGCTGCAGTACGGTTTACGTTATTTGTAAGTGTATCTACAATCACCATAGATCCATTTGGTCCAAAGCCTTCATAACGAAGCTCGTCATAGTTTTCTTCTGAACCGCCTTTTGCCTTTTCAATTGCACGATCAATAATTGTTCTTGGTACATTGTATGTTTTCGCGCGCTCTAATACAACTCTTAACGTTTGGTTTGATTCAGGATCTGGCTCGCCTTGTTTTGCTGCCACATAAATTTCACGTCCAAATTTTGCGTATATACGGCTTGTATTTGCATCTTTTGATGCTTTTTTATCTTTAATATTGTTCCATTTACGGCCCATACTTTCCACTCTCTTTCCCGTTTTAAATCTACATAAAAATATTAATATAAAATATAATGTGTATTCAACACATTTTTAAAAGAAATATAAAAAGTTCATTTTTGATTCATATTACAGACATAATATAAATCACTATCATTTTGTTCTTTCGACAAGTTATATTATACATGAATTCCTACGTTTATTACGAATTTTAGAAGCACATAGTATAATTTAACAAAAAAGGCTCTAACATTTCTGTTAGAGTCTTTTTATATCGCTGATACCGTTTTCCATAATATTCCCATATTTTCTTTCTATTGCTGTATAATTAAAATAGGGAAAAATTTAAAGGGAAAATTATGGCACATTCAAATGAGAAAAAAGCACATGGTCTTAAAGGAATAGGAGAGAAGTTAAACCCAACTATCTATCAAGTGAGATTCATGAAATTAGATGAACCAATTCAATTTGAGTCGTTTCCTGAATTAAAGGAATTAGGGGACTGGTTGAGTACTTCAACGCAAATGTGGTCGTGCCACTCAACTATGTACAAGTACAACAGAGAAAAGTTTGAAAAAAAGTTTTTAGAAATTACGAAATTAACAGCTGATAATGTGCTAATATCTACTGGTGGTGTCGGATTTAACTTCATGTCACCCGGGTGGGGAGATACTCTATAAAGTAATGAAATTATATAAAGGGATAAAAATGAATGTTCATTTTTATCCCTTTATTGTTTCGCAGTTTGCTCTAATTCCTTAATAGCTTTTAACTGTTGTTTATATAACAGAGCTGTTTCTTCTTCCAAAGTTTCACTCGGTAAAAAGAAATACTCTTCGCTCTTGAGTCGTATCAGATAAATAAACTGTTCTTTCAAATAGATTTTTTGTTCTTCTTAATACCCCTATTACAGAAGGGTTATTTTTAACGCTTCCTCAAGCATTGTATTGAAATCATTATATGTTTTCATCACTGTGCCAGATGGTTTATCAAGTTCTAGATAAGTACCGTCTGATAAGTTTTTGCAAAACCACGCAATATTTGAATCCCCAAAGAAAAGATACTCTTTTTGAAATTCATTTTCATACCAAATCTCATTCGTGTCTATAAGTCCACTAATTAGTTCGTCCCTTTCTGTGTCTAGTAAAGAAGGGTCAACTCCATAAATCACCAGCCCATTAAAATCTAAACCATTTACAATTTTAAGAAACTCCTCATATTCACTCGGTAAGTCAACATTAAAATTCTCTTTCACACGTTCTCTTAATTTACCAATTTCAGTATCCGTTGCGGGTGTATCCAGTTTATCATTAAAACTTTTCTCTATCTTTTCAATTTCTAAAATCAGATTTTTCCACATATAAAAACCTCTTTCTAAATTTATTTATTCTCCTTTAGGATAGATGTTGTATTTTGGTATAGGCCAGCTTATGTCTGCACTATCTCCATCCTGTAAGTGTCTAGTTCATGTGCATTAAAAAAGCTTATGCAAGTTATACATAAGCTTTTTATTCATGATTAGATATTTTTCAAATCCTACGCCTTAAAGTAAGTCTTAAAAAGATTAAATATAATAGTCAGGATTTTCATCCATTTTAATTAAAAATCCCTCTAACGAATCCGCTATCTTTGTTGAACCATAATATATAGGACATTGACCTAATTCATTTGCCTGCTTAAATTTTAACGTTAAAAAGCTTGATTCATTAATTTCAAAGAAAGCTATTGATTCTTCATCATCAATATAATCATATCTAGGGTTTTCTTCATACACATCTTGTCTAAGTCTTAAATCCGCAACGGATTCAGGGTCCATTAGACGGTTAACAAAGTACTCAGAATTACTTTTCACAAAACCACTACCGACATTTTCATAAAAATATCTTAGTTCCTTTGGGAATTTAAATCCTATCATTCCTTCAGCCTCTTGTATTTCATCATCATATATTTTAAAAAATACGGTTTCATATTTATCTAAAACTTGTTCTGCTTCAGTTCTATCAAATGATACCTTTTCCAAATTTGTGAAATTAAACATAAATATTACCCTCCATATAAGTGTTATCTTTTGAAAATCTCTTTAGCGATTTTTCCTTTTCCATGTATTCCACCTTGATGTACATCAGGGTATTTAGCTGGATGTAGATTCCACCATTCATGTGCACCGTTATATGTACTTTCTATAATGTGATGTGCATCATAATTAGCGTTTTTTTTACGTAAAGGCAAACCTTTCTTTGAATACACAACTTCTTCATAAGTAGGCCATTTTTGGCCAGTCTTAAGTTCCCAATCCTTAATTAAGTTAGTGCGTAATTTATCAAATTCTGCCCGTCTTTGTGCAGTCTCTTCTTTACTTAATTTACTATAAGCATTATCTTCTAAAGCTTCCTGTAGTAATTCCCTCTGGTTTTCAGGAATCTTTCTATTTGTTATTTCTTCTACTTGGCCAAGATATTCTTGGAATCTAGGTATATTTAAATTACCAGGGTCAGCAAACATAAATGTATTACGTGCTGCTTCTAAAGAATTAAAAGAAGTTTTCGGAATATCTCTAAACTCACCAACGCCAGCATATGCAAAGCGGTCTCCCGTTTGCAATTTATTTGTATAATGCGAGATACCTTCTGATACCTTTGCTAAATTCGTACCCTTTGCAAGTGTAGTGACTTTGCTTATTCCTTTATCACCAATAAGTCCTAAACCAACTTGAGTTAAAGCATAACTTCCCCATGTTGCACGACTTTCTGCGTCACCATTTATTACATCATTAATAAATGAATCTGACAATACATTATACATGGTACTAAGTGTATCAATAGGATGCAAGGCTGCGTTCCCCATATTTTGCCACGTTTCCCATTTACCAAGTGCCTTAAATCCTTCTATAGTATCTTCAACGGCTTCCCCTGCACCTTCTACAATACCATCCCGAATTTTTTCGAAAGTAGATTTTTCAGGTAACTTACCACACATTGCCCCTTCTTCTATGTTTCCATCAACTAGATTACCATCATAAAGTTCATCAGCATTACGAAACTTTTCAGCAGCGTGCATTAGTTCTTCTGCAATCTTATCAAATTCCCGAAACACATTAAACATTTGAGGTTTTGTTTCATTAAACATCTGATAAAACCTTTGACTCGTTGCATCATTCCACATTGAAGCTACGTATTCCGTTTGGTTATATAAATCTTTATGTATTTGTTCTAATCTATTTTTAGTTTCAAGAACTAGCTTTGCTGACTGTTCTAGCCGTTCTGGTGTAACCTTTATTTGCGTCATACTTCCCCTTCTTCATAAACCTATAAGAATTAACGTATTAGGTGATAAATTAACATTAATTTGAACACAAAAAAAGCGTCCCCACAAAGTAGGAACGCTTGATATTAATGTATATTCACGTTTAATTGAAGATAAAAACAAATAAAAAAAAGACGATCACTCGTCTTTTAACCGATACCGATGGTCGGGGTCGAACCGACACTCCCGAAGGAACACGATTTTGAGTCGTGCGCGTCTGCCAATTCCGCCACATCGGCATAAAAGAAAGGCGGCAACCGGATTTGAACCGGTGGTAAAGGTTTTGCAGACCTCTGCCTTACCACTTGGCTATGCCGCCATATTAAGTTAAAATGGAGCGGAAGACGGGATTCGAACCCGCGACCCCAACCTTGGCAAGGTTGTATTCTACCACTGAACTACTTCCGCAAGACATGTTTGAGTTATTTCATTAAAAGTGCGGGTGAAGGGAGTCGAACCCCCACGCCAAAGGCGCTAGATCCTAAGTCTAGTGCGTCTGCCAATTCCGCCACACCCGCATATT
>NZ_MACH01000003.1 GCF_001884065.1 Bacillus proteolyticus
TCACAAAAAAATGTAATTTTTCTTAACTTAGTCCGCAAAAATAGTGAACATGTAGCATATATCAGTAGTGCGGGCAATACAATGGTATAAACCAATGCAAAGAGAGTGTTTGAGGTGAGAAATCGTGAATCCTTTCATTATAAATCCAAGAATGTTTAACGCTTACAAACAGCACTCACATTTACTTCATAGTCGTATGCAGCGAGTCTCATTTCACACTTCTCACATCCAATTTAGGGAGGCGAGTGGTGTGCACGATTACATCAAAGAGAGAACTATCAAGATTGGCAAGTATATCGTGGAGACAAGAAAGACAGTGCGTGTAATTGCAAAGGAGTTTGGGGTATCAAAGAGTACAGTCCATAAAGATTTAACAGAACGTTTGCCAGAAATTAATCCAGAGCTCGCAAATGAAGTGAAAGAAATTCTTGATTATCATAAGTCTATTCGTCATTTAAGAGGGGGAGAAGCAACGAAGCAGAAGTATAGAAAAGAAGATATAGAAAAGCCTGTACGTCAATAAATGCAAAACAGCAAACATTCCTTACAGATTCGGTAATGTTTTTCAGAAAAATTCTTTTTGCGAATATTACGTTTCTGTTAAATTTATGATAAAATCAGAAATTAGGTGTAAAAGAATTCGGGTGTAACCTGATTTTGAATATCGAGGAGGAAAAGACGGGAATGTTTGCGCGAGATATCGGAATTGACTTAGGTACGGCTAACGTATTAATTCATGTTAAAGGTAAGGGTGTTGTATTAAATGAGCCATCTGTTGTGGCAATTGATCGTAATAGTGGAAAAGTATTAGCAGTAGGTGAAGAAGCAAGAAGTATGGTGGGACGTACACCTGGTAATATTGTGGCAATTCGTCCGCTTAAAGATGGTGTAATCGCAGATTTCGAAATTACAGAAGCAATGTTAAAGTATTTCATTAACAAATTGGACGTGAAGAGCTTCTTTTCAAAACCTCGCATTTTAATTTGCTGCCCAACAAATATCACATCTGTAGAACAAAAAGCAATTCGTGAGGCTGCTGAACGTTCAGGTGGTAAAACAGTATTTTTAGAAGAAGAACCAAAAGTAGCTGCAGTTGGTGCTGGTATGGAAATTTTCCAGCCAAGCGGAAACATGGTTGTTGATATTGGTGGAGGTACAACAGATATTGCCGTACTTTCTATGGGTGACATTGTTACCTCTTCCTCTATCAAAATGGCTGGCGATAAGTTTGATATGGAGATCTTAAACTACGTTAAACGTAAGTATAAGCTATTGATTGGAGAACGTACTTCAGAAAATATTAAAATTAAAATTGGTACAGTATTCCCAGGTGCACGTAGTGAAGAGCTTGAAATTCGCGGACGTGACATGGTAACTGGTTTACCACGTACAATTACAGTATGCTCTGAAGAAATTACAGAAGCACTAAAAGAAGACGCGGCTATCATTGTACAAGCTGCAAAAGGCGTACTAGAGCGCACACCACCAGAACTATCTGCGGACATTATTGACCGTGGTGTTATTCTAACAGGCGGTGGAGCTTTATTACACGGTATCGACATGCTTCTAGCAGAAGAGTTAAAATTACCAGTATTAATTGCTGAAAACCCAATGCAATGTGTTGCTGTTGGTACAGGTATCATGTTAGAAAACATCGATAAATTACCACGTCGTGCATTACGATAAGGTTCAAAAACGTATAAAAGTAGTAAAAATCAGGAAGAGGATGTTTTCTTCCTGATTTTTTTGTAGTTGAAGAAGATAAATAGAACTTTGTAGAACTAACTAAGAAAGCGCTTTCCTAGAGTGTGTATGACAAAAACTGCATATTAATGGTAATAGTTTGTAAATGAAAAGTATGCGATAATCACTATTGTGAATTTTATGCGAACCTGATGTAAATTATATGTAAATTTGTTTAGGTTTACAGGGGCTTTTATGATTTCATGATGCGGGGAAATCTCTGTTTTAATTTACTTTCTTTAACCAATTATAAAGGGAATATTTCACAGGGGACAATGAAGTATGAAAAAGGTAATTACATACGGTACATTTGATCTTATTTAAAGGAATCAATATTTAATATAACAAGGGAAATTTTTAATGTGATAATGTGGATTTGAGTCAATATCATGGGGAATTAGATTGTTAACTTGTTTGACAGATTCAGAAATTAATGACTATCAATTACTATTAGAAGGAACTCGGGTAAAGTTATATAAAGCAGAAAATGCTACAGCAATCCCTGAGAAAACAGCTGGATTGGATAAAAAGGTAGTGATTGCTGCAGGTAGATATGTACCTCAGAAAGATTTCGATCTTTTAGTTCCTGTTTTTTCTAAAGTTATAGAGAAATATCCGGATTGGAAGTTGGGAATGTTTGGTTCGTGAGAAGATGAACAACTTCTTCGACAACAGATTTTTGATCATAAAGCTTATAATAATATTTTTCTAATGCCAAAGACGAATGATATTATTGGTGAGATGCTTAATTCATCAATTTATGTTTTAAGTTCCAGATAGGAACCTTTTGGGAGGGGTATCATTGAAGCCATGTCAGTAGGGGTTCCTTGTGTAAGTTTTGCTTGTACAGGTCCTGTTGAAATAATTAAAAATAAAGAAGACGGATTGCTTGTAGAAGAAGGAAATATTGATGATCTTGCTAATTCATTAATGACTTTAATAGGATCTGAAGAATTAAGAAAAGAATATGGTCACAAGGCTAAAAAGAATGTTGAGGGGTATACTTTTAATATCGTTGGTGACAAGTGGGAAAATATTTTAGAAGAGCAAGTACAAAAAAATAAAACAGAATAAGAAGGCATTAACAGAGATATCGATATAATATTTTATTGATGTTGTATTAGTAATATCTTTAGTCATAGAATAATAACGTGTGAAATATGAATAGGTAGACATCATAAAATTAAAAATATAAAATATATAGATAATTTATTTTATATAGGATTGTAATTAAATTCTCTATTTCTTTTTATTAGTGGTTAGATTTATGATTTATATAAATACGTTTTAGATTACTAGGAGGATTTTCATTGAAAAAAGTAAGAAAAGCCATTATTCCGGCTGCAGGATTAGGAACTCGTTTTTTACCGGCGACAAAGGCTATGCCGAAAGAAATGCTACCAATTGTTGATAAACCAACAATTCAGTATATTGTGGAAGAAGCAATTGAGTCTGGAATTGAAGATATTATTATTGTAACGGGAAAAGGAAAACGCGCAATTGAAGATCATTTTGATCATTCTTTTGAATTAGAACAAAACCTATTATCAAAAGGAAAGCATGAAATTCTTGAGAAGGTACAAGAGTCTTCGAAAATCAATATTCATTATATTCGTCAAAAGGAGCCTAAAGGTCTAGGACATGCTGTATGGTGTGCACGTAAATTCATTGGGAATGAACCATTTGCTGTATTACTTGGCGATGATATTGTTCAAGCTGAAACGCCATGCTTACGTCAATTAATGGATCAATATGAGGTAACAAAATCATCAGTAATTGGTGTTCAAACGGTTCCAGAAAATGAAACACACCGTTATGGCATTATTGATCCATTAGAGAAAAAGGATCGTAGTTATCAAGTGAGTAAATTTGTGGAAAAACCTGCTAAAGGAACAGCACCATCTAATTTAGCAATTATGGGACGGTACGTATTAACGCCAGAAATATTTATGTTCCTAGAAGATCAACAAACTGGAGCAGGTGGAGAAATTCAGTTAACAGATGCAATTCAGCGTTTAAATGAAATCCAACGTGTGTTTGCTTATGACTTTGAAGGGATACGCTATGATGTTGGAGAAAAGCTTGGATTTATTCAAACAACTGTTGAAATGGCACTGCAACATGAAAACCTAAGAAAAGAGCTATTAGACTATATGAAAAAGTTAGTAGAAAGCGAAATGGTTTATAATTAAGTTTTAACGACACAAAAAAGACTTCTATTTCATTAGAAATGAAGTCTTTTTTTAGAAAAGGATGCTAAATTTTTATGAATTAGAGTCAATATACTTGGTAAAAAGTTAAGGTAAATCTGTTTTGGGGATTAACCTTTTAATGATATTTCTTTTTTCGGTCATCATACTTGTAGAACATTATTTAATTCAGTTGTAAATGGTTACTTCTGATACGCCATACTCGCTACTTAATGCTTTTACAGATTGTCCCGAATGATATAATTCAACCACCATTTTTTAAACTCTTCATTAAATTTCTTGTTTGTCATCCGGACACTGCCTCCTTGAAATCCATTGTAAGGACTTAACTAAGTTGTGTCCATATGACTATACTAACTCCGTTATTTTTGAATTTATATAAGGATAATTGAATTAAATATACTAAGGTAATCGATTGATTTGATGTATAAATTTATATTGACGGGTTCATTATCAAGAACTAAAATGAATATCGAGTATATTAAGATTAATGAAAAAAAGGTATATATTTTCTGAATAAAATATATACTCGGAAAATTCATCCTGTTTATGATTTAGTAAGTTATGTTCGGTATAATCAAAATTAACTTAGGTTATACGATTTAATTTACCTACGATTTGCTTTTTTATTAATCAAATAGACAGTAATGGAGGGGAAACATGGAAAAGGAAATAGACTTAAAAAAATTATTTAATGTTATAAAAAGAAAATTTTGGATTATTGCAGTAATTACGATATTAGCGGCATGTATTGGTGGTATATATAGCATTTTCATGAAAACGCCTTTATATGCGTCTTCTGCAAGAATCCTCATTCCAGCTAACGCCGATGCTATAGCTACACTTAAAGTGATGATAAAGGAACCTATTGTTTTAGAGAAAGTGGCCCAGCAATTAAATTCGCAAAAATCAGCAGATGCATTGAACGGACAGGTCAGTGTTGGAAAGATTGAAGAGTCACAGGTTTTTGTTATTACGGCTGTGGATACTAATCCAGCCCAGGCAGTCAAAATTGCCAATGCTACAGCAAATGTTTATAAAGAAGAAGCCAATGCTATCCTAAATTTTTCGAATGTCCGCATCTTAACAGAAGCAAAAGTACAAGAGCATCCTTTACCGATAAACTTGAATCATGCAAAAGCGATTGAGATGGCCTTGGCTGCCGGTCTTATACTGAGTATCGGAGTAGTCTTTGTATTGGATTCTCTTGATGAAACAATTAAATCGGAACGTAACATTGAAAAATTATTACCAGTTCCCGTTTTAGGAAGTGTTTCTCAAATGAAGAAAAATAATATAGTAGATAAAACAAGTAAGAGAGAAAGTGTAATAGTGGAGGGGAAAACATTTGATTCATAATAAAAAGCAAAGCCGTATCCTTGATAATAGTCATTTAATTGCTCATATCGCTCCGAAATCGAAGATGGCTGAGGAATATCGAACAATTCGTACTAACCTTCAATTTGCAATTGGCACGGACAAAACAAGAACTATAATTATTACTTCTCCTGGATATGGAGAAGGTAAAACCACCACTGTGGCAAATTTGGCGGTTTCTATGGCTCAGCGAGATGAAAAAGTCTTAGTTGTTGATGCGGATTTGCGAACTCCGGAACTACATGCGATTTTTGGAATGGAAAATAAATCTGGATTAACAAATGTTTTGGAGGGAAAAGCAGCATTAGAAAAAGTGGTAATGCAGACAGAAATCAAAAATGTACATATATTGACAAGTGGTCCCGAAATTAATAATCCAGCTGAGATGCTTAGTTTACCATCTATGCAAAATTTAATTAGCAAAGCAATAGAGCAGTATGACATTATTTTATTTGATTCTCCACCCCTTCTTGAGGTTATAGATGCAAATATACTAGCTAGTCAATGTGATGGGGTATTATTGGTGCTAAGTTGCTATCAAACTGCTAGTGAAGCAGTTGTTGAAGCGAATAGGGCCTTAGATTTAACAAAAGGAAAGCTTGTAGGGGCTATTCTAAATAAAAAAGTATAAGAGATTTATTAGAATTGATTATACATAAAATGATAATACAGCGCTTTCCTAATGGGTGACGTAAGGATGAGAAGCTTTTCATATGTTTTATAGTAGAGAATGAAAGACCACCTATAAAAAATTATAGGGTACGGTGATGTCTCCTTACCACTATCAATGGAGACACTCGATCATACTGTGGGTTGAAGAACCTTAGACGTTAGTCGTCAAGAGTGTGGTGTGAGGGAGGGTTAGATGCCCAAACTTATTTGAGGTTCTTGTCTAGAAAGTCTTTCTAAAGGATTTTGTAGATAGGAACTTTGTATTAGTTGGTTATTGATTATTTTCCTTGTCTATATGTTTAGCTAGACATATTCAATATATAAATCTTTTAATTCTAAGATAACAATTATGAGGATTTCCTTTTGTTATATATAAAAAATTTAGAAAGGGGGGCCTATTATGACATATCGTCAGAGATTATCCTTATTAATTTTAATTGATTCCTTAATCGTATTAACTACGGTTTTCTTTAGTCGCTTCTTAGTAAGTGCTGATTTCAATGTCATAACATTTCCCATCGTAGTGAGTGCGATGACGCTGCTACTCAGCCATCATATTTTTTCGTTTATTTATAAGCTTTATAAAAAAGCATGGGAGTATGCAAGTGTAGGGGAATTGCTAATTATTTTAAAAGCAATCACACTTTCTGTTATCACAACAGCAGTAGTACAACAAATATTGGTTCAAGATATTTATTTCCGTCTTCTTGTTGTAACTTGGATGATTCATATTTTACTGATTGGAGGATCACGTTTTCTATGGCGGATGTTCAGAGATGCTTATATTCAAAAAGGGGACGACAAAAAAAGAACACTAATTATTGGTGCGGGTTCTGCAGGTACAATGGTTGTAAGGCAACTTTTGAATAGTAATGATACTGAATTACTGCCTGTGGTATTTATAGATGATAATATAAAGAAACAAGGTTTGGATATTCTTGGAATACCGGTAGTTGGAGGAATTGATCGTATTGAATTTGCTGTTCAGCAATTAGATATCGATAGCATCATAATAGCAATTCCCTCACTGAGCAAGAAAGCATTAAATATGATTTTTCAAGAATGTTCCAAGACAAAAATAAAAACACAAATTCTTCCAATGCTAGAGGATTTAGTGACTGGAAAAGTTTCAGTGAATGAATTTCGTGATGTCCAAGTAGACGATTTATTAGGACGTGATCCTGTTGAATTGGATATTGAAAGTATTTCAGAATTTATTACTAATAAAATTATTTTAGTAACTGGTGCTGGTGGTTCAATTGGATCTGAAATTTGTCGTCAAATTGCAAAATTCAACCCAAAACAATTGATTTTATTAGGTCATGGTGAAAATAGTATTTATTCTATCGAAATGGAATTGAAAGAGCTATACGGTGACACAGATATTGTCGTTACCACAGAAATTGCTGATGTACAGGATGATCTGAAAATGATGTCAGTAATGAGTCAATATCAGCCTCAAGTTGTTTATCATGCCGCTGCACATAAGCATGTACCATTGATGGAACGTAACCCCGAAGAAGCTATCAAAAACAATTTAATTGGGACAACAAACGTGGCAAAAGCGGCAAGCTGGAATGGGGTCGAGACGTTTGTAATGATTTCTACAGATAAAGCTGTGAATCCGACAAGTGTAATGGGAGCAACAAAAAGGCTTGCTGAAATGGTAATTCAAAACTTGGACAAAACAAGTAATACAAAGTTTGTGGCTGTAAGATTTGGTAATGTATTAGGAAGTCGCGGTAGTGTTATACCGTTGTTTAAAAAACAAATTAAGCAAGGTGGTCCAGTTACGGTTACACATCCAGATATGATTCGTTACTTTATGACAATTCCAGAGGCGTCCAAGCTTGTAATACAGGCTGGTGCATTAGCTAAAGGTGGAGAAATATTTGTATTAGATATGGGAGATCCTGTGAAAATAGTAGATCTTGCAAAAAAAATGATTACATTATCAGGAAATTCGCTAGAAGAAATACAAATAGAGTTTACTGGAATAAGACCTGGAGAGAAGCTCTTTGAAGAACTATTGAAAAAAGAAGAAATACATGAACAACAAATTCATCCTAAAATTTATATAGGTAAAACATCGAACCTTTGTATAAACGAAATTGAATCAGTTCTCCAAACTTATAAGAATCTGGAGAAGACGGAATTAAGAAAACGTGTATTGACATTGGCAAATAGTCATATAACTCCACAAAATAGGGTGTAAATATAGATTTTGATCTGCATATATATGCTTAGACTTATGTTTTACTATGTAGAGAAATGAGAATGAAGTATGAACAGGTGGTTAGTTACAATATAACAATTGTAGGGTGATATATATGGAAAATAAAGTATTATTTTGTGCGACGGTAGACTTTCACTTTAAAGCATTTCATTTGCCGTATATGAAATGGTTTAAAGAACAAGGCTGGGAAGTCCATGTTGCTGCTGCTGGCAACATGGAACTTCCATATGTGGATAAGAAGTATGACATTTCTATTCAAAGGTCACCTTTGCAATTTAAGAATATTAAGGCTTATAAAGAGCTGAAAGATATTATTGATGAAAATCAATATAAAATTATTCATTGCCATACCCCGATGGGGGGAGCCGTTGCACGTTTGGCAGCAAGAAAGTCTAGAAAGCATGGAACAAAAGTTTTATATACTGCGCATGGATTTCATTTTTGTAAAGGTGCCCCGCTTGCAAATTGGCTGTTATATTATCCAATTGAAAAAATGCTAGCAAATTATACAGATTGCCTCATTACAATTAACCAAGAAGATTATAACTTGGCTGTTCAGCGAAAGTTTAAAGTACCTAAGATTGAACAAATTCATGGGGTGGGAGTGGACACAGAATATTTTAAACCAGTTAGTGAGCCTCAAAAGAATTGTCTAAGGATTGAGATGGGTTATAAACCGGATGATTTTTTAATGTTTTATGCGGCTGAGTTTAATAAAAATAAAAATCAGCAGTTTTTGATTCGTTCATTGGCCTTAATAAAAGATCATGTTCCCAATGCGAGGCTTCTATTGGCTGGGAATGGTCCTTTGATAAATGATTGCAAAAATTTAGCTAAACAAATGGGTGTATTTGAAATGATAGATTTCCTTGGTTATAGGAATGATATTGCAAAAATTTTACCTATTTGTGATATTTCTGTTGCATCCAGTCTACGTGAGGGGTTACCAGTTAATATTATGGAAGCGATGGCTTGCGGATTGCCTGTTATAGCCAGTGAGAACAGGGGCCATAAAGAGTTAATTCAAAATGGTGTAAATGGTTGGACAGTAGGTCGTGAAGACATACAGACAATGGCAGAAAAGATAAAATATCTTGCTGAAAATAGTAGCTTACAAGGCATATTCGGAGAGTCTGGTCGTGAGATTATTAAAAATAATTATGCCGTCAATAAAGTATTAGAAGAAAAGAGCTATATTTACACCATGTTTATGAGTAGAACGGAGGCGTTAGATTGGATTGTCCATTAAGAATCTTACATGTTGTAGTCAATATGAACCGTGGTGGTGCAGAAACCCTTATTATGAACTTGTACCGGAATATAGATCGAAATAAAGTGCAGTTTGATTTTCTTACTTGTAAGGAAGGTGTTTTCGATACAGAAATATCAGAATTAGGTGGGAAAGTGCACAGGATTCCATATATTACTGATGGTGGTCATAACGAATACATAAAGTCTTTAGATAATTTTTTTGAATCTCATCAAGAATATATGATTGTACACTCACACATGGATAAGATGAGTGGATTTGTGTTACGTGCAGCTAAGAAAGCCGGTATACCAGTTCGTATCGCACATAGTCACAATACTAGCAGTGAAGGTGGAGCTGCTGCGAAAGTATATAAGTGGTATGCAGGGAAGTATATATTACGAAGTGCAACACATCTTTTAGCATGTTCGGATGCAGCATCTCGCTGGTTATTTGCAGGTAAAACAGATACTGCCACGATTTTAAAAAATGGAATTGAGCCTGAAAAGTTTTCATTTTCCCCCGAAATTAGAAAACAGATACGAGAGGAACTAAATCTTACAGTTGATAACTTTGTAGTAGGGCATGTAGGAAGGTTTGCGCATCAAAAAAATCATGGATTCCTTATAGAAGTGTTTGCTCAGTTAGTTAAACTTAGAAGAGATTCCGTTCTTGTTTTGGTGGGGGATGGTCCGTTACGGTTAAAGATTGAACAAAAAGTGGAAGAATTAAATTTAGGGGCTAATGTAAAGTTTCTTGGCATAAGGAGCGATATCGACCATTTACTTCAAGCTTTTGATGTATTTGCATTCCCATCCATTCATGAAGGATTGCCTGTTACTCTTATAGAAGCGCAAGGAGCTGGGTTATCTTGTGTAATCTCGGATGCGATAACTAAAGAAGTAGACATGGGAGCAGGTCTAGTGAGTTTTGAAAGCATAAATACCTCTCCCGAAATATGGGCGCAGGATATATTGGATGTCAATAAACGTATGCAAGATGTAGAAGGATATATCAAGAAAGAAGGATATGATATAAGTGAATCGGCTACTTGGCTTGAGAATTTTTATCTTCAAGCGCTTTAATTAATAGTAACTTCTATATTTTAAATAATGTCTAAAGGATTAAAAAGGAGCACAATGATGTCAAGAGTTTCATGTTGTCTTAGGCTAGGAGAAGTTCCGCTGCATCTCTATAATATAACTGCAGGTTTTGTTCTACTTGCTCAACAAGGAGTAATAGACTTGAGGATAGAGAAACTTAGTAAGAATCATCAAGATCAATTACCTTATAATATGATGGAAGTTATAATCAACGGGAAAACTCGAGTGTTATATGATGTTAATGATGGTTATGATAATTTGCTTAAGCAAAATCAGGATTATGTTGAGTTTATGAATGTGTTGTTAGAAAAATACGACTTTTACTTTAAGCGAAGTTTTAATAGTTTTTATAATTCAAAGTTAAGGCATAAGGAAAAAATTTATCCTCTTGGATTAAATTATATGGTTACAATACCTGGAAATATTGCGCATTCACCGATGCCTCAAGATCCACTTAGGGAGAAAATTAAGAAAATAATACGGAAGGTTCCGTTGTCTCAATATTACAATGGTTTATATCGTATTAATTCTTTTGAAGATATACCTCATAAAGAAATAGATTCAAAAATTCTTTTTATGGCTAGGTTATGGGATGTAAATGGAGATTATGAAGGGCAAATTTCTTCGAATAAAAAGGAAGAACGTGCATATATTAATGATTTTCGAGCAACATGCATTAGACTTTGTCGAAAAGAGTTTGGAGATAAATTTTATGGGGGAGTAGCACCATCAGAATTTGCATATAAAAATTATGCAGATATTGTTATAGAAGACGGAAAAGCTACTGAACGGAATAATTACCTAAGAAAGGTAAAAGAATCTGCAATTTGTATTGCAACTATGGGATTACATCAATCTATTGGTTGGAAATTTGCAGAGTATGTTGCAGCAAGCAAGGCTATAGTAACAGAAGAATTACATTATGAAGTCCCAGGTGATTTTCGTGATGGTCAAAATTATCTTGTTTTTAAAACACCAGAAGAATGTATAAATCAAATATATACTTTATCAAATGATGAAAATTATAGATATCAAATGATGATTAACAATTATAGATATTACCATGAATATGTAAGACCTGATAGATTAGTATTAAATAGTATATTAACAATATTAGGGGATGAATTTTAATAGATTAGATGATTGATGGAGAGATGTAAATTGAAACCTACTCTTACAATTTTTACACCTACATTTAACCGTGCTTACACGCTGCATTTATGTTATGAAAGTTTAAAGCGACAGACAAGTAAGGATTTTGTTTGGTTAATTATTGATGATGGATCTACAGATGACACAAGAGAGTTAATAGAAAATTGGATTTCCCAAGGCAGTATCTCAATTCAGTATCATTATCAAGAGAATCAGGGAATGCACGGGGCACATAATACTGCTTACGAATTAATTGATACGGAACTTAATGTTTGTATTGATTCTGATGATTATATGGCGGATGATGCCGTTGAAAATATCACTCGTTTTTGGAAGGAGTATGGAAGTAATGATTACGCTGGCATAATAGGATTAGACGCTAATCCAAATGGAAAAGTTATTGGAACGATGATGCCGGAACATGTGAAGGAATCTAAACTGACAGATTTGCATGCGAAATATAAAGTCACAGGTGATAAAAAGTTAGTTTATCGATCAGAGTTAACACGAAAAACCCCACCATATCCAATATTTCCGGGCGAAAAGTACTGTCCTTTAAGTTATAAATATATTCTTATTGATCAAGAGCAGCCTTTACTCATCATGAATAAAGTTCTTTGTCATGTTGAGTATTTAGCAGATGGATCTAGCATGAACATTATTAAGCAATATAGAAAAAACCCCCAAGGGTTCTCATTCTTTAGAAAAGTTGCTATGAAATATGCTCCTACATTAAAAGAAAAATTTCGAGAATCTATACATTATGTATCTAGCAACTTGATGATCAAAAACTATAAATTTCTTATTGAGTCCCCATGTAAGCTTATTACTTTGGTGGCTACACCTTTTGGGATTATGCTTCATTTTTATATTCAAAAGACGAGTAAAGCTACTGTTTTGAAAAATAAATAGTAGGTCTTTAATTAACTATGTATTTTATTGTCACATGTATTTAGATTGTAAGAGAAATATAGGACTGATAGGCTATATTATTGAATTATTTGGTTAAAGAATAGCAAAGAGTTTTATATTTACAATCTATAATATGAAAGGAATTTAAAAATGTTTATATTTTGGGTTACGCTGGTCTTAGTTTATATTCTTTCTTTTTTAGCAAGATATTTTTCTACTCCTGTAATAATGGGACCACACATTGTTCAATCAAAGCCAAATAAGCTGTTAGTATTTTTAACAATAGTTATTCTTGTAATGGTGTCTGGTCTCCGTAATAATATCGGGGATACTTTTTTTTATATGTATTCTTATAAAAAAGATACGTTTGATTGGGAACATATAAAAGAAGGAAAAGATATGGGTTTTAATGTGCTTCAGATGATTTTAAAACAGTTCTCTAATGACCCTCAAATATTGATTTTTGTAACGGCACTAATAACAAATGTACTTATTGTGTTGGTCTTATATAAATATACAAGAATGTTCGAATTAAGTTTATATGTATATATAACAGGTGGAATGTATTTAATATCAATGAATGGGATAAGGCAATTTCTTGCAGCAGCAATTATTTTTGCTGCAACAAAATATATATTTGAAGGTAACTGGAAAAAGTATATTCTAATTATTCTATTTGCATCAACAATACATCAAACTGCACTTATCCTTATTCCAATATATTTTATGATTAGGAGAAAAGCATGGTCATGGGAAACGTATGTAACCCTTTTTTGCTCTGTATTCATAGTTATAGGGTTTAATCAATTTTTAGATACGTTATTCTCAGTCATAGGAGATAGTCAGTATGGGGATTACAAGAACTTTTCTGAGGGCGGAGCAAATATACTTAGAGTTGGAGTTAATATTCCTCCAATTATTATTGCTTACATTGGAAGAGAGAAACTTAGGGAAATATTTCCTAAAAGTGACTATGTAGTAAATATGTCTATATTAGGACTTGTATTCATGATAATTTCAACACAAAATTGGATTTTTGCAAGATTTTCTATATATTTTGGATTATACCAATTAATTTTAATTTCATGGATTATAAAATTATTTACTGATAAAGACCAAAAACTAGTTTATTATGCAATATTAGTATTTTATTTTATTTTCTATGCATACGAGAATGTAATAACATTAAACATTATTTATAAAAGTAATTTTTTAAATTTCTAAGTTTTTTAAAGTGAAATATGTTAATGACTAGTTGATCAATGAAATATGGAAATTTAGGTGTATAGGTATATTATTCTATATAGCTTAGAAAGGGGATACTGAGTTGGCATTTACAGAAAAGATTCCACGCACCATTCACTATTGTTGGTTTGGTAAAGGAGAAAAACCTATAATAGTAAAAAAATGTATAGATAGCTGGAAAGAGAATTTAGCTGGTTATGAAATAATTGAGTGGAATGAAGATAATTTTGATATAAATTGTAATTTATATGTCAAGGAAGCCTATGAATGCAAAAAATTTGCATTTGTAAGTGATTATGTAAGAGTATACGCTCTTTATAAATTTGGAGGAATTTACTTAGATACGGATGTGGAGGTATTCAAATCTTTTGATGATATGCTACATCATGATTCATTTTGGGGATTTGAACAAGAGAACTATATAGCTACAAGTACAATAGGAGCGACTAAAGGAAATGTGTTAATAAGAATGTTTCTAGATTCATACGAAGAAAAAAGTTTTATTAAAGAGGACGGAAAGTATGACAGTTTAACCAATGTGGCCATTATAAGCGAGATACTAAAAAATAAAGGATTACAGTTGAATGGAAAATATCAAGAAATAAGTGGGATAGGAGCCTTCTATCCTCAAACATATTTTTCTCCATATGATTATATTAACTGTAGAAAATTTATTACTCCAAATACATATGCAATGCATCATTTTTATAAAAGTTGGTTACCACCTAAAGCAAGATTGAAGAGTGGTTTAAAACTGTTAGCATCTAAGGTTATAGGTGGAGAAAATATAGCGCGGATAAGAAAATTTGTTACAAAAAATTAGGAGGCATATATGAAGGATATACTGGTGGCCTCATTTGATATGGAAGTTGGAGGAGTAGAAAGAAGCCTTATAAGTATGCTTGAGGGTTTTGATTACAAAAAATACGCTGTTGATTTAATGCTGTATAGGCATCAAGGGGATTTTATGGAATTAGTTTGTAACAAGGTAAATTTATTAGAAGAAATTCCACAATACACCACCTTTAGGAAGTCAATCGGAGAAACATTAAAGGATAAAGAGTATGGCATTGGATTTTCTAGAATTTTATCTAAGATAAATACTCGTTTTGCAGGAAAAGCTAAAGGAATAGTAGAGACAGGATATTATCAAATGCAATTAATGTGGAAATATGCTATTCCATTTTTACCTAAACTAGATAAAGAGTATGATGTTGCAATTAGTTATTTGTGGCCACATTATTTTGTAGCAGATAAGGTCAAGGCTAAGAAAAAAATAGCATGGATTCATACAGATTATTCTACAATTGAGACAGATATAGAGATGGATTTAAAAGTATGGAATAAATTTGATTGTATTGTAGCTGTATCAGAGGCATGCAAAAATTCATTTTTAAAAAAATATAGTGCATTAAAAAATAAGGTTATAGTAATGGAAAATATAACCTCCCCGCAGTTTATTAGAGATATGGCGAATGAAGAAATAGATACCCCTATGCTTCTTGATAACCGTTTTAAAGTTATAACTGTGGCTAGACTATCTCATGCAAAAGGAATCGATAATGCTGTTAGGGCTTTAAGGATATTGAAAGATAAAGGCTATGAGAATATAGCCTGGTATGTAGTTGGATATGGTGGAGACGAAACAATGATTAAAAATCTAATAAGGGATTTGAAATTAGAAAATAGCTTTGTGTTGCTAGGAAAGCAAATCAATCCATATCCATATATAAAAGAAGCTGATTTATATGTCCAACCATCTAGATATGAGGGAAAAGCTGTTACAGTAGGAGAGGCTCAGATACTTGCAAAACCAGTCCTAATTACAAATTATACAACCGCAAACAGTCAAGTGAAAAATGGGGTTGACGGATATATTACGGAATTATCCGTTGAAGGAATAGCAGATGGAATAGAAAAATTGTATAAGGATGCTACCGTAAGAAAGCAGTTAGCTAACAATTGTAGTAATACTGATTATAGTAATAAATATGAATTAAATAAGTTGTATGAAATTATAGAGGCTTAAAAGTTTATTAAGTGTATTGGTACAACTACAAAAATTTTTAAAAATGAAAGTATAAGGGATTCAAAGCAAAGGGGTGATTTGCCCATGAATAGAAATGTCAGTGTAATTATACCGGTTTATAATGCTGGTAAATATATTACTCGGTGTATAGAATCACTGTTAAATCAGGTGCTTCATAACTGCGAATTTATCTTTATTAATGATGGTTCAACGGACAATAGCGTAGAGATTATTGAAAAGTATAGGGCACTAGATGACAGGATTATACTTATAAATCAAAAAAATCAAGGTGTGAGTATTGCAAGGAATCAAGGACTTCTTATAGCTAATGGTGAATATATTGGATTTGTTGATGCTGATGATTATGTAGAAGCGGATATGTATGAAACTCTGTATAATTCAGCAAAACAAAGCAATTGTGATGTAATTATATCAAATTTAAGAAGTGAGATTGAAGGGCATAAGGTAACAATTGAATATCCATTTCCAACTAATATCGTTCTAAAAAAAGAATATATAAATAAGGAGATATTAACCTATTTTCTTAAAAGCGATAATTTAAATACTGCTGTAAACAAAATTTATAAAAATAGCATAATAACGAAAAATAATGTGAAGTTTCCAGAGAAGGTCGCATTAGGAGAAGATGGAATGTTTAATATTCAATTTTTTAGTAATGCAACTAATATGAAATATATAGATTATACGGGATATTATTATAGGGATGTAGCGGGTAGCGCAACTCGGGATATCTCAAAAAAAGATTATTTCAAGCGAGCTGTGGAAGTATATAATATGGAACTACCGAAAATTTACATCGAAAAGGTCGATAAGGCAAAGATACGTGAATTGAAATCAAGAAAGTTTATAAATAGTGTAATTTCCTACGTATATATTTATTTTGAACCGTCTAAGGAAATACGGTTTAGTGAGAGATATGAATACATAAAAAATATGATATGCAATAAATATGTTAGAGAGGCATTGCCGCTATATTGTGAAGTAACTTATAGCAAGCTTGGTAGATATGAGAAATTTTTAATAAATATGATTAAAAGAAAATCTACTGTGGGGTTATACTTCGCAGTCTCTTACAGCAGGCTTAGAAATAAATAAAACTGGAGGAATTTAGTGTGAAGTTTATGATGTTTGCCCATGGGGGCAGTTTAAATAGAGGGTGCGAAGCGATAGTTCGAGCTTCTACAAATATTATAAAAGAAAAAATAGATGGAGCAAAAGTATGTTTGGCATCAGATAGACCTGAAACAGATAAGGTAATCAATAAGTTAGATTATATATATGATGGTTCTAGCCGCAGTCTGAAAAAATATTCATATGATTGGTTATTGTCCTCAGTTAAAGTAAAACTCTTTAACGATGAGTCTTATGCATTAGGGAAAATTCATCATAACATAATAAAGCATATAAAAAGTTCCGATGTATGTTTATCTATCGGGGGGGATAATTATTGCTATGGAGAGCAACCTGGGTGGTATGAGATTGATAGAAGAGTAAAAATGCAGGGGAAAAAGCTAGTACTATGGGGATGTTCTATAGGAGAAGAGGATATGTCTGAAAGAAAGTTGGAAGATCTAAAGCTCTTTGATTTAATATTAGCACGCGAAAGTCTTACCTATAATATGTTAAAAAAACAAGGATTAAATAACGTTCAATTGTGTGCTGATGCTGCATTTACAATGGAAAAAGAAGAATTGGAGTTGCCTAATGGATGGCAGGAAGGAAATACAATGGGTCTTAATTTTAGCCCGCTTGTATGGAATAGAAATGAGAATTCTCAAGTTGCGGTAAGAGAGTTAATTAATCATATATTAAATACGACAGATATGACGATTGCTCTTACACCTCACGTTATTGAAGATGGGAACAATGATTACGAAGTTCTCTACAAATATTACAAAGAATTTAAGGACACAGGCAGAGTGATTCTGTTACCAGATAACTTAAATGCAATACAGTATAAGGGGTATATAGCTAGAATGCGTTTCTTTATAGGAGCTCGAACGCATGCAACTATAGCTGCTTACTCTAGTTTTATTCCGACTATGGTATTGGGATATAGTGTAAAGTCCAAAGGGATATCTAAAGATATATTTGGGGAAGAAAAATTAGTTTTAGATATAGAGGAGATATCTGATAGTAATAAATTAAAAGCAAGATTTGATGAGATGGTACGAGAGGAAGAGGAGATAAGGCAAAAGCTACGACAATCTATACCTAATATAAAGAAAATGTCTTACAAAGCAGTAGAATATTTGAAAGAATTGTCTAAGTAATTTGGGGTACATTATGAAAAAAAAACTACTATTTGTTATGCCTAGTTTATCTGCTGGTGGTGGAGAAAAAAGCTTGATAAATTTACTATCTCAGATAGATTACAGTTTATATGATGTAGATTTATTTTTGTTTAATAAAACAGGAATATTCATAAATTCGATACCAAGAGAGGTAAATATATTAGATCTGCCAAGTGATTATAAAATATTTGCATCTAGCCTTAAAAATTCAATAATGGGCTTTTTAAAGAATGGACAAATTGATTTAGCATATTCAAGATTGATGTTCACTATTAAAAATAGATTGATAAAGGAAGCTGCAATTTCAGAACAGTATACATGGGAATATCAAAGTAAGTCATTTGAAGTGTTAGAAAAAGAGTATGATGCAGCGATAGGCTATCTTGAAAAGTCTTCAATATACTTCGTAGTTGATAAGGTCAATGCCAAAAAAAAGGCTGGATGGATACATACAAACTACTCGAATTCAGGTATGGATTGCCAGTTCGATAACTCATATTTTGAACAACTAGATAATCTAATAACGGTTTCAGAAGAGTGTGCAAAATCGTTACAAGAAAATTTTCCACAACTAAAAAATAAAGTTACGATTATATATAATATAGTAGCTCCTGGCGTTATATATGATTTATCTAAAGAAGATATAGAAGATGACAGTTTGTTTGATAGACATTATACCAATATTATTACTGTCGCCAGATTAAGTCATGAAAAGGGTTTAGATTTAGCAGTGAAATCTTGTAAGTTACTTCTTGAAAAAGGATACAAGATAAATTGGTACGTATTAGGGGATGGAAATGAAAAAGATGCATTAGAACGTTTAATAGAAGATCATCATCTATCAAACCATTTTACAATTTTGGGGGTTCGAGAAAATCCCTATCCTTATATACGAAAAGCAGATATATATGTGCAACCATCTAGGTATGAAGGTAAGTCTATAGCAATTGATGAAGCAAAAATATTGCATAAACCGATAGTGGTGACTAACTTTGAAACTGCAAAAGATCAAATAAATCATGGAATAAACGGAATTATTGCTGAGATGTCTGAAGAAGGAATAGCAACTGAAATTGAAAGGCTTATCAAAGATATAGAATTAAGGGAAAGAATCGTAAATAATTTATCTACAGAAAAGTTAGGAACCGAAAAAGAAATAAATAAGCTCTACGGAATTCTTTAAAAGGTGATTATTATGAAAAAAGACGTATTATTTGTTATCAATAATTTGAACTGCGGTGGGGCTGAGAAGTCATTAATCTCTCTGTTGAATACGATGGATTACTCTCGCTATAATGTGGATTTATTTTTATTTAAGCATGAAGGTTTATTCCTTAATAAAATTCCTAAACAAGTGAATGTATTAGAAGAACCTCCTGAGTATCAGTTGTTTGATATGCCGATAAAAGCAGCTATCATGAAATGCTTGCGACAAGGAAGACTAGATATAGCCTTATCAAGGGTTTGTGCAGGTTACATATTTAAAAGTGAAAAAAACAAGGCTCGTTGTGAACAGAGAGTATGGCGATATCTATCAAAATCTTTACAGAATATAAGTAAAAAGTATGATGTAGCGATTGGGTACTTAGAAAAGAACCCAGTTTACTTTTGTATAGACAAAGTAAATGCGAATAAGAAAATTGGTTTTATACACACTGATTATGACAAATTAGGAATGGATCCTAACATTGATAGGGGTTATTTTCGTTCATTGGATCATATAGTGACGGTGTCTGAGGAATGTGCCAATGTTTTAAAACAAAGATTTTCTATATATAACGACAAAATAGGTGTTATTCATAACATCGTATCTCCAAGTACGATAAATAAAATGTCACAGGAAAAGGTAGATCTAGAGCGTAAAGGGGTAAAGCTTGTTTCTGTAGGAAGGTTAAGTCATGAAAAGGGATTTGATTTGGCTATAGAAGCCTGTAAGAATCTGGTTGGAGATGGATATGAAATAAAGTGGTATATCATTGGAGAAGGGGAAGGGCGAGGTAAGTTAGAAAAAATGATAGAAGAAAATCACCTTCAAGATCATTTTTTACTGTTAGGACTGAAAGAAAATCCCTATCCGTATATAAGAGAAGCAGATATATATGTACAACCATCCAGGTTCGAAGGAAAGTCTATCGCAATAGACGAAGCAAAAATACTGCATAAACCAATAGTGGTAACAAATTTCAGTACAGCTAAAGACCAAATTAAAAATGAAGAAAATGGGCTGATTATAGACATGGATGCTCACTCACTTTCGGAGGGAATTAAGAAATAAGTTAATAAAGAACTTATCAGATGAAGAGCTAGGAACCGAGTCGGAGATAAAAAAATTATATACATTATTTGAGTAGTATAGAAAGGACATAATTATATGGTTATACAGGCAGCGTGCTTTGTGTTACTTGCTGTAATCGCAATTATTGTAGTGATTGATTTCATTCCTATAGGAAAGAATTGGTTGGGAAGAATAAAAATAGGAAGATATACGGATAAAAGCTTATGGAATCAGTCAATCACTCATATAGGTGTTAAGTGGCTAAATAAAACACCAAAGATTAAGGTAACTGATAACACAAGATTAATAGCAATTGATATGTTGAAAGGAAATTATACGAAAAGTGCTATACAGCATTGGCAAGAAGCATCTTTAATATTAGGGTTGTCTGAATACCTGAAATATAATGATGACAGAGCAGTAAAACATGAAATCACAAAGTTTTTGAACTCCAAATTTGATTCTAATGGTCAGTGGGTACACAAACCTCATTATGTAGATGGAGCAATACTTGCTTATGCCATTATGAAGCTGGATTTTGAGGAGATAGATAAATATAAAAAAGCTTTGGATGCTACTTGGGAAATGATACAAGAGCATATAGGTGAGGATGGTACGATAGAATATAGAAAGTTTATGAAGGGGTATCGATACGTAGATACCATTGGTTTCATATGTCCATTCTTAGTGACTTACGGCATTAGGTATAACAAAAGTGAGTGTATAGATTTGGCTGTAAAGCAGATTAAAGAATATGAAACATATGGAATGTTAAACTTAAGTCATATACCATGTCATGCTTATAGATTAGAAGATAAAGTTCCTCTAGGTTTATATGGCTGGGGAAGAGGTCTTGGATGGTTTGCTATAGGTCTTATAGATACGTGGAATGAATTACCAGAAAACAACAGCTATAAACCTGTATTAGAAGAAAGTGTACGTAAATTTGCAAAAGCTACGATGAAATTTCAACAACAAGGCAATTGGAATTGGACTGTAACCAGGAACGAATGCGGACCAGATTCTTCCGCTACATCCACACTGGGGTGGTTTATGTTAAATGCAGCAAAGATAGAAGATATTTCAAAGGAATGTTTGGAAAGTGCAGATAAAGCTATCGGTTATTTGATGGGAGTGACAAGAAGAAACGGAGCGGTCGACTTCTCTCAAGGTGATACGAAGGATATAGGTGTATATTCTACGTTATTCGATATATTGCCATTCACACAAGGGTTTTGTATTAGATTAATTAATTTACGTAATAATTATAAAATTTAGTCATCCTTATAAGGATGACTAAATTTTAATAGCCAGATTAATAAATTTTATTTTAGAACAGAGGGAAGAATTATGACGAGACGTTATAAAGAATTGGATTCCCTTCGGGGTATTGCTGCAATCATTGTTCTATTAGGACACTTCTTAGCATTATTTCCGATATTAGGTAAAAAGGTAATGTATTCAACATTTGGGGCCTATTTTTCTATATTATGGCAAGGTCATTCGGCTGTTATTATATTTTTTGTGTTAAGTGGATTTGTTCTATCCTTGCCTTTTTATAAAGGGACGGAATTTAATTATTTAAAGTATCTTATTAAAAGAGTTTGTAGGATTTACATTCCTTATATTGTGATTCTTTTTATTGCAATAGGAATTAAATTGGGGATTCATTCTAAAATTGGTACCATTCCTGGTTTGGTACAATGGGGTTCATGGAACATAGAAGTTTCTTTGAATAGAGTAATGGATCATATTTTATTCTTGAGAGAATTTAATTCTGATGCGTTTATTATGGTGATTTGGTCATTAGTTCACGAGATGCGAATTTCCATAGTGTTTCCTTTAATTATTTTTCTTTTACTTAGAGTAAACTGGAAAGTAAGTATTGGGATAGCGATGTTTTTATCAGTTATTGGTTATTTATTAATGAAGAACATTCCAAGCGAATTTAATATGCCAGTATCCACCAATTACTTTATCACATTACATTATAGCTCAATGTTTATTATTGGTGCACTACTAGCCAAAAACAGAGAATATTTAGTGAGTAAAATTATTAATTCAAAAGTAAAATATATATTATTGCCTTTAGGTCTTTTATTTTTTAGCTATCCACGTATCCCATTTATGTTACTTTCCAAACTAATTGGTGAAATTGATTATGATTTGTATCTTATTATCATCGATTGGTATATATGCTTTGGTGCAGTTTTAATTATTCTATCCGCTCTAAGTTCAAAACTATTTTCTAAATTATTACTGATTAAACCAGTACAATTTATAGGGGAAATATCATATAGTCTTTATTTAGTACATCCAATTGTTCTATTAACAACAGTTCATATTTCCTATGGGAAGATATCAGTGCCTTTAATTTTATTAATTTCTTTCTTATTTACTATGGTTGTGTCGGTCTTATGTTATAAATTTATTGAAATTCCATCAATAAAAATAGGCCGGAAACTTGCCACTAAAAATTCTAGAGGCGATGTTCCGTTGAGAAAAAAGGCTAGTTGAAAAATTGGAAAATAATAAGAATAAATAGTATGTAAGATGTGAATAGAGGGATAAGAGTAATTTTCTTAAGAAAAAGAGGAAAGATAATCTAATGCTCTATCGAGAAAAGTATTAGAAAGGAGATTGGTATGGTGCAAATAAAAATAAAAAGTATGTTAGTTTTTATTTGGAATAAATTGATCGATATCAAAATTCAGAGTTTGAATCGATTAACTATCATAAAAGATCGATTCACGAAGTGCTTTTTCAAGCCCCCTAGAATTCAATCTATAGATGAAACTTTAAAAAAAATTATTCATGATAAAGCTTCCGTAGCCAGGTATGGTGATGGTGAATTTAAATTAATTCATAATCTAGATATAACATTTCAACGGGCTGATCATTTGTTATCCAAAAGATTAAAAGAAATATTGCTAAGTGAAGATGAGAAGTTCTTAGTTTGTTTGCCGGATGTTTTTCAAGATTTATCAAAATATGCAGATGAACCAAAGGATTATTGGAGTCTTCATACTGCAAAATATAGATTAAAGTGGTATAAAGACTTAAAGAAGGGAAAAGTATATTATAATTCCTTTATATCGAGATTCTATTATCCCTTTCGAGATAAGTCAAAATGTAAAGAATGGTTTATATTATTAAAATTAATATGGAAAGATAGGGATATAGTTTTAATAGAGGGTAGTAAGAGTAGATTAGGTATTGGAAATGATCTGTTTGAAAATGCTAAATCAATTGAAAGGATTTTAGTACCAGAGGAGCACGCATTCTTACATTACAATAACATCTTAACAGCAGCAAAAAAAAATAATAAATCTAAATTGATTCTATTAGCAATAGGGCCTACTGCTACTATATTAGCATATGATTTGTATAAAGAGGGATATCAAGCAATTGATATAGGGCATGTGGATATTGAATACGAATGGTTTTTAAGACAAGCAAAAACTAAAATCAAAATTGAAAATAAGTACGTATGTGAAGCGGGTGCTGGACAAAATGTGGGCGATATTCAAGATGAGAAATATTTAAGTGAAATTAAAGCTGTAATAAGATAGGCATGAGGGTTTAACTTATGTAAGTAATGTAGAGGTGAAAGGATTGCATGAATTAATAAGTGTTATTGTTCCCATATATAATGTGGAAAAATGGTTAGCTAGATGTATTGAAAGTGTTTTAAAACAGCCTTTCGTCAATATTGAATTAGTTCTAGTCAATGATGGTTCAACAGATAAATGTGGTGAAATATGTGAAGAATATTTAGAAAAGGATAATAGAATTAAAGTAATCTATAAAGAAAATGGAGGAGTGAGTAGCGCAAGGAATGCAGGGATCGAGGCTGCTACAGGGAAGTATATAGTGTTTATAGATCCCGATGATGAGGTAAGCGAAAACTATTTTACTAGGTTATATGGTATTGCGGAAGATAAAAAGTGTGATGCTGTAATATGCGGATACAAAACTGTTCCAAATAATAATAGTATTATTCCTAACTTCAAATTAGATACTGTTATGAACGGGAGAGATTTTGTACTGAGCTCTCCAAATGTTCATTCCAAGAATGATCTATGCTTTGCATGGAGGTATATATACAATTTAAGCATTATAAAAGAAAAAAACATCAGATTTAATGAACAAGTGTTTATTGGAGAAGATGTTATTTTTAATTTAGAGTTTTTATTGCACTCACAAAGGGTATGTGCAGTCTCAGAAGTTCTTTATTTTTATACTATTAATAATCCAAATAGCTTAATGAGGGTTCCGTATAAACCAAATTTAGAGAACAGTTTAGTTTTACAATATCAAATGAGAAGACAACTTTCACAAGAATTTGGTTTACTACACGATAAGCAATTTAAAAAAGATATGGCTAATTATTATATAAATCACATATATAGACTCTTGATTAATAATTTAAAAAGCGACCCTAATGTGGATGTTAATAATGCTTTTCGTAGAATAGTGAATTATGAAATGTTCTCAGATAGTGTAAAAGGAATTGGTTTTTCATATCGATGCAATAACTTTAAGGAGTATATATATTATTTAGCAATAAAGTTTAAAGTGTATCCTTTAATAGTTGCAGCATATAAAAGAGAAATCAGGTAATGCTCTGGGGTTGAAAGTGTTTTCATACTTTCTGAAGTGGGAGGAAAAATGAGAGTTAAAAATTCAATAATTAATATATCAGCCGGTATAGGCAGTCAAGTTATTATTACGTTACTAAGTTTTGCTTCCAGAACCATATTTATTACTTATTTAGGTGTTGAGTATCTGGGGGTAAATGGATTATTTACTAATATATTAGGAATGTTATCTTTAGCTGAAGCAGGAATAGGATCTGCTATCATATATAATCTATATAAACCAGTGGCAGAAAATAATCAGGATAGAATCAATATGCTTATGAATTTTTATAGAAAGGCATATATGGCAATAGCTTTAATAGTATTGTTACTAGGATTACTTTTGTTACCTTTTCTTGGATATATCGCTAAAGATGCAAAGGTAGACAATATTCATTTTATTTATATTATATTTTTAATTAATACAGCTTCATCTTATCTATTTTCTTATAAAACCTCATTTTTAAATGTTTGTCAAAAGGGATATATTGTTACAGGGATTTATTCTATCTCATCTATTATATCTACTTGCATTAAAATAGGAATTTTATACTTTACGCATAGTTATATTTTATATCTAATAATCGATATTATTATAACAATCAGTACCTCTGCGTTCTTGGCTATATTGGTAGATAAGATGTACCCATTTTTAAAAAATAAAGCAGCAAGCAAATTAGATAGTGAAACCAAAAGTAATATTGTTAAAAATGTAAAGGCTTTAGTGCTACATAATATAGGCGGATATATTGTCTTTGGTACTGATAACATGTTAATTGCGTCTT
Organism: Bacillus proteolyticus; assembly: GCF_001884065.1. Taxonomy (GTDB): domain Bacteria; phylum Bacillota; class Bacilli; order Bacillales; family Bacillaceae_G; genus Bacillus_A; species Bacillus_A proteolyticus. Next base: position 25,944 of record NZ_MACH01000003.1, read on the forward strand.
TTGTCAGTGTTACAGCTGTTGGATTGTATTCAAATTATTATATGTTAATTAACATTTGTAGAACTTTTATAAATCAAATCTTTGATAATATAAATCATAGTGTAGGGAATTTGGTTGCAAAAGAAAGCGATGAAAAAATTTATAGCATATTTAAGATTACTATGCTTTGTAATTTTTGGATATACTCATTTTTTTCCATATTTTTATATATTATAATGCAACCCTTTATTACTTTATGGATTGGTTCAAAATTTATTATGGATATAAGTGTATTAATTATATTAATGATAAATTTTTATGTATCAGGAATGAGACGTTCTATATCTATGGTCAAAACAACATCAGGGATTTTTCATGAAGATAGGTATGCGCCCTTTTTAGAGGCTGCCGTGAATCTGGTGGCTTCTATTGTCTTGGTGCAATATATGGGCATAACAGGTGTTTTTATTGGAACACTTATAAGTACACTAGTGGTTCCATTTTGGATTGCTCCTTATTTAGTATATAAGAAAGTATTCCGTAAACCGGTTAGAGATTATTTTTTAAAATATACTTACTATGTGATGATAGGGTTAGGAGCTTGTGTTATCACAAGTTTAATATGTGGTCTTATTCCGTATAATGGATTACTAGAATTAATATTAAGAGGGATGATTTGTTTAATAATTCCAAATGCTATTTATGTATTTGTTTTTTATAAGACAGATGAATTTAAGTATTTATTTGGAGTTGTTAAAAGTATAATTGGAAACCTGAGGGTGAAAATTCAGTCACACAAAAAGGGCACTTTTTAATTTGAAATCTACATTTCTATAATCCCGTTACTGACCCAATCCATCGAGCACCAGCGCCTAATGAATTGACACAAAATTATAATGCTTAAAGTAAGAGCAAGTAAATAAAAGGAAAGTATTAAGAATCTTTTAGAAATGAAACACCACTATGCTCTGTTGAATATGGTGGTGTTCTTATTACTGAGTATTTTAATTAAGTATTTTGCATGACATGTCCTTAAATAAAAAAGTAAATCAATTCGTTATTTTTCAACTATGAATGGGGCTGCTTTTTATGAAGATAGAAGTTTTAGGCAGTTATGGAGTAGAGGTTAATACATAAACCAAATTAGGAGTATGATTATATATGAAAAGACTTTTCGATTTGTTCGTTTCTTTGTCATTATTGGTGTTTCTTTTACCTCTTATTATAATAGTGGCTGTTTTAGTTAGAATTAAGTTGGGTTCCCCTATCATATTTAAGCAGCAACGCCCGGGATTGCATGGTGTCCCTTTTTTTCTTTATAAGTTTAGAACTATGACTGACGAGAAGGATAGTGAGGGGAATGCGTTGCCCGATGATGTAAGGTTTACCCGTTTCGGAGGGTTTCTGAGAAAATATAGTTTAGATGAATTGCCACAGTTGTTTAATGTTATAAAAGGGGACTTAAGTTTGGTAGGTCCAAGACCATTATTGATGGAGTATTTGGAACTATACACAGAAGAGCAGGCCAAGCGGCATAATGTCAGACCAGGGATTACGGGATGGGCCCAAGTAAATGGAAGAAACGCGATTTCTTGGGAGGAAAAATTTGATTTTGATGTATGGTATGCAAAAAAACGGACTTTTTGGCTTGATATGAAAATTTTGTTGTTAACGGTAAAGAAAGTATTTAAGTCAGAAGGAATCAATCAGGTTGGGCATGTAACTGTGGAAAAATTTAATGGTACAAAGAATTCTTGAGGAGGTGAGATGGATGCGAATAATTATGATTGGGGCAGGTGGTCATAGTAAAGTAATCCGAGATATTATCCTATCGTATGGAAATTATGAAATCATTGCGCAATTAGATGATGTGTATAAAGAGTTAAAAATTGAGGATGGTGTCTATTTTGGACCTATTTCTGCAGCTGTAAAGTTAATGGATGAGCATGTAGATACAAAGTTCGTGATAGCTATAGGGAATAACAGAACAAGAAAGATAATTATGGAGCAGTTAGAGATTCCCAGTCATCGCTATGCGACGCTTATACATAAACAATCTATTGTTAGTTTAAGTGCAAAGATTGGAACTGGTACGGTTATTATGCCAGGTGCAATTGTTAATGCAGATGTTGAAATTGGGAATCACGTTATTGTCAATTCAGGCGCTATTATTGAACATGATAATAAGATAAATGATTTTGCACATATTTCCCCAAATGCAGTGCTTACAGGATCCGTTACTGTAGGAATAGGAGTACATATAGGAGCAGGAGTTAATGTGATTCCAAATATTACAATTGGCGATTGGTCCGTTATCGGTGCCGGAGCAACAGTGATCCGTGACATTGTAGCGAATTGTAAGGCAGTTGGTATTCCAGCTAGAGTAATAAACAAAGAATTATAGGAGAGTGTTTAAAGTGGTATACTCACAGGAAAAAACAAGAATCTATCTCTCCGCTCCACATATGAGCGGTAATGAACAAAAATATATAGGGGAAGCATTTGATATGAATTGGATTGCTCCACTTGGTCCAAATGTAGATGCGTTTGAAAGTGAACTTTCATCCCATGTTGGAGTTCTTGATGCGGCTGCAGTTAGTTCAGGAACCTCTGCTATCCATTTGGCACTTCGCTTACTGGATGTAAATGATGGAGATACGGTGTTTTGTTCAAGTCTTACTTTTATAGCGAGCGCAAATCCAATTTTATATTTAGGGGCTAAACCAGTATTTATTGATTCTGAGCTTGAAACGTGGAATATGTCGCCACAAGCTTTAGAACGTGCATTACGTGATGCAAATGAGAAAGGAATACTTCCGAAAGCTGTCATTGTTGTAAATTTATATGGACAAAGCGCTAAAATGGATGAAATTCTTTCGTTATGTAATGAATATGATGTCCCAGTGATAGAAGATGCGGCAGAATCGCTCGGTTCTTCCTATAAAGGTAAAGAAAGCGGGACATTCGGAAAATTTGGTATTTATTCGTTTAACGGCAATAAAATCATTACAACTTCAGGTGGAGGCATGCTTGTTTCAAATGATGTCGAGGCATTGAGAAAAGCAAGATTTTTAGCTACTCAAGCAAGAGATCCGGCTCCACACTACCAACATAGTGAGGTTGGATATAATTATCGTATGAGTAATATTTTAGCAGGTGTAGGTAGAGCACAGCTGCAGGTCTTACAAGAGAGAGTACATGCAAGAAGACGAATATTTGATAGATATTATCAAGAATTATCTCATATTCCAGGGATACAGTTTATGCCTGAGTTAGAGGATACTTATTCAAACCGGTGGCTTACAGTTCTTACTGTAGATGAAGAAAAAACAGGAGTACCGATTCAGGCATTACTGAAACAACTGGAAAATGAAAACATTGAGGCGCGTCCTGTTTGGAAGCCTCTTCATATGCAACCTTTATTTGAAGATGTAATGTATTATCCGCATAGTGAGAGTGAGGATGTTTCTAGAAAATTATTTGCAACAGGCGTATGCCTTCCGTCTGGATCAGGTATGACAGAAAAAGATCAGACAAGAGTTATTACATGTATTAAGAATATATTGATGGTAAGTGCTGGCATGTAAAGATAAAAAATAGAAACAGCTTTAATTAAGAAAGGTGTTAATGAACTAGGAGGATTTAATATCTCATTCAGTGCTGTTTTTGTGAAATCTCATTTTACTGAAAAAAATTTTCTTTGAATGAAAGTCACGGCAATCCCTATAAAGAGTGAAATAGTAAGCGTACATAATCTTGTGGTAAATGCGAATGGTATTTTTTATTAGTGGTAAACGCATATTATATCATCCCCTTTGTGAAAATGGTATAAATATAAAAAGGTTATTCTCCTGTTTCGATTAAAGAAGCAGGAGAATAAAGTAATAGAGAACATAACACGTGAAATCAACTTTAATTAGTGGGTTAATAATAAATTATATAAAATATCATAGCACAGAAATTTTAAAAATATAAAAAGATGAAAATTCTCCTGTGTATTTGTAAGATATAACGTTTATCCTGCTATTTATGAGCATTAAGAGCACTACCTTAAGACTTTCGGGAAACTTAGAAGATAGATGGAATGTTCGTAAAAGCTCGATTGATGAGATTAATAGTCGGTAGGGATGTAAAGCCTCCTACGGATTAATGTTTTACTGTATTATTTTTTCTTACAGTTACTAAAAAAGATACATAAATATTCATTTTTTTGAGTATATAGATACTTGACAATGTAATAGTGAAATGGTAATCTGAATTTATATTCTTTATAAAGAATATAAACGTTTTATTGGTATATTAAATTCAATGATTTTTATTCATATAAAATTCAGATGGTAATATCTCGATTCGAATTAAGAAAATCACACCTTTGTTCATTTTTTTGAGGAAATTAAAATGCTAGGGTTTACAATAGGATAGGTAGCCTGAAGGCTTGAATACTTCAACTGAAAAAAGATTTAAGGCTATAAAATTGGGTTTTAAAATCTGTTATGCGTAAAACGAGGTAGTTTGAGGAAAGGGTTTTCTGGTATATTAATAACATTTTTTTGATATATCTGGTAATTCACTTATCCATCGGGTTTACCCTTAATTGTCTCGTAGTGGGAGGAAAAAAATGAGTGCAATAACCGGAATTTATCATTTAAACGGAGAACCGATACCGCCCGAACATAGGATTGGAATCATGAAGGATTTATCTCGTTATCCAGGTGACAATACCGATATATGGCACAAGGAAAATATTTTTTTTGGCTCCCATGCAAAATGGATAACATCTGAATCTATCAATGAACAATTACCCTACTATGATTATGAAACACAGTTGGTTATAACTGCTGATGCAATTATTGATAATCGTGATGAATTATTTGATAGATTACAAGTGGAACAGGCATTTAGAAGAGAGATGTCTGACAGTAAGTTGATTTTATTAGCTTATCAAAAGTGGGGAGAAGATGCGCCGAAATATTTGATTGGCGATTTTGCTTTTATGATTTGGGATGGGAGAAAACGCTTACTTTTCGGTGCGCGTGATTTTTCCGGAAGCCGAACGTTTTACTTTTTCCGTAATCAGAATCAATTCGCCTTTTGTACCAGCATAGGGCCACTACTTTCCTTACCTTACGTCGGGAAGGATTTAAATGAGCAGTGGTTAGCTGAATATTTAGCGATACCTAATATGCTGGATACAATAGATGCATTTTCTACAGTCCATAAAAATATAGAACAAGTACCTCCTTCTCATACTATTTCTGTAGTCGATGGAAAAGTTAGTATTTCAAAATATGACGTGTTATTTGTAGGAGAGAAGTTGCATCTCAAATCAAATCAAGAGTATGAAGAGGCATTCCGGGACGTATTTGAAGGTGCAGTGACATCAAGGTTGCGTACTCACCGTAATGTTGGTTCTCATTTAAGTGGGGGATTAGATTCAGGCGCTGTTGCTAGCTTTGCTGCAAGAGCCTTGCAAAAGGAAAATAAAAAATTATATACATACAGCTCTGTACCTGCAGAAGGATTTATTGATTGGACTCGTAGTCATATGGTTGCAGATGAGAAGCCGTTTATCCAATCTACAGTACAGCATGTAGGAAATATTACGGATCATTATTTGAATTTCCCAGGGAGAAATTCATTCTCTGAAATTGATGATTGGCTTGATATTATGGAAATGCCCTATAAATTCTTTGAAAACTCTATTTGGGTAAAGGGAATTTATGAAAAAGCCCAGCAACAAGGAGTTGGAGTGCTCTTAAATGGGGCGAGAGGAAATTTTACCATCTCTTGGGGACCAGCTTTAGATTATTATGCAGTTTTACTTAAAAGGTTCAAATGGTTTCAACTTTATCATGAAATCGGCTTATACGGTAAAAATATTGGAGTCAAAAAGTCACGAATACTGAAAGTCGTAGGAAAGAAGGCATACCCATCTATAAGTAACATGTTCTCTCCACAACAGCAATATGAGTTGCCGACGTTAGTCAATCCAGAACTTGCAAAGCGTACTGATGTATTCAACAAACTTGAGGAACATGGTTTTAAAGTAACGGGGGCTTCTATACCTAACATATATGAAATAAGGCAGAAACATTTTGAACAGGTAAATTTATGGAATACCACTGGTACAAGTGGAACAAAACTTTCCTTACGCTATGGCTTGCAGGGACATGATCCGACGAATGACTTACGGGTAATTCGATTTTGTTTATCGCTACCACTCGAACAATTTGTTCAAGGTGGCTTAAATCGTGCACTTGTCCGGAGGTCCACAAAAGGATTTCTTCCTGATGAGGTAAGGTTGAATCAGCGTGTGCGGGGAATACAGGCAGCTGATGTGATTCATCGCATGATTCCTTCATGGAAAATGTTTATCGCGGAACTCCAGCAGCTTAGTACAGATCCCGTGTCTTCTAATTTTTTTAATATGGAAATCATTAAGAGTGCGATTTTGAAAATTCAGGGGGAACCAAAAGTAGAAAACGTGTTCGATCCTGATTTTAGAATCTTAATGCGCAGTCTTATCGTTTATCGATTTATCAAGAAATTTATTTGAAGGGAGGTGAAACTATGAAACAAGAATGGCAATCACCAGTATTAGAAGTGCTTGATATCAACATGACAATGGCTGGACCGGGAAAACGAATTGTTGACCAAGTGTTTGAAGATGAGGATGAGCAAGGCACACTTAGCCACAGCTAATGCACTAATATTTAAATGAGATTTATATGCTTTACAGCCCTTATATAGTTTAATTACGGTATAAGGGTTTTTTTTAATCAATTTTTCAACTATTTGGAGTGAGAAAGATGATACATACTGTAAAGAAAGAGATTTACAAAGCCTTCGGATTAGCCCTATTAAGTGAGATTCCCCTGCCGGAATTGCCTCAAGTAAGTAATTACGAAAATGAAGTAGATGTAAAAATAGAAACTGCAGATTTGTCTCAATTATGGGGAGAGTTATCTTCCCCGAAGTCAGTGTTTGTAGTTGAAGAAGAATTAATTATGTTTCAAATCCCCGAAACTGCTACGTTTTGTATTCAAAATGGAGAAAAAATCATTGTTTCACCTATGAAAGGGTCTGATCAAGATAAGATTCGGCTTTATATTCTTGGGACTTGTATGGGGGCATTGTTGATGCAGAGAAAAATACTCCCTCTGCATGGAAGTGTAATAGCCATCAATGGAAAGGCGTATGCTTTTGTAGGAAGATCAGGAGCTGGAAAATCAACTCTTGCATCAGCCCTTTTAAGCAAAGGCTATAAGCTTTTAAGCGATGATGTAATTGCTGTGTCTCTTTCTGAGGATAATATTCCTTTTGTTACACCATCTTACCCGCAACAAAAGTTATGGAAAGAGAGTCTTGATCAGTTTGGAATGGAGACAGCGCATTATCAGCCATTATTTGAAAGGGAAACTAAATATGCTGTCCCCGTTACAGCTAACTTTTTCGAGGAACCATTACCATTGGCAGGTGTATTCGAATTAGTGAAAGTAGAAAATGGGGATGTTGAACTTCAGCAGATTGAAGGACTGGAGAGACTACGCACATTGCTACGTCATACATATAGGAATTCATTAATCCCACGATTGGGGATGATGGAATGGCATTTTATGCATTCAACAAATATCGTCAACAAAATAGATATGTGTCAATTGAGACGTCCTATTTCAAAGTTTACGGCACATGATTTAGTATCCAAAATTCTAGAGTCTTTAAAAGAGGAGGAAAAATAATGAGTAGTAAACAAACAATTTCATTACACAGTTTTGTTGTACAAGGTCAGGAAAATGTAGTGAGCGATATGGATGGAGAGAAAGTGATGATGAGCATCCATAATGGGAAATACTATAACTTAGGAGGTATAGGTGGTGAAATTTGGAGTTTAATTAATGAATTAATATCTGTCAATCAAGTGATCGATATATTATTGTCTCGATATATGATTGAAGAGGCAGAATGTAAGGGACAAGTACTCTCTTTCTTAAATCATTTGTATGCAGAAGGGTTAATCTCGGTTGATGAAAAACTTTGATTTTTAATTGAATGTTCCAGATTTAATAGATTAGGAGTAGGATCGATGAATATCATAAATAAAGCCAAAGCTTTCTTGTCGTTCGATATGGGAACAAAATTATTACTTATAGAAGCTTTCTTTTATTTAGGCTGGGCTCGTATTCTGAAAAGTATACCGTTTTCTAAAGCTGCTCCTATATTAGGAATTCATATGGCAGAAACGTCTTTAAGCTATGATGAATCGGAAAAGATTACGTTAAGGAAAATTTCTCAAGCAGTGCATATGATGAGCCGTTATACATTTTGGGAAAGCCAGTGTCTCGTTAAAGCTATTGCTGCAATGAAAATGTTGGAGAAGCGTCAAATTGAAAGTACCCTTTACTTAGGGACCGCGAAAGATGAGACGGGAAATATGATTGCCCATGCGTGGTTACGTAGCGGGCCCTTTTATATTACTGGCGTAGAAGAAATGAAGAGATTTACCGTTGTTGGTATATTTGCAAAAAGGATAGGGTAAAAAAATCTTGAAGGAGAATGAGATGTATACCGGTTGTAATCTTGATTTGAGTCATTTACCTAAAGAACTAAAATTGTTACTTGAAATTATAAAGAAGGAAGATAAAGAGATACAAGAAATCCCGGGAGACTGGTTCATAAATATTGATTGGAACAAATTTTTGAAACTGGCGCTGCATCATCGCATGTACGCGTTCATTTACCCCAAAATGAAATCTATTGATAAACAGTTAGTTCCATCAAATGTTGTGCAAGTATTAAGTACATATTTTAAAAGGAATACATTCCATATGCTTCATTTAAGTGGAGAAATGGGAAAAGTAAGTAAATTATTTGCTGAAAACCAACTTCAACTTCTATTTTTGAAGGGTCCTATTCTTGGCGCAGACCTATATGGAGATGTTTCCCTTCGAACATCAGGGGATCTGGATGCCCTTGTTCCTATAGATGATCTTGGAAAAGTGAACGAATTACTTGTAAAGAATGGTTATGTCAAAGAGGATGATTTTCCGACGGTTATGAATGAATGGAAGTGGAGACGCCACCATACAACTTACATGCATCCGATAAGTAAGGTGAAATTGGAGATTCATTGGCGACTACACCCAGGACCGGGAAAGGAACCACACTTCGATGAGTTATGGGGGCGAAAGAGGACGAGTCCTGTCACAAATTATCCTGTCTATTTTTTAGGTAGAGAGGATTTGTTTATGTTTCTTGTGACTCATGGAACTAGGCATGGTTGGTCCAGGCTTCGATGGTTAACGGACATTGACCGTATGGTAAGGCAAGAAATAGATTGGGAAGAACTCACTGTTATGTTGGAAAGATATGGATGCAAACAACTGGTAGGTCAGGCGCTTATTTTATCTTCTGAGCTTTTAGATACTCTTATAATAGCGGAAGAGGCAAAAGTATTAATGTCAGGGAGAAAGGTAACGCAATTAGCGCAGCTTGCTATATATTACTTGGAAAATATGATTAACTTGCATACAGATCCTGTCCCAGAAGAAGTTTCAAAATATCATGAGCGATATTTATATTTGTTAAAGACAAGCTCTCAAAAGCTACTGTTTCATCTTAGTTGGTTGTATCCTTATCCTCAGGATGTGGAAACTTTACCACTGCCAAAACAACTGCATGTTTTATATTTCCCTTTGCGGCCGGCTTTATGGATTTGGAGGGAAATGAGGTACCGTAAGGAGAAGTGAAAATGAGAAATATTTTATATTTTACAAAGCGGTTATACTCTTTTACTGGAAGCATTCTCATTGTTAATCTCATGGGAATGGTATTGGTCAGTCTTGTAGAAGGAATCGGCATTTTATTATTAATTCCTATGATGAGTATTAGCGGTATTGCGAAGATGAATGAACAGACAAGTCCTCTTTCAGGGGTTCTTGGATTCCTAGGTGAGATTCCAACTACTTTAGGATTACCACTTGTATTAGGAATATATATTATATTGGTCGTGGGACAAGCGCTTTTGCAAAGGAATATAACAGTTCGTAATGCGAAAATCCAGATACGTTTTATTAATCATTTGAGATTGGAAACTTATCGTGGATTGTTGCAGGCCAACTGGAGTTTCTTTGTGAAAAAGAGAAAATCAGATCTTATCAATTCTTTGACAACGGAATTAGGGCGTGTTAGCGCAGGCACTAATTTATTTTTACAGTTGCTCACTTCTTTAATGTTTACATTTATACAGATTGGTTTCGCTTTTTGGTTAGCGGCAGATATAACAATTTTTGTACTATGTTGCGCTGTGGTACTTGCCTTTCTTTCACGACGATTTATTAAAAAATCAAAAAGATTAGGTGGTCGAACCTCAGAGAATTCAAAAGCGTATCTTGCAGGTATAACTGATCATTTTAATGGAATTAAGGATATTAAGAGCAATACACTAGAACGATCTCGATATATGTGGTTACGTAATTGGGCAGAAGATGTGGAACGTGAACAGTTTGCATATATTAAGGTGAGAAATAATTCTCAACTCTTTTATAAAATTGCATCAGCTGTTTTCATTGCTATTCTTATCTTTCTATCTGTTAAGCTGTTTCAGACGAAAACGGAGCAATTATTATTAATTATTCTTATATTTTCTCGTTTGTGGCCACGATTTGCAGGTATACAATCAAACATGGAACAAATTGCAGCGAATCTTCCCGCTTTTAAAGATTTGCTGCAATTACAGGAAGAGTGTAAGAAAAGTATAGAATTGCAAGATATAGAGCAGGATTATGATTGTATAAATCCTATGCAGATAGAACAATCTATTGAGTGTCAAAATATCTCTTTCCGCTACAATAAAGAAAATGCTGTGTACTCACTTAAAGATATTAATTTACGTATTCCTGCAAATTGTATGACAGCTATCTCAGGGCGTTCCGGTGCTGGAAAGAGTACATTAATTGATATCATAATGGGACTTATGCAGCCGGAGAGCGGTCAGTTATTAATAGATAACAAACTGTTGACAAGTAAGGACCTATTATCATTGAGGAAATCTATTAGCTATGTTTCTCAAGATCCATTTCTATTCAATGCTAGTATAAGAGACAATTTGAGAATGGTTGAACCAAATGCAAGTGAGGAGCAGCTTTGGGAAGCTTTGAAATTTTCTGCTTCCGCTGAGTTTGTTAGCAGGCTCTCGCAAGGATTGGATACACTGATTGGCGATAGGGGAGTCAAACTTTCAGGGGGAGAACGACAACGTCTTGTTCTGGCTAGAGCGATACTTCGAAAGCCTTCTATTTTAGTGTTAGATGAGGCAACAAGTGCGTTAGATGCTGAAAATGAAGCGAAAATACAAGAAGCATTGGAAAGATTAAAAGGGAGCATGACAATTATTGTCATTGCACATAGACTATCTACTATACGTAAAGCTGACCAAGTAATTGTAATGGATCAAGGACAAATTATTCAACACGGTAGTTTCGCACAACTGGCAAAAGATGAAAGTGGTTTATTTAGTAGTCTACTTGGACAACAGGCTAAGGTGAACATTTAAATATGACTAGTCACAATTATTTTTTATAAATTTAAGGAATACACTGCCTTTATTTCTTTCGGGCCGGTAACACAATTTGATTATTTATGGTTCGGGGGATAATTGGTATTTGTGTACTGGTCTTTTTATGGAAATATGAGCTTAATTTAATTGTGTGACCAGTAAAAAAATTAGAAATACTTTTTGTGGCTTATTAATATACCATCTATATGCATATATAAATATCTGTGTTATAATTTAACATGGAACCTGATTTTATTTATACCATATAACAAAAAAGCAGCGAGACCCCTTGTCTTTAGGACTAGAGGTCTCGCTGCTTTTTGTATATAAAGGTTTATTAGTGTAGTTGTGATAATATATTTTGAGGCACCTTGTAGACATTTTTATGGTCAGTGATTAATGAGAGGTAGTGCATAATGAATTGTTGGTATTTTGAATTGCTACTAATTTTATATAAGTAATTAAGAAGAGAAACGATTTGAGGAGATGAAAGAGAGATAGTGAAGAATATTATATAAGTATTTCTTTTTATTTCATTTGAGTTTTTCTCTCAAATACTCCGGAATGCCTTATTTAACAGATAAACAAGGAAAAGAAACAATTTCTCATTAGTTATACTTTATTCTTATGTATTGTTAAATAGATTTAAAAGAATCCACATGTAATATTGGATATTTATGTAAAATATAAATGTATCTTTTGTGATGATATTTTATAGGATTTTTATTAAAGGCTAATCCACGAAGATTTATTTTTTATAAAGCATAGTGTTCTGGATTACGAATCTTAATTTCTAGATATGCTATTTAAGATAATATAAGAAAAATGAAGAAATTTGTAGAAATTTGTAGAAAATTAAGGGGATAATGGTAAAAAGGAGTAAATATTAAATTTTTCTTTCTTATTTTTGTCCTTTATAATGAGCTATGAATACGACATACGAGGGAAATAATGTATATTTCCTCTCCCTAACTTTGATATACACCTTTTTCCAACCTCCGTGTTAATTGCTATTATTTTGTTATGCCGATTAGCGAAGGGAAAAGGGTGTATCTTTTTTGTATGAATAGTCCTAATAGATATTTTGGGTAGAAAGCATTTCTTGTTTTTCGTGACAAAAACAATGGAGAATGGGATAATAAGGACAGTACGTTGGTGGTATGACCAATTTGGTATATAAGGAGAGAATGATATGCTAGATATTCAACAGATTAAAGAAATTATTCCACATCGTTATCCATTTCTACTAGTCGATCAAATTTTAGAAGTAGAAGAAGGAAAGCGTGCGGTTGGGATTAAAAATGTAACGGCAAATGAGGAATACTTTAATGGACACTTTCCAGATTATCCTGTGATGCCAGGTGTTCTAATTGTAGAAGCATTAGCGCAGGTGGGTGCTGTTGCGGTACTAAAGAAGGAAGAAAATCGCGGTCGCCTTGCATTCTTTGCTGGCATTGATAACTGCCGCTTCAAACGTCAAGTTCGCCCAGGTGATCAACTTCGCCTAGAAGTCGAAATGACACGTGTCCGTGGACCGATTGGAAAAGGAAAAGCAGTAGCAACTGTAAATGGTGAAATCGCTTGTGAAGCTGAAATCACATTTGCAATTGGTGATAAGAAAGAATAAAGATTTGTTAACATAACTTTACGTTGGAAGATGAATGAAGAGAGTATGGTCATTCATCTTTTTTATTGTTATTGAAGCGAATTATGAAGAAATGGACGAAAGGTAAGAGGATTTGTCGATAGGTAAGTTCTCTTACTTTTAAACAAACGTTTGATTAAAAAAATTGGGGACTTTCGAAAAAAAGTTTATCAACTAAAGTCTGAAAAAGATATCGAAAGATTAAGAAAAAATAAAATAAAAATCAACAATGTTAATATTTTTATAAACAGGATAGTATAAATGCACAGATCAATCAATGATATATTCACTAGTAATACTAATAATAACCATATATCGACAGTATATAGCAAATGAAAATCTATACATTAAAAACTGTGTCGAAATTCGTCAGATTCGGTAGTATAGTATTTGTCAATTTCTCCAACAATTTTCTCAACCATTCTTGCTATGCTAATATAAGTTCTGTAATATATTAAATAGTTGTCTATCACTAAACAACTTTAGGACTAGATAACAGATGTTTGTTGTAAGATTAAAATCCAACAATTTATTTTTTTTTAGAAGTTTTTATGACAAATTATTGAAAGCTGGAGGAAGGCATGGAAGAAACAATAAGTTTGAAAGAGTTATTTTCTATTTTAAGGAAACGATTAGTTATGATCCTTGTAATTACGATTGGTGCAGCACTTGTAAGTGCGATCGTAAGTTTTTACTTTATAACGCCGATTTATCAGACTTCGACGCAAATTCTTGTTAATCAAAAGAAGCAAGAAGGTGTTTTTCAACCTGGTGAAGTACAAACAAGTCTTCAATTAACAAATACATATAAAGTTATTGTGAAAAGCCCAGTTATTTTAGATCAAGTGAAAGAAAAGTTAAAGCTTAACATGTCAACTGGGGCTTTAAATAGCAAAATTAACGTCGCAAACGAGAAAGATTCACAAGTGATCGCTGTTACTGTACAAGATAAAGATGCAAAGCTAGCTCGTGATATCGCAAACACAACAGCGGAAGTATTCAAGAGTGAAATTGCAAAAATCATGAGTGTTGATAACGTAACAATCTTATCAAAAGCAGAAGTAACAGAAGGACAGTCACCAATTAAACCAAATAAGATGCTGAACGTAGCAATTGCATTTGTTGTTGGATTAATGGCTTCTGTTGGAATTGCCTTCTTACTAGAGTACTTAGATAACACGATGAAAAAAGAAGAAGATATTGAAAAACAACTTGGTATACCAGTTCTTGGCGTCGTTTCTCATATGGAGGAAGTTGGCACAAAGAGCGGTAGTTTATCAGCAACGAAGAGAGTAGGGGGTCATACAATTGGTTCTTAAGAAAAAAATATTACGTGCTCGCCGTCAGCTGATTGCATATGAACAACCAAAATCATCTGTGTCAGAGCAATACCGAAATATACGAACAAATATTGAATTTGCATCTGTTGATAAGAAGATTCGTTCTCTTATCGTAACATCTGCGAATCAAAGTGAAGGAAAGACAACAACGGCTGCTAATATTGCAATTGTTTTCGCACAACAAGGTAAGAAAGTATTACTTATCGATGCAGACTTACGTAAACCAGCATTACATCAAATGATGCAAGTGGATAATATATTTGGCTTAACAAGTGTATTAACACGTAGTAATACACTAGAAACATGTGTGACACAAACGAAAATCGGTAATTTAACATTTTTACCATGTGGTCCAATCCCACCAAATCCAGCGGAATTACTGGGTGCAAGCTCGATGAAAGATTTACTTTCAGAAGCTTTTGGCACGTATGACCTTGTCATTTTTGACACATCACCAATCTTACCAGTTACAGATGCACAAATTATGGCAAATCAATGTGATGCTTCTGTACTTGTTATTCGAAGTGGTGTAACAGAAAAAGAGGCGGCACTTAAAGCAAAACAATCATTAGATAGCGCAAAAGGTACATTACTTGGCGTTATCTTAAACGATAAAGAACAAAATGGATCCGAATATTACTATTACGGTTCTAACTAAATACAAAAGAAGGAAAGGTGAACATTCATCTTTTCTTCTTATATTCAGTATGTGAAGAATACGTTGAGAGAGGATGAAATAGAATGATTGATTTACATTGTCATATCTTGCCTAATGTCGATGATGGAGCACAATCAATCGAAGACAGCATTGCAATGGCAAAGGCAGCATGCGAAGAAGGAATTCATACAATCGTTGCTACTCCTCATCACCAAAATGGGGTTTATATGAATCTAGCAGAAAGCATTCTTCATCAGGTAAAGCAGTTAAATGAAAGATTAAAAGAAGAGGATATCAATTTAACCATTTTACCTGGTCAAGAAATCAGGTTGTACGGAGAGTTATTAGAAGACTATGATTCGGGGCGTATTGTTACATTGAATCGTACGGATAAATATATATTAATTGAATTTCCAACAAACCATGTCCCGCGCTATGCAGAAAAAATGTTATATGAATTACGTGTGAAAGGGATCACGCCGGTTATTGTTCATCCAGAACGGAATATGGAAATTATTGAACGCCCCGATGTGTTGTATAAGCTCGTCAATCAAGGGGCACTAACACAAATTACCGCAGGAAGCGTCACAGGAAAGTTCGGAAAGAAAATCAAGAAGTTTTCATTGCAACTTATTGAGCATCATTTAACACATGTCATATCATCAGATGCTCATAACACAACAACGCGCTCCTTTCACTTGCAAGCTGCGTATGAAACTGTAGAGAAAACATTTGGGAGTTCTACATTGTACGACTTCAAGGAAAATACATATGAACTAATAAGTGGAAAAATGATTTATCGAGAAGAGCCCGAGAAAATAAGACAAAGAAAAATATTCGGTCTCTTTTAAAGAGAAAACCACTTGGTGATGCCTCCTAACCGTTATCAATGGGGGCACTCGGTCGTGCTGTGGGTAGAGTAAATTTCTACCTTAGACGCGTTTGTTGTCAAAAGCATGGTGTGAGGCTGGGTTAGATGCCCATAATTTATTTATGATAGAAACTCTACCTATGGAGTTATAAATATGACTCTATAGGTAGGTTTTTTTATTATTATTATATATATATATATATATAAATTTGGGGGTACTGATTTGAAAAAAGTAAGGAAGGCAATTATTCCAGCTGCTGGACTGGGAACAAGATTTTTACCAGCGACGAAAGCGATGCCGAAAGAGATGTTACCTATCGTTGATAAACCGACGATTCAGTACATTGTAGAAGAAGCAATTGAATCTGGCATTGAAGATATTATTATTGTAACTGGAAAAGGAAAACGTGCAATTGAAGATCATTTTGATCATTCTTTTGAACTGGAACAAAACCTTTTAGAAAAAGGTAAATATGAAATGCTTGAAAAAGTACAAGCATCTTCAAAGATTAATATTCATTACATAAGACAAAAAGAACCAAAAGGATTAGGTCACGCAGTATGGCGTGCTCGTAAATTTATTGGGAATGAGCCATTTGCAGTATTACTTGGTGATGATATCGTACAAGCTGATACGCCATGTTTACGTCAGTTGATGAATGAGTACGAGGCAACACATTCGTCTGTAATTGGTGTGCAAACAGTACCGGAAAATGAAACGCATCGTTATGGAATTATTGATCCAATCACGCAAAATGGTCGTCAATATCAGGTGCGCCGATTTGTTGAAAAACCAGCACAGGGAACAGCACCATCTAATTTAGCAATTATGGGGCGTTACGTATTAACACCAGAAATCTTCATGTTCCTTGAAGACCAACAAACAGGTGCAGGTGGAGAAATTCAATTAACAGATGCGATTCAACGTTTAAATGAAATTCAACATGTGTTTGCATATGATTTTGAAGGTACTAGATATGATGTTGGGGAAAAATTCGGATTTATTAAAACAACGATTGAGATGGCACTTCAAAACGAAGAATTGAAATTAGACTTGATGAAGTATATAAAAGAACTTGTAAAAAAAGAAGAGGTACATTCATAAGAGAATGTCCTTTTTTATTATCAATAAGATGCGAATTATATAAAGAAGGGAACAGGTATATTGAGTTATCGAAAACGGCTCTCATTATTAATTTTATTAGATTCATTTATTGTATTAACCGCCGTATATTTAAGTTATTGGTTCATACATCCGAACGTATTAAACAAAATCCCTGCGACAGTAATTATTAGCTCTATTACATTATTGTGTAGTCATCATATTTTTGCGGCTATTTATAAGCTTTATAACAAGGCGTGGGAATATGCAAGTGTTGGAGAATTAATACAAATATTTAAAGCAATTACACTTTCTATTATTGTAACAGCAATTGTTCAACAAATTATAAATCATGATATTTATGTTCGAATTTTAGCAATCGCATGGATGTTACATTTATTATTAATTGGTGGTTCTCGCTTTGTATGGCGTATGTTTCGCGATACATATATTACGAAAGCTACAGATAAAAAACGAACATTGATTATCGGTGCTGGTTCAGCGGGAACTATGGTAGTAAGACAATTGCAACATAATAAAGAAGCGGATCTATATCCAATTGCGTTTGTTGATGATGATAGAAATAAACAAAAATTGGAGATTTATAATGTGCCGGTTGTTGGTACAACAAATCATATTCAAGAGATTGTGGAAGATAATGATATAGAGTATATCATTATTGCTATTCCATCTTTAAATAGAAATCAAATAAACGAAATTTTTGAGAAGTGTACAAAAACGAAAGCAAAAACGCAAATTGTACCAATGCTTGAAGATCTTTTAGATGGCAAAGTTTCTGTTAATGAATTTCGAGATGTACAAGTGGAAGATTTATTAGGTAGGGAGCCAATTCAATTAGATGACGCGGGCATCGGGGAAAAGATTGCAGGTAAAACGATTTTAGTAACGGGTGCGGGCGGATCAATTGGATCAGAAATTTGTCGTCAAGTGATGAAGTATAATCCTGCAAAAATTGTTCTTTTAGGACATGGTGAAAATAGCATTTATACTATTGAAATGGAAATGCGAGTTACTTATAAAGATGCAGTGGAAATTACGACAGAAATTGCTGATATTCAAGATCGACATAAAATCTTTGAAATAATGAACAAACATCAACCATATATCGTATATCATGCAGCTGCACATAAGCATGTACCTTTAATGGAACGTAATCCTGAAGAGGCTGTAAAAAATAATATTTTTGGTACGAAAAATGTTGCAGAAGCGGCTGATACATTTAAAGTAAATACGTTCGTAATGGTTTCTACAGATAAAGCGGTAAATCCGACGAATGTAATGGGAGCTACAAAACGATTTGCGGAAATGATTGTCCAACATATGGCATCCATTAGTACTGGTACACGTTTTGTTGCAGTTAGATTCGGTAATGTTCTTGGAAGTAGAGGAAGTGTAATCCCATTATTCAAGAAACAAATTCAAAAAGGTGGACCTGTAACAGTTACTCACCCTGATATGATTCGTTACTTTATGACAATACCGGAAGCTTCAAGATTAGTTATTCAGGCTGGAACACTAGCTAGAGGTGGAGAATTGTTCGTACTAGATATGGGAGACCCAGTAAAGATTGTTGATTTAGCTAAAAATTTAATTACTCTTTCAGGGTATTCAATTGAGGAAATTGGAATTGAATTTACTGGATTAAGACCAGGTGAAAAAATGTATGAAGAGCTATTAAATGAAGGTGAAATTCATCCGGAGCAAATATTCCCTAAGATTCATATAGGAAAAGCTGTTTTAATGGATCAAGAGGTTTTAAGACAGTTTATGAATGATTTTGAAGAAATCAGTAAAGAGGAAATAAGAGAACGATTATTAGAAATTGCCAATAATAAAGTTAATTTTAAACATTAATTTAAGGGAAGGAAGTTTTTTAAATGGGAAACAGAATATTTCTTTCATCACCACATATGAGTGATGAAGGTTATGAAATGCATTATGTTAAGGAAGCTTTCGATACAAATTGGATTGCACCACTTGGGGAAAATGTGAATGGATTCGAAAAAGAATTAGCTATGAAAGTGGGATCTAAGGCAGCGGCAGCGCTATCTTCTGGAACAGCTGCAATTCATATGGCATTAAAAGCAGCGGGAGTAGGGGAGGGGGATGTTGTTTTTTGTCAAACACTTACATTCTCAGCTACTGCAAATCCTATTATTTATCAAAATGCTATTCCTGTTTTTATAGATAGCGATTATGAAACTTGGAATATGTGCCCTAAAGCATTAGAAGAGGCTTTTAAAAAATATCCAAATGTAAAGGCAGTTATAGTAGTTCACCTTTATGGGCTTTCCGCAGATATGGATAAGATTGTTGAACTTTGTAAAAAGTATGGCGTTACTTTAATTGAAGATGCTGCGGAGTCTTTAGGAACATACTATAAAGGTAAACATACGGGAAGCTTTGGCGATTATGGTATTTTCTCTTTTAATGGAAATAAGATTATCACTACTTCTGGTGGTGGAATGCTCGTTTCTAATGATGAGGAAAGAATTTCAAAAGCAAGATTTTGGGCTACTCAAAGTAGAGATCAAGCAAGACATTATCAACATAGTGAATTAGGTTTTAACTATCGTATGAGTAATGTAGTTGCCGGAATCGGTAGAGGACAGCTTAAAGTATTAGATCAAAGAGTTCAGAAGAAAAGATACATATTCGAGTTTTATAAGAGAGAATTAGGAAATCTTGAAGGTATTGAGTTTATGCCTAGCAATGAATGGAATGAACCAAACTATTGGTTAAGTTCTATGACTTTGAACGGCAAGATTCGACCGATTGATGTGATGGAAGCTCTTGAAAAAGAAAATATTGAATCTAGACCAGTGTGGAAGCCAATGCATTTACAGCCATTCTTTGAAAAATATGATTTTGTTGGGACAGATGTATCAGAGAAGCTATTTGAGAATGGTGTTTGCTTACCAAGTGATACGAAAATGACAGATGAAGATTTAGATAGAGTCGTGAAAATTATTAAAGGGTTGTGGTTAGCATAATGAGGAGTTCTAAAGATGGCATCTATAGAAGGTTTATGAAAAGACCAATGGATTTTATCCTGTCTTTAATTGCTATTATAGTGCTTAGTCCAGTATTCCTTATAGTTGCTTTTCTTGTAAAAACAAAATTAGGTAGTCCAGTATTATTTAAACAAGAGCGACCAGGATTAAATGGAACTATTTTTAAAATGTATAAATTTAGAACCATGACAGATGAAAAAAATAAAAATGGTGAGCTGTTACCTGATAGTGTAAGGCTTACTAAGTTCGGTAAATTTTTACGCTCAACATCACTTGATGAGTTGCCAGGTCTGTTTAATATTTTTAAAGGGGATATGTCAATTATAGGGCCTAGACCTTTATTAGTTCAGTATTTACCATTATATAATGAACACCAAAAACGACGTCATGAAGTTAGACCAGGATTATCGGGTTTAGCACAAGTTAATGGTAGGAATGCTATTAGTTGGGAAGAAAAGTTTAATTATGATGTAGAGTATGTTGAGAATGTAAGTTTTATTACAGATTGGAAAATCATTCTTTTAACGATTAAGAAAGTCTTTATTAGAGAAGGGATTAATTCAGAAACTGCCGCTACTATGGATCCATTTAAAGGAAGCAGAAAAGGAAACATGGAGTTATGAAAAAAACTTCTCGTAATAGGTGCTGGTGGACACGGAAAGATGATAGTGGATATTGCATTAAAAATGAATAAATAGGAATATATTACTTTTTTGATGGTGATGTAAAAACTTCAATGGGAATAGAAATAATTGATAAATCAACAAGTGTTTCAAAGTACATCAAGGATTATGATCTTTTTGTTGGTATTGGTAATAATGTTATACGTGAAAAAGTCCAGGACCAACTTGAGGAGCAAGGCGCAAGTATGCCAGTCTTAATTTATCCAAGTGCAATTATTGGAGAAGAGGTTTATCTAAAAGCGGGAACTGTAGTTATGGCAGGAACAGTCATTAATTGTTGTACTAAAATTGGTAAAGGGTGCATTATTAATACTGCTTCTACAATAGATCATGACAATATAATTGAGGATTATGTTCATATATCACCGGGTGCAAATTTAGTAGGAACAGTTAAAGTTGGACGAAGTACTTGGTTAGGTATTGGTAGCGTAATAAGTAATAATGTTAATATTGCTGGTAATTGTAAAATTGGTGCGGATGTGGTTGTTATTAAGGATATAACGGAATTAGGGACGTACGTTGGGGTTCCAGCTAGGAGATTGCAGGATGAAAAAGGTTTTAATATTAGCAAATAATGATGTAGGGTTATATAAATTTAGAAAAGAATTAATACAAGAATTGGTAAGAGATTATAAAGTTTATATATCACTTCCTAATGGTGAATTTATACCTTATCTAAAAGAATTAGGATGTAATTTTATTGAGACACCAATTAGTAGAAGGGGTACCAATCCAATAACAGATTTAAAATTATTGATAAATTACAAGAAGATTATTGGAGAAGTTAAACCGGATTTAGTATTAACATACACGATAAAGCCAAATATTTATGGTGGTCTGGCGTGTAAGGTGAGTGGTGTCCCATATATATCAAATATAACTGGTTTAGGAAGCGCAGTTGAAAATGGTGGTTTATTACAAAAAATTACTGTATTTCTATACAAGTTAGCATTAAAAGAAGCGAGTTGTGTATTCTTTCAAAATGAAGAGAATAGAGAATTCTTTGTGAAGAAAAAAATTGTTAGCAATGACCATAGGTTAATACCAGGATCTGGTGTTAATCTTGAGCAATATCGCTTGTTAGATTATCCAGCCGATACAACAGTAAATTTTTTGTTTATTGCTCGTGTAATGAAAGAAAAAGGTATTGATCAATATTTAGATGCGGCAAAATTTATTAGAGAAAAATATTCGAATACAAAATTTCATATTTTAGGTTTTTGTGAAGAGGCTTATGAAAGCACTCTTAAAGAAATGCAGGAAAATGGTGTTATTGAATATCATGGTATGCAAAGCGAGGTTAAGGAATTCCATAAGATTTCACATTGTACAATTCACCCCACTTATTATCCTGAAGGGATGTCAAATGTTTTATTAGAAAGCGCTGCTTGCGGTAGACCGATAATTACAACTAATAGAAGTGGGTGTAGAGAGATAGTTGATCACGGAGAAAATGGTTATATTGTGGAGCAACGGAATAGTCAAGATTTGATAGAGAAAATTGAGAGATTCTTAAGGCTTGATTATGAATCTAAAAGAAAAATGGGGATAATAGGAAGGAATAGGGCTGCGAATGAATTTGATAGGGAGATAGTAGTAAATTCTTATATAGAAGAAATAGGGAAGATTTTGGGGTGACAAAGAGTGGATTATAGAAAATTTATTAAAAATAAAGAAATGCGTTTTAAAATATTGCATTTTATGAAATTTATTCCAGATTCATGGATGCTTAAGTTACAGTATAGAATAAAAATGGGTAGGAAGTTAAACTTGAAAAATCCGCAACGTTGGACAGAAAAGTTACAGTGGTACAAGATGTACTATAGAACGCCTATTATGACCCAATGTGCAGATAAATATGAGGTGCATGAGTATATTAAGTCCAAAAATCTAGGACATATATTAAATAAATTACACGCGGTTTATGATAATGTGGATCAACTAAATTTAGACTTGTTACCGAAGAAGTTTGTTATGAAGACAACAAATGGTAGTGGTACAAATATTTTATGTAAGGATAAGTCACAATTAAAATTGGATGAAATCAAAACATCTTTACAGGACTGGATGAAAAGGGATAACTATTCGGTCGGTCGCGAGTGGTCGTATAAAGATATTGTGCCAAAAATAATAGTAGAGCAATACTTAGAAGATGATACAAATTCATTTGATGGAATTAATGACTATAAGTTTATTTGTTTTAATGGAAGAGTACGGTACATTATATTGGATGTCGACAGGCATGTAGACCATAAGAGGAATATTTACGATGAAAATTGGAGTTTTATTGATGTTAGTACGGACTATCCAAATTTTGGTGATAATGTTTCTAAGCCAGATGGACTTGAAGAAATGCTAAGGGTTGCTAATATTCTTGCAGCGGATTTTCCGTTTGTTCGGGTAGATTTGTATTGGGTTAATAACAAGGTGTATTTTGGTGAATTAACATTTTATCCTTGGACTGGGTATGTTCAATTTACTCCTGACAAATTTGATTTAAAATTAGGTGAGGAATTCATTTTGCCCGAACCACGAAAAATGAGATGAGGTAATTACAATTATGAGAGTACTTTTTTGTCATGATGGACCATTAAGAATAGATGAATATAATAACTATTATGGAGTAGCACATAATGATGAAACTTTTAGGCGTTACTACACAATAGCTGATGAGCTTGCTGTAGTAATTAGAGTAAATGAAACACCTAAAAGCGAAGCGGAGAAAAATCTATCGAAAATTACAGTATCACCTTTTGAGGTTGTGGAATGTCCTAATTTATCTAGTTCAAAAGGAATGTTATCGGGCAAAAAAATGGCTGAGAAAATTATAGAGGGAGAGATTATAAAGTCAGATTATGTAGTTGTTCGTCTGCCTAGCATTATTGGGTCTATTGCTGTTGATATTGCAAGAAAACTTCAAAAACCATATTTGATTGAAGTGGTTGCATGTCCGTGGGATGCTTTCTGGAATCATAGTTTAAAAGGGAAACTAGTAGCGCCATTTATGTATTATGCTACAAAAAAGCGCGTTAAATCTGCTAGTCATGCAATTTATGTAACTAATGAATTTTTACAAAAGAGGTATCCAACTAAGGGGAAAAGTGCAAATTGCTCTAATGTGGCTCTTAAGGAATTTGATGATGAAATCCTTAAAGAGAGATTGGATAAAATTGAAAAAATTAACAACGAAGATAAAATAATTTTGGGTACTACTGCAGCTGTTGATGTTAGATATAAAGGACAACAGTATGTAATTGAAGCCCTAGGTAAATTGAAAAAGCAGGGTATAAGTAATTTTGAATATCAACTGGTAGGTGGAGGGGACCAGAGTTACCTAAAAACTATGGCTCAAAAATACGATGTCATCGATCAGGTGAGATTTCTAGGTCCTATGCCACACGATAGAGTTTTTAAATGGCTAAAGGCTATTGATATATATGTACAACCCAGTAGACAAGAAGGGCTACCAAGGGCATTAATTGAGGCAATGAGCAGAGGATTACCTGCTTTTGGAGCTAAAACAGCTGGGATACCTGAGCTGATAGAATCAGATTTTATTTTTTGTAACTCGAGAAAGAACATCCAAGAAATTTGTATGATTTTGAAAAAATTTGATAAAAAAATAATGAGAAAACAAGCAATGCGTAATTATATTGAGTCCAAAAAATATGATAAGAAAAATATAGAAGAAAGAAGAGGTAAGTTTTTTAAAGAATTTAAAGATGGCTCATATCGTTTTTAGGAAAATGAGAAAGAATGTGAGGGAATTGATATTTGAATCGAAATAAAATTATAAAGTATATCTGTGCAATAATTAGTGTGACAGTGTATCTGATTTTTATCCCGTTTATCAATTTTGATTCATTAGAAGATGGATATCGGATTACCGTCCTATTACCATTAGTTTTCCTGTTATGTTTTTATTTGTTTTTATGGGAACCGCTTATAAAAAAAAGAACACCTTTTATAGTGTTATTTTCAGGTGTTGCATTTATAAGGTATGTCGTTTTGTCCATAGTAACAATTTTAAATGGAACATATTGGGGACTATCAAAAGTACCGCCATCTTCAGAAAGTCTGAATTTGGCAGGTATACTGATGTGTTGGGAGCTATTAATAACCTCAATATTAATTTTCTATTGGTCCAAAAAAACAATACCGGATAATTATAAGAAACAGAAAAAAGTTCTTGAATCACAGGCTAATCCATTAATTTATTTAATCTTTGCCTTAGTATCGGTTATATTAATTGTTTTATTTCCACAAGCTCGACAGGGGCTAAGTTTCTTTGGAGAGATTAATAGAGCATTAAATGATGAGATCGGCTCACCAATTATTTTAGGAATTAGAGAATGCTTGATTAATGCGAAATATTTTATCCTTTTTGCATTTGTTATATTTTTACAAAGGAAATTCAAAGGTGGCTTTTCAAAAAATAGCCTGTTTTCTTATCTGTTTATTTTAGTAATATCTATGGTTGTTATTAGTATTAGAATAGGAACTAATAGGAAAAAATTGCTCGCTGATACTTTTGCTATTTTGTTATTCTTGTGGAATTTATTCCCTAAATATAAAAGAACTACTATTTTTGCTATTACTTCTATTGGAGTTATGCTTGTTGTCATTACAACTGTATCTCGTGGGTTACATGATTCGGTAAATGGCTTTTTTGTCGAATATTTTGATTTGGATTTTTTACAGACATATTTTCTTGGTCAATATAATGTTGCAATTGCAATTGAAGCAGTAAATTATTTTCCTAGTGCACTGGATATAAAGACATACTTATTTGGATTCCTCAGACCGCTATTTGGAATTGGAGCTGTTGTAAAGAACATTGATTTTTCTACAGTTGCTGATTTGTTTGATACAAGAATGTCTATGGGCTTAAATGGATGGAGAGGAGATCAAATTTTGCCAATGATTGGAGAAGGATATATGTTATTCGGCTTGATTTTAGCCCCTATTATATCAGTAATGACAGTCAGGTTAGGCATATTTTTTGATTCATTATATTCTAAAAGTAAGAAGATAGAAATAGTTTTCATAGCTTCAATTGTTTCATTTTATTTGGCACAAGGTATGATCTTAAATTCAACAATCATATTAAATATGTTGTCCTTTAGGTTAGCTATATACATGCCAGTGGTATATATAGCGTATGCAAGTATAAAGAAATATAATTCTAAAGGATACCACAAATAATTTAAAAAGAAGAGAATCTAATGTAAGGAATGAATGGTAATGGCATTTAAAAAGATATGTAAAATAGCGAAAAATCCCCAAATGATTATTTCCCGTTTAATGAACTTAAAAATGTTCAATAATTACCCGGATGATAAATTTTTGGAGACTAAATTTTGGCTAAGAACGGGAAAAAAATTAGATTTAAAAAAACCAATGACATTTAATGAAAAATTGCAATGGTTAAAACTTTATGATAGGAATCCAGAATATACACAACTTGTGGATAAGTTGGAAGTCAGAAAATATATAGAGAAAACTATAGGAAAGGAGTACCTTATTCCATTATTAGGAGAGTGGGATAAGTTTGAGGACATTGATTTTAATCTGTTACCTGATCAATTTGTACTAAAGTGTACGCATGATTCGGGTGGGTTAATTGTGTGTGAAGATAAGGGTGCTTTAAACTTAAAAAGGGCCAAAAAGAAAATTAACAGAAGCTTAAAAAGAAACTTTTATTATCATGGTAGAGAATGGCCGTATAAGAATGTAAAGCCTCGCATTATTTGTGAAAAGTTTATGGTAGATGAATCGGGAATCGAATTAAAGGACTATAAAATATTTTGTTTTTTAGGAGAACCCAAAATAATACAGGTAGATTATAATCGCTTCGAGGGTCATAAAAGAAATTTATATGATGTTGATTGGAATTACGTATCATCATCTATTAAACATCCAACAGATCCTGCAAGGTTAATTGAAAAACCAGAGAAATTAGAAGAAATGCTTCAATTAGCTAGAATGTTATCAAAAGAATACTATCATGTTAGAGTGGATTTTTATTCTATTAAAGATAAGATATATTTTGGCGAAATGACTTTCTATCATGGTAGTGGATACGAAAAGTTTGAACCCGAGGAATTTGGTTATAAGATGGGCAGTTGGTTGCAATTGCCGACTGATAAATAAAGAATGGTTAAAAAACAATAAATATATAAAATTCCATAGAACATAATGATATTAGTTCGTTCAAAGTAATTTTTTTGAGATAAAAAGGAGTCATAAGATGGAGCAAGAGAATCTAAGAGGTAAGGTTTTAAAAGCGACTCGATGGGCATCTATTACTGAAATAGCTGCTAAAATAGTTATTCCTGTTACTAATTTAATTTTGGCTAGAATTCTTTCTCCAGAAGCTTTTGGTGTTATAGCAACTATCACTATGATTATAAGTTTTGCAGATATGTTTACTGATGCGGGTTTTCAAAAATATCTAGTCCAATATGAATTCAAGAACGATAAGGAAAAATACAAAAGTGCTAACGTGGCATTTTGGACAAATTTTGGAATATCGCTTATTCTTTGGGGCATAATTGGAATTTCTTCAGATCAAATTGCAATTTTAGTTGGAAACCCTGGATTAGGACTGGTAATAGCTATTGCATGCGTTCAGTTGCCGATATCTTCATTTTCTAGTATACAGATGGCTTTATTTAGACGTGAATTTGATTTTAAGACCTTATTTTATGTACGTTTGATGTCAGTTAGTGTTCCTTTTGTTGTTACTATCCCACTTGCTTTAATTGGAATGAGTTACTGGTCACTAATTATTGGAACAATTTGTGGTCAAATTGTAAATGCGCTTATATTGAATATTAAATCAAAATGGAGGCCGCAGCTTTTTTACGACATTAAAGTATTAAAAGTCATGCTGTCTTTTAGTATTTGGTCGTTAATAGAAGCTATTTCAATTTGGCTTACAATCTGGATAGATGCATTTATAGTAGGAAGTTTATTTAATGAATATTTACTTGGTCTATATAAAACGTCTACAACGATGGTTAGTGCTTTTCTGGCTGTAATTACATCTGCTACTACTCCTATACTTTTTTCTACTTTATCGCGCTTACAGGATGATAACGATAGATTTAATCGAACATTTTTTAAGATGCAGCGAGCGATTTCAATTTTAGTTTTTCCTTTAGGGATAGGTGTATATCTATTTAGTGATTTAGCAGTAAAAATCCTTTTAGGAAATCAATGGATTGATGCTAGTAAAATAATTGCTATTTGGGCATTAACAAGTGCAATACAAATAGTGCTTGGACATTATTGCAGTGAAATATATAGAGCGAAAGGAAGGCCTAAATTATCATTTTTAGCTCAAATTTTTCATTTAATAGTACTCGTTCCAGTATGTATTATAAGTGGAAAATATGGATTTTGGGCATTTGTGTATGCTAGATCATTAATTAGAATAGAGGCAATTGCAGTACATTTCTTAGTGCTGAAGTTTTTTGTAGGTTTTCCGGTAATGAGAATGATAAATAATGTCTTACCTACTTTAACCTCAGCGATAATCATGGGTCTGCTAGGGTATGTACTTCAACTATTAAACGATGGTATAACATGGGATGTTATAACGATTTTTATTTGTATAGTGTTCTATTTTGGCCTGCTTTATATACTTCCGAACATGAAAAAAGATATGATGTATATATTAAAGATGTTTAAGCTTAAATCATAGAAGGACGTAGTTTTTATAAAATATACTTTGCGATTTTTAGAATAGAATGTTGTTTAATAGAAACTTTAGGGACTTAGAAGTTGAGAATATGCTGAAAATGAAAATCATGTTAATTGGTTCTGGGTATATAAACTATTTGTTTTTATGTGTATATGATATAAAAAGTTATATTTTACGATTCGAGCATTAAAAAAAGTAGAAGGAGTATCGAGTATGTTTAAAATAGCGGTAGCAGGAACAGGATATGTTGGTCTAGTAGCAGGTGTATGTTTTGCAGAAGTCGGACATCAAGTAACTTGCGTTGATATCGATGAAAAAAAAGTAGAATTAATGAAATCTGGAGTTTCACCAATTTATGAAGCTGATTTAGAGGAGCTAATGCAGAAAAATTATGCAGCTGGGAGAATTAATTATACAACAGATTACCAGTCAGCGTACAAAGATGCTGATGCAATTTTTATTGGGGTAGGGACTCCAGAACAAGCAGATGGTTCTGCAAACCTTTCATATATTGCAACTGTTGCAAAACAAATTGCTGAAAGTGTAGAAAAAGATTGTCTTGTTGTTGTAAAATCAACTGTTCCAATTGGGACAAATGATAAAGTTGAACAGTTTATTCAGGACTTTTTAGTTAATGATGTAAAAGTAGAAGTAGCATCCAACCCAGAGTTTTTAGCTCAAGGTTCGGCTGTTCACGATACGTTATATGCAGAGAGAATAATTATTGGTACAGAAAGTAAATGGGCTGAGGAAGTATTAATGAATATTTATAAGCCGTTTCACTTACCCATCGTTTCAGTGAATAGAAGATCAGCTGAAATGATTAAGTATGCCTCTAATGATTTTCTTGCTCTTAAAATTTCTTACATGAATGATATTGCAAATCTTTGTGAGTTGGTCGGGGCAGATATTCAAGATGTTGCAAAAGGTATGAGCTTTGATGAGCGTATTGGAAGTAAGTTCTTAAATGCAGGTATTGGATTTGGCGGATCATGCTTCCCTAAAGATACTAAAGCATTAGAGTATTTAGCGAGACAAAATGGTTACGAATTAAAAACGGTAAAAGCCGCTATCGATGTAAATAATGATCAAAAGACTTTATTATACAAAAAGGCGAGCCAAAGGTTAATTACTTTTAACGGTCTTAAAGTAGCGGTGTTAGGGTTGACATTTAAACCAGGTACAGATGACTTAAGAGAAGCTGCATCTCTTGAAAATATTCCTCTACTGTTAGAGCAAGGCGCAGATATTTATGCATTTGATCCAGTAGGTGCGAATAACTTTGCTAAAGTGTATCCAGAGGGGAAAAATAAGAACGGTAATATCACATACGCTACGGATATTGAACAAGCTTTAGAAGGTGCAAACGTCTGCTTTATTTTCACAGAATGGGAAGAAGTGAAGGCATTAACTCCAGAAATTTATAAAACATTAATGCGAACACCTCTAATTTATGATGGTAGAAACATTTATGATGTGCAAGCAATGCAGGAAGCAGGCATAGAATATCATTCTATTGGTAGAAAATCAACAAGTAGAGATCGCATGAAGGAGTTGAATAACAGTGATTTACAAGCCTCTAGATAAAAATAAAATATACCTTATTACTGGAGCCGCTGGTTTTGTAGGATACTTCTTATCTAAAAAATTACTAGAGCAAGATTGCAAAGTAATAGGTGTTGATAATATAAATGATTATTATGATGTGAATCTTAAATATGCTCGTTTGGAGCAACTTAAGCCATATGAGAAATTTACCTTCATTAAAGGGGATATTTCTGATAAGGATATGATTACTAAGATCTTTGAAGAGTACAAGCCAAATATTGTAGTGAATTTAGCTGCACAAGCTGGTGTGAGATATTCAATTGAAAATCCAGATGTATATATTCAAAGTAATATTATTGGTTTTTATAATGTTCTCGAAGCATGTAGACATTACCTAGTTGATCATCTTGTATATGCATCATCTAGTTCTGTGTATGGAGCAAATAAAAAGGTTCCTTTTGAGGAAACAGATTTTGTAGATAACCCAGTATCACTTTACGCATCTACTAAGAAATCAAATGAACTAATGGCCCATACGTATAGTCATTTGTATAAGATTCCTGCTACTGGGCTTCGCTTCTTTACGGTGTATGGTCCAATGGGACGTCCAGATATGGCTTACTTTGGTTTTACTGATAAGTATTTTGCTGGTGATTCAATCAAAATATTTAATAACGGTGATTTTGAAAATGACCTATATCGTGATTTTACTTATATAGATGATATCATTGAAGGAATCCAACGTCTTTTGAGTAATCCACCTAAAGGTGATGTTGAACATAAAGTATTCAATATTGGAAATAATAATCCTGAAAAACTAATGGTGTTTATCGAAACATTAGAGAAAGCACTAGGTAAAGCTTTAGGAAGAGAAGTTGCATTTGAAAAGGTATTTGAGCCTATCAAACCAGGAGATGTACCAGCTACTTACGCATCAACTGATTTATTACAGAAGGCTGTAGATTTTAAACCTGAAACTTCTATAGAAAAAGGCTTACAGGAGTTCGCCAATTGGTATGTAGAGTATTATAAAGTGAAATAATATTGATTATGCTTTTGGGAAAGAAAAATCCATCAACGGTTTAGGTTACTTAAGATAGAATATACTTTGATATACTGGCTATAGAATGTCATTCTTAGTATAAGAGACTAAATGGATACTTTTATTATCTGGATATTTATTCAGAATGATGGAAAGAAGAGGTCTATAATAATGAAAAAGAAAATCCTACTATGGATATTAGGAATCATAGGAGTATTAATTATAGGTGGAGGAGTCTACGCTTATAATATATATTCTTCTGTTTCAAAAACATTAGATGAAGTTCATAAACCTTTAAAGCGTGATCAAAATAATAAACAAGAAGAAAAAATCAATAAATCTGAACCTGTTTCAATCCTATTACTAGGTGCAGATGAACGCGGTGAAGATAAAGGACGTTCTGACTCTTTAATGGTTATTACTTTAAACCCGAAGAACAATTCTATGAAGACGTTAAGTATCCCTCGTGATACGTATACGGAAATTGTCGGTAAAGGAAAAAGTGATAAAATTAACCACGCTTATGCGTTTGGTGGAGTAGATATGTCTGTCGCAACGGTCGAAAAATTCTTAGGTGTGCCTATCAATTACTACATAGAAGTTAATATGGAAGGATTTAAGGATATTGTTGATGCTGTGGGCGGTGTTGATGTAAATAATGATTTAGAATTCTCTCTTGAAGGAAAGCACTTCCAAAAAGGGAATATTCATTTAACAGGTGATCAAGCTTTAGCGTATACTCGTATGCGTAAAGAAGATCCACGTGGTGACTTCGGTCGTCAAATGCGTCAACGCCAAGTGATGCAAGCAGTTATTAAAAAAGGTGCGAACTTATCTTCTTTAGCAAATTATGGAGATGTACTTACAGCAATCCAAAAGAACGTGAAAACAAACTTAACACAGGATCAAATGTTTGATATGCAAAAGAATTATAAGAATTGCTTGCAAAATAGTGAAGATATTCAAATCCCAGGTGACGGACATAAAGCAGCTGACGGTATTTGGTATTACTATGTTCCAGACGCAGCGAAGCAAGATTTAACAAATAAATTAAAAGCAAATCTTGAGCTAAAATAAGTAATAATACGGATAAACCCAACTCTTTTGGAAAGAGTTGGGTTTATTTTTATATTAGTATTATATGATGTAAGACTATTAGACGAAGTGAATCGATGAGCAAGAAAGCAATAACGGTCCTTGTTATGTTAGTATTGTTTGTAGCTGCTATTGTAAATGATAAGATACACTGGAGTAAGAAAGTTGCGAATGCAACAGCACAAACAAATGAGGTAAAAACGACAAAGACTAAAGTAGAGAACAATAAGACGAACAAAGAAGAGAAACAAGATGCAAAGGTATCTTTTAATGAAGCATACGCAAAGAATTTACCAGATGCAGTGAAAGAGAAGTTAAAGAAAGCTGCTGAAGATAAAAAGGCAGTGAATCTTGTTATTGTTGGTGATGAGGCTTCTTCACCTGCAAAAGACGCTTGGTTATCTAAGTTTGTATCTAACTTGGATGCAAGTTACGGTAAAGGTTTATGGAATGTGACGGTTAAGGAATATAAGAATGAAAGCACCGAGGAGCTAATTGCAAATAAACGTGCTCAAGATATTGGGAAAGCAAAACCAGATGTTATTTTATTTGAAGCACCGTTCATTACAGACAATAATAAAAGGGGTAATGGAAACTCTGTTGTTAATACGCAAAAGTTTGTTGGAGAACTTTCGAGCAGTGCGAAAGATGCTACGATTATGATTCAACCACCAAACCCAGTATATGGTGCGGAAAATTATCCGAAAGCAGTTCAAGCATTAAAGCAAAATGGTTATGCATATGTTGACCATTGGGAAGCATGGCCAAATGCAACTACGAAAGAGATTTTACCGTATTTACAAGAGGAATTCAGTTTCCCAAATGCTAAAGGATATGACGTTTGGGCGCAATATGTGACAAATTATTTTGTAGCTAAGTAATTTGTTTATGTAAAAGGTATGCGATTAATCGCATACCCTTTATATTAGGGAGATAATATGTAGGAGGAAGAAAGATGAATTCAATTTTAATCTGCGGTGGAGCTGGTTACATCGGTTCTCACGCTGTAAAAAAATTAATAGATGAAGGCCTATCTGTGGTAGTAGTAGATAACTTACAAACTGGTCATGAAGATGCAATTAAGGAAGGTGCAAAATTTTATAATGGTGACCTTCGTGATAAAGCATTTTTAAGAGATGTTTTTAAACAAGAAAGTATCGAGGCGGTTATGCATTTTGCAGCAGATTCCTTAGTGGGAGTTAGTATGGAGAAGCCTCTTCAATATTATAATAACAATGTTTATGGTGCACTTTGCTTGCTAGAAGTAATGGATGAGTTTAAAGTAGATAAGTTTATTCTCTCTTCTACTGCGGCGACTTATGGTGAAGTAGATGTAGATCTTATTACTGAGAAAACGATGACGAATCCGACGAATACATACGGAGAGACGAAGCTAGCAATTGAGAAGATGCTTCATTGGTATAGCCAAGCTTCTAATTTGAGATATAAGATTTTTAGATATTTTAATGTGGCTGGTGCAACCCCAAGTGGTATTATTGGGGAAGATCACCGTCCAGAGACACATTTAATTCCCCTTGTTTTACAAGTGGCATTAGGTCAACGTGAGAGGATTATGATGTTTGGTGATGATTATAATACACCAGATGGTACTTGTATTCGCGATTATATTCATGTGGAAGATTTAGTAGCAGCCCATTTCCTTGGTCTGAAAGATTTACAAAACGGCGGGGAAAGTGATTTCTATAACTTAGGAAATGGTAATGGCTTTAGTGTAAAGGAAATTGTTGAAGCTGTTCGTGAAGTTACGAATCATGAAATCCCAGCAGAAGTAGCACCAAGAAGAACGGGAGATCCTGCACGTCTAGTTGCTTCTTCACAAAAGGCGAAAGAGAAATTAGGATGGAATCCACAGTATGTAGAGGTTAAAACAATTATTGAACACGCTTGGAATTGGCATCAGAAGAAACCTCATGGCTATGAGAAGTAAGTAGAAATGGAAAAGCGAGGGTATCGTCGTTCAACATATGTTCGACAATACCCTCTCTTTTTCTGTATGATTTTTGCTATACTAAACTGTACTATAATACGGGATGGAAGGAGGATGATGATGAAAATACTTGTAGTTGATGATGAATCGAGTATCCGCAATTTAATTCGGATGCAGTTAGAGATGGAAGGATATGAAGTATTGACGGCAGCTGATGGGAGAGAAGCTTTAGAGAGATGGAATGAGCAGCCGGATGTACTCATTTTAGATGTGATGCTTCCTGATACGGATGGGTATGAGTTATTACGTTTATTCCGAGAGAAGGATCGTGATATCCCAGTGCTTATGCTGACAGCAAAGAGTCAGATGAATGATAAATTGCTTGGCTTGCAGCTTGGTGCGGACGATTATGTGACGAAGCCTTTTAATTATGCGGAGCTTATTCTTCGTGTGAAAAATATGAGTCGGCGTGTGAGGAAGGAGGAAGTGTCTTCTACTCATGAGGTGATCCGAGCAGGGGAATTGGTAATTTGTCCAAAGGAAAGAAAGGTACATGTGAGTGGGCAAGAAATTCAGTTAACGTATCGAGAGTTTAATTTATGTCAGTTGTTTGTTTCGAATCCTCAGCGTGTGTTCATGAGAGATGAGTTGCTTGAGAAAGTATGGGGATTTGAGTATATCGGAAATACGAGAGCGGTTGATATTATGGTGCAAAGACTTCGAAAGAAACTCGGGAATAGTGGGGAGCATATTAAGACGATTTATGGTGTTGGATATAAGCTTGATTGCTAAAAGGTGATGATATGTCTTTAAAACGAAATATGGTGTTTGGAATAGTTGGATTGTTGATTCCAATTCTTGTTCTTTTGTATGCGGTTGTTTATATTGCACTGGAGAAGAATGTGTATCATAATGCGGCAGATTCCTTAGAAAAGTTAAGTGTGGAAGCGCAAATTTATACGATGAATTATTTAGAGAAGGAAGCAGAAGTAGAGACGCTAGGTCCTAATTCACTTTTAATCGCTTCTTATTTAGCGAAGCGAATGGATGTCCGGGTACAGATGATTGGGAAGAATGGAGATGTTGTTGCAGATACACAAAAGGGAGCATTACTTCATCGAAATATCGACATTGAGAGTTCTTTGAAGGGAAAGAAGTCTTATGTTTTTGAGGAGGGAGACCCCGCTCCAATTCTTTTGTTTTCAAGTCCGGTTTATTATGGAAACGATGTCATTGGAAGCATTCGTTTCATAAATGAGCTAACGGATGAGAAGGAAGTTTTAACGAATGTGAGTTGGACGTTTTTAATGACATCTCTTTGCTTAGTGGCCGCCGGTATTTTCTTTGCGATTCGTTTGGCGAAGTCTCTTCATAAACCAATTGATCAGTTAAGGCAAATGGCGCATCGGCTTGCGAATGGAGATTATGAAAGTAAGATTGAGTTAAATGAGTATGTGGAAATTGCGCAGCTTTCAGCGTCCTTTAATGCGATGGCTGACGGAATTGAACTACATATTAAACAGTTGAAGGAAGAGAAAGAGAAGCAGAAAGATTTCTTAGATCGAATTACGCATGAGTTGAAAACACCGTTAACAGCGATTATCGGTTATGTAGATTTAATTCCGAAGTTACAATCTAAGGAGGATGTGCAGGAGAGTCTCCGTTATGTGGCTGTAGAAAGTGAGCGTCTATTATCACTTGTAGAGGAATTACTTAAGTCTTCAAAGTACGGGAAGAGTACGTTTGAAGTGTCACCTACAGTCGTGAATATAAAGGAATTGGCGGAAGAAGCAGTTTCGATTGTGAAACTCAGGTTGCGGCAGTTTGAAATTGAAGTTATGAATGAGTTAATGGAAGTACACGTCGTTGCGGATTTTGATAAGACGAAGCAAATTTTCTTGAATGTGCTTGATAATGCGATTAAATATAGTGATGCTACGCGAGTTCGTATGAATGTAATTATAAATGAGCAGGAAGCAAAGGTTTTTGTTCATGATGATGGTATTGGTATGGATGAAGGTGTGCTTGCAGAGTGGAATGAGTCTCCGGAAGGTAAGGTGCTTCCTTCTAGTTACGGGAATGGCTATGGTTTATACATTTGTCAGGAGATTATGAAGAAGCAAGGCGGGAGTATGCGAATTGAGAGTAGTGAAGAAATGGGAACTACAATATGTATGACATTTTTACTCCCAAGACGGATGGAAGACATAAAAAACTTGAAAGCGGTTAAATGATACATTTATGAAACAATTATGCGGTATTTTCGAAACAACGTTTTTTTATCTTGGAGGTAGGCAGAAATGAAAAGGCTATCATTTCAAATTCTTGTGTTTGTCTTTTGTATGATCGTTTCTCTTATTTTGTTTTATGTTATTGAGAAGCAAATATATAATCGAATCACGATTGTGGATGACAAACAAGCCGTTTTACAAAGAGTGAATGAATCCCTTCCTACTGAAGTGAAAGTAAGGCATGAGAAGTGGGGAGAAATTGTTGTAACGGATGAAGTTCGTTTGCATACGATTGTTTCATTCTTTGACCGAATTCGAGTAGAACCGAGAGAAGCGAGGAATCAAGAACAAGTATTTACTGGAGAAGTAACGTACTTGAATGGACATAAACGTACTTTTGCAGTAGGTGACTTGTTCCAGTATGAGGCTAATGTATACGGAAAGAATGGTACGGATCCGATGATCTCAGTATTGCAAACGTATTTGTTAAGTCTGTATTATACACCAGAGCGCATTAGTAATTTCTTTGCGGAGGCAAAGGAAGTTGTAGTGAGGCAAGGGGATGTAATACGTACTATAGATCTTACGCAAATATTTGATTCTATTCGATACGCAAAGCAAATTACAGATTACGGAGAAATTCAGAAATTATTACAATCACAGAATGAACCGACTGCTTATATTACTGCCTATAAAACAGGCAAGCGTGTAAAGAATGAGCGAGAGGATATTCTTACGATTTCTGTGTATCCATCGTACTTTGTTGTGCAATATCTCGGTGATAATAACGGGAATGTCATGTATATGAAAGGCTCTCTAGCAGAGTTATTCGTAAAGGAGAATGCGTCATGAGAAAGATAGCCTTTTTCTTCTTTTTGCTAGTAATTGGAGGAGCGATGTCTAGTTGCTCTCGAGATACAACCTCTATTAAATATAATAAAAGTGGTCTCCCTATTTTGGAGGATCGTCATCTTGTTGCATATGTAGCGGCCCGCGAGGAAGTTGGTGAGGCATTGCTTTCATCATTTTGTAAACCGCGAGGATGTACGTATGAATTTATTCGTCTTTCGACAGAAGAACTTCTTCGAAGAGTGGAAGAGGAATCTGGAAATCCGAAAGCGGATATTATTATTGGCGGTACAGTAGATGCACATCAAATGATGAAGCAAAAAGATCTGTCTATTCCTGTGACGAGCCAGCATGCGAATCGTATTTCAAAAACTGTTAAAGATAAAGATGGTTATTGGTACGGTTACGAAGTAGAGAAATTGGCAATCGCAATTAATAAAGAGCGGTGGAACGAAGAAATAGCACCGCTCGGTCTACCGTATCCATCCAGGTGGCAAGATTTATTAAACTCTGCGTACACTGGAAAGATTGTTATGCCAGATCCAAATGTTTCGGGTACTGCATATACGTTTTTTCAATCACTTATTGATACTTTAGGTGAAGAGGAAGCGAAGGCGTATGTGAGGCATCTTGCAGGACAGGTTGGAGAAGTAACCGTGAATGGTTACATACCAGCAGAACTTGTGGCAAGTGGTGAATATATGATAGGCATCAATTTTATGGGAGATCAGAGAATGCTTCAAAAACGAGGATTTCCTATTTTAAGTAACGAACCTGAGCAAACAGGTTTGTCTGTCAATGCGATTTCAAAACTAAAACGTGCACCGAGTGGTATTATTGCGGATTTATTTATTGATTATTGTTTATCAGAAGAAGCGGGTCACATTTTAGAAAAAGTTTCGTTTGGCGTACCAACGATGTTTGCGAAGAATGAGAAAGAAATAGAAGGACAGCCGGTTAGAAGGACGAACCAAAATATATCAAATAGTGGAATAATCGAGATATGGAATAGACAGCGTCTCTCTCAAAAGTGAGAAAAGGAGACGAGAGTATATGTTTAAATGGCTTAAGCCAGCACCTGCAATTGAGAGATTACCAGCGGATATGATCGCTAAAGTATATACATTACTACGTATTCGTGTGCTAATCGGAATCTCAGTTGGATATGCTGCTTATTATTTAGTTCGCAGTAATTTTACGTTATCAAGTACGTATTTAGTACAAGAATATGGTTTTAGTACAGCTGAAATTGGACTACTAGGTTCAGTAATGGCGATTGTTTATGGATTTAGTAAGTTCTTTATGGGGAATTTATCAGATAAAGCTTTTGCCCAGCGCTTTATCGCAGTCGGATTATTCTTATCAGGGCTTGTAAATATTTGTTTCGGGTTTGCATCTTCTTTTGGAATGATTGTTACATTACTTGTCCTGAACGGTATTGTACAAGGTATGGGAGCACCACCTTGTAGTATCGTTATGACGAAATGGTTCTCAAAGAAAGAACGTGGTACGAAAACAGGCATTTGGAATATTTCACATAACGTTGGCGGAATGCTTGTGCCACCACTTGTCGGAATCGGTGTAGGCATTTTCGGTGAAAGTCATTGGCAAGGCGGCGTGTTTATTTTCCCAGCGATTATCGCAATGGTAATTTCAGTTCTTGTTTGGATCAATGCGAAGGATACACCAGAGTCTGAAGGTCTTCCTCCAATTGATGAGTATCGTAATGACTATGAAAATCTTGAAAAAGCAGATAATGCTAACAAGATGTCACCAAAAGAAATTTTAATGAAATACGTAGTGAAAAATAAATTTGTATGGTTCTTATGTATTGCGAATGCATTTGTTTATTTAATT
Organism: Bacillus proteolyticus; assembly: GCF_001884065.1. Taxonomy (GTDB): domain Bacteria; phylum Bacillota; class Bacilli; order Bacillales; family Bacillaceae_G; genus Bacillus_A; species Bacillus_A proteolyticus. The sequence continues at coordinate 65,089 of NZ_MACH01000003.1, forward strand.
CGTTTCGGTGTTATTAACTGGGTCCCACTTTATTTAACGACAGTTAAAGGTTTTTCAAAAAATGAAGCACATGCAGCATACGCAATCTTTGAAGGTATGGCAATTCCAAGTTCATTAATTGTTGGTCTTTTAAGTGATAAATTATTTAAAGGGAAACGTATGCCATTGTGTATTATTAGTATGGTTGGAGTTGTTATTGGTACGTTTGTATATTGGCAAGCAACTAGCGTACTTGTTGTAAGTATTGCCGTTTCGATTATCGGATGTTTAATTTACGTACCACAGTTCTTAATCGGTTTAAGTGCGATGGAATTAGTACCGAAATTTGCAGTAGGTACGACAGTTGGTATGTGTGGTCTGTTCGGTTATGTGGGCGGAAGTCTTGTAGCAAACGCAGCAATCGGTGTTATTGTTGATCGTTCTGGCTGGGACGGTTGCTTCATCTTACTATTAACAGGTGCCGTTTTATCAACAATCTTCTTGTTCATCGTTCAACGTGGGCACGAGAGAAAAGATACAAAAGTAGCGTAATAGTTAGTTAGAAAAGCTATCCAAAGATTATTTTGGATAGCTTTATTTGTATAAAATAACAATCCCTTAAAACTATCTGAAAGGATAAGGTGTCATATTTCCGATCATTAGAAGTTTTGTTGCAATATAATTGATTGTGTAAAACGTTATAAAGTGGGTGTAATAATATATATAAGTTTACTATAAAGTATCATCATGTATAAATGGCTTCAGGATAACCGATAATGTTTGTAAAAAGCATAAGAGGAGAACAATACGCTATACCATATAGAATACAAAAATCACATCTTTTAAGATTTTATAAACGTTATTATAATATAAACTCCGACAGTGAAACATTCAGCTCCGTTAATGATAACTTCAGCATTGACAGTCGAACATTCAGCTCCGTTAATAATAACTTCAGCATTGACAGTCGAACATTCAGCTCCGTTAATAATAACCTCAGCATTGACAGTTGAACATTCAGCTTCGTTAATAATAACCTCAGCATTGACAGTCGAACATTCAGCTTCGTTAATAATAACTTCAGCATTGACAGTCGAACATTCAGCTTCGTTAATAATAACTTCAGCATTGACAGTCGAACATTCAGCTTCGTCTATGATGATATCAGCTTTGACTAGCAGAGTGTTATTTTAAATAAGATAATCTTTTTATTATACCATAAGGTCTTTGTTTTTATCCGCTGTCTATGGAGGAAATGTTTCTCTGCTTGTAATACAGTGAGACAGTTGTCTACTTATTTTTAAAAGATTTTGTAGACACGTATGATTTTCTTTTGTTCGGAATAGCTATAAGTCAATATTTGTAGACAAAAAGAATATAGTCTCAAAAAAACGTCTACTTTTCGAGACATTTTTTTTGAGACTATTGTCGCATGTTTTTATTCGGGTGAAACTTTAGTATAGGGGAGATGAACCTATAAACGTAGACTTTTTAATACTAAAGTGTAGGACTTATGCTTATATGGTTTATTCATTGATCACCTTGGTTGGAACGGCTGCTTCCTGTTGCTATTAGCAGGTGGCATTTTATCAACAATCTTCTTGTTCATCGTTCAACGTGGGCACGAGAGAAAAGGTACAAAAGTAGCGTAATGGTTAGAAAAGCTACCCAAAGATTATTTTGGATAGCCTTATTTATATAAGGTAATCTTCTCCTTAAAACTATCTTAAAAGATAAGATGTCATATTTCTAATCATTGGTATTTTTGTTACAATATAATCGAATGTGTAAAACTTTGTAAAAGTAATGTAATATTATGTAATTGTTTTTCAGAAAGTTTTATACAATTCGACTGTTTATTAAACTATTAAGTTATAAAAGGAGAGAGAATATGTTACCAAATACGGTTCGTACTCCAAACAAGAAGAAGAAATGGATTATTGTCGGGGTTATTGCACTAATTGTTATTGTAGCAGCAGTGAATATTTTTGTTATGCAAGGTAAGAAGAAAGGTACGGCGAAGACAGATGCTGTAAGTTTTGAGAAAGTAACGGAGCGTAAACTTAATAATACGAAGTTAATTTCGGGTCAGGTGAAGCCGGGGAATATTGAAAGCTTCTATGCGGATCCAACTAAAGGAAAAGTGAAAGATATTGCGGTGAAAGAAGGGCAAGAGGTAGAAAAAGGAACGAAACTCTTCTCTTATGATAATGAAGAAATTAATCTACAGATGAAGCAAGCTGAGCTTGATCAGAAGATGGCTGATATGCGTTATGATCAAGGGAAAAAGAAGATTGATTCGTTGAAGAAAGAAATTAAGAAGGCAAAAGATAGTGGGGCTGGGAAAGAAGTAACAGACCCAATGGAAGAGCAAGTAAGTGAGTTAGAAATAGCGCAAAAAACAACTGACCTTGAGAAAGAGAAAGGGAAGTTACAGAAAGAAGAGTTAAATAAAAAGCAGAAAGAGCTTACGATTTATAGTAATTTTACTGGTGTTGTTCAAAAGTTAGATAAAGATGCGGCACAAAGTTCATCTCAAGCGTTAGGTGGACAAGGAAAGGCGTTTTTACAAGTTGCTTCTAAAGATCCGTTCCAGGTTCAAGGTACGTTAACTGAGCTTCAAAAGTCACAAATTCAAAAGGATCAAACATTTACTGTAACTGCGAAAGCAAATAATAAGAAGAAGTGGACAGGTAAGATTACAGAGGTAAGTGAATTCCCAACGAGTGCAGAGATGGCTCAAGCTGGTGGTGTAGGCGAAGCGACTCAAAATATGTCTCAATATACATATAAGGCAAGCCTTGATAGCCAAGATGGTTTATCTCCAGGTTATCACGTTTCATTGCAAGTAAATTTAGAGAATAAGACGATGATTGCTGTTCCAAGTAAGAGCATTGTAGAAAAAGGCGATGATGCATTTGTTTATGTTGAGGATAAAGGAAAGCTTCGTAAACAAAATGTGAAAAAAGGTTCTACTGATGGAGATTGGACAGAGATTGTTGAAGGCGCAAAAGTGGGGCAAAAGGTGGTTAAAAATCCTTCCGACGACGTGTATGACGGAATGGAAGTGAAAGAGAAATGATTACGTTAAATAATATTGCTAAAACGTATTATCAAGGGAAATTGGCAGTGCCGATTTTGCACGGTATTAGTTTAACGATTCAGAGCGGTGAATTTGTTTCGATTATGGGGCCGTCTGGTTCTGGCAAATCAACGCTTATGAATATTATCGGTTGTTTAGATCGTCCAACAGAAGGTGAATATATGCTGAATGATGTGAATATCTTAACAGCAGACGAGTCAAAGCTTGCTTTAATTCGTAATGAATATATCGGTTTTGTTTTTCAGCATTTTAATTTGCTGCCACGTCTTTCAGCAGTAGAAAATGTTGAACTTCCGCTCGTATATGGTGGCGTGAAGAAAGCAGAGCGTCGTCAAAGAGCTCTGGAAGCACTTGGTAAAGTTGGTTTGTCCGACAGAGTTCATCATTTGCCGAATGAGTTATCAGGTGGACAGAAGCAGCGTGTCGCTATTGCGAGGTCGATTGCGAATAATCCAACGTTCATTATGGCCGATGAGCCAACAGGTGCGCTTGATACGAAGTCTGGTGAGCAAGTTATGGACATTTTCACGAAGCTCAATGCAGAAGGTACGACGATTGTTATGGTTACGCATGAAGAAGAGGTTGCGGCTTATTCTTCTCGCCGTATTGTACTGAGGGATGGGAAAATTACAGAAGATAGAAGGTGTGCGGTATGAGTTTACTAGATAGTATAAAAATCGCCTTATCTTCTATTCTAGCTCATAAACTGCGTTCTGCTCTGACGATGCTCGGTATTATTATCGGTGTTGGTTCTATTATTACTGTCGTTGCAATTGGGCAAGGCGGGGAAGCAATGCTGAAGTCGAAATTCGCAGGTTCTGGCGGTAATAACCTTATGCCAATTCAATTTAAACCAGATATTAATGATGAGTTTGCTATGGGTGGATTTGAAATACCAAAGTTAACTGAAGAGGATATTTTGGAAGTAAAACAAGTGAAAGATGTTTCACACGTTATTACGACAAACCAGAATTCAGAGGTGCTTGATGTAAATGATAAAAAAGCAAATCTGAATATTATTGGTCTTGATAATGAATATTTTGCAGTTAATAAAGTAAAGGTCGTAAAGGGACGTACTTTAAATGAATCAGATATTTCTCATGCAAATAACGTTGTGATGATTAGTACAAAAACAGAAGAGACTTTATTTAAGGACGTAAACCCAGTTGGACAAATTATTGAGATGAAGGGGCAGCCAATGCAAATTATTGGTGTGTATAGATCCGATAATGAGTTTATGGGATTTGAAATGGAAGAAGCGTTAATCCCCCTTACGTTATGGCCTGTTTTATACGGAACAGATGATATTCAAAATATCGCAATTCAAGCTAAAAATGTAGACGATTTAGAATCCGCTGGGAAACAAGCTGTTGATGTATTAAATAGTCGTAAGCCAAGTGAAATTCCAGGTAAATATGAACTGGTGAATTTAAAAGAATTCCAAGAAAATGTTTCTAAAGTTACTAATATCATGACGATGATCATCGGCGGTATCGCTGGTATTTCATTAGTCGTTGGTGGTATTGGAGTTATGAACATCATGCTCGTATCTGTAACGGAGCGTACGCGTGAAATTGGGATACGTAAAGCACTTGGAGCAACACGTAGTAAAATTTTATTACAGTTTTTAATTGAAGCCGTTATGTTAACGCTTTTAGGTGGTTTAATCGGAATTGGTCTTGGATATGGCGGGGCATATATCGTTTCTACATTCGCAAAATGGCCACCGCTCGTTTCATGGGAAGTTGTCGTTGGAGGCGTACTGTTCTCTATGACACTAGGTATTATTTTCGGATTAATTCCAGCGAACAAAGCTGCGAAATTAGATCCAATTGAAGCACTTCGTTATGAATAAATTATTGGTGTAGTAGAGAAAGGGTTCTCTACTACACATTACCGTTCTAGTGGGCGGTTCGTAGCCTCTAAATGAGGATGTGAACCGCCCGTTAGAACGGGTTATATAAATAGAAGGAGGCGTTATAATGGAAATGAATATTAATACGCAAGATGAAGGTGCGAAGAAGCCGTCATTATTTGGAATGGTTACTTCTCCAGGCTTACAGTTTGAGAGAATGAAGACGAAAAGCCCAGTCTGGGGAGGATTTTTCTTATTTCTTTTAATGGGGACAATCTTATCAGCAGCGGTAGCTTATTTAGGGTTACTTAATACTCCGGAGCTAGCGAAGTTGGTTAAGGATGATACGACGGGGATAATGAAGTGGACTACACTTGGATTTGGATCTATTGGAGGTCTAGTTGGAACAGCTGTTGGTCTTTTTGTGGTAGCAGGATTTTATAAAGTTATTATGATGTTTATGAGCAATGATACTCCATATATGAAGATATTATCTATTTATATATATGCCAATGTGGTCTTTTATGTTGGTAGTCTTCTCAATGTAGCTTTAGGATATATTCTTGGTGGGAATGGCGCTGATAAATATACAAGTTTAGGGCCTTTATTTGAACAGGGAACAATTGCATATGGCATTGGTTCTGCATTTGAAGTCTTTAACATTTGGAGCTTAATTTTAACTGGCTTAGGCTTGCATATCGTTGCTGGTTTAAGTAAAAAACAAGCAATAATTTTAATTTCTATATTCTTTATCCTTACAATTGGGTTTAGTATGTTAGGTGGCATGTTCTCTGATTTTGGTGCATAACATATTATTTTAAAAAGGTGACTCTCTCGAGAGTCACCTTTTTTATTTTTACCCCTATTTCAAATACCCCCATCAGAATTTCAAATACTGCCTAGTATAACTTCAAGTTCCGTCAGCAGTATTTGAAATTACTCACAATGAAATTTCTTTTTTTATTTTATATTGTAGAGGTACCGCGGAATACTGAAGAGGTATACCTTTTAGAAACGGGTACTTTGTGAAGCCAGAGACTTTTGCAGATACGGTTGTTTTGTATGAAGGTATGATTGTAAATCAAATAAAGAGGTTAAATATTTACCAAGATTATGAAGAGTATTATCAATGTGGTTTAATTGGCCTTTGGCATGCTTATGAAAGATATGAGGAGGAGAAAGGTAGTTTTCCTGCTTATGCGGTTGTAACGGTACGTGGTTATATATTGGAGAGGTTGAAGAAAGAATGTGTAGTGCAAGAGAGGTATGTATGCACTGATCAGTATGAGGAACGATTTGAGTGTGAAGATGTAGGAACGAGAGCGAAGGACTTTATGAGTGTGTTAGATGATAGGGAGAAGCACATCATTTCAGAGCGGTTCTTTGTAGGGAAAAATATGGGGGAGATAGCCAATGAAATAGGGATGACGTATTATCAAGTGAGATGGTTATATCGACAAGCGCTTGAGAAAATGCGAGATAGTGTAAGGGAATAAGAATAATAAATAGAATGGAAGGCAAGGGAAATATTGCGTTCCATTCTATTTGCTTTAATACAGTAAATGTGGCAAGAGGTTTTTTACGTGTAGTGAATCTTTCATGTTCATTCGGGATAATACATGCCCAGCTTTCAAGAATTGTTGCTGCAACTTATGAGGGCTGATTAGTATTGTTACGGTAGTTCCATTTGAAAAATGAATAATCGATGTTTTAGTTTTCCTAAAAAACTCTATATCATCTATATGGTTATAGAACAACCAAATACAGTTTGGAGAAGAAGGGGATTCTGTTGGGAAAACGCAAATATATTCTCTATGATTAATTGGAATCGGAACATTTCGTTTGAAATTAAAGTTTGCTTGGACTACATGCCGTCTACCTTGATAAGTAGAATGAACATTTGTTAGACAAGATTTCTTTATAAATTGGGTAGCTGTTTGGCAAGAGTGCAGGGGGGCACCGCTACTGTCAATAATTGTTGTCCGGTAATAAGGGTGTTTGCAAGGTTCGAGCATCATTGTAGAACGAGAAATAAAAACATCATTTTCATTATCCATGATTCTTAATCCTCCCTCATAGAGTTTAATTCATATATAATTATATACGAATTATGTAAAGTTACTATTAATCTTCTGTTGCGTATTGTAAATTTTTACTGTTCGTTTACAATCAATAGATGATAGTCTTTCTAATTTGTATTGCTTGTACATATATATGAAAATAGAAAAGAGTAGGCGGTGATATAGCATGAAGAAAAAGTATATTATTATGGTTCTAGCTGTTGTTCTCTTAGTTTATTTAGCAAATAGTAATCCGGGTAAGGGAGAATATACGGATTGGGCAGCAAAACAATTTATGAAGCGTAATGATGTGAGTAAGAAGCTAGACGAGGTTGAGAAAGAAAACAAAGAGGGTATACTTGGCGATATAGCATCGGCGGGAAAGAAATTGGCAAATAAGTATGTTGAGCCACAAGTTGGATTATTAATCGATCATTATACAAAGCGAAATGATTATATTTTCTTCTCGACATATAAGACAGAGTTTGATGTAGGCGGAGAGAATTATAAGTATGTTTGCGTTGGTTTTTCAAACATCTTTATCCCGATTGAAATGCCGAAGAAAAAAGACGAATCTGCAAAATAATGCAGATTCGTCTTTTTGATTTACGGAGTAATCTGAACTTCAGATATGTTTTTTTCTATGAGGCGAGCTCCTTTTTTACGAGCATTTTCACCAATTGATGAAAATACAGATGAAGAAATAATGGTATCCATCACTTGATTTACGACTAGTTCATTTACTGGTGTGATGGGATTTTCGATAGAAAAGGCTACTGTTTTTCCATCTTCTTTCACGAAAATTAACTCTAGTACTTGCATGTTTCATTCCCTCCTTTTTATTTATCCCGCAACCGCCCGTTTGGTGTGGGCTAATAATCAGTGGGGTAAGCACCCCCCCACTGATTAAAGTTTCACTTTACAGGTTAGAAAGATCTGACGTGCTTACAAGTTGTACAGCTTGAAGTGATGATTGTTGTAGTGAAGCAAGAGCACGTGCTACTTCATGCACTTTGCCTAAATCTGCATTTGTTTTCACACGTTTGAATTGTTTGTTCTTTAAAACTGTTTTACCGTTTTTGTCTAATCCTCCGTTTAATACAAGGCGTAAAGTTAAATCCATTACGATTGTTTCAACTGCCATGTTTATCACCCCCTTTCACTTTATAAATAGGGGGTAAATGTCATGTTTTGGCGTGAAATTTTTTCTTTTTTTTGTTACTCTTAAAAGACTAAGAGAGGAGCTTTCGGGAGAATGAATCGTAAATGGTTATTTTGGATTCCTGTATTACTATGGATGGGGATTATTTTCTATTCCTCAGCACAGCCATATAAAAAACAGGATATGCGCTCAGATATTGAGCAATATGTAAATGCTGAGTTTGTGAAAGAGCATTTTTCATGGGTATCTATCGATTATGGCGGAGGTACACCTGTTAGCATCGCAAATAAAGGTGTAAGTGGATTTGTTGAGTTTTTCCTTCGTAAAGGTGCTCATTTTATGGTGTTCTTTATGCTCGGTTCATTGACGTATTACGCTTTTCATCGATCGGGTTATTCGAGAAAAAGATGCTTTGTATACGCCCTCCTTTTCGTTGCAGGGTATGCAACATTTGATGAAATTCATCAATGGTTTACAGGAGATCGTACACCGATGTGGCAAGATTCATTGCTTGATACGTGCGGTGGGTTAACAGGAATTATAATAAGCAATTGGTTTTGGCATAGAAAAAGGAGCTAATCTCATTTAGAGATTTGCTCCTTTTTGATTTATACGCCAAGTAATTCTTTTAGTTCGTCTGTTGATAGTTCGGTCATCCAACTATCGCTTGTAATGACGGCGTTGTTTAATGATTGTTTTCTTTCTAACATTTCATCAATTTTCTCTTCAAGCGTTCCTGTTGTAATGAGTTTATGAACGTGAACGAAGCGTTTTTGACCAATACGATATGCACGGTCTGTTGCTTGGTTTTCTACAGCTGGATTCCACCAACGGTCATAGTGAATGACATGGTTGGCAGCAGTTAAGTTCAATCCTGTTCCGCCGGCCTTTAACGATAAGATGAAGATGTCATACGTTCCGTTTTGGAACTGCTCGATCATCTTGTCACGTTCTTTCTTCGGCACACTCCCGTTTAAGAAGAGGACACGCTGACCGAAAGTTTCTTCTAGCACACGTTTTAGCATGTTCCCCATGCCAATGTATTGAGTGAAGATTAGGCAACTTTCATTTTGGTCTTTTATATTTTCGATGAGCTCCATTAACGTTTTTGTTTTCATAGAGCGTTCGATGATATCTTGTGGTTCTTCTTCTTTCAAATAAAGGGCTGGATGATTACAAATTTGTTTTAGCTTGTTCAGCATAAGTAATATAAATCCACGTCTTTCAATTCCGCTTAATCCTTCTACATTTTGTAATGTATCTTGAACAAGTTGTTCATATAAGGAAGCCTGTTCACCAGTTAGTGGACAATAAGCTTTTTGTTCTTGTTTATCTGGCAAGTTTAATGCGACTGTTTGATCTTTTTTCGTACGACGCAGTAAAAATGGCGAGATAAATCGTTGTACTTGCTGGATTTTTCCTTCATCACGGTCCTTTTCAATCGGCGTGACGAAGCGGCGCTGGAATTGTCCTAAGCTTCCGAGATACCCATGATTGATAAAGTCGAAAATAGACCAAAGCTCAGCAAGGCGGTTTTCCATTGGTGTACCGGTTAAAGCAATTTTGTGATTTGCTTGTAGGTTTCTTACTGCTTTCGACTGTTTCGTATGCGGGTTTTTTATATTTTGTGCTTCATCTAAAATAACAGCATCCCAGCATAAGGTACTAAGTTCTTCTTCATCAAGCTGAGCTAATGCATAAGAAGTTAATACAACATCTGCTGATTGAAGGAAGTCTTTAAATGACTCATCCTTAGCTCGGTTACCCCCGTAATGTAACTGAACACGTAAATTTGGTGCGAAACGCTCAAATTCTTTTTGCCAATTTCCAAGGACTGATGTTGGTGCAACAATTAATGCAGGTCCTGTTTGGAGATTATTTTCTTTAGCGTATAGTAAGTAAGTTATCGTTTGAATACTTTTTCCAAGTCCCATATCATCGGCTAATAATGCTCCAAATCCAAGCTTTCGTAAGTATAGCAACCATTCAATACCGTGTTGTTGATATGGACGGAGTGTTGCTTGTAGCGAAGAGGGTACATCTACTTTTGGAATATCTCCAATGTGCAGAAGTTTTTGGAAAAGCTCTTCATAATATCCATCTAGTTCAATTTCAATATCGGTAAACGGACTATCGTCTTCTACAATTTCTGTTTCCGCGGTGTTAGATAAATGTTGCTGCAACACGTCTTTCATTTCTAGTCCATATTTATCTGCACGGTTCATTAGTTTTTTTACTTCTTCAATAAAGGCAGGATCAAGTCTCATCCATTGACCATTTAAATTGAAAAGGCGTTTGTTCTGCTCAACAAGTTCAAAAAATTCGCTTTCTGATAAATCAATTCCGTCCGTTGAAATGCGCCAGTCGAAATTAACGAGCGTATTCATGCCGAAGAAAGATTGTGTTTGTGCTGTACTTTGCTTCAGCTGTACACGTAACTTCGGTTTTGTTGCTTTTAAATTTTGCCACCATGATGGTAGTAAAATTGTAATACCTGCTGCAAGTAACTCGTTACTTGCTTCGGTTAAGAAGTTCCAAGCTTCTGTTTCAAAGAGTTCTTCCCTGAACTTGTCGTCCTCTTTTAGCCACGGTACGAGCCTACTGAATCCTTCTTGTGTTTCAAGAATACGTTCTTCGTAATCGTGCCATCTTTTTGGCAAGGAATCAATATTCTCATATACATATATGCGATGCGCACCACGTTTTGGTGTAACGATTGTTTCGAGCTTCCACATTTCAAATTCTTCTTGTGGTTCTTGAAGTCTTAATCCAACTATAAATGGAAGGTCATCTTCAATGTAACCAATTTTTCGAAGCCAATCTTCTTCATGTAGTGCTGCTTCCAATTGTCTTTTCGTAAAGTCGTAATGTTCATATAGTCTCTTTGCATCTTCCCAGCCATCATTTGAGCGACTATCTTGCAAAATGCTTTCGTTTACCGCTGAAGTGAAAAGAGATGCTAACGTGTCATCTTCAATTGGGGTATTCTGAACTTTCCAAGATGGCTGATGAGACCAACGCTCCATATCGGGTACGAAGCTTCCACTTACGAAAGCGTCCCATAATTCATTTGCATCCTTTGTAAGTGCTGTAATAGGACCGTTCATTTGCATATTTGCAAATGAGTTCATCGGTTTATTTGCGATGTATTCAAATGCTTGCACGTTTGTTAGCATAACACCTTGTTTTCCTTCATACGTTGCTTCTTTTAGAAACGTACCGTAGAAGGAAGTAGAGTGCCATGTGAATGCATTTTGTTTCCAAATTGCTACGGATAAGGGAGCACCGCTATCATCTTCTCCCCAAAGGAACCAACCTTGACTAACGTGCTGGAGCCTAATTGTTACTTCAGTTTGTATGATCATCGATTAATTTTCCTTTCCGTAATTCCTCTTGTAGTGCGCGCAGACGTGAATGTAAATTAGCAATGTGAATAATGAAGGCATCCCATTCATCAGTTCGTTTCAGTCGTTTATAAAGCATACGTAATTTCTTTAAGTAACGAACGGCACGTCTATATGATTTGCGATTGCGTTCTTCAATTGCTGCTGTTGCGGCAAGGTGATAAAGAGGAAGTGCTGCTTCAGGCGCTTCTTTTTCAATATCTTTCAATGGTTCTTTCAAAAGTTCGATTGCTTCAAATCCAAACAAGAGTTGAAGTTCCGACCAAGCGCGGTATTGTTTCTTCGCAAGTACGTATTGTTCATAATTTGTGAAACTATAAGGTAATAGCTCTTGCAAAATCATTTCTAATCCCGCTTGTTCATTCGTGTGTGTTGCATACGTTTCATACATCATTACAAATAACCGAACGATATCTTGTATGAAGACGGTATTCTCTTGTTCGAGTATTGTTTTCTTTACTTGTTTATACGTAAAGGAAAGCCAGTTTTTCCCGCGATCCCATTGCATCGCACTTAATAATTCTTCTAACCAATAAAAATAAAGGCTTACGACAGAAGCAGGTTGTTTTTCGAGCAATTTCATTGCCGATGCATCTTCATTATTTAAAAAGAGCAGATGAGAAGAGGCTAACGCCTTGGAAAGTGGATTCATTTTAGTATCAATCCGTGTTTCTTCTTCTTTTAGCTGTTCTTCTGTTCTTAACAATTCACCCCATATGTGACGATAAATGAAAAATCGTTCTTGTGTATAGGCATCGGTAGAGAAGAATACTTCATGCGTGAGCCTAGCTGTTTCTTGTAAAATCGGTTCGGATTCTGCCGGAATCGCTTCTGTTTTTAGGTCCCGAACGATAGATTCAACTTTATCAACGAATAGGCGAACGACGTTAACTGGTTGGTGATAAGAGTATAGTTTGTTTGCTTCAAATTCTTGAATTTCTTCTAATAATTTTTGAAAGCAATAAAGTGCCGCGTGCAATTTAAATAATTCATGAATCGCAATGACGCGCGGAGCTTTCCGTTCTAATTTTGTATAGAAGTCTGTAAAAAGACTCATAAGAAAATACATTTGTTTATAAGTGAGCCGAGCCTGTTCCTTTTTAAATGATTCAAATTCATTTTCAAAGTATGTGTGCCAACTTTTATAATTCATTTCTTCAAAAGCTGATGATTGCAATACTTGTCTTGCAGTTCGAATAGGAGGAAGGGAAGGTTTCGTATTATTTTTAAATAAAGTTAATACGTCTCCTACCTGCCCAAAACTTGAAGCTGCAGATAGTAACACAGCAAGCATATGCTCACATTGCGTTGGCGCGAAGCAATCGCAATAGCTTTCAGCGACATTACGAATCGGGATGTGAACGCTATATACACTGCCTTCAGCATCTACAGTTCCTGATAGCGTATAGCCATCAAAGTCAACGTTATAGACAACACCACTACGATATAGGTGCCGAGCTGTAGCGACATGCTCCTGATCAGCAACTTGCTGCGGATCAAGTCCTTGAACGAACTCATTCGCAATCATCATAATTTCATCTTTCGTAATTGAGTGTTGCAGCATAATATTCCTCCGTACACAGATTTCTTTCCTTTACCATTATAAACAAAAAATGCTCAAAACAGAAAAAATGAAATTCTAATTACACAATTAGAAAATCATGGTAATATATATGAAGTTAATTTTGTATATTACTATATATTTATAGGGAGAGAGTTAGCTTGTCAGATTTACAGACGAAATTAGGTAGTGGAATGAATAAGTTACAAGAGGGAATAGAACAAGGAAAGCAGAAGTTGCAAATTGCACAAGAAATTGCTCAATTGAAAAAGGGAATGCAAGTGCAAATGCAGATATCGCAGAGGTTGATGAAGTAAATGATGGATTCCATTATGGTTTATTATTACTTGTGATTCCGTTATTCCTTATGTTTAGCGCAGGTAGAAAGTTAGCAGAATTACCGACTACTAATATGTATATTACACTAGCGGTATGCAGTGGCTCTTACACAATTATGATGATTGTAATGAACATAATTTCTAAGTTCCGAATTGATGTATTTGGAAATGTAATGAATTTATTCGAGGCAAGTGGCACGGTGCTATCTATGCAAAATTCATTTATATATTTAACTTTGTTTAGTTTCATTGTGACATATGTAGCGGCGTTCGCTGGAATGAAATTAGCTAAGAAATAGGGGGAGAGCATATTGAAGTTTTGTGGAACTTGTAAAAATCAGCTTGCAGACCATTTGAACTTTTGTCCTGAGTGTGGAAGTAAAGTAGAAGGAATTGCTGATCAAACAGCTTCTTCTCATTCAGAAATGCGTAGAGAAACAAAGCGAGTGAAAAGTAAGAAAAACATGTTTTTACTTATAGGTTTTGTCATTGTTGTTGCTATTTTGTTTGGCACATATAAATTCGGTGCAAGCAAGTTTTCGAAGGAAAAGCAAGTAAATGCAATGATCGAAGCATTCCAAAAGAAAGATGTGAATGCAATCGATGAGTTTTTGAAAGTAGACGATCCAAGCTTAAAAGTGAAGACAGAAGATATTAAAGCTTACATACGTTATTTAAAGGATAATCCTTCGTACAATAAAGCATTACTGTCTTATTTACAAAAAGAAACAGTAAATCAAAAGTTAGCAAGTGATAATGCATCTTTTAAAGATGGGCAAATTATAGAAGACGGGAAAGAGTGGTTCTTATATCCGAAGTATAAGTTCAGCATGAAATCTTATTACATGAGTGTTAGCACAACTACAAAGAATGCTGAAATATATGTAAATGATAAAAAAGAAACAGAGCTTTCTAGTGATAAAACCTCAAAAGAATTAGGTCCATACTTCCCAGGTGCTTATGTTGTCAAGGCGAAGGCGAAGACAGAACTTACTGAATTGGAGACAGAAAAAGAAGTAGATCTAGCAGACGAAAAGAATGGGACAGTAGAAGTGAATTTGTCGCTTGAAGGAAATTATGTAACCATTTCTTCCGATGAAAGCGACGCAACTGTTTTTGTTAATGGTAAGAAACGCGGAAAATTAAGTTACGGTAGCTATAAACTTGGTCCTGTACCGACAGATGAAACGGTAGAAGTACATTTAGAGAAAAACACTGATTTTGGTGTCATTAAATCTGAAAGCATCAAAGTTGGAGACCAAAGTACATATTATTTAAAGTTCCCGAAAGAAGCTTCAAGATCAGCAGTTGGTGACTTTGTACAAAATCATATTTATAATAACGTGCGTGCAATTGCATTAAATGATTTTAGCTTAATTGAAAATGATTATGATAAGAGCGGGAAATCGTATAAGGAAGACCGTGATTACTTGCAATATCTACACAAAAAAGGAATTACAGAAGATTTATTAACAATGGAAATTCGTAATGTAGAGCGTCAAAGTGAAACGAAATATAAAGTAACGACATATGAAGAATATCATATTCGTTATGGTGATGGCTCTGTAAAATTCAAAAGCTTTAATAATGACCATATCGTTACTGTTAATGGAAATGGAAAGATATTGTACCATTCTCTTGGAGCGAATAATACGCTGAAGTCAGAAGAAGTATCTGGTCCGACTCGTTAATATAAGAGAGAGGCTGTTCAATTTTGAACAGTCTCTTTTTTATGTAGCGCCGCTATTTTCAATCTTTGTCGGTAAATCGATATTTCATGTCGAACCGTTGATATATTGTAAGTTATGATAGATATATTCGAAAAAATCATTGATATAATTTTCTCTACTCGTGTTTACTAAGGAAAAATAAAAAGGATATCACTTAGTCGGAAAATTCTACTAGGTGATACCCTTTTTTGCAATTAGGATCGTGTTTGCTTTAATATCGCCTGTACATATGGATCATTTAATATTTGTTCTATGAGCGGTAGCATTCCTTGCTCGAATGGAATATCAATAGGGAATGGCTTTTGAGAGCCTGGTTTTATTCCATATTGCACAATTTTGTAATGTGTATTTTCTTCATGGCTGAGCACAATTAATTTATAGCGATTGTCATTGTTTGCGAGTGAGAAATCAATTGAAGTAGCGTCATATGTCACTTCATCTTTGTATATGTACGGTTTGGGTGTACCAATCCAATCTACTTTTGCTTGTACATTCATGGGCATAGCCTCCTTATATGTATTATATAAAAAATAAAAGCCAGCTCTCAACAAAGAGAACCGGCTTTAGCAGTCATTGGTTATTTTAAAATTTTCACTTTAACAGTTTTGCGTCCCCATTTTTGAGAAGCGCTATCTGATCCAAGTAGAACGTCGATACGGTTACCTTTAATTGCACCGCCAGTATCACCAGCGATAGCTTCTCCATAACCTTCTACCCATACTTTAGATCCTAATGGGATTACTTTCGGGTCAACAGCGATCATTTTCATGTTTGGGTTCGCTGTTAGGTCATGACCCATTGCAGTTAATACACGGCCACCATATGTGCCGCCATTTTCGCTCGGGTGAGCTGTATATGCTGTAGCTTCAACTGTTAACTCACGACCACCAGAAGGTTCGCTAGTTTCAGCAGCTTTCACAGCAGGCTTAGTAGCCGTTTTTACTGGTGCAGGTGCTTGAGCTTGAGCTTGAGCTGGTGCAGGTGCTGCAGCTTTAGCAGGAGCAGGCGTTTCTTGTTTCTCAATAACAGGTGCTGTACCTGTTAAGAAAGGAACATGAACGTAAGCTGTTTTCCCGTTATATTCAAATTGTAACCACTCATTTTGTACTTGGTTCGTTGTTTCGATCATATCATCTTTCTTAAGCGTTCCAAGAATTTCTGAGTTTGTGTTTGCTTCAGCACGTACATTTAATACGTTAGCTGTTACATAGTAAGAGCTTTTTGTAAACTCTGTACTTACGAATGCGTCTTTACCATCTAATTTGATTTGTGACCATCCGTTTTCTGTATTTAGAACTTCTATTTTATTACCGTTTAGTAATTTACCGACAACTTTTGATTCAGTAGTAGGGTTTTCGCGTACGTTTAGTACGTCTGTTGTTACAACAGTTTCTGCGCTAGCAGATGATGTGAAAATCCCAAGACCAAAAACTGCTGCTGTTGCTATACCAATTAATTTTTTCATGATAGCCTCCATTGCGTTTGTTTTCGTGTCCTCATTATAGCAACAGATTTTTTCGGATTTTGGGAAAACACACAATTACAAACCATTCGTAATAAGTCGTTAACACTTTGTAATATAGCTAGAATTAGAAGGAAGCGTTTTTCATTCCATATCATTATTAGGTTTCTAGTTATATTCAAAATATTTAATGCAACATATTTTTTTCGACGCAAATAAAAATATTACAGAGGTGTTACATAATGATTACTATACAGTTACATTCCTTGAGTATTTTACCGTTTTATGGGTAATATAGTTATATAAACATAAACATCTCGTTTGTGAAGTTATAAACATGCGCTATATACTAGCAAAAAAACCGCATAATTGTTACAAGAAGAAAGGGTTGTAAAGAACAAATCTGCCCTTTTTTACATCTGTAACACATCCTTTTTTGGGAAAATCTCTTCCCATCCGCATTTTTCTCACGCAATTTGACAGTAGTATTCCTATCTTATAGCTCTTGCAGAGTGAAAAGGTTATACGGAAGGTAAGGCTGTCCATAAGAATTCTAATTGGTGAAGGCAAAACTAAGAGCGCCGAAAGAAAATCACCGCAAAACTATAGTTTTCTATCCGATTTAACACATCGGAATTTATGTCATTTACAAGAAATGAAACATACGAAGGGGGATTTGATGAGGAAACTGACGAAAACATTTATTGTCTCATTAACATTATGTATTGTATTTACACTTTGGGGGATTATTCCCGAATCTATTATTGGAAAAGGTAGCTTAGGAAATGTAACGACGGCAATTCAAGCTGCGTTAGTTAGTAAGTTTGGTTGGTTCTATATTATTTCCGTTTCTATTTTCTTAGGAATTACTATTTTCTTAATTGTTTCTAAGTACGGTTCGATTCGTTTAGGTAAAGATGATGATGAACCTGATTATAGTTATATGACATGGTTTGCTATGTTATTTAGTGCCGGCATGGGAATCGGTTTGGTTTTCTGGGGCGTTGCAGAACCGTTGAATCATTTATACACACCTCCGTTTGGAGAGGGTGCGACTGAAGAGAGTGCACGTCTTGCACTTCGTTTCTCATTTTTCCATTGGGGATTACATCCGTGGGGATTATATGCACTTGTAGCATTATGTATTGCGTATTTTACATTTAGAAAAGGAAGAGCGAGTACAATTAGTGCGACAGTGGGTCCACTATTTAAAGGCGGTGAACATGGCCGTATTGCACATACGTTTGATGTTCTAGCTGTATTTGCGACAGTATTTGGTGTGGCAACATCATTAGGACTTGGGGCGAAGCAAATTGCAGGTGGTGTTAGTTATTTAACATCCATTCCGAACTCACTACCGACACAGCTAGTAATCATAGGAATCGTAACTGTTCTTTATATGTTATCTGCACAAACGGGACTCGATAAAGGAATTAAATATTTAAGTAATGCGAATATTATTTTAGCGTTTGCACTTATGATAATTGTATTATTTGCAGGTCCAACAAACTTTATTATGAATTATTTCACTTCAACAATCGGATCATACATTCAAGAATTGCCAAGCATGAGTTTCCGTTTAAGTCCATTAAATGAAGGCGGAAATCAGTGGATTCAGTCATGGACAATTTTCTACTGGGCATGGTGGATTGCATGGTCACCATTCGTAGGTACGTTTATTGCTCGTGTATCACGTGGACGTACAATTCGTGAGTTTGTGATCGGTGTGCTACTTGTACCAACAATAATCGGTGCACTTTGGTTCTCTGTTTTTGGAGGAACAGGTATTCACATGGAATTGTTCGACGGAGCGAATATATATGACCAAATTAAAGAGATGGGCACAGAAGTAGGATTGTTTGCTATGTTAGACCAAATGGGTAGCATGGGATCGGCTTTATGTGTGTTAGCTATTTTACTTATTTCAACATTCTTTATTACATCAGCAGATTCTGCTACGTTTGTTCTAGGGATGTTAACGACACATGGTAGTTTAAACCCACCAAATCGTATCAAAATGGTTTGGGGTATTGTTCTAGCAGCGTTAGCTTCGATCTTATTGTATGTTGGTGGATTAGAGGCGCTACAAACTGCGTCGATTATCGCGGCATTCCCATTTGTATTTGTTATTTTCTTTATGATTGCAGCACTATTTAAAGAGTTGCAAAAAGAAGGGCGTATGAAGCAACATAAATAATAGAAGGAAAGGGGCTGATTTTATATCAGCTCCTTTTTAATGCATCTATTAGGAAAAGGGTGATATCAGTAGTTCGAAAAGGAAAATCGATATGTTTCGACAATATTCGATATTGTGTAAATTATGTTCATATTTTTGACAAAAATATGTCGGAAATGTGTTGTCACTTTTATGTATATGTGCTATATTATTTCCTGTAAGCGATTTCAAATAGTTTTAAATCGCATTCAAGGGGGACATCTAGAATAATGAAACGTTACGAAAGAAAGTGGAAGCATATTTGTTTGAAACGTGTGGCACATCGCAATGTCCAAGAAAGCACGGAACCTAAGACTGAAACGCGCAAAGAGCAGCAAGAAAAGCAACTGGTTCTACAAAAATAGCAATCACTTTTTCGTATATAAATGAAGGTCGATCGTTCGTTGGGGGATGGACGTGAAATTACTTTCAGCTAAGGGGTATTGTCTGATATATAGTATTACGGTAAAAAATAAGCACAGAGCTTACGGCGCTCTGTGCTTATTTTTTATTCCGTAAAAGCCCGATTGGTGAGGGCTAATAATCAGTGGGAAATGAATAACTCCCACTGATTAAAGTTTCACTTTATTTTTCCTTTTTAAATCGCACTGTTTTATCCCAGCCAATTACTTGTTTCTTGCTCTTTGCACGTAAGTAAAGAATGAGACTGCGAATAAACAAATACGTAAAGAGCTGTGCGTACGTAAAGTACATAATGACGCTTATGAAAATGTTGGTTGGTGTAAAGGTTCGTTCGACGCTCTGGGCACTAAATAATTGAGAAACATATGTAATATATGCGACATACCATATAAATAGTAATGGAATGCTGTATTGAATTTGGAATATCCCGAGCAGTCCAATTACAAACCAAACGTTTGAAATGATTAAGAATAGCCAAAATACGACATATACTAAAACTTGCTGTAAGGAATGGACGAGTAACTTTCCTTTAAAGAAGCTTAGCGAAGAAAACATTTTTTCTAAAATATATAAGTTTCCTTGAAGCCAACGTGTACGCTGTTTAATAAGAATTTTTAAATGTTCAGGTTCTTGTTCCCATGTAATCGATTCCGGGACGATTGGTAAGAGATAGCCTTTTTGGGTAATTCTCAATGTTAATTCGGCATCCTCTGCAATTGCATAAGGATCATAGCCGCCAAGTTCTTCTAATGCGGAACGACGAAGGAGCATGTTTGTTCCGGTCAGTGAGCCTGTTTGGAATAATAGCCAGCGTCCAGATTGCATAAGGAGCTGGAAAATCTGAAATTCTAATGAAATCATTCGTGTAAGCCAATTTCTCTTTTCATTTACTGTACGAACGTGTCCAACTGCTCCAACGGCATCCTGGATGGTTTCGGCATGTTCTACGAGCATTCGCAGTGCATGTGGTTCAGGTTGATTATCTGCATCGTAAACACAGAAATATTCACCATCTGAAATGCTAAGACCGTAGTTCAATACACGCGATTTTCCTTTCGGTTCGCCAGGTGGTACACGAATGTGATGAATATGAGCATATGCTTTGTCGAAATCATCGCCAATTTCAGGTGTTTCATCTTGAGAGTTATCGTTTAATAAATAAACGTTTAGTTTGCCTGGGTATTCAATCTTTGCCATCGCTTCTAATGTATCTTTAATAACGACGCCCTCATTATGGGCGGGTATTAAAATATCTACACTTGGATAATGTTCTAGCGTACGATCTTTTCGTTTACTATTTCGATGAATTAAGCCCGCGAGTGTTAAGAGAGAGTAGTAAACGAGTAGGCCTGAGAATAGAAAGGCAGTAAAAATAAGTACATATTTAATTGAAAATGTGATGCTAATCCAAAATACGAGTACGCAGAACAGAAGGAATAAAAGGAGTATAACGAGTGTCATCATAATGGTGTTTGTCCTTTTGTGTTGATTTGTTCTCGTTTTATTTTAATATCTTGAATTGCTTCAGCGGCAAGCCATTGCTCCATTTTTGGTTGTAGACGGTTCATTACAATATCAGCACCAGTTTCATTTGTGTTTTGTAATAAAATGACTAATGTGTTGCTGTCATATTCAGCAGCAAGGTCAAAGTTAGTTCTTACTGTATCAACTAATAATGAAGCTACACGATCCATGACACTTTCCTTCGTATATTTACTAAAGGAGGTGAAATCAAAGAAAATAATAATGCCTGTTTCATTGCGGCGATTCATCGCGGTCTTTAATAATGCTTGTCGTCTTTCGAATTCTTGTCTTGTTAATAATTTGGATTCTCCAATGTATTGCTCAAGCACCCGCACTCGCTCAGTTAGCTCTCTATTTTTAAGGATAACCTTTTTTAATAAGTGGGTTGAAATATAAACAAGGAAGAAGTTAGCTGCCATCAGGAAGTGGGTAATGATGTATTCCCATTGATCTGATGTACTCCATAAGTAAAGCCACGCTTCATAAAATAAATAAAATACTGAAATAATCGTTCCCAGTATAAAGAAAATAAATGCTGTTTTATCAGCTAAAAGTAGGAATAGTACATTTATGATGACATATATAATTGTAAAAATGAGCGCGTGCTCATATTTCGTCACATGTACAGTAGTAAAATAAAATAAAATTTGCAAAATCCACATAGAAAGGACTTTATAGGATTTATCTTTCACGAAACTTTCCTCCTTAAAGATGATTCATGCAGGATATTTGTAGTATGCACAATTATTAATAAATGGACCGTGTAGCTGGAATTCTTTTTTTAGAGTGTGACATCAAATAGTATTCCTTTCGTTGCAAGAAAAGATAAACAGACATACTAATTGTTGTAACATATAATCTAAATATTAATCGTTTAGTATATCCGGAAAATATATTTATGGTATACAAAAAAAGTCTCCTCTTTAAAAGAGGAGACTTTTTTGTATATTATAGGAACATCATACCTGCAACTGCTGCGTTTAAGAAGTTCGCTAGTGTACCAGCGATAACTGCTTTAATCCCTAATTGTGCAATTTGTTTACGGCGAGTAGGAGCTAATGTTCCTGTTACACCTAATTGAATTGCGATAGAAGAGAAGTTTGCAAAACCACAGATTGCGAATGTTAAAATCAGATTTGTTTTTGCAGAGAACTCTGCCATGTGAGGTCCTAAGTTTGCGTATGCAACAAATTCGTTGATTGCAAGTTTTTGACCGATAAAGCTTGCTGCTTGTATAGCTTCACCCGGTGAAACCCCGATTAAGATTGCAAATGGTGATAGTAAGTAACCGAAGATTAAATCAAGGCTAAGTTTAATATCGAACCAAGAACCAACCCATCCTAATAAGCCATTTAATAAAGCGATTAATGCGATGAAAGCCATTAACATTGCTGCTACGTTAATAACAAGTTGCATACCTTCAGATGCACCACGTGCAGCTGCGTCGATAACGTTTGCGTCTTCACGTTCTGTAGAAAGTTCAACGTTATTATCTACTTTTTCTGTTTCTGGCATAATTAGTTTTGCAATTAATAAACTTGATGGAGCTGCCATAATTGCTGCTGCTAATAAGTGTTCTAACGGAATTCCCATTGCTGCATAGCCGACAAGAACTGATCCGGCAACAGCTGTCATACCACTTACCATAATAGTGAAGAATTCACTGTTAGTTAAACGTGCTAAGTATGGTTTAATTAAAATTGGTGCCTCAGTTTGTCCTAAAAATACAGTTGTTACTGAGTTTAAACTTTCTGCTTTCGAAGTTCCAAGAAGTTTACTTAATGCGCCACCAACAATACTAACAAATTTCTGCATAATACCGAAATGATATAAGATTGCAACTAATGAACTAATAAATACAATTGGAAGTAGTGCTTGAATCACGAAGATAAATCCCCAAGGTCCTTTTGCGTTGACCAAATCCCCAGCAACGAACCTAATTCCCTCGTAAGAGAAATTAATTAATCCTTGAACACCGTCAGCAGCGTGTTTTAAAACTGCTTTTCCAGCATCCCATCGTAATACGATAAATGAAAATGACATTTGTAATGCTAGCGCGATTAAAATTGTGCGCCAATTAATAGCTTTGCGGTTGGAAGATAATAAGAAAGCAATTGCTAATACTCCAATCACGCCGCCAATTCCCCATAAAACATTCATGCAGTGTATGCTCCTTCCTCATAGTAAAAAAGTGTATAAACCAGTTGTCTATACTTTTGCGAATATAACATCTTAAGTAACTTATCATAATGGACATCGGAGGTCAAACGTCTAACGAAAAGTTTAAATAAAAAGAAAATTCTTTGAAAAAACACATATAAAATGAATCGACATGAAATAGGTTATGTTTTTTTGTAGAAATATATGCATTGTGATACGTTTCGGAAAAATTTTATAGAATATAGTGTATGAAATAGGAGAATGAACGCATAATTTTTGCGTAGAGAGAATGAAAGGGGATTACTATATTGAGCCCTTTAAAAAAGAGCCTTCTAGTAAACTAGAAGGCTCTGAAACTATCACTTAAGGTGCTTTTGTATACCCTAAGAAATGGCTTTTCCAATAAGAGTTGTTTAATGAAACGATTGCTACACCTTTATCTCCAGATTGGATAAACGATCCGCCGCCAAGGTAGATACCCATGTGAGAAGGACCTGCTTTATAAGTGTCTTTGAAATAAATTAAGTCACCTGGTTGTGGACTTGAAGTTTGTGGTAAGCTGCTCCAATATCCTGCAACACTTTGGCGGCTAATGTTATGACCAAATTTTTTAAATACGTGATAGATGTAACCACTGCAGTCAACACCATTAGCAGAAGTACCGCCCCAAACGTATGGTACACCTTGCATAGATTTCGCGTATGCAAGTAGAGAAGAAGTGTCACCGCTATTATTGTTTGTATTATTGTTGTTATTGTTTTGATTGTTATTTTGGTTGTCGTTAGGCTTATTATCTACTGCGCCCCCAACTGGTGTTTTAGATAGGAAACGTGTTCCGATGTAACCAGTTTGACCATTGTAGTTAATTTTGCTCCATCCAGAGTTTTCAGAGATTACTTGAACCTTCTGTCCTTGTGGAAGTGCGCCTATGATTCTATAATTTGTACCTTCGCCGCTACGTACGTTTAGTGCAGAAGCATTAATGTAGTAGTCGCCAATTGCACCTTGGTTAGGTTGCTCAGGTTGTTCAGGAGTAGTAGTGCCACCTTTAACGAATTTTACGAATTCGCTGCTAACGTAGCCTGTTTTTCCCTGATAATTAACTTTAAACCAGCTACCTTCAGATCCAACTACGTTTAATTTCGTACCATTTAATACGCCACCAATTACGCTATGGTAAGTAGCAGGGCCTGTACGAACACGTAGTGATGTTGCGTTAACAACGTAAGTGCCACCAGTTTGAACAGTTACATTATTGTTTTGTTCCTGGTTGCTACCTTGCGTGGCGTTTTCGTTAGAACCGCCTTTTGTTACGTAGTCTTTGCTTAAGTAAGCTGTTTGTCCTGCATAATTGATTTTGAACCAATCTTGAACTTCACCAACGACTTGTACGACTTGTCCTTTTTTCACAGAACCTATAGTTGTATGAGAAGTGCTAGGACCTGTACGAACGCGAAGGGAAGATACGTTTACTGTATAGTTTCCGCTTGCTGGTTTTACAGTATTATTCGTATTGTTGTTTGAAGAACCTGCATTAGAAGAAACACCAGATACGAATTCGCCACTTACATAGCCAACTTGTCCATTATGGTTGATTTTCACCCAACCATTTTCTTGACCAATTACGTTTAATGTTTGTCCTTCATATACACGTCCTGAAACAGAACTAGAAGTGTTAGGAGCGGTACGTACACGTAATATATCAGCAGTAACTTTATTGTTTCCACCTGTACTTACATTGTTATTTGTTTTTTCTCCATTTTTTGATACAAATTCACCACTCACATAACCTGTTTTCCCATTATGGTTAATTTTGAACCAACCATTTTCTTCTCCAATTACGTTTAATGTTTGACCATTATAAACGCGAGAGATGATGTCGTGAGAAGTACTTGATCCTGCACGAACATGTAGCACGCTAGCATTCACCGTATAAGATGAACTGTTTGATGCGGAAGCTTGGACAGTTTGTGTAGCAGCTTTTTGTGTGTTTTGTTCAGGGGCAGCTTGAACGCTATCAAGTGTAGGTGCTGCTCCTCCTGCTACAGACACTGCCGCAAGACCGGCAAGGTATTTTTTCATAATTTGTCGATTCCTTTCTGTCTGTAATGTAGTTAAGAAATATTTACCAACTGTTAAAAATTCTAAAGAGCATGTCGATTACTGTCAAGACTTATGCGGGAATCTGAATATGACAAAAAGATTACAAGAAAAAATCAAGGTATAAATCTACACCTTGATTTCCATTTGAATACATATATTTGATGTAGAAAATGAGAAGATTATTCGTATTTAGTAAGATGTGCTGTTAGATTTTAAAAGGCTTTGAGAAAATGAACTTTGTAGTAATTTTGTAATAGGCCCAACTTGCCCATCTTGAATCGCAGTTCCATCGAGATGGGTCATCGGTAAAATTTCAATAGTCGTTCCCGTAAAGAAGCATTCATCTGCTTGATAAACATCGCGAATGCTGAACAGTTCTTCTTGTACAGGAATGCGAAGGGTTTTCGCTAAGGAAAGGACATATTGACGAATAATGCCATTTAAAATAAGGTGATTGGCTGGATGTGTGTAAAGAGTTCCATTTTTTATGAGAAAGAAATTAGAACAGCTCCCCTCAGTTACAGTACCGTTTCGTACGAAAAGTGCTTCTTTACAACCTTTGCGTTCAGCTTTCGTAGCAGCTAATACATTGGGTAATAAATTTAAAGATTTGATATCACAGCGTAGCCAGCGCGTATCTGGTTCTGATATAGCACGTACACCATATTCAATCCACAAAGCTGGTCTTTCCTTCTTTGTAATATAGGCATAGATTGTCGGAGGGACGTCATATGAGAATGTATGGGTACGGGCTTGTACACCACGAGATACTTGCAAATAAATAGTACCATCTTCGTGGAAATTATTACTTTCAATTAGTTTGTAAAGTAGGATAATAAGCTCTGCTTTTGAGAAAGGAAGTGATAATTCTATTTCTTCCATGGAGCGATATAACCTTGTGATATGCGGATCTAATAAGTGAAAGTTCCCTTTATATAGGCGAATAACTTCATAGACACCATCTCCAAACTGCAAGCCTCTTTCTTCAAGTTCTATGTACGCGCTATGTTTTGTTGTATCAATAACTGCATCATTCCATAGTACAAATTTTTCGTATGCCAATTTTCGTCCCATCCTTTCGTTAGTACATGAATAAAAAGCACTCTAGTTATTTTTATGTGAGCAATTCTCTTCATATGACGTATATGTATTTATAAATTATAGAGAAGTAGTGGTGATTTACCCCGCGTTAACGGGCAGTAAAACTCCCACCTCAAAATTCGGCTGGAGCAAAGAAGTTAAGTGGGAGATGAACACCCCCCCACTGATTAAAGTTTCACTTTATAGCATTTTGTATATACAAATTCGAAAATAGTAAATGAGAATCCTGCTTTTTGAAATAAAAAAAGCAACATTCGTATTGAATGCTGCACAAGGAGGGTAGCTATCTTTCGTAGGGACATTGTCTTATTAAAAGTTTTAGTAAGACAATCATAAGAAAGTTGAAAACAAATGGTGCACATATTCCTCTAAGGGATCTTATTACAGATGAGAGATAAGAAATATGTGAAACCTCGTTTGCATATTTTATTATAAAGATACTTCATTAATGTAGTGTAAATATTCGGTGAAGGTTATGTAATTTTAAAGTTATTGAATAGGAGAGGAAGGATAGCAGAAAATAAAAAAAGAGGCTGAGATTACTCAGCGCTCTTCTTTTCTTCTTTAATAGCTGTTTTTACTTCACCAGTTTTAATCTTGTTACTTTCAGAGAAGCGAAGTAAGTCACCTTCAATGAGTTTGTCTGACATGTTCAATTCATTTTGGGCACGATCAATTAGTGGTTGAGATTCTTCTTTCGGTAATTGTACAACTTCACCAGTGTTACGGTCGTAGAATGTACTGTTCGTGTACATGTACTTATCCGTAATGAAACTACCGTCACGAAGAACAACGAATCCTTTATTGTCTGGTGAGAATACGTCGTGACCGAATTGAATTTGATCCGTAGAATCTACACCAAGTAAGTTTAGAATAGTTGGTTTAATGTCAATTTCACCAGTTGGTTTTGAAATTGTTTTACCTTCTTTTTGACCTGGAACGTGAATAAACATCGGTGTTTTTTGTAAGTTCATATGGTCAAATGCAGTAATTTCTTCTTTTCCTAAGAACTGTGCCATTGCACGGTTATGGTTTTCAGAAATACCATAATGGTCACCGTAGAATACGATCACAGAGTTGTCGTAGATGCCTTCAGCTTTTAGACGCTCAATAAAGTGTTTCATTGCTTCGTCTAAATAACGAGCAGTTACCATGTAACGGTCAAATACGCCATCACCTGAATTGTATTCGTCGATTAATTTCGTACTGTCATCATAAGTGAATGGGTAATGGTTTGTTAAAGTAAGGAAGCGAGTATAGAATGGTTGCTTCACTTCTTTTAACATATCGATAGACTGATCAAAGTATTCGATATCTTTTAATCCCCAGTTTAATTTTGTTTCTGGCGTAATCTTGTAGTCAAGCTCGTTGTAGTAACGATCATAACCAAGTGCCGGATACATAATGTTACGGTTCCAGAATGTTGCGTTGTTTGCGTGGAATACCGATGTGTGGTACCCTTGCTGACGTAAAATTTCTGGAGTTGCTGTATATTCGTTGTTACCGTGTGTGAAGAATACAGCGCCACGGTCTAGCGGATATAACGAAGTATCTACTAAGAACTCAGCATCAGATGTTTTCCCTTGACCAGTTTGATGGAAGAAGTTATCGAAGTAATAACTTTCTTTCGCAAATTGGTTTAAGAATGGTGTAACTTCTTGTCCGTTAACTGTTGCACCAATTAAGAATGTTTGTAATGACTCAAGAGAGACAACAATTACGTTTTTCCCTTTTGCAGTACCGAACATATTTGGATCTGGTTTACTTTGTGTTGTTTTTACATAGTTTTCTGTTTCTTGTAACTTACTACCGTCGGCAAATGCTTTTTGCGAACTTGATTTTGCTTGTAAGCCAAGATCGTATGCTTGGTGTACATATAATCCTAAGTTTTTAACAAGCATAACGCGGTCGAATGAACGTGTTAATAGTTCTGGACGCTCAGCTTCTGCAAATCCTAGGTTTACGAAGAAAATAGCAATTGTTGACACGAAGTATAGGGAACGCATCGGACGTGCTACACGCTCTGTCGGTGCAAAATTTTTCTTCTTCTTCAATAGAACGAAGAATACGATAATATCCGCAAATGCAAGGATGATTTTGTAGTTAAATAATTCTTTCACACTAGAACCTAAACTTCCGAAATTAGACGTTTGTCCTAGTACTGGTAAAGTAACGAAGTCATTGTAGAATCCGTAGAACATTACGTTACCAACGAGAATGAACGTTAAGATAAAGTTAATTCCTAGTGCTATATAGTTACGTTTTTTACCTTTTGCAAATAACGCAAGTCCCACAAACAGTAATGATGCTGCTAATGGACTAATGAATAAAATGAATTCTTGCATGAAAGATTCAAGTTTTAAATCAAAGCTAGTGCGTGTAATGATGTAGGTTTTTAGCCATACGGCCAAAGCTACGAATAAAGTGAAACGCACATTTTGAAATTGTGATTTCAAGGTTTCTTTCATTCATTTCCACCCTTTCTCTATCAGGCTTGGTCGATTTTGGAGCGAAAAATGTTAAAATAAAAAATACATAGTTTCTTTTGCCATAATTAGAGCTTCTATATTCACCCATATACGACTTTAACTATGCATACCCTTTTCTGGTTTCTTTTGCTGCTCATAAGCATAACGTCATTTCTGTATTATACAACAAAATTCATTTCTGAGAAACACTATAACATTTTACATTTTTTGTATGTGATTTGTCACTACCAGAGAAAACTTTAACATTCGTTTATATACCCGTCAACTAGAAAATATAACAAAAATAGAAAAGAATGTTAAGTGAAATTGAAAGTTTTTTGGTTGAGAAATATGGAATAGAAACTTTAAAATCGGTGTCTAGAAAACTATTATATGAAGGAAAATGCAGAAAAATCAACGAACACTTGTTCTTCTTGGTTTTGTTTGTTACAATGAAATTTCATTGATAGATTATGTGTAATTTTGATGAACTTTTACTGATAACATATTGTAGCTTATTTTTTTTGAAAAATAGGGAGGCTTTTAAATGAAACAAAAATTTTCAGTTGAAGCGTTTTGGAAAAAAATAAAACATGTTGCGAAGCAGGCAGGGCAGTCGGTAATTTATGCGAGTTTATTGTTGTTTTACGTTTTGCAAAGACCTGATGTTCCAAAACGAGTGAAAATTATTGTAATTGGAGCACTTGCTTATTTCATTGCACCGATTGATGCCATTCCAGATTTCATTGCTGGAGTTGGTTATACGGATGATTTAGGGGCGTTAACGGCTGCATTATTACAAGCGTCGTTATACGTTAATGAAGATGTGAAAGATAAGGCACGAGTGAAGTTGGCAGAATGGTTTGGTTCGGATATAGACACATCATTTATCGATCAGAAATTAGATCAATAGGTGAGAACTGTCATAGAGTGACAGGGCGAACGTAAGCGAGGAAGTGCATTATGCCATCAGGAAGAACGCATACGAAAATAAACTTAATATCCCTTCCGGTTGTTTTGTTTATGCTCTTTTCGTATGGATTAACAAATTTTGATTTTTTATTAACTTTTGCAATCGGATTTTTAGTAGGTACTTCATTTTTAACACCTGATTTAGATACGTATAGTAATGCGTATAATAAATGGGGGTTACTCCGTATTTTTTGGTATCCATATAGGAGCGTAATGCCCCATCGTTCCTTCTTCACACATACGATTATAATTGGTGATATTATTCGTATCGCATACATGTTAATCGTATTTTCTCCGTTTTTATTCCTATTAAATGTAATCGCACTCGATGGGAATTTAATAGAAATTGCGAAGAAATATGAGGTTGAAATTGTAACGTTCGTAATGGGCATTGTAGTGGCGAGTACGCTCCACATTATAGCGGATAAAGTGAACACACGCCGAAAGAAAATGATGAGAAAAAAGAAGAAACGCAGAAGATAAAGAAACCGTCCCAAAAGGTATTTTGGGACGGTTTTTTCTTATTAATAGGTAAGGTTATGCTTGTCGCATTTTGTAGTTAAGTCGATATTCCTTGTCGAATCGCTAATAAAATTTCATTTATCATCATGCGACAGTTTCTTTTTAATCAAACGTTTGTTTAAAGTTAAGCTTTCAGTACTTTAACACCTTTTACGATATTCCAAATGAAGTAGTATAAGCTAATGATTCCGCAAATACATAGAACAATCATTGCTCCGATTCCAAGAGTTACATCTGGCTGATCAGATCCGATGCCCATAATTCCTAAAATAACTAATCCAATAAATGAAGCGATGCTTGGAATGATATGTGTCCATAGAGCACGTTTTGCATGTGGTTTTGTTTCCGAATCGCCTACAATCCACACGATAATAGGGAATAAGATAGGCGCGAATAGTACACTAAAGTATGATAAAGCTGCTAATATTTTGTTTCCGTTCATATATATCACCTCATAAGTAATGTCCGTTGTTTATACCTTTAGTATGCAGTAAATTTGGCGAGCTTCCTATCGATTAACATTACAAGAACGTGACTCTTTTGTAAGATTTCTGTTTTAAATGATAAAATTTTCAAAAAAATCTTTTTAAATGAAAATTGTTGTGATAAAATTAATGAAAACGTTTTCTTAAACGTTTTTTATTTTAGACTTAAAGGTATGATGACCTGATAGTCTATTGATGGGGTTATGTTTATTTAAAAGGGGATTATTGAGGGGGAGAGAACAATGAACACATGGACACAAGTTTATGATCCGTTCGGGAATATTTGGGTTTCTGCAGCGGTCGCACTTATTCCGATTATCTTTTTTTTCTTAGCTTTAGCAGTTTTCCGCATGAAGGGGTATGTGGCAGGATTTATTACAGTTGTACTTACAATTTTAGTGGCTTTATTCGCTTATAAAATGCCATTCACAATGGCAATGGCAGCGACCGGATACGGTTTCTTATACGGATTATGGCCAATTGCGTGGATTATTATTATGTCAGTATTTTTATATAAAATTTCCGTGAAAACAGGTCAATTTGATGTTATTCGTGCATCTGTATTATCAATTACGAATGACCATCGTTTACTTGTTATTTTGATCGGTTTTTCATTTGGAGCATTTTTAGAAGGAGCAGCAGGATTTGGTGCACCAGTAGCGATTACGGCAGCGCTTCTTGCAGGTCTTGGCTTAAATCCTTTATATGCGGCTGGTCTTTGTTTGATCGCAAATACTGCACCAGTAGCATTCGGAGCGATGGGAATTCCGATTACAGTAGCTGGACAAGTAACTGGTATTGATCCGCATAAAATCGGACAAATGGCTGGACATCAATTACCGTTCTTATCATTATTTGTTCCGTTCTTTATCGTATTTTTAATGGATGGATTTAAAGGGATAAGACAAACATGGCCTGCTCTATTTGTAGCGGGTAGTTCATTTGCAATTACGCAGTTTATTACAGCGACATTCTTAGGGCCAGAACTTCCGGATATTACATCGGCACTTGTAAGTTTAGTAAGTTTATCGCTCTTCTTAAAAGTTTGGCAGCCGAAAGAAATCTATCAGTCTAAACAAGCAAATAGTGAAGTAGCAGCAACGGCTGCGACATCTATGCCGAAACTAACAGTAGGAAAAGTAGTAAAAGCATGGTCTCCGTTCATTATTTTAACGGTGATGGTTGTGATTTGGAGCCAAAGTTTCTTTAAGGCGTTATTCGCTCCAGGAGGGGCTTTAGAAAGCCTTGTAGTTAAGTTTGAAATTCCAGGATTGCACAATTTAGTAATGAAAGCAGAGCCGATAGTAAATAAGCCAACGCCTTATGAAGCAGTCCTGAAATTAGATATTTTATCAGCAACTGGAACAGCGATTTTAATTGCATGTATCATTTCTATCTTTATTTTAAAAATGAGTGCAAAAGATGCAGTAGCAACATTTAAAGAAACGTTAAACGAACTAAAAATGCCAATTCTATCTATCGGATTCGTATTAGGATTCGCATTTATCGCAAACTATTCGGGTTTATCTTCTACATTAGCGTTAGCACTAGCAGGAACTGGCGGGTTATTCCCGTTCTTCTCACCATTCCTAGGCTGGATCGGCGTATTCTTAACAGGATCAGATACGTCAGCGAACGCACTGTTCTCGAATTTACAAGCAATTACAGCACAGCAAATTGGCGTGCCTGAAGTGCTTCTCGTTGCAGCAAATACAACGGGCGGTGTAACAGGTAAAATGATTTCTCCGCAATCGATTGCAATCGCTTGTGCGGCAGTTGGTCTTGCTGGGAAAGAATCAGATCTGTTCCGCTTTACAGTGAAGCATAGTTTATTCTTCGTAATTATTGTTGGGATTATGACTTATGTACAGGCTTATTACTTAACTTGGATGATTCCTTAAACAGCAAAAGAAATAGACTTTGCATTTTTCAGATTATCGTGTATGATGGGAAAGTATTGAAAATTAAATCAGTGATAAACTAGGGGTGCCTAACGTATGCGTAGGCTGAGAGAGAAGCGCGTGAACTTCTTAACCCTTTGGACCTGATCTGGCTCGTACCAGCGTAGGGAAGTTAACGGCTTTACATAATGATGCCTTTTATGAGCCAGGTCCTTATTTTTTTATGGACCTGGCTCTTTTTATTTTGGCATGCGCTGGCCATATCTCGTCCTTGTCACGAACAGGGGGGCAACAAAGGTTATGAAACAATCTGTTTCAGCTGAGCAAATTGAATTGAAATCGAGTTTACCAGGAAGTAAGAAAGTATATGTGGATGGACCACGTGAAGGTATGAAAGTGCCGATGCGTGAGATTGAACAAAGCGATACAAATGGTGTTCCAAACAAGCCGATTCGTGTGTATGATACGAGTGGCCCTTACACAGATCCTGCGTATAAAGTGGAGCTGGAAAAGGGGATTCCAACGCCGCGCCATTCTTGGATCATGGAGCGCGAGGATGTAGAGGCATACGAAGGGCGCGAAGTAAAACCAGAGGATGACGGTGTCAAGGTGGCTTCAAAACATACACCTGTTTTCCCGCAAATGGATCGCAAGCCGCTTAGGGCGAAGCAAGGTGCAAATGTTTCGCAAATGCATTATGCGCGTAATGGTATTATTACGTCTGAGATGGAATATGTTGCGATTCGTGAAGGGGTAGAGCCTGAATTTGTTCGTAAGGAAATTGCGGAAGGTCGCGCGATTTTACCAGCGAATATTAACCATCCGGAAGCAGAACCGATGATTATCGGACGTAATTTCCATGTGAAGGTAAATGCGAATATTGGAAACTCTGCCGTATCTTCTTCTATTGCAGAAGAAGTAGAGAAGATGACGTGGGCAACACGCTGGGGTGCAGATACGATTATGGATTTATCTACAGGTAAAAATATTCATACGACGCGTGAGTGGATTATTCGTAATGCTCCGGTACCAGTTGGAACAGTGCCGATTTATCAAGCGCTTGAAAAGGTAAATGGAATAGCAGAGGATTTAACGTGGGAAGTGTATCGTGACACGTTAATTGAGCAAGCGGAGCAAGGCGTGGATTACTTTACGATTCACGCTGGTGTATTACTTCGTTACATTCCAATTACTGCAAAGCGTACGACAGGTATCGTTTCTCGTGGTGGTTCGATTATGGCACAATGGTGTTTATTCCATCATAAAGAAAACTTCCTATATACTCATTTTGAAGAGATTTGTGAAATTATGAAGCAGTACGATGTTTCGTTCTCTCTTGGAGATGGATTACGTCCAGGGTCGATTGCAGATGCAAATGATGAAGCGCAGTTCTCTGAGCTTGAGACACTTGGTGAATTAACGAAAATTGCTTGGAAACATGATGTGCAAGTTATGATTGAAGGACCTGGGCATGTACCGATGCATTTAATTAAAGAAAATATGGAGAAAGAACTTGATATTTGTCAGGGTGCGCCGTTCTACACACTTGGGCCGTTAACGACAGATATTGCACCAGGTTATGACCATATTACATCAGCGATTGGTGCTGCGATGATTGGCTGGTTTGGAACGGCGATGCTTTGTTATGTAACACCGAAAGAACATTTAGGTTTACCGAATAAAGATGATGTTCGCGAAGGTGTTATTACGTACAAAATCGCTGCACATGCAGCTGATCTTGCGAAAGGGCATAAAACGGCTCATCAGCGTGATGATGCACTTTCGAAAGCACGATTTGAATTCCGCTGGCGCGATCAATTTAATTTATCTTTAGATCCTGAGCGCGCGATGGAGTATCACGATGAAACGTTGCCAGCAGAAGGAGCGAAAACAGCTCATTTCTGTTCGATGTGTGGACCGAAGTTTTGTAGTATGAGAATTTCGCATGATATTCGTGAATATGCGAAAGAAAATGATTTAGAAACGACAGAAGCAATTGAAAAAGGTATGAAAGAGAAAGCGAAAGAATTTAAAGACACTGGTAGTCATTTATACCAATAACACGTTACACCTCTTTACTTGATTGATCACATTGTAGTACCTAACTTAATTATAGAAGAAGCCTCCTTTGCTAAGACGGTAGCAAAGGGGGCTTCTATTGTCTATAAGGCGAAGAATAATTGTACCCAGTAGTATAAGAGGAATAATGTGACGGCTGTTGTGAGTGGGATTACGATGAGAGATACGCTTAAATAATCTTTCCATTTCACTTTAATTTTATTTTGTCTTAGGATATACATCCAAATGAGGGAAGCTAGCGTACCGATTGGTAATAATAGTGAACCGATGTCACTACCAATGATATTTGCGAGATAGATAGTTTTTAATGTGACTGGATCTAGGCCCATTTCCGTTAACGTAATGGTACCAATCATAAGTGCAGGGTGATTATTGAATATGTTAGAGAGGATAGATACAAGCCCACCCATTGCAAAGCTAGCATAGAGTAGATGCTGACTTACAACTGGCTCAAGCCAATTTACAAGTGCCGTTGTTAACCCTGCGTTGTGAAGCCCGTAAATAATTACATACATAGAGAAAGCGAAAATTAAAATGTGCCACGGTGTTTTTTTCAAAATATCGACTGGGTTTGTTCGTAAGTAGTACCATCTCCAGATGAGAAGAACGAGTGAACCGAGTACGGCAACAATTTCGATTGGAATCGATAAGAAGGATGCAACGAATAGAAGACAGCGCATAAGGAAGACGAAGCCTAATACTTTTAACATGAATTTTGTACGTTTTTGTTTTGTATCAACAGAATTTTTTCCTTTTAACGGATGGAAGTTTTTCGTGAAGAAAATTTCTTCGATATCATATGAAGAAACAGGTAATTTTTTCGGAAGTTTTTTCTTTAAAACTGTATACATGAGCCATGACATAAATAATAATCCTAATGTTGCAGGTACAAACATCATAGCTGTATGCATATAAAGAGTCATATGAACAATATTTAATGCGATTAAGTTTACGATATTACTTACACCAATTGGTGCACTAGATGCAGTGGCAATTAAAGCACCGCTTAATAAATAAGGGATTTGTTGATGAGGTTTTAATTTAAGGTTTCTTAGTAGTAAAATTAGGATTGGTGTTGTAATTAAAATACTACCGTCGTTATTGAATAAAAGAGTCATAAGAAAACAAAGTAATTGAATATACCAGTATAAACGGTGACCGGAGCCCTTTGCTAAATTTGCAAGTTTCGCTGCGGACCAGTGGAAGAAGCCGAAGCTTTCTAATATAACCGCCATAACGATGGTCGCTAATATTGTTATGGAGGCACCGCCAATTTTACTGATAATGTCCATGACGTCTGGTTTTGATACAAGTCCAGTAATCAAGATAATGCCAGCGCCAATTGCTGCCGGCCACGCCTCATTTAAACCACGAGGTCGCCAAAAAATAACAATCATCGTTAAGAAGAATACAATAATAGTAATCCATATTTCAATGCTCATATTCTGCCTACCTTTCTATTTTTCCTTGAACAGATGTAGTTTGTCTCAAGTTTATATTGATAGTATATTCAGCAGGGAATAAGAGGAACTAGACATATAATGGGATGGAGTGAATATGTGTTTTTGGAGCTATAGGACAAGTATAAGTGGTAGTGTAATAACTATTAAGATAGACGTCTAATAAATGAGGGGCATTCTATGTACGAATGCCCCTCATTTATTATTTTTCCTTCAAAAAAGTTCGATCCTTCAAGAATAAATTCCAGAAGAAAATGAATCCGGGTAGTAAAATTGCAATTCCGATTGCGTAAAGAATAAGAAGTGCATAGAATGTTTCGACCGTCGTAAAGCTTGTAAATACAGTTACGTCCGGGTAAATGATATACGGTAAATGGGCGACGCCGTAAGCGTAGCTTGCAAATGCATATTGAGCGACGACAGCTAAAACTGCAATGCGAGGAAATCCTAGTGTGCCATACTTCTTATTTGTCCACCAAAGGGAGGAATACCCGATAACAAATAAAACGATAGAGACTGTAAACCATGGGAATTGCTTTATTAATCCTTGCATAAGCCAGTGTGTTTCAGGGTCCATTACAACGAGAGCGATAATAGCAGTAACGAGCGTTGCTGGACCAAGTATGATGGCATTTCTTCTATAAATTCTATATGCATCTTCTGAACCTTGTTCTCTCGCAAAATCAGCAAGAAAGAGAGATGATAGAAATAGTTCCGAAGTTAGTCCAAAGAGCATATAACAATAAATAACAGGACTAGAAAGAAGTTTTCCGTAAAGGAGCACTTCTTTTCCTTCAGACATCGTAATATAGGCACCTTCTGTAACCGGTAGAACGGTAATTAATAGAGCTGGGATTAAGAGCCCAGTAATACCTGAAATAATCCGAAGAAGGTGTTGGTACTTCGGCAGGGAGTAAGCAAATACCATAAATGTACTGCGAATCGCAACGAGTACTAAAATTAACATAACAGGTACAAACATAACGGTTGCAAGGGTAAAGGCCGCTTTTGGAAAGAAACCGAGAAAAGCGACAACGACAAAGACAAGAAACGTATTTGTTACTTCCCAAGTTGGTGATAAGTACCGATTAGCAAGCTTCGCAGCGAGCGTCGGATGTTTAGCGTATACCATGCCCCAAAAACCAGCTCCAAAATCAATGGACCCTAGTATGCTATATACGAAAATAAGAGCCCATAAGATGATGATTGCAATGCTTTCCTCATGCACGAGAATCGCCTCCTTGGTGATGTAAGTCATTCTTTAACGGATGTTTCTTAAAGAATGTCCGTAGTACAAAGACTGTTAAAATAGCGAGTCCGATATATAAAATGATGAATAGAACAAATAAAGGTCCGACGAAATCAGCGCGTGTAGAAGCATCTATTGTGCGTTGCATGCCATAAATTGTCCATGGTTGACGACCACTACAACTGAAAATCCATCCAAATTCAATACCGAGCATCATAACTGGTCCGCATGCTGCAGTGCCCCAAAGAAGCCACTTCGGTAACTCCGCCCCTTTTTTTCGATAAACAAAGTACCAATATAAGAGAGCCACAGCTGCGACAGCAAAGGTAAAGGCAGCAGCTCCGACCATTAAATTGAAAAGTGTATGTGTATAAAATGGTGGCCACGTTTCTTGTGGAAATTCATTTAGCCCTTTTACAACAGTGCTAGGATCGAGTCCTACTAGTAAGCTGAGCATGTTCGGAATTTCGAGTGCATAGTTTAGTTCAAGTGTATTAGGATCCACAACCCCGCCAATCGATAAAGGGGCGTGTGATGTCGTTTCAAACAAAGCTTCAGCAGATGCTAGTTTTTCAGGTGAATGTTTATGTAAGGCAATAGCTGATTCGTGTCCTGAAATCCACATCGTAGCACCTGTGATAAATGTAACGACAAGCCCTAACAGTAATCCTTTTTTATGATAAGCAATTTCACGCGCACTTAAATTTTTCTTTAATAATTTAAATCCAGCGATGGAAGCGATGACGGCTGCTCCGGCTGCATAAGCTGTAATAACGACGTGGAATGCACTTGTGCCAAAGCTTGGATTAAAGAAAGCTTTCCACGGATCAACGTTAAAAACTGAGCCATCTGGTCCCATTGAAAAGCCCGCAGGTGTATTCATCCATGTGTTTGCTGATGTAATAAGCACGGCGGATGCAGTGGCGCCAATCATAACGAAAAATAACGAGATTAACCTCATAAATGGAGGTAATTTATCAGCTGCATATACATAAATAGACATGAATAAAGCCTCTAAAAAGAAGGCGAAAATCTCAATTTGAAACGGAACGGAAATAACTTGGCCAACAATTTTAGCGAAACCAGGCCAAAGAAGTGAAATTTGTACACCAACAATTGTTCCAGTTGGAATTGCTACACCGAGAAGGATAGCAAAAGCCTTCGTCCATCTTTTTGCCATAATGGCATAGTCGGAATCTTTCTTCCAGTGATAGAGTATTTCACTTATAAAAATCATCAATGAAAGCCCGACTCCAAGTGTTGCAAAGATAATGTGGAATGCTAGTGAAGAACCAAAAAATGCTCTTGCTAATGTTACGGTATCCATATGTATACTCCTCTTCTTTTTTGCCATTATTTTCTGATTGAATTGGAAGATTTATTCAATAAAATGCCAAAAATATATATGCATTAAAAAAAGAGAATGTGTTAATATAGTTTTGAATATTCGAAAAAGAAAGAAATGTATATTAGGTAATATTTTGTTTGTTTTTTAAAGAAGAATATTTTATAATCTTTTATGCGAACATAAGTTCTGATTCAGCGTGTTACGTTTATGAAATGAAGAAGTTTATGTGAAATGGAGAGGGTGTCTTATGTATCCTGAAGTCATTAAAAAGATGGCATTTTCAAAAGAGCATAGAGATTTATTATTAAAGTTATATAATAAAGAAATTACGCGTCGTGAATATGATCGACTTGTGGAATCGCTATATAGACCTTCTAAAGAGGTTTGTGAGGGGTAATGCGAAAAAGACAATCTAAAGGATTGTCTTTTTTATATTCGCGTATGTTCTGATAAAATTAAGGTTAGCCTTACTAAAGAGGTGAAAAGTTTGCGAAAACGTTTATATATAGGGATTGGGGTTATTCTGTTAATCGCTTTAGGCGGAATTGTATTTTGGTCAGCTTTACAAGGAAACCGTACGGAGCATTTTATTTTAAGGCATATGGTAAATGAAAATGGAACACTTGCAACCTACCGTTTAGCAGATACAAAGGCAGGAACAGGTGAGGCGAAGGGCCGTGAAGCTTTATCAGAATCGGCAGGACTATGGTTACAATATACGCTTGATAAAGATGATCAGTTGCTATTCGATGAACAAGTAAAGGTTATTCAAAATAATTTTGTACATAAGGATCACATCGTTGTATGGAAAATCTCTGAAAAGGGAGAAATGCAGTCAGCCACCAATGCACTTATAGATGATCTTCGTATTATTGAACAATTATATCGTGCTTATGAAATATATAAGGAAGAGCGCTATAAAAACCTTGCTGATCAATTGAGCAATGCTGTACTTCGTTATAATAAAAAAGATAATTATTACGTGGATTATTATGATGCAGATGCAGGTAAACAAAATAAATTTACAACAACATCTTACATAAATCCTCATGCATTCTCGTATATGAAAAAGTACGGAAGAATTTCTGTACAGCAGTATCAGGAAGTAGTTCAGTTTTTAGCAGATTATCCGAGAGAGGGTTGGGCGTTTCCGAAAGAGTATAAAGAAGATGGTACATTTATATACGATAAAGAAGTGAATCTTATTGATCAATCCTACGTTGCGTATCATCGTAGCTTAGGTGGTCTTTCATCAGATGCTTATTTGGAATTTATAAAGAAAAAAATTCATGAGGACGGAAAGTTATACGGTCGTTATAACCTAGAAACGGGAAAACAAACTGTAAACTATGAATCACCAGCATCTTATGGATTAACAATTTTGTACGTATTACAAACAGGTGATACAAAGTTTGCGAAGGAATTGTATGACCGGATGACTACATTCCGAAATGATAATGTATTTAGTAGATATTATGGTGGATATGTAACAGGTGAGAATAATAATACACATATTTTCGATAATGTATTACCACTTTTAGCTGAAATGGAATTAGAGAAGAGCAAGAGATAGAAGGTGCCATCCTATAGGGTGGCACCTTCTATTTGTGTCGTTATTTGTTTGTAAAGCGATATAATTTTACGCCCTAATATTGGAGAAGTAATCAATCACGAATTCACGAAATTGCTGGGCAGTTTTTGATAAGTAACGATTCTTCGACCAACTTAAGCCAATGGTCCGCTCGCAATTAGGTTCAATAATACGTAACTTATTTGGTGCTAAAGTAGAGTTTTTTAATAAAGTTAAGCTTGGAACAAATGCGATGCCAAGACCTTGCTTAATGAGGTCGCTAATCACGGTTGGTTCATCTACTTCAAAAGCGATATGCGGAGTGAAACCAGCTTCTTTACAAAATTCATCTGTTAAGTGCCGAAATCCGTAACCAGTGTTCATACTAATGAACGGTTCGTCTTTTACTTCATGTAGATGAATACTTTCACGGTTTGATAACCGATGGCCTGAAGGAACGACTAAGAAAATTTCTTCTGTGATAAGTGGTTCCCAAACTATTTCCTCTCCTTCAATTGGCACAGATGAGATACAAAAGTCGATTTCCATATTATCTAGTTGTCTTTTCATAGAAGGAGTAGATGCGAGAAATTGCTGGAATCGAACATTAGGATGTTCTAGTAAAAAAGAACCGAGTAGCTCGGGTAATATTCTCGGAATAGAAACTGCAAGTGTAATAGAGCCTTGTTGTAATTCAGCTAAATCTTTAATTTCTCGTTCTCCTTCACTTAATTCATGAAGAATACGTTCTACTCGTTTTAAAAATACTTTTCCGAAAGAGTTTAATGTAATCTGTCGACCTTGGCGATCAAATAATGGGACGCCTAAGTCCTTTTCTAGTCTAGCAATTGTTTTGCTGAGTGAAGGCTGCGCGATATGCAATTCTTCAGCTGCTTTTGTCATATGTTCTAGTCGTGCGACTGTCTGAAAGTATTTTAATTGAAGAAGTTCCATTTCGAATCTCCTTTCTATAGACCAAAAGGAATGAATTTATAATTAAAGATGTATTATACAGTATGGAAAGTGACGTGTATAGTGAATCTGTTAAACCATTCGAAGGGTGTTAAATTAGGAGAAGGAGTATGTTTTATGAAGGGAATTCAACTTATATTTAAAGATTGGAAGGCGATGTGGAACCATAAACATGGACGTATCGCTTTAATTTTTTTGTTAATCGTTCCTTTAATTTATTCAGGATTTTTCATAGCTGGATATTGGGATCCATACGGACGATTAGATAAATTACCTGTTGCAGTTGTGAACCTAGATAAGGGTGCTGCGATGGATGAAAAAACAATTCATGCAGGAGACGATTTTGTTAAAAATTTAAAAGAGAATAAGGAACTGGCTTTTCATTTCGTATCAGAAAAAAATGCTGATGAAGGGCTAAAAGAAGATAAGTATTATATGGTTGTTACGATTCCAGAGGATTTCTCTAAAAAGGTAAGTACACTTATGGATGAGAAACCAGAGCCGGCAAAGTTGCAGTACAAAGTAAATCCGGGTAAAAACTTTGTAGCAGCTCAAATTGGAACGACAGCTGTTGAAAATATGAAAACAAAAATCTCAAATAGTATTACGAAATCTTATACAGAAGGTGTCTTTTCAAAGTTTCAAGATTTGGCACAAGGGTTGAGTGATGCAAGTAACGGTGCTGGGAAGTTACATGAAGGAACGACGGATGCGAAAAATGGGGCGAATCAGCTTGCAGATGGTATTAATCGTTTAAGTGACGGGACAGTGAAGTTGGAAGAAGGAAGTGGTAAGCTTGCCTCTAGCCAATCGGCGTTAACAGGGGGAGCAAATGAGCTTAGTCAAGGAGCGACATCACTTCATAGTGGTATGGAGTTACTAGCGCAAGGTGAAAAAACTTTACAATCAGGAGTTAGTGAATTAAGTGCCGGTACAAATGAATGGGTGAACGGAAGTGAGAAACTTGCTGAGGGACAAGTAAAAGCGGATGATGCGGCAAGTAGTATGAAGAAGCAATTAGAGGAGTACATGAAAAGTCATCCAGAAGCACAGCAAGATCCTGCTTTTCAAAAAATCGTTGCTACTTCTAATGGATTAGCTAAAGCAACAAATACTTTGAATAATAGCCAACAACAATTGACACAAGGCGCGAAGAAGCTTGCTGACGGTCAGCATAAGGTTGAAGAAGGCATGAATACATTCGGAGTTAAGTTAAGTGAAGCTATTGCTGGAACGAAAAAGATAGCAGATGGCACTTCGAATTTAGCTGATGGATTTGCGAAGTGGGGGAATGGATTTACTTCTCTACAAGAAGGTGTAAATCAGCTTGCGAGTGGTGGAACGGAGCTAAATAACGGTGCTGAGAAGTTAACGAACGGACTTGTTAAACTTGACGAGGGTGCGAAAGAACTCTCCACGAAATTGGGAGAGGGCGCAGAGAAGATAGCAGATGTTCGCAATGATGATGCACGCAATACGATGTTTGCAGAACCAGTTCAATTAGTGAAGTCAACAGTTTCTG
This sequence comes from Bacillus proteolyticus, assembly GCF_001884065.1. GTDB lineage: Bacteria > Bacillota > Bacilli > Bacillales > Bacillaceae_G > Bacillus_A > Bacillus_A proteolyticus. The sequence continues at coordinate 107,817 of NZ_MACH01000003.1, forward strand.
ACGTGCCTAACTACGGTTCAGGTATTGCACCATATTTCTTATCACTTGCATTTTATGTTGGCGGAATTATGGCATCGAATATTTTACCGCTTGGCCGTAGACAAAATATGAAGGTAAGTGGAACGGTACACTTTGTTAATAAACTAGGATTGGTATATTTAATTGGACTTATTCAAGCGCTACTTGTAGATGTAGTTGTGCTAGGCGTTATGAAATTAGAAGTTGCCAGTGTGCCACTCTTTGTTTTATCAAGTATTGTTATTCCCTTTACGTTCATGACGTTTATTCTTATGTTAGTAACGGTATTTGGTCTTGTTGGGAAGTTCGCAGCGGTAACGCTCCTTGTCCTGCAATTAGCGACGAGTGGGGGGACTTTCCCAGGAGAATTAAACGTAGCTGTTCTTAGCAAAATTGGACAGTTTCTCCCAATGTCTCATTCCCTTAGAGGATTACAAGATGTTATCTCTTTAGGAGATTGGTCGCAATTACAAATGCAAATTTTAATATTGTTATGCTACCTCGTTGTTGCTGGAGGGATTGCTTGGATCACGAGTCATATACAGCATAGAGAAAAAAGTGCAGAACAAGTTTCTTAAAATAAAAGAAGCTATCCGATTTTTCCGGATAGCTTTTTCTTATTTTTTTTCCATAACCGCAAAGTAATTATTTTCATTATCAGCAAAATTGAATGCTCTACCAGTAGGTAAATCTACAACTTGTCCAACTGTAACGTTTTTCTCAGATAGGTCTTTATATAGACGGTCTAAGTCATTTGAGAAGAACATAAGTGAAGGTGTATTAAGATTTAATTCAGGCTGCATCTTCGCAATTAACGCTTTATCGTGAAGGATGATGCTTGTCCCAGCTTCTTTTGCCGGCGCAATTTCAATCCAGCGAAATCCTTGTCCGTTATTTTCTTCCGCAACGATTTGGAATCCTACTGTTTCTGTCCAGAATTGCACTGATTCATCTTGGTTATTTACATATAACATAATTTGTCCGATTTGAGTAATCATAGGTGTCGCCTGCTTTCTTTTTTTATATAGGTATTATTATATCAAATATATGGTTTAAATACTTTTTCATGATTCTTCCGAATGGCAATCTTAGCCCATTTCATATTTGTCGTAGGGGAAGGCCCTGTAATCCAAGTATGAAAGGGTAGTATGCTGCAAATGACCATTGCTGAAATAGAGATTGTGGCTGTTAGTATAAATAATAATAGGCTATATAATATTGTGTTTTCTTGCAATGTGAATAAAGAAAGAAATTTTGTACATAGTTGTAAGAAGAAAAAATGAGCTAAATAAGCACCATACGTGTAATTTCCGATAAATCGTAAAGCTTTATATAAGAAACCGCGTCGCTGTACAATTGTAATAGATAGCACGTATAGTATGATAATTTCGCATACGATATATAGAAACATAGATGGTTTTAAGTAAGTAGAAACAGTTAAATGAATAGAGTTCACGCCGTAAAAACTAAATAACTCATAATTGATAAATAAAAATAAAATAAAGAATAAGATTGTTATAAGCGGGATATGTTTCATGACGAATAAACGCCAAGTTTTTAATGCTACAGCAGCTATTCCTCCCATGACGAAATAGAATGAGTAGAAGAAGAAGGAACGATCTGTATAATGTAAAATGGTTGAGCTCGTCAATTTCTCTCCATTAAAAATGTAGTGAGAAGAGTACCACATTAAAAGGAAATATAGGCAAGCGAAAATGGTCATATATTTGTAGATGTCTTTTTTATTTTCTGTTCGTTTTTGAAACCAATAAAATAGTGTGCATAGTAAAGGGAACAATAAGTGAATTTGGAACATCATAATAACGTACCAAAGATGAGGTGCAGCCGTTCCGAGTAATAAACTTTTTATTCCGTCTTGTAGTGTAATGACATCGTTTGTTGTTAATAGATAAAGAATAGACCAGAAGAAATAAGGAATGAGTAAATGTGCGGCTTTTTCATAAATATATTCTCTGTAAACGAGTTGCTTCGTATATAGCCGAATTAAATGGAAGCCGACGATAAATATGAATGCAGGTGCTGAAAATTTTGCAAGATTAAATAGCATGCCCATAATGAGGGATTGCTCGAGTAAAACATTTCCTTGATTCATTGTATATAATAAGGAACTTTGCAAAACGACAGCAAGAAATGCAATGCTTTGCAAAACTTTAAATTCTGGTGCGCTTTGTGTCATTGTGTCCATCTCCTTTTCCATACATGATTATAGTACGGAGAATGGATGATAGGTGTGGAATATTTGTGAAGATTATAACAAATTTGTGGCGGAATGGGATTATATTAACGTTTTTGCTAATCTATCTATCGTAACTTGAAATGTATCAACGATTTTCCAAATATATTGATTCACTGACAAATAACGACAAAAAGAGGATGCTCCAAACGAGCACCCTCTTTCTATATATTAAGCAAATTTATTTTTGATCCAGTTTTTACCTTCTACAAGGCGAGCTGTCATTACGGCACAAGCGTTATCTGCTGTTACGTTTAACATCGTTGCAGGAGGATCAATAATTGTACTAATTGCCGCGATAATCGGCAATGCTTCTGGCGGGAATCCGTATAGAGAAACGATTAACATTTCACCAATCATACCGCCGCCTGGAATAGCACCCATTACAGTTCCTACTAATAGAGAAACGACAAGTGCGATTGCCAATGTTTTCGGTCCTTCGAATTCCATGTTGAAAATACCGAATAAGAAAGCAATTTTTAGTACGCCGCCTAAAACAGATCCGTCTTTATGAAGTGTAGACCCAAGAAGGACAACTGTTTCACGAACGTCTGAAGAAATACCCATTTTCTTCGTTGCTTCTAAGTTCGCTGGAATACTTGCGGCGCTACTACAAGTTGCAAGTGATGTAACTGTAGGAGAGACCATGTTCTTCCAAAATATTTGAACACCTTGCTTGCGACCTGCAAGGTATGCATAGAACGTAAAGAATACAAAGAAGTAAATTAGAGATGCAGGATAGTATACCATTGCTGCTCGGAAGTAAGTTCCAAGAAGTTGTGGCCCGAATTCACCAACTAATGCTGCGAAGTAAGCAGCAAGTCCGATTGGAGCGTAGTACATAATGAAAGATACGACTTTCATTGAAATTTCTGCACCAGCTTGTAGGAATGTAGCGAACGGTTTACCTTTTTCACCAACTGCTGAAGTTGCAATCCCCATTAAGATAGAGAAGAAAATAAGGGCTAACATATTTTCACGAGATAGTAACTTCGAGAAGTCAGATACTGTTAAGATACCGACGATTTGATCCGCAACACTAACTGCTTTTTCAGCTTTATCAGGCTGTGTTAGTTCTAATACAACACCTTGTGCTGGCGGGAATACTTTCACGATAATAATCATAAAAATAGCAGCTAAAATACTTGTAAATAAGAAAGTTCCAGCCATACTAGACATAATTTTACCGAAACGTTTTAATCCATCCATATTAGCAATAGATGACGCGATGCTAAAGAATACTAAAGGTACAACAATCGTAAACATTAAGTTTAAGAAAATGTCACCAAGCGGCTTTAAAGCAACTGCATCGGCACCCATGAAATAACCAATGAAACCACCAATTAGGATAGAAGATAATAAAATAAGTGGAAAGCGATATGCCTTCATAAATAAACCCTCCTATCGATTATAAAAAAAATCATACTGAATCATTATAGCGAGTTAGAGACGTCTTTACTAGGAAAATACGATAGATGGAATAGCGTGAAAACCAAGAAATTTTTATTTTTAAGCTCGGCATACAGTTAGAAATCTAGACATATATATTTGTAACCTAGTGGTGGCAAGGGCTGCACCATAAATTAGGTGTAGAAAAAGGGGGAGGGAAGCGAGATGAATATTTTACTTTGCTGTGCAGCGGGAATGTCTTCCAGTTTGATAGTTACAAAAATGGAGAAAGCAGCAGGGGCAAAGGGGATAGAGGTAAAGATTTGGGCTGTATCAGGTTCAGAAGTACGAAATCATATTGATGATGCAGATGTACTTTTACTTGGGCCGCAAGTGCGCTATTTATTACCGAAAATGAAAGAATTATGTAAAGAGAAGGGAATACCTGTTGATGTAATTCAATCCGTCCATTACGGGCTTTGTAATGGAGAAGCTATCTTACAAGCAGCTTTGTCAATGAAACCATGAGGAGAGTGGGATAGATGATACGGTTTTTAGAGAAATATGTGATGCCAGTGGCAGGAAAGGTTGCAGAACAGAGACATTTGCAAGCGATTCGTGATGGAATTGTTTTAACGATGCCTTTCTTGATTATTGGATCTTTTTTTCTAATTATTAGTGCTCTTCCGATACCCGGGTATAATGATTTTATGGCAGGAATCTTCGGAAAGAATTGGAATGTAGCATTAGGGTACCCAGTGGGGGCTACTTTTAATATAATGTCTTTGATAGCTGTTTTTGGAATCGCTTACAGATTGGGTGAATACTATAAAGTAGATTCGTTAGCATCTGGTGCATTATCACTTGTGACATTTTTACTTGCAACGCCATTTCAAGTTGCATATATCGTACCAAGTACGAAAGAAAGTATACTGATAGATGGAGCAATACCAGCTGCGTTAATGGGAAGTCAAGGGTTGTTTGTAGCGATGATTATTGCAATTATATCTACTGAAATTTATCGATTTGTTGTACAGAAAAAGATGATTATAAAGATGCCAGAGACAGTTCCGCCAGCAGTAACGCGTTCATTTGCTGCGCTTATTCCAGGCTTTATTGTTGTGACGGTTGTTTGGATCATTAGATTAATTTTTGAACATACGACTTTCGGTAGCATCCATAATGTTATAGGAAAGCTTTTACAGGAGCCTCTTAGTGTACTTGGGGCTAGCCTTTGGGGTGCGGTAATCGCAGTTATCATTGTCCATGTACTTTGGGCGTGTGGAATTCATGGAGCTGCAATTGTTGGTGGTGTAATGAGTCCGATTTGGTTGTCGTTAATGGACCAAAATCGAATTGCTTTTCAGGCTGGGCAAGACGTACCGAATACGATTACTGCACAGTTCTTTGACTTATGGATTTATATGGGCGGTTCTGGTGCAACACTTGCTTTAGTTGTAGGAATGTTATTATTTGCACGAAGTCAGCAATTAAAAAGTATCGGACGATTATCGATTGCGCCAGGTATTTTTAATATTAATGAAATGGTGACTTTCGGTATGCCGATTGTAATGAACCCACTTTTACTTATTCCATTTATATTGGTGCCAGTCGTGTTAACGGTTGTTTCTTATTTTGCAATGGAATGGGGATGGGTTGCACGTCCGAGCGGAGCTGCTGTACCTTGGACTACACCTATTCTTTTTAGTGGATATTTAGGATCAGGCGGAAAAATTTCAGGGGTTGTTTTGCAGGTCGTTAACTTTGCACTTGCATTTCTTATTTATTTTCCATTCTTAAAAATATGGGATAACCAAAAAGTAGCGGAAGAAAAGGGGGAGTAAAGAACTAAAATGGATACGATAGAGACGAAAGCTTTTCACTTGATTTTGCATGGTGGTAATGCGAGAAGCTGTTCAATGGAAGCAATTGATTGCGCAAAGCGCGGTGAATTTCAGGAAGCAGAAGCGAAACTACAAGAAGCTTTAAATGAACTGCAAGAGGCGCACCGCTTACAAACAGAGCTCATACAGAAAGAGGCTGCCGGGGAAAAAACCGAAGTTACCCTGCTGATGGTGCATGCACAAGATCATTTAATGAACGCAATTACAGTGAAGGAATTGGCGAGTGAGTTTGTAGAATTATATAGGAAGATGTCAGTAGCTGAATGAACCTTGCTTATGCAAGGTTTTTTTATGTTTTTAAAAGAGACAGTTATGACAATAAGAGGGCCACTTACGCAGGATTGCATGTGTTATTTCCAGGTTTATGTAAAAATGAAAGGGTAAAGTGAGCTTCATTATATGGTTTATGATGACTTTATATTGGAAACGAAAAATAGCAAAATTAAATCATCAATTAAGATAAAGTGAAACTTTAATCAGTGGGGGTTTTACTGCCCGGCGAATAGCGGGGTGAATAAACTATGTATGTGTGCTTACCATCAGTGGAGTGTTATAATTTCCACTGATGGTATTTTTATATTAACAAGCCTCCTTTTTCATGGATAAATGGGGGTGATAACTAATCGATAGTAACAAATTCTCCTACACCACGAATTAATTTTTTTATATGCATACGGTCTGGTTTTAAAACGCTTATTATAGAATCAATGGCTTTTTGAGGATCAACAGATGTGCCGCAAGTATAACAATCAATGGCTGCAAATTCCTTTTCAGGATAAGTGTGAATAGAGAGATGGCTTTCTGATAATAAAATTAATACCGTCACTCCATATGGGTGGAATTCTTTGTTACTTACATTTAAAACGTGAGCACCAGAGCGATTCGCAGCAGCAATTAAATGATGCTCTAAAAAATGAATATCATTTAATAGAGAAAAATCTACGCCCCATAAATCTACTATTATATGACGCCCAAATGTAGAATAGTTCATATATTTGTAGCCTCCTTGTTAAAACTCCATTTCTATTTGATAGCAATGATGTAGGGTAAGATCAGATTCTAAATTTAAAACGGCATTATTACGGTGCTCTAACTGTTCTTCTTTAAATTGAAATAAAGGAGTAAGAAGAGAAGGCAATGTTCGAGGGGATGGTACTACGTAAAATTGTTCGATTTGATTGAGTACAAGCGAGGAGTTAGCAGCAATATGAAATCCCCAGTCAGTTCCGAAAGAAGGAACAATTGTATGATAGCTTTTTACAATTAATCCGGCATTTTCAATTGTATTACCGATGCTCCAATATACAAGAGGTGCATCAGCAGGTGAATTAGATTGGCAGACAAATGCTCCATCTTCAGTTAGGAATGTAGCTATAAGGGCAAAAAGTTCACTTGTATATAAAGTGCTTAGCACCTCTGTCGCTGGATCAGGAAAATCAATAATAATTACATCATATAAAGAGGAAGGAGATTTCAGAAATTCTTTCGCGTCACATACATGTACATTTGCACGATCATCAAAAAATGCACGTTGGTTTAAAGAAACTAATTCTGGAACATTGCGAGCCATCGTAATCATTTCTTCGTCTAAGTCGACGAGGTCTACATGGGTAACCGTTTCATATTTTAAAACCTCTCTTAAAGCAAGACCATCGCCACCGCCTAAGATGAGAACGCGTTTTGGATCTATTACTTTTGACATAATTGGATGAACAAGTGCTTCATGATAGATTTGCTCATCGACGGAACTAAATTGTAGTTGCTTATCCAAATATAGACGAATGTCGCTTACTTGGAGTAAATTAATGTTTTGATAATTACTTTTTTTTTCAAGTAAACTTGTATGTTCGCCAGCTTGTATTTCTTTTAGCGAAATTTCATCCCATATATCTAAGCTGTGCGAATCTGTGGGTACTATCATTACATTTTCCGATTGTACTTGCTTATCCTGTTTGTCTTGTTTATCCTGTTTGTCCTGTTTATCTTGTTTGTCCTGTTTATCTTGTTTGTCCTGTTTATCTTGTTTGTCCTGTTTGTCCTGTTTGTCCTGTTTGTCCTGTTTGTCCTGTTTATCTTGTTTGTCCTGTTTATCTTGTTTGTCCTGTTTGTCCTGTTTATCTT
>NZ_MACH01000004.1 GCF_001884065.1 Bacillus proteolyticus
TGCATTATCCCATAGAGATAGGAAATGATTGAATACAAAACGAGAACAGCCAATCGTTTTATTGATTAGGGTTGCTTGTGCTTTATTTGGATAGATACGAAATTTATATGCTTTATTAATCATCATTCATTTCACCTCCATTTCGATATGTGTCTATTATACAACAAACATACATTCGATAGGTAGTGAAGTAACAGTTTATGTATGTCGAACAATTAAGATGGCTTCCTGCCATCCCTTGT
>NZ_MACH01000005.1 GCF_001884065.1 Bacillus proteolyticus
GAATTCTTTTCTATATATCTTAGTTGGTAACTTAAGACGTGATAAATAATATCCTTGATTATCTTGAATAGACTTAAAGTCTTGTAAACGAAAATATCCTAAGTCACGAATATACAGTTCATTCTTTTGTGCCATACCTGTTCGAGTCGCACCATACGCCTGATCACTTCGTTTTCCTGGTTCAATTTTCACATCAGAAAATTCTCCACTCAACAAGTCATACTCTAGTTGAATTTTCACACCAGCTTTATGACTACATCCTCCAGCACCAGGATAAGTAGATGCAAATCGATCCGGCACTTGAAATGTTGTAGAATCAAGGATAAGAATACGTTCAAAGTAAGTAGAAAGAGCATGAGAAATCTTAGATAATCCCCCAATTTTAGCTTGTAGAAGTGAAGTAAATACAGTTCGAAAGAAGGCTACAGAAGCCGAGTTAAATCGCCGATTAAGTCCCTCAGGACTTAATAAAATTCCTGTTGAAGTTTCTAATTGACTACAAAGTTGAGTAAGAGAGGTAGTAGCGATTTGTTGATTTAACCATACACACAAAGATAAAAAATGGTGCCCATGGCACTTACGTTTTCGTTTCATTCCGCCTGCTTTTAGGGCTAATTGATTAAGTGTAGCGGGAGACATATAGCGATATAACTCTTCGGCAAATAAAGACAACTCTTGACTTTGATGCATATTCATAAAAAGCACGTCACCCTTTCTCATTAACATAAGAGAATAGTAACGTGCTTTCACCTTCAAGAATAGTCTAAATCCTTAAGTTGATGGATGTGTGGCGGTAC
>NZ_MACH01000006.1 GCF_001884065.1 Bacillus proteolyticus
AATTTATTAAATTATATTGATAAAGTTATTTTTTTTAAAATGAATAGAAAAAGGCTGTCTACATAGTAGACAGCCTTTAAAGTATTAACCGTTATGATATTTGTACATCCAAAGAAGACCGGATTTTAATAATCTCGGTACACGCCCCATTAATGGTTGGTTTGCTAGTAAACCAAATCCGTGTTTTTTGCCGAGAGAACCGAGAACACCTTTTAATTTTATAACCGGCAGTTCATCAGGAAGTGGCTCATTATTCCAACGTTTTAATAATATTTGGACAATTTGTTCTCCTTGACCTTCAGCAAGCTGAGCAGATGGTGCATGTGGAAGTGCTGCACAATCCCCGACAACATAAACATGCTCGTTATTTGGAATATTGTGATATTTTGTTAAAACAACCCGTCCGCTACCATCTTGTTCAACTGGAAGGTTTCGAACAACTTCATTTGCTTGAATACCAGCGGTCCATACGATTGCATCACACTCAAGTGGCTCATCGTGGTTGTATACAATGTTTGGTTCCACTTTTGTAATGTTAGAGTTACGTATAATGTTAACTTTATGTTTTACAAACCATTCTTCTACGTATCTACTTAATTTTTCAGGATACGGGAATAAAATTCTATCTTTTCGATCAAATAAATAGATTTTTAAATCTGAACGGCTTTCGCGAAGTTCACTTGCCACTTCAACGCCGCTTAAACCAGCCCCAACGACAGCTACTGTTGCATTTGGTTCTAAGCTATTTAATTGTTCATATGTCTTACGTGTTTGCTCAATTGACTGTAGGCTATGTGTATATTCCTTCGCCCCGGGAACGTTATGATATTTATCTTCACAGCCAAGCCCAATAATTAAATCATCATATTGAATCGTTTCACCGCCATCGAGATGAACGGCTTTCGTTTCGAGGTCAATATTTGTTACTGTGCCGTATTGAATATTGAGACGTGGGTGCTCAGGAAACGGTATACGAATATGCGTTTCTGAAATTGTACCCGCAACTAATGCATAATATTCAGTTTTGAAGCAATGATATGGTACTTTGTCGATTAATGTCACTTGTACATCATCTGGAAGTTGGTTGTTTGGAAGTAGCCGCTGCAGAATTCTCATTCCACCGTAGCCGCCACCTAGTAGTACGAGGTGTTTCATGATGGATTACCCCTTTTCTGTTGAAATATCCCCTAATCATACAATTTTATATTAATAAAATATTTTGACTTTACTCAATCAAATTATATCGAATTTGTGAACAAATAACAATGCATGAATGAATACTCTGTTGTACAATAAGAAGAAAAGTAAAGTAAACTGTTTTCATTTGCTAGTTACTATTTCATTATGAATAGCATGTTACATAGAAACAGTCATCTACTTTGAAGTGAAGTAATGAAGTAACTAAATAGTTTAGAATATGTAACGAAAACAACAAGAAACAGCTTAGTTTTCTTCTTATAGATGAAGTCAGAAGGTAATTTTTTTGTAGTACAGGGGGGAGAATTTTGATTAAACCATTAATTGAATTTTGTGTAGGTAACCTTGCGAGTGGTTCACAAGCAGCTTTAGAGAAATTAGAAAAAGATCCGAATTTAGATGTAATGGAGTATGGTTGTTTAGGATATTGTGGTATTTGTTTTGAAGGACCATTTGCCCTTGTGAATGGTGAAGTAGTACAAGGTGCGACAGTAGAAGAACTTGTTAATAATGTATATGAGTATTTGGATGAAAATCCAATGTTTTAAGGTGTTGCGAATCGGCAACACCTTTTTCATTAGATAAAACGTTATTTCGCAGGGTAGGATAATACGGAATATAAATAAAAAAAGGCCCTTTTAGAAGGGCTTTTTTCTTACACGATTTGTGTAAGAATGACTTATCGCCAAAATGTTGTCAAATATGAGAAACGGGGGACATTCATATTGTGTTCTAAAAGCATGCATTTTATACTTGAAATAATAAATTATTTTTGGAGTGAATAAAAATGAGCCAATTTTCTTTTACAAAAATGCATGGTCTTGGCAATAGTTATATATATGTAAATATGTTTGAGGAACAAATTAGGGAAGAAGAGTTAGCTCTTGTAGCGGAAAAGGTTTCAAATATTAATACTGGTATTGGTGCAGATGGAATGATTTTAATTTGTCCTTCTGATGTGGCACCAGTAAAAATGCGCATGTTTAATAACGATGGTTCAGAAGGGAAGAGCTGTGGAAATGGTTTACGCTGCGTAGCGAAATATGCGTATGAGCATAAACTAGTAGAAGATACAGTTTTCACAATTGAAACGTTAGCTGGTATCGTTACGGCAGAAGTAACGGTAGAAGATGACAAAGTTACATTAGCGAAAATAGACATGGGAGCACCTCGTTTAACACGCGAAGAGATACCGATGCTTGGTGAAGGAGAAACACCATTTATTCGTGAAAACTTCTTATACAATAATCACCGTTACGCATTTACAGCTGTTTCAATGGGGAATCCACATGCGGTTATCTTTGTTGATGATGTAGAAAAAGCGCCTCTTACAACGTTAGGGCCAGTTCTTGAGACGCATGAAATGTTCCCGGAGCGAGTGAATGTTGAGTTCATCGAGATTTTGAATGATGAAGAAATGAATTTCCGTGTTTGGGAACGTGGATCTGGTGTAACGCAAGCTTGCGGGACAGGAGCATGTGCAGCTGTAGTTGCGGCAATTCTCAATGGAAAAATGGAACGTAGTAAAGAAATTACAGTTCACTTAGCAGGTGGCGATTTAATGATTGCATGGACAGAAGAAGGAAATGTGTTAATGAAAGGACCTGCGGAAGTAATTTGCCGCGGAGTGTATGAGTACAAGATAGAAGCGTAAAGATGTATAATAGAACGAGAACAGAAAGGATGGTGTATTTCATGATTGAAGTAACAGAGCAAGCAGCTTTTCAAATTAAAGATATGTTAAAAGATGCTGAAGATGGAGAGAAGTACGTGCGCCTTGCTGTACACGGCGGCGGATGTAGCGGTCTTTCTTACGGCTTAGGATTTGAAGTAGAACCAAAAGAAGACGACACAGTTCTTGAATTTTTCGGTGTTGAATTTGTTATCGATAAAGAAAGTGCTCCGATTGTTAAAGGAGTAAAAGTTGATTATAAACAATCGATGCTTGGCGGCGGATTCACAATCGACAATCCAAACGCAATTGCATCGTGTGGATGCGGATCATCTTTCCGTACAGCGTCGAATGCTGGTAAGCCAGAAGAGTGCTAAGTTTTTGGCCGAAATAGAAAAAGACCTTTTTAGCGATGGAATAAAATCGTTAAGGAGGTCTTTTATTTTGCTTTAATCGTTCTCTTTCTTACAAGTATAATTGAAGGATAGAAAGAGGAGGAGATATATGCTGGAAGATATTTTTGAATTTGTATTGAAGTACGTTATAGGTTCTATTTTTAGATGTATAAGATACCTTGTGATAAATATTATAATAGAATGCATAATAGAAGGTGTAATAAACGGTATAGGGAAATTACTTGATAAAATCCGTGATAAGTGGCGAAACTGGCGTGAAAGACGTTATTGGCGGTAATAGGTACATAGAAAAATTGGCAGTAAAGAGATAGAGAAGAAAAAACCTTACGGAAGATGAATTATAAAATTCATTTCCCTTAAGGTTTTTTCTTTTGACATTTTGTATACATTTGTATACAAAGGGGGATTTAAAATGAGAGAAGATAAGTTCATGAAAGAAGGCCGTCACCGTGGTGAGCGTCATAGGGGGAGAGATGGATCTCATCATCGCGGGCCGAAAACATTTCGCCGCGGGAGAGCGATTGCCTTTTTAGAAATGATGAATTTAAAGCGTGCTACGATTAAGCAACAGTTAAGTGAGCCAGAATTCCAGTCCATTCAGCAAATTTTAATCGGGGAATTAAAGGCAATTGATATGGTTATTAATGAATTTACACAACTATTTGAAATACATGAGAGTGAAACGGAAGAAGCGCCTATGTTAGATGAGAAGGCAGATCTAGAGAAAGGGACTACACCTGATGAAACAAATTAATCGTTATATTGATTCTGTATTTTGTGGTCAAGATGTTCTTTTGGATGAAGTGATTGCTTCCATAAAAGAAAACGAAATGCCGCCGATATCGGTATCACCTTCTTCGGGTAAACTTTTAACGATGTTAGTTTCCATTTCTGGAGCGAAAGATATTTTAGAAATAGGTGCATTAGGTGGGTATAGCGGAATTTGTCTTGCGAAAGGTTTTGGAGAAGAAGGCACGTTAACTTCACTTGAGCTAGAAGAGAAATATGCAAAGGTAGCGCACAGCAATTTACATAAAGCGGGATTTGGAAAACAAGTGTCGTATATGACTGGTGCTGCTTTACAAAGTCTTGAAAAATTCGCCACAGGTAATAAGCGATTTGATTTCTTCTTTATCGACGCTGATAAGGAGAATTATGAAAATTACTTAACATACTGCATCCGACTTGCTAAGCCAGGCGCATTAATTGTTACAGATAATGTTCTAGCTGCTGGTAGTGTAGCTGATGAAAGTGTGAAATCAAAACGTTATACAGAAGTTATGAAGAAGTTTAATGAAGTGGTAGCAACACATCCCAATTTAGAATCTGTACTAATTCCAATTGGTGACGGGATGACAGTTTCTAAAGTGAAGAAATAATTATTATCTTACAAAAGTGTAATGTTCATGTCATGTTTTTGAATTTCTTCTTTAAGCCCTGGGCTTTAAGATAAGAATATAAGAAAAAACATATGAGGTGAAGGAAATGAAAAGATACATTGCACTATTTAGTATTTTAGTTGTATTTGCAAGTTTGTTAGTTGGTTGTGATTTAAACCGTATGGGGAAAGATGAGTATTACGTTCAAATTACGACTGATGGAATTGAGAAGAATGAAAAAGCTGATGGTGGTCAGCCATTAAAATTATTTGAGTATAAGTTACCTGCATTTGATAAAGAAGGTAAAGAAAAAGAGTTAGAATTTACAGCTGTGAAAAACCTTCGTAAAGAAGCGTTCTTGCGTGTATTCTACTCAGATGAAAAAGGTGTAACAGCTTGGGAAGAAGTGAAGAAAGACGAGCTTCCAGCGAAAGTGAAAGAAAAACTAGGTGTGAAATAAGATAGGAAAAAGGAATTGACGAACAGAGTCAATTCCTTTTTTTATCCCGCTATTTGCGGGCAGTAAGACTCCCACCTCAAAATTCAGCTGGAGGAAAGAAGTTAGATGGGAGTCGGGCTGCCCTTAAATGCCCGATTGGTGTGGGCTAATAATAAGTGGGGGATGGAAAAAAACACTGATTAAAGTTTCACTTTATTCTCAAAATCCTCTTCTGAAATGACTTTAAATCCATGTCTTTTAAATAAAGCAGTCGTCACCCCATAACCAGTTTGCTTATTGCCGTTAAATTCTCCGGTGTAAATCGTAGCACTACCACAAGATGGACTGCGTTCTTTTAAAATAATATATTCTGGGTGTAAATCTTTAATTTGTTCTAGAGCTTTATAAGCACCACTCACGAAAGATTCTGTGACATCTTCACCGTCTTTTGTCATTACCTTTGCTTTTCCATCTAAAACGTCATCGCCATTCCCACCAATAATTTCAGCGGAAGGACGAGGCGTTGGTAGTCCTCCTAATACTTCAGGACAAATGAGGACTGTATCTTCTTTTTGCAGAAGCTCCTCTATCTTTGAAATGAGATTGTCATTTCCATCATAACGACAAGCAATACCACCTAAACAAGCGCTAATTACGATCATATTTTCATCTCCACTAAAAAAATATTAAATATCACGCCAATTTCTCTTCCTGCTCTTTACCTATAAATGAGGTGATAAAAATGGGAAGCTTATATAATTTAATGAAACCATACAGTGAATTTCGAAGTAAAGAAGAGTTTAATACGTATCAAAAACAAGTTTTGAAGTGCTATCGATTTCAATTGAATAAAACGGATGCTATCATTATTCATTTTTTAGGAAAGTATGCAGTGAATGAGAAACAGAAAACAGTGGGAGTTGCGTGTCCATTGATGGAGACGATTGCTACAAATGTTGGAAAAAGTATTCGTACAGTACGCCGCTCAATTGCAAAGTTAGAGGAACTAGGAATTATAAAGCGTGTTGCGACAAAAGAAAGATATAAGCGCGGGGGATATAGTGCAAACTTATATGTATTTCTTAGATCTGCAATTGACCGCATGGATGACCGTATGAAAATGTCCGCATGTGAAAGTGATGATTGTGCAGATGGCTGTAGTGGAAACGAGCAAAAAAATGAGCGGGAAACAATTCTTTCTAAAAACATTCCACAAATAAAAGAGAAAAGAAAAGTAACGTATGAGCTTGATGAAACGTATTGTCGTCACGATATACCGAAGCCATTTATATACGCACTGGTGCCGATGACGAGTAATCCGAAAAAGATTAATATATTTTGGAGTAAGGTGGAACTTGCTTATAAAAAGAGTGGATTACTAGAGCAAGGTGTTTTATTAGAGCAAATATTAGCTGACGAAGAAGTGTATGGAAATTTAATTTGGCGCGTGAAAAGTGTTGTGAGAGCGTATAAATATGGGGAAATTCGTAAAGACGTTAGGGCACTTTTGTATAGTACAGTCCGAGATTTATTTTTAGAGGTTGGATTAGAATGGGGAGCAGCTTTGAGAAGGAGTAAGGGAATACCGTTATTTGATCCGTTTAAAAAGGAGCCATGCGTATAATACATGACCCCAAGTAGCTAATCAAACTTTCTTACAACTGGAACACGAATCGCGACAAATAGTACGAAGACGATAACAGCAATCGCACCGCTTTTCATAATCGTTACAATTGGAATGCCTGCCCAAAGTGCAATCGATGTAAATGCATAAGAGAGCGGAATGAATCCCATCGATGAAAGCATGAGTAAACTCATAACGCGGCCCATCATTTCTTCTTTTACTGTGGATTGAATCATTGCCATAAGTGGAACGATTGCCATCGCGATTGTAATACCGTAAAACATTCCAGCTAATAATGCTTGCCAAAGTACAGTGCTAAAGTTGATGGATAGGAAGAATACACCAGAAAGTAGCATCATGATAATACAAAATAAACCACGTCTGCGGTTAATATTTTTTAATCCGACAATGACAGCTCCTATCGCCATCCCGCCGCCGACAGATGCTTCTAAGTAACTGAACTGAAGCGAGTCACCGTGCAGAACATTTTTAACGAAAAGCGGGAAACCGACTTGCATCGGACCAATTAAAAATAAATTTAAAAAGGCGCTACAAAGAAGGAAAGTTGAAAGGAAGGGTGATTCCTTTACGTATAAAATTCCTTCTTTAATAGAAGTGAACATGCCTTTGTCTGTATTTTGCTGTTCCGGCATCGTAAATTGTATTTTTTGAACGAGTATGGCTGCGACGATCAGTAATAAAATCGTGATCGAAAAGATCGTTTCATAGTTCGTAAATTTAATGAGAATGCCGCCAAGTACAGGTCCTAAAATGACAGATGCTTGGTTTGTCATTTGAGTAAGTGAATTTGCTTGTGTTAAACGGCTTTTTTCTACAAGTTCAGGCAGAATAGAGCCGTCTGCTGACCAGAAGAAAGCGTCAGCAAGTCCGAAGAACAAAGCGAACAAAGCAAATGTATATAGTGTTACATCACCGACGATGAACCAAGTGAGAATTGTTGCGACAAGAATAGCACGAATAATATTTGAGTAAAACATAATGTTTTTTTTGGGGAATTTATCAGCTAATGCTCCGCCAATAATCATAAAAATGAGCCTTGGAACACTAAGAGCCACGAAAACAATACCGAGTGAAGCCTCAAGGTTTAATGTTTTTGCTATGTACCATGTTTGTGAAAAAGTAAAAAAGGCTAAAGCAAAACTTGAAAAGAGAGTAGCTGCCCAAAGAAAAAGGAAGTTTGTATTTTTTAATAACGGTTTTCCGCTTCCTTCTAAAGCAGATTTATTTTGTTGTAGTTCCTCCATATTGCTTCCTTTCTATGTACCAAATTTAGACTAAAAAACCTATTAACAATCGTTTTATACAGTTTCTAATATTTCTATACTGCACTTTCTCATTGTAGACAATAATGTTGGATTTGCACAGTGGCTATTTAACGACAAAAAAAGATGCCGAAGGGCACCTTTTTTAAGCTAAAGCAATATAAATATCCAATTGTACGTTATTTGGATCCGTTGCTTTTTCATCATACAGTTCGAAATCTGTTGTAAAAGCACGTTTGTTTTCTTTCGACCATTGCCAAATATATTCCCAAGCCTCGCACACGACTTCAGACACAGGGCCTTTTCTCGTTGTAAATACCGCATATGTCGCGGCAGGTATTGTTAAAGTTGTCATATTTTCAGGAACGTCTTCTAATGAAGAAACGGGCATACCGATTGTAAATTGATATGTACCAGTTTCATCTGATTCGTAGTTTGAGTAGAAAGCGAATGTTTCTTTTGTTTGTTGATTTGGGATGTGATGCATGATTTGTTCTTGGAAGTAGCGATTCCAAAGTTTTGGAATTTCTCCTTCAGTAGATGCCTCTTTTTCGTTTGTCGTCGTAATCGAAACGCCGATTGCTTGGAAAGCTTCTTTTGTTACTATGATTGGTTCTTTCATTAATAAAACCTCCCTTTATTGGACGAAACATACGTTCTGTTTTATTGTAACATATTTTGGAAGGTAGTAGTGTTTTTTATTAAGTTGAAATGTATTTTATCTAGGAAAAGGAGGAATTTCGATTAGGAATCTCTAAATGAAAAGAACTCCTTTCATGTAAAAGGAGTTCTTTTCATTTCTATATTAAAACATACTTGAGCTATGCATTGGTTGGAGTTTTGCGTTTGGATCGAAGTAAGCTTTTGCATTGTTTACTGCTGTCGGTGCTTCACCAAAGCCGCAAGCGATGAGTTTTACTTTTCCTTCATATGTACAAATGTCACCGGCAGCATAAATGCCAGGAATATTTGTTTCCATTTTTGAATTCACGAGGATGCTGTTTTTTTGAATGTTTAAACCCCAGTTTTTAATTGGGCCAAGAGAAGAAACGAAGCCGTAGTTTACGATTACGTCATCAACATCTATGATAATTTTCTCTTCAGTTTTTACGTGCTGAAGAACGACTTGTTCAATCGTGTCATCACCAATGAGTTCTACTGGAACGTACGGTGTGCTTACTTCTGCACGAGAATTCATTAAGCTTTCGACGCTATGTTCATGCGCACGGAATTTATCACGGCGATGAACGATTGTAACTTTGTCTGCAATTGGTTCTAACATCATCGTCCAGTCTACTGCTGAGTCACCGCCGCCGAATACCACGACACGTTTTCCAGCAAATTTATTCATATCATCAACGAAATAATGTAAGTTTTTCTTTTCATATTTTGCTGTGCCTTCTAATTCTAAGCGGCGTGGTTGGAAAGCACCATTACCAGCAGTAATAATGACAGATTTAGAGTAATGAGTTTGTTTATTTGTAACAAGTTTAAATATACCGTCAGCTTGTTTTTCAAGAGTATCAACAGCTTCTTCTAAGCAAACGGTTGGATCAAACTTCTTCATTTGCTCTTTTAAGTTATCAACTAACTCTTGTGCGCGTACTTTTGGAAATCCAGCTACATCATAAATATATTTTTCAGGGTAGAGTGCGGATAATTGCCCTCCAAGTTGAGGTAAGCTTTCAATGATTTTTACACTTGCTTGTCTCATACCGCCATAAAATGCGGTGAACAGTCCTGTTGGACCACCACCAATAATTGTTATGTCGTAAACTTTTTGATTTTCTGCCACTTTCATTCCCCCTATAGATGATGGAATTTTGATATTGATTTCATATATTGTTCATATGTACACGAAAATCCTGCAAATGATGACACTTTCAAATAAATGATAGCATATTTGAGTTTATAATACTTCTGAAAACGACTGAATTATGTGTAAGTTTTCGCATGGATGCTTTTTTAATTGTATAAAATAGAGGGAAAGGAAAATACATGAAAAAAAGGCTGAAAAACCCTTGAAAACGCTATGTTATTTTAAAATATTGATAATTCGCTAGGTGCTTGAATTCTGGAATAAAACCGACTAATATAGGGAAGTATTATGTTAAATTTCTATGACAAATTTCGTACGATTTTTTGAATGCGTGTTGTTATGATATAGAATGTGATAAATTCCACATTCTTGACAAATAGAGTTTTTAGTACTTGGTATTATTTTTCATTACTATTATATAAAGAAAAGGGTTGTGATTTGGTGAAGACTCCAAAAATCGTAGTTTTAGGTGCAGGTTATGGCGGGATGATTACGACTGTTCGTCTGCAAAAAGCATTATCTGTAAATGAAGCTGAAATTACGTTAGTAAACAACAACAGCTATCACTACCAAGCGACTTGGTTACATGAGAGCGCAGCTGGTACATTACAAGATGAAAAAATCTGTCTAGATATTCAAGACGTTATCGATACAAATAAAGTGAACTTTGTACAAGATACAGTAGTAGAAATTAAAGCTGCTGAAAAACGCATTATCTTAAAAGACGGCGAGTTAGAGTATGACTACTTAGTAATCGGTCTTGGTTTCGAATCAGAAACATTCGGAATTACAGGATTAAAAGAGCATGCATTCTCAATCGCTAACATTAATGCAACTCGTCAAATTCGTGAGCATATGGAAGCTAGTTTCGCTAAATATGCAACTGAAAAACGCGATGAGTTAGTAACAATCGTTGTTGGTGGTGCTGGATTTACTGGTATCGAATACGTAGGTGAGCTTGCAAACCGTGTTCCTGAACTTTGCAAACAGTACGATGTACCACGTGAAAAAGCACGTATTATTTGCGTTGAAGCTGCTCCAACAGCACTTCCAGGTTTCGATCCAGCATTAGTAGAATACGCTGTAAAACAACTTGAGAAAAAAGGCGTAGAATTCCGCATCGGTACAGCAATTAAAGAAGGAACTGAAGAAGGTATTATCGTTGCAAATGGTGATGATACTGAATTAATTAAGTCTGAAACAGTAGTTTGGGCTGCAGGTGTTCGTGGTAACGGTATTGTGGAAGAGTCTGGCTTTGAAGCAATGCGCGGACGTGTAAAAGTTGATGAGTACATGCACGCTCCAGGATACGAAGATGTATTCATGGTTGGTGACGCAGCCTTAATCATTAACGAAGAAATTAACCGTCCATACCCACCAACAGCACAAATCGCAATTCAACAAGGTTACAACATTGCACACAACTTAACTGTGTTAGTTCGTGGCAAAGGCGAAATGAAAACATTCGCATTCGACAATAAAGGATCTGTATGTTCTTTAGGTCATGACGATGCAATGGGCGTTGTTATGGGCAAAAAGTTAACAGGTTGGAAAGCTTCCTTCATGAAGAAAGTTATTGATAACCGTTACCTATTCTTATTAGGTGGACCTTTATTAGTTCTTAAAAAAGGTAAATTGAAGTTATTTTAATATATAGTGGAGAAAAGCAGATACGGCTATGAGCTGTTTCTGCTTTTTTTTGTATAATACACGTTTTCGAAGAAAGAAAATGCAGATTCGTGAGGCCCCTGTTTCGTTTTCTTCATACTTCCATTCTATATAGTTATTTAACAAATAATTGTCATTTATCAGATACAGAAATAGACATACAAAAACGCCATTCTTTCTTATGATCATACAGAAAGAATAGCGTATTTTTTCATTTTAGGGGATTTTGTTCAACTGGAAAAAATGAGAAAAATATGAAAGCATCTTTCGCTAGATAACCACCTTTACACTGATTTCGCCAGCGCTCTACTGAATATCAAGTTCACTGCAATCACGATGACTGCACCGATAAGGGTTGCAAATACACGGTCGAACAGAATGATAGACTGGAACGGCTTGCCGGCTTCCATGACCAAAATAATGAGCGGAATCATGGTTGCAGAGTATACAAGGTAATTTCGAACCTTTAGAAGAGGTCGAACACTGGCGAATAGACCGATACTTATAACTAATCCCCAAATTGGTAGACTAGTTGCGAGAAGCAAGCTCGCAACAATCACGCCGATTATTGTACCAAGCACTCGTTGTGTTGTTTTGATTGGAAAGAATTCTATTTTCCGCTGAGTAAGGATCGCTACGGTAATTGCAATCCAATAGAAGTGGTGCTCGGGCCAAAGTATTCGTAATCCCTCAGCAATAACTAGACATAATGCGAGCCTGATTGGGAATTGCCAACTGGATAGGTGTGCAAGAGAATTCCACCATAGAATGATTTTTTTCGATGTTGGCCCTTTCATAGCTCCATCCAGCGATGATTTAAAACAGCGGTGTACCCAGATGCCTAGTACCAAGCTGATACTGATGGTCCAAATCGCTCCTGCTAAGATTGAAAAAATTAGTGCCATCGGGTACTCCGTCTGGTCTAACATATTGAGGATGATGATCAGGAATATGACAAAGCGTGTTGTTGCCACGGCCAAAGCCCGACTATATCCGCCAATTAACGTAGCAAGGATTACCAGCAGGGTCAAGACTCCGAATGTCAGGTAGCCTTGTCCGAAAGAGAGAACAGCAGCAATTGCAGCGAGTGCTACTGATATGAGCGCTGACGCCAACTTTTCCCCGTGATTTATAAAACTTGAACCGACTTTCACGCTACTGACTGCCAAACTTCCGACCGATGCAGCAAAACCAAGAGCGGGATAGCCTAGAAATGTGGCGAACAGAACAGGTCCGGCCATACCTATGCCAGCGGAAATGAGTTCTACTATTTCTACCTTGGACTCCTTAGACCAAGAAAACAGTTGAGCCCTATATGCCTTTATATTCATCTATAGCACCTCTTCCGACCCAAAGAGTAGGGCACAGTTTAATAATATGCTTTTTCTTTAATCCATGGACATGTGGTGATACCTATGTCCATCAGGCTGATATTTTGAAGTATCCCCAAAATGAAAATTTTATCTTTCCAGAGTTATTTATAATAATTCGGCTCATTTTTTTCGATATAGGGAAATGCCAATTTTTTAAGTTGGTGGCAATGGGGCATTATTCTAAGAAAGGAAAAGTCACAGTGTACTTAAAAATATAGTATAATATATAAAAAAGAAAGAATATTCTGTTCTCTCTAGTAGAGGAGGTTGCATCATGGGGAAGCGCGGGAAAGTATGGTTAGCTGTTAGTGGCCTAGTAGCCACAAAAGATGGCAGGTGGCTATTCGTTAAGAAGAAATACAGTGGATTAAAGGGGAAATGGTCTTTGCCGGCTGGTTTTGTAAATGAAGGTGAGACGGTTGATGAAGCTGTGAAACGTGAAGTGTTAGAAGAGACAGGTATTGTCGCTCATGTGAAGGGAATTATTGGCGTTCGATCGGGCGTGATTCGCAATGAAATTAGTGATAATATGATTATTTTCCTTTTGGAACCTGAAGGGGAAAATATTATTGTACAGGAGAAGGAATTGTCTGAAGTAGCGTTTCTACATCCAGATACGATTGCAGACGATCCAAATACGTCTGTACTTATTAAATATTTGTTAGAAAGAAAATCAGAATTTCATCTTGAAATGGACAAAACATTAAATCCAGGAGAGCAATTTGGTTATACGGCTTATCACGTATTTACGGCGCATGAGAAGGAGAGGGAGAAAGAGTGAGTATACCGGTACTACTTATTTCAATGATGTTATTTTTTATTTTGTTTTTTGGAATTGGATTTTTACTCAACATGATATTGCGAGCGACATGGGTAATGGTTATTGTGTATCCGATTGTTTGTATGCTTATTATTAATAAGGCGAGTGTGTGGGATTATTTTTCAAAGCCAAAAGAAACATTTTCTTCATTTGGGACAAGTGTATCGCATTTAGGACAAGCAGATATGTTTATTCTATCTACTGGGTTAGTAGGTGCTGCTTTAGCAGGAATCGTAATTAAGAAACTTCGGAAAAGCGGATATCAAATGTTTTAATCTCCAATTCATTTGGAGATTATTTTTTTTGCATATTCCTTCATTGTATAGGGAATGATTAACGATGAAGGAGTGTGGAATATAAAAATGTTAAAACGATATTGTATTCGCATTATGATGACTTGTTTACTTGTATCCGCATTATGCGTAACATGGAATGCTTTCACAGGAGTTTCTTTATTAGAGATTGTAAAGAAATATGAGGGAACGAGTGCAAAAGAAGTACATGCAGCAGAAGTTAAGAGAAATGTTGCTCCGAGTAAAGAAGTGATAAATGCTTTAGAGCAGGCAAACGACTGGTCTAAATATCGTTCAATTGAAATGACTGCAACTGGTTATACGTCAGGAGTGGAGTCAACTGGTAAGAGTCCAGGACATCCAGAGTATGGTATTACATATTCAGGTGTTAAAGCGAAAAGGGATTTATATTCTACAATTGCTGCGGATTTACGTGTATTCCCGATTGGAACGATTTTATTCGTACCAGATTACGGATATGGGGTTGTCGCTGATAAGGGCGGTGCTATAAAAGGAAATCGTCTCGATTTATATTATGATACGGTAAAAGATGTTTATAGCCAATGGGGTAAGAAAAAAGTAAATGTATATGTAGTTAAGGTAGGAAATGGTAAGTTTACAGAAGAAGAGTTAACGATGTTAAATGAAGACGAAACGATGCAAGTGTTTCGTGGCCAATATTTAAAGCAAAGATAGTCTAGTGGTAATAACGCTAGACTTTTTTATTTTATAATAGAAGAAATGGCAGAAAGATGGATTATATAGGATGTAACAGAAGTTAGAATTGTCGCATTTTATCGAAAATAAAGTTATAATAAAGGTAGAGTAGAGAAATTTAGGGGGTCTGAACATGTTTCAAGTACAAAAAGAATTAGCAAGCCATGAAGCTGTGATTGTTGCCTTATTTGAAGAAGAACAAACGAGTAGTTTTGTACAAGAACTGGACAAAGCGTTTGAAGGACAATTACAAGTTTTATTAGAAGAGAAAGAACTTTCTACTAAGAAGAAAGCTATTTCAAAAGTACATAGTTTAGGGAAAACAAATGTGAAACGTTATTATTTCGTTGGTTTAGGAAAGAAAGAATCTTATACGACGGAAACATTACGTGCGGCTCTTGGGAAGACGTTTAAAACACTACAGGCAGCCAAAGTACAAGATGCAGCAATCTTACTTGATTCTTTCGTAACAGAGAAGTTAGACGCGATTGATGTTGCCCATATTGCAGCAGAAGTACAAGGTCTTGGTACATATGAATTACAAACGTATAAATCAGATAAAAAGGAACGTGTAGAGCTAGAGAAGTTCACGGCTATTACAGCGGAAGATGCACAAGAAATTGAAGCTGCATTAACAGTTGGTTACGTACATGGACGCGCAACAAATTCAGCTCGTACACTAGTGAATATGCCGCCAAACGTATTAACAGCGACAAAACTTGCTGAGTATGCGGTTGAATTAGCGGAAAAATACGATATGGACTATAAAGTTCTTGAGAAAGAAGAGATGGAAGACCTTGGTATGGGTGCATTGCTTGCAGTAAACCAAGGTAGTACAGAGCCACCAAAAATGATCGCTCTTATTTATAAAGGAAAAGAAGAGTGGACAGATGTAATTGGATTTGTTGGAAAAGGGATTACATATGATACAGGTGGCTACTCTTTAAAACCACGTGAAGGTATGGTCGGCATGAAAGGCGATATGGGCGGTGCTGCTGCTGTTTTAGGTGCGATGGAAATTATCGGTGAACTTCGCCCAGAGCAAAATGTTATCGCTGTAATTCCATCAACGGATAACGTTGTAAGTGGTACTGCATTCAAGCCAGATGATGTGATTACATCTATGAGCGGAAAAACAATCGAAGTATTAAATACAGATGCAGAAGGTCGTCTAGCGTTAGCTGACGGTATTACGTATGCGAAGAAGCTTGGTGCAAATTACTTAGTTGATATTGCAACATTAACAGGTGGTGTAATTGTTGCACTTGGAAATCATACAACAGGCGCGATGACAAATAATGAAGAGCTGTTTGAACAAGTATTAGAAGCATCAATGGAAACGGATGAGCCAATTTGGCAATTACCGATTTTTGATCGTGATAAAGAACGCGTTCGAAACAGTAAATTTGCTGATTTAAATAACTCACCAGGCCGCGAAGGACATGCGGTTATGGCTGGGACATTCCTAGGTGAATTCGCTGAAGACACACCATGGGTACACTTAGATATCGCTGGAACATCTGAAACAACAGGCGCGCATGATTTAGGGCCATCTGGAGCAACAGGTGCAATGGTTCGTACACTTGCAACACTTGTTGAACGTTTTGGAGAAGAATAATTTTTGAAAAAGGCTGTCTCAAATTTTTTTGAGGCAGCCCTTTATTATTGACATGGTACGATTATTGTCAATTTTTTTCGGTAAGTCGATATCATTCATTCATTTATTATTGTACTGTTCAAAAAAAGTGTTACATAGTGAAAGATTCGCCTTATAAAGAAATCGTATATAACGTACCATTTAAAGCGAATGAAGTACGACCTGTTTCTTCAGAGACAACTAATATAAGTGCATCACTTTTTTCTGATAAGCCAATTGCTGCCCTGTGACGTGTTCCTAGCTCAGGATCAATTTCTGTACTTTTCGTTAACGGAAGAATATTAGCAGCTGAGACAATATGATTATTTTTCACGAGAATGGCTCCATCATGAAGAGGGTTACCTGGATAAAAAATTGATTCAAGTAACGGTGCGGTTAAATGAGCATTTAATGTTGTACCAGTTTGAATGAAAGATTCGAGTGTCTCGTTTCGCTCTACAACGATTAGGGCACCGTGCTTTCGGGCGCTTAAATGTTGGACAGCTCTTGTGATAAACTGTGAGCTTTCCGTATAAGGTGATAAATAAGCCTGAATATAGTATGTAGCTGCCAATGTTTGTACATTTGCTAACATGTGATGAATATCTTCCATTTTGCATAAAATACATTCATCTTCTTTATCAATTGCCTGTCTCATAATTGATAATTCTTTTTCAGCAATTTCAATCATTTGTTTTGTTTGTATTTTGAGCTCTTCTGACAAGCCCCATTCTTGCATAATCCTCATTCCCTTTGGTGGAGTATTTAACCATAGTGTACACAAAAATTTATAGTAAAATCCTGCTAGATTTTAAAAAATATTGAGATGCAGGTTGTTTTTTTCATATAATGAAGGTATGACAGGCGAGAGGAGATGGAAGTATGAATTGGAAACAAGAATTTAGTCGCTGGCTTTCATATGCAGAATTAGACGCAGAATTAAAAGAACAGCTAGAAAACATGAAGCAAGATGAGAAGAAAATCGAGGATAGCTTTTATAAAAATCTAGAATTCGGCACAGGTGGTATGCGTGGTGAACTTGGTGCTGGTACGAACCGTTTAAATGTATATACAGTTCGTAAAGCAACAAAAGGACTAGCTATGTTTATTGAAAAATTAGGTGAAGAAGCGAAAAAACGCGGTGTAGTTGTCGCGTATGATTCTCGTCATAAATCACCTGAATTCGCAATGGAAGTAGCTGCTACGCTTGGTGCACACGGTATTACAACATATGTGTTTGAAAGCTTACGTCCAACACCAGTGCTTTCTTTCGCAGTTCGTCATTTACATACAGCAAGTGGAATCGTTCTTACGGCAAGCCATAATCCGCCCGAATATAACGGTTATAAAGTATATGGTGAAGATGGTGGCCAGTTGCCTCCAAAGGAAGCTGATGAGTTAATTAGCTACGTAAATGCAGTAGAAAATGAATTAACAGTTGAAGTTGCTGATGTTGAGCAATTAAAAGCTGACGGTTTATTACATATAATTGGACAAGAAGTAGATGATGCATATGCGGCAGAATTGAACAATGTCATTATTAATAAAGAAATGGTGAAAGAAGTAGGAAAAGATTTAAAAATCGTCTTTACACCATTACATGGAACATCAAACATTTCGGTACGCCGTGGTTTAGAAGAAGTTGGATTTACAGATGTAACAGTTGTAAAAGAGCAAGAGTTACCAGATCCAAACTTCTCTACAGTAAAATCACCAAACCCAGAAGAGCATGCAGCGTTTGAGTATGCAATTCGCGACGGTGAAAAAGTAGGCGCAGACGTGTTAATCGCAACAGATCCTGATGCAGACCGTCTAGGTGTAGCAGTTCGCAATCACGATGGTGAGTTCCAAGTGTTAACTGGTAACCAAACAGGTGCGTTAATGCTTGATTACTTATTATCACAAAAGAAAGTAAACGGAACGCTTCCAGAAAACGGTGTTGTTTTAAAAACAATCGTAACGTCTGAAATTGGCCGTACAATCGCAAAAGCATACGGTTTAGATACAGTTGATACGTTAACTGGATTTAAATTTATCGGTGAGAAAATTAAACAGTATGAAGAAAGCGGACAATATGAATTCCAATTCGGTTATGAGGAAAGCTACGGTTATTTAATCCGTCCATTCTGCCGTGATAAAGATGCGGTGCAATCTGTTCTATTTGCATGTGAAGTAGCTGCGTACTACAAATCACAGGGTAAAACGTTATATGATGGTCTGTTAGAAGTATTTAAGAAGTATGGGTTCTTCCGTGAGGACCTTGTATCGTTAACGTTAAAAGGAAAAGACGGTGCCGAACAGATTCAAAAGATGATGGCAACATTCCGCGGGAATCCTCCGAAAGAAGTAGCGGGTTTAACAGTCGTTGCAGTTGAGGATTATAAGGAAAGCATCATTACAACGTTACAAGATGGAAATAAGGAAGAGATTCACTTACCGAAATCAAATGTGTTAAAATATCAATTAGAAGATGGTTCTTGGTTCTGCTTACGTCCATCTGGAACAGAGCCGAAAATTAAATTCTACTTTGGTGTACAAGATGATTCCTTACAAAATAGTGAACAAAAGTTACTTACTATTAAAGAAGATATTATGAATCGTTTATAATAGAATAGAGTGCTACTGATAGGAAAAGAGGAGAACGGAGAACGGCCTCCTCTTTTCTTATAGTTTTGTTTGATGTAGAGGATTATTACGAGCGAGTGTTATAAATTTGCACTTTACTAAGAGAATTAGAATGAAAAGCGAGGGTATTTGTCATGAAAAAAGTGAGAAAAGCAATTATCCCGGCAGCGGGATTAGGAACACGCTTTTTACCAGCAACGAAAGCAATGCCAAAAGAAATGCTTCCAATTGTAGATAAACCAACAATTCAATACATCGTAGAAGAAGCAGTAAAATCAGGCATCGAAGATATTATTATCGTTACTGGTAAAGGAAAGCGCTCTATCGAAGATCATTTTGATAACGCATTTGAATTAGAGCAAAACTTATTAGAGAAGAAAAAGTATGAGTTACTTGAAAAAGTACAAGCTTCTTCTAAAATGGTAGATATCCATTACATTCGTCAAAAAGAACCAAAAGGATTAGGACATGCTGTTTGGTGCGCGCGTAAATTCATTGGTGATGAGCCGTTTGCAGTATTATTAGGCGATGATATCGTTCAAGCTGAAAAACCATGTTTACGTCAATTAATGGACGAGTATGACAAAACACTTTCTTCTGTTATTGGTGTACAAACTGTTCCTGAAGCAGAAACACATCGCTACGGAATTATTGATCCGTTAGAGCAAGAGGGACGTCGTTATCAAGTTCGTAATTTCGTTGAAAAACCAGCGCAAGGTACTGCGCCTTCAAACTTAGCGATTATGGGACGTTACATTTTAACTCCTGAAATCTTTATGTTCTTGGAACAGCAACAAGTTGGAGCAGGTGGCGAAATTCAGTTAACGGATGCAATTCAAAGCTTAAATGAAATTCAACGTGTATTTGCATATGATTTCGAAGGAAAGCGTTATGACGTTGGTGAAAAATTAGGGTTTGTTCAAACAACAATTGAAATGGCATTGCAACACGAAGAATTACGTGATGATATGATAGTAATGATGAAGAAAATTTTAGACGAGCAAATGAAGCAAGAGTCTTAATATAATAAAAAAGGAGCTGTTCCTATAGGAACAGCTCCTTTTTTATTATGAAATCTTCGAATGAGAATGCTGATAAGCCGAGCGACGTACAGCATAGTATATGCGAGGTGCGATAATAGCGCCGATAATTGTAAATGTAATATCTTTTACTGCGAACCACATCATAATCATCCAAGCAGCTTTATAGCTCATATTACCACCCATGAAAATATTGACTGCTCCGTACATGTAAGTAGTACCGATAATATACGTTAAAATGATTCCGGCGAAAGAAGCAATTGCAAAGGTGCTGAATGTTGGTCGTTCTTTTTGTTCTACTATTTTTCCTGATACGTAAGCAACGATAATAAATGCGATAATAAAACCACCAGTAGGATCTAAAAGTGCTCCAAATCCAGCTTTGAAGTTAGCGAAGATTGGCGCACCTGCTACTCCAACAAGCATGTAAACAGTCATTGATAATGCGCCAAGTCTACTTCCAAGAAGAAGCCCTGCTAAAATTGCGAAAAATGGTTGCATAGATAATGGAACGCCCGCTATTTGTAAGAATGGTGCCCAAGATACAATATTTGCACCAATAGCCATAAGAGCGACGAACATGGCAGCTAATGCTAAATCTAAAACATGAAATCTTCTCATAATGTTAACCTCCTGTTGTTTTTAGGTTAACATTATCGTAGCGAAAATATTTACTTGTTGTCAATCAAAATATTTTGATAAGAAGGCTTTAAATAGTCTCTTAGCAACGTATATGGAATACGAAATTGCGGGATTCCGCTTGAATAAGGAGCAATTTCATATAATGGAAAATAAATAACGAGATTATCGGGCTCTAAAAAGTAGTGAAACTTTTTCGCGCTCGTTACTTTTTCGACTGCATCAGGAAAATAAATGCTTTCATTTTGTTTAATTTGCCCTACAATCTCTGTGCGAATTATTTCTTTATATTTATCCTCTTGTTGGAATAGGTCGTCTAAGTGTAATAATTTTCTCTCATTCAAATCAAATGTATGTGCCTTCCACGTATAAAGACCGTGTGCTCCGCCTGTATATTGATAGTAATTCACATATAGACTTAGGAAAGGTAGTTTGTTTAAAGCTACTTTATAGTCAACATTTGCAACGTATGGATGGAAAGGTGTACTAGATCCTTCTGTTTCTTTATAATATTTCTTCGCTTCTTTTTCTAATTTACTTTTAAATTTGGAAGTAGAGTTTTTGTAATAGGAATTCAGCTTATTTTGAAATTTCGAGTCAGAAAAGTTGTGAAAGGAAGGCCTATTAATTTGATATTCTATATAAGGTTTCTTACCTTTTTGCGTTACAGTCTGAACATCGATTGTCAGGTTAGATGCTTTGGCTGCTAGTGCACAATTTGGTACAATAGTGAGCAAGGAGAACATAAGCAGTGGTATACAAAATTTCTGTTTCATTTAGGTGAAACCTCCTTATATAAGTGTTATAGGTAGTTTGAAAGTAAATAGGTAAAAATATACATTTAATTAAAAGTGAGGAAAAGGGGGAAACGATATGTCAAAAACTTTAATGGATTCACTTGGAATTGAGTTGTTAGAGATGACAGAAGATAAGGTGGTTGCTACGATGCCTGTTGATGAGCGCACGCACCAGCCATTTGGATTTTTACACGGTGGTGCATCTGTTGCATTAGCAGAAACGGTAGCAAGTGTTGGATCATATAATTTAATTGATCAAGAGAAATGTATTTGCTTCGGTCTAGAGATTAATGCAAATCATATTCGCTCAAAGAAAGATGGAATCGTAACAGCAATCGGGACACCGATACATAGAGGAAATTCAACGATGGTTTGGGATATTCGTATCATTGATGAAAATGATGATTTAATATGTATTTCAAGATGTACAGTAGCAATTAAAGAAAAGCGTGAAAAATAGAAAAGAGGCTGCTCAATAGAGCAGCCTC
>NZ_MACH01000007.1 GCF_001884065.1 Bacillus proteolyticus
GTTCGCTAATTGGCATACGAACTTGTTCCATTGTGTCACGGTCACGTACTGTAACAGCTTTGTCTTCAACAGAGTCGAAGTCGTATGTGATACAGAATGGTGTACCGATTTCGTCTTGACGACGGTAACGTTTACCGATAGAACCAGTTTCATCAAAGTCTACCATGAAGTCTTTAGCTAGTTCTGCGAATACTTCAGTAGCACCTTCAGATAGCTTTTTAGATAATGGTAAGATTGCTGCTTTGTATGGTGCTAAAGCAGGGTGGAAACGAAGAACTGTACGAGAATCGTTTTCTAATTGCTCTTCTTCATATGCATCACATAAGAACGCTAATGTTACGCGGTCTGCGCCTAAAGATGGCTCGATGCAGTATGGTACGTAACGCTCGTTCGTTTGTGGATCGATATAGTTAAAGTCTTCGTTAGAGTGTTCCATGTGACGTTTTAAGTCGAAGTCTGTACGAGATGCAACGCCCCATAGTTCGCCCCAACCGAATGGGAATTTGAATTCAATGTCAGTTGTTGCGTTACTGTAGTGAGATAACTCTTCTTCACCGTGGTCACGAAGGCGCATGCTCTCTTCATGCATACCAAGTGAAAGTAACCAGTTTTTACAAGTTTCACGCCAGAATGCGAACCACTCTAAATCTTCACCAGGCTTACAGAAGAATTCAAGTTCCATTTGTTCGAATTCACGTGTACGGAATGTGAAGTTACCAGGCGTGATTTCGTTACGGAAACTCTTACCAATTTGGCCGATACCAAATGGAAGTTTTTTACGCATAGAGCGTTGTACGTTTTTGAAGTTTACGAAAATACCTTGTGCTGTTTCAGGACGAAGGAAGATTTCGTTCGTGCTAGACTCTGTAACACCTTGGAATGTTTTGAACATTAAGTTGAACTGACGGATTTCAGTGAACTCTTCACTGCCGCAATCAGGACATTTTACTTCATGTTCTTTCATTAAACCAGCCATTTGGTCGAAAGTAAGACCATCAACAACCATTTCGATGCCTTTTGCATCTAATGCATCTTCAATTAATTTGTCAGCACGGTGACGAGCTTTACACTTTTTACAGTCGATCATTGGATCGTTGAAGTTACCAACGTGACCAGAAGCGATCCAAGTTTTAGGGTTCATTAAAATAGCAGCGTCTAAACCAACGTTGTGTGGAGATTCTTGAATGAATTTTTTCCACCAAGCTTTTTTAACGTTATTTTTTAATTCGATTCCAAGTGGACCGTAATCCCAAGTGTTTGCAAGACCACCGTAAATTTCAGAACCAGGGAAAACGAAACCGCGATGTTTCGCTAAGTTTACAACTTGTTCCATTGAGTACATAATAAAATCCTCCTTTTGAAAGTTAACGTATTGGCGATGACGTGATGGGTACTTGTGAAACGAGCAGTATATGCTTTGAAAAACATAAAAAAACGCTCATCCCAAGGCTTAATTGCCTAGGGACGAGCGTTTGCCCGCGGTTCCACCCTAGTTGATACACAAAAGGTGCATCCACTTTATCACGTATTGCTCGAGACTGCCGTTTCCTTGCGGCTTCAGGCTTTCACTATCCCTGAATCGCTTTTTGTGCAAGTACTTATAAGTCCGTCATCGCTACTTATATTAATAATAATGAACATATTCTAACACGTTCTTTTTTAAATCTCAATAGAGGAACGCGTCTATCTATGATAGAGTCTCGCCTATTTTTTCGTTATTTATTCCGTAGTTTTGTTTAATATGTTTAATTGCTTCGCGTTTACTAAGCGAGGCAAGCTCGTTAGTTTGAACGTATTCCCAAACGACATCTGGCTTTGTTTTTGCGTATTCACGAAGGACCCAGCCGATTGCTTTTTGAATGAAAAATTCTTTTGAGGTATGGAGTTGTCCGATAATCCAGAAAAGAAGTTCTTCGTCCATTTTTTGTTTGTATTTTAGCTGGAATAAAATTGCAGCGCGTTGTAACCATATGTTGTCTGATGCAATCCATTTTGGAATATAGGCAGAAATTAATTCTGGATGTTTTAAAAAGATACCACCTAAAAAGGTAGGGACGATGCTATCAACAGAATCCCACCAAGATTTTGTGACAATAAGTTCTTCTAGAAATGGGATATGAGTTTCGTTTATATGCTTTTTATATTTTTGCATGATATCGAGTGCAGCAGCTTGAAATTCTCGTTCTGGTAAGTCCCAAAGCTCACGTACGATAATTTGGAAGTCTTTTTTATCTGGGAGA
Organism: Bacillus proteolyticus; assembly: GCF_001884065.1. Classification (GTDB taxonomy): domain Bacteria; phylum Bacillota; class Bacilli; order Bacillales; family Bacillaceae_G; genus Bacillus_A; species Bacillus_A proteolyticus. The sequence continues at coordinate 2,241 of NZ_MACH01000007.1, forward strand.
GTATGTATTTGAATAACGTCTTTCAATAATTGCCTTCTTTCAGGTGTTTGAATACCGAGAAACGGGAAGTGATTTTTCATATAACGTGCCATTGGTTCTGCTTTTTCTGGGTTTTGATTTGCTGTGAAGTGCTCTTGTAATGCTTTTACAAATGGATGCATAAGTACGTTCTCCTCTCTTATTATCTTTCTTATTTTATTATACAGAGAGTTTGGGTGAATTTTAAAACATAACTTGCAATGTAATGAAATATGTTGAGAGTAGAGAGGAGAGGATAAGATGGAAGATCAAAGCGTACTAGCAGGTTTCTTTGCTCTTAGTTTTGCGTTTATTGTTGTTATATTAATTTGGGCAATTATTTCGTATTTGTTAACGGCTTTTGCACTTTATACGATGGCAAAAAATGATGGTGCAACTGATGGTGTTCTTGCTTTTATTCCTTTTTTAAATAGTAAAACGTGGGGTGACTTGGCAAAAGACAAATTACCAGATTTCTTAAAAGAAGAAGCAGGGTGGAAAGTATTCGGTATATATGTCGCATGTTTCATTTTTAATTTCGTACCAATTATAAGTTTACTAGCAACAGCTGTATCGATTGTGTTGTCCATTTATCTCATCTACGCTATTTTAGACAGATACGGAACGAACTCTATATTATTTACAATTATTCATACAATCACGTTTTCGGTTTTCTTGCCGATTCATTTGTTCATTATTCGGAATGAGCCGGTGAGATATAACGAGTAGATATATGTGGGGAGCTGTTCCAAAGGTTTTTTGGAACGGCTCTTTGTCGCTCTTTGTCAGTAAATCGATATTTCGTTTAAAATCGTTGATATATTGTAAGTTGTGATAGATATATTCGAAGAATCGTTAATATAATCTCATTTACCAAGAGAAAAAGGGCTGCCACATGGACAGCCCTTTTTCTACTACATAAGATAGCGTAAATAAATATAAATATGAGAAATGATTAATGAAACGATCATAATCGGGAAGCCGACTTTAAGGAATTCCATGTAGCTAAATTTATGTCCTTCACGACTTGCGATTCCGGCTACGATTACGTTAGCAGAAGCGCCGATTAATGTTCCGTTTCCACCTAGGCAAGCACCTAATGCTAATGCCCACCATAGTACGTCGATTTGTGCGTCAGAAGGTGATAAACCTAGCCCAACTGCCATATCGTTAATAAGTGGGATCATTGTTGCAACGAATGGAATGTTATCGATTGTTGCAGAGGCGATACCAGATACCCATAGAATAAGGATAGAGGCTTGAGAAATATCTCCGCCTGTTATTCCGATTACTTTTTGAGCTAACGTTTTGATAAGACCGATATCGATAAGTCCTCCAACGAGTACGAATAGTCCCGCGAAGAAGAAAATTGTTACCCATTCTACGCTAGCGAATACTTCTTCAATTTCATGTTCTTTCACACCGATTAACATAAGGACAGTAGCACCAGTTAAGGCGATGATAGCTGCATCAATATGGAAAATAGAATGAGTCATGAAACCTAAAATAGTAAGTCCAAGTACTGTTAAAGATTTTTTCATTAATACTGGGTCTTTAATGTATTGTTTTTCATCTAAGCTCATTAATTTCTTAATTTGTACAGGATCAGCAATTAATTGCTTACGGTACATGAAGTAAAGCATTGTTGCTGTTACTGCAATGATAATAATTACGATTGGTGCTAAGTTTAGTAAGAAAGCATTGAAATCTAAATGCTTATTTGCAGAACCAATCATAATATTCGGTGGGTCACCAATTAATGTTGCTGTTCCTCCGATATTTGAAAAAATAATTTCAGAAAGTAAATACGGAACAGGATTTACTTGCAAGATGCGCGTAATAGATAAAGTAACTGGAACAACAAGAAGTACTGTTGTAACGTTATCTAAAAATGCGGAGCCAAGCGCGGTAAGTAAGGAAAGTGAAATTAAAATTTTAATTGGATTTCCTTGTGCTCCTTTTGCGGCTTTAATGGCAACGTATTGGAAGACACCTGACTTACTTGTAATGTTTACCAGTATCATCATACCTATGAGTAACGTAATAGTTCCCCATTCAATATGTTTCGTAAAGGCATTGTGTAAGTCAACGACCCCTGCAATCACCATGAATGCTGCACCAAGAAGTGCGATGACAGCGCGGTTAATTTTTTCAGAAATAATAATGGCATATGTAATTAAAAAGACTGCGATAGCGAAATAATACTGCCAGTTTGCGAGCTCTTGCGTTGTTTCGTGCAAAACTCTCATCTCCTTTCATTCACTTTTCTTAGTGTGTCAAAAAATTAACTAGATGAAACACACATAACGTCATTATAAAGTAGAAAAATGGCGGATGTAAATGAAAGGGTTTATTTTGTCATATTTTCTGCATAGGTCATTTTTTCTTATTTTTAAAAATATTTGTGGGCATTTGACATATATATAAGATACATCCAATCTGAATATTTCAAATGGAATCAGCATTCGAGCTTGTTCGTGTAAGAGTGTCAAATAGAAAGGAATGACAAAGATGATAAGGAAGGGATCGTATGGATGAACAACGATTTTTGTTTTTAGACTTTGAGTTTACGATGCCCCAGCATAGAAAAAAGCCAAAAGGTTTTTTCCCGGAAATTATTGAGGTAGGACTCGTTTCAGTTGTTGGTTGTAAGGTGGAAGATACGTATGCATCACATGTCAGGCCAAAAACATTTCCGTCTTTAACGGATCGATGTAAAAAATTTTTAGGAATTAAACAGGAAGTAGTGGACAAAGGAATTTCTTTTCATGAACTTGTTGAGAAACTTGCAGAATATGAAAAGAGGTGTAAACCGACAATTGTAACGTGGGGAAATATGGATATGAAAGTCTTAAAGCATAACTGCGAAATGGCGGGCTTAGAATTTCCATTCTTTGGACAGTGTCGTGATTTATCGCTTGAGTATAAGAAGTTTTTTGGAGAGAGAAATCAAACAGGACTATGGAAAGCAATTGAGGCGTATGGAAAAGCAGGAACAGGAAAGCATCATTGTGCGCTTGATGATGCGATGACGACATATAATATTTTTAAGTTAGTAGAAAAAGATAAAGAGTATTTAGTCAAACCAGCACCTCCGACATTAGGAGAACTTGTTGATTTTTCGAAAGTGTTAAAGAAGGTGAGTACACAGTAACGACCAAATTGCACAACATGTAATTTGGTCGTTTTGTTTTTTAAAGCTTGTAATCTTGCTTCAATTGCTGAAGTGTTTCTAGACTACGCCCCGCAAAAGGTGAATCATCTTCAGAAAATGAATTCATTTGTGTTTCTAATGCTAATTTTAGTGACTCTGTATAATCCGGAATTTCTCCTTCATATTTCTTCACCATTTGCTCTGGAATGTTCGTCTGTTCACGAAAAGCTAAAGCGCGTCTTTCATGGAAGAATGGTACGTCAGCTTGTTTTACATTATGTAAATCACCTTGCACCGGATGCTTTAAAACAGCTAATACTTTTACGACGTAACTGCCAGGACGGCTATTTGTAATTTCGCCTATGTATTTTCCCGTTTTATAAATACCCGTAACGATTTCACCAATTTCAAATGTTTCTCTCATATTTTTCACCTCAAGTTTATAGTAAGGAAAGTGCGCGAAGGAGTCAAAGAAATCATTCGCTTAAGGAATGTCCTTGAGAATGTGAAGGGGTTCAACTATAATTTAAAGTGATATAACAGAAAATTCCGATGATTTTTAAATCCTATAATAAGGAGTGTTTCATATGATGCCTTTATATTTTCCGGAAGATAAAACAGAATATATTATTCCAGGGATTGTTTGCGTTCTATTTATCATTGGTGCCGTTGCTACGTGGCGTATGTTTATTCGTGTATCAAAACGAGAAGCAGAGCGATTGCAGAAAGTAGAAGAAAAGCTTTTAGCTGAAAAGAAACAGTAATTCATTTTTGTATGTTTCCCTCTATGCTCGGACAATCTAAAGGCAGAAAGTATTTTGGAGGGAATAGAATGAAAAGACGGCTTTTTTTCAGTTGTTGTTTATTATTTCTAATGGCGGGTTGTGACCAAGGGAAGCCGAAAGAAATTGATGTGAAATTACATAATGCTTCAGGTGATGAAGTTGGGACTGCAAAAGTAGCTCAGCAAACAAGTGGAGTGAAAATTACGATCAAAGCGGAAGGGTTTACACCAGGGCCACACGGGCTACATGTACACGAAATCGGAGAGTGTAAAGCGCCTAGTTTCGAATCATCTGGGAATCATTTTAATCCAGATAATAAAAAACATGGGCTTCTCAATCCAAAAGGTGCGGAAAATGGTGATTTACCGAATGTAGTGGCGGATGGTTCTGGGAAGATTAAAGCAGAAATCGATGCGCCGCATATAACGCTTGAAGAAGGAAAAACGACGATTCATAGAAAAGATGGGGCGTCTATTATTATTACAGAAAACGCTGATGATGGCATGACACAACCAGTAGGAAAATCTGGTGACAGAATTGCTTGTGGTGTTATTGTTAAAAAAGCGTCGGATATGAAGAAAAAGTAGAAGCTACCGTGAAAGGTAGCTTTTGTTGTTATGAGAATGTATGGTGTAGTCTGTTTAAAATTTCTTCTAAAACAGATCTTGGGCAGCCGATGTTAATTCGGATATGGGTTTCCCCGCCTGTCCCGTATTTCTCACCAGGTTCAACGATGATTTTACCTTTCTCTTCAAGTAATGCTGTTCGTGCATCTTGAGAAAGGTTCAAGCGGGAACAATCAATCCACAGTAAAAAACTACCTTCTGGTTTAATTACAGAAAGAGCTGGTATGTGATTTTGAATATACTCACAAGCAAATTGAGCATTATCTTCAACGTACAATCGAATTTCATTTAGCCAATCATTACATTCTGTATACGCGCTTTGCATTGCTGTATAAGCAAATGTATTTAATCCGTGGAATCCTTGTCTATGTTGGATAGACATAAAGGCATTACGGAGATTTTCATTCGGAATAATAATGATTGATGCTTGTAATCCAGCAATATTAAATGTTTTGCTCGGAGCCATACAAGTAATAGTGCATGCTGCTAATTCTTCAGATAAAGAAGCAAACGGTGTATGAGTATGGCCTTTATAAATAATATCGGCGTGAATTTCATCGGCGACAACGGTTACATTATATTGCGTACATAACGAACCGAGTTTTGTTAATTCATCTTTCGTCCAAACACGTCCAATAGGATTGTGAGGGCTACAAAGAAGCATTAGTTTTACACCTTGTTTAAATTGAGTTTCTAGATGCTCGAAGTCTATCTTATATGTGCCATTTTGTTTAAATAAGGGACTCTCACATAATTGTCTATTATTTGTTTTGACCATTTCAAAAAATGGTGGATAAATAGGAGGTTGTACGAGTACAGATTCTCCTTCTTGCGTTAATGCTTGTATGCTCGTACTAAGAGCTGGAACGATGCCTGCACTAAATACAATCCACTCTTTTTTTATATCCCAATCGTATTGGCTTTTTGTCCAATCACAAATAATATCCCCAATATTTTCTGGAGGAATTGTATAGCCGAAAATAGGATGTTCTATACGCTGTCGTAATGCAGTTTGAATTGGTTTTGGTACTTCAAAATCCATATCTGCAATCCAGGCATGGAGAAGTTCTTCGTTTTTATATGTATCCCATTTTGTACTGTGTGTACCACGCCGATTTACCGTTTTATGAAATAGTTGCATATGTTTGCCCCCTTCTTCTGTAAAACCGTTAAAGTTATGAAAGTTCTCTCTCTTCTTATAGAATAGCTGATGTGATAGGATAAAGAAAAGTATTAAAAAGTGAAAAGGCGGGAAGCGAATGGGTACATATGAAAAGATGATAGAGTTTGTGAAGAATTGGGATCCGTTTCAAATGGGGCCGGAGTTTTATGAAACAGAAGCGAGCGATGTTGTGAACGTCGTAAGTGTGTTTGACGATCCAAAATACATCGCCAAAAAGATTCAACATATATACTTTATGTCTTTTGAGGAAGTACCAGCGCTTGAAAAATGTGAGAAGTTAGCTGTGGAATTACTTGTAATAAAAGAAGGCGGAAGTTGTTCATTGTAGGCTGTCGGAATTTACGACAGCCTTTTTGTTTATTTTAGTTTGTTCGGATTGATTAAAGTTGCGCTTCACAGTGCGGAAAACGTAATGATTTCTTCATAAACATGCTCGGGCTTTTCTTCTGGTAGTAAGTGCCCTGTATTTTCGTAAGAGATAAATGTTGAATTAGGTAAATCTTTATGGAGACGGTGTCCTACATGTACAGGGACGACGCGATCTTTTTCACCCCAAATGAGTAATACCGGTGTTTCGATTTTTTGTAATTCAGTTGAAGATAGGTCACCTTCACGGTCTCTTATCATTCGAGTTAGGGCAGGGAATATACGATCATCATAAAAAGGGGCGGAGTAACCTTCTTTCATTTCATCGTCAATTAATGAGTGATCATGAACGACATTCATTAAGTTGTGAACAATACCGCGCCGTATAATCCAGTTCTTTACGTATAAATGAAAGAACGGTAAATAAGAAGAATACATTAAAGGTAAGTTTGCGCGTGCTAAATAGCTAGAGCTACATAGTAAAATCGTCTTTGAGATTAGTTCAGGACGTATACGGTTTACATAGAGAGAAATTTGCCCACCCATAGAATGACCAACTAATACAATATTTGAGAGAGATAAATGTTCAATTAAATCGATAATAATCGTTGCTAAATTGTGATAAGAATACTTAAAGAGATGAGATTTCTCACTTTTTCCGAATGGTGGTAAATCAAGGGCGATTACTGTGCCTTCCTTTGTTAGTAAAGGAATGAGTCGTCGATAGCTAAATGAGGAAGATAGGAAGCCGTGAACGAGTACGAAAGTAGGTCGCTCTTTTTTATTATTATGTTCATACAATTCGTAATGAATAGTAGTGCCGCGAGTGGAAAAAGTGAAGTAAGGGCATTTGCATTCATGGTTCATTTTTTGTCACTCCATTGATTTTTGTTCATATCATCTCCAAGGGCGAAAAAAATATGTTAACAAAAAAAGGAAAGATGACATCGTCATCTTGCCTTTCGTTTATTTATCCCGCTATTTGTGGGCAGTTAGACTCCCACCTCAAAATTCGGCGAATGCGAGGAAGTTAGGTGGGAGATAACTGCCCGTAAAAGCCCGATTGGTGAGGGCTGATTAAAGTTTCACTTTATAATTACCCACGCACAATATTTGGTGGTGTTTTTCCTTGTAATCCTGCCACTAAATTTTCAGCAGCTGTCATTGCCATTTGCTGCCGAGTTTTTAATGTTGCAGATCCGATGTGCGGTAAAGTTACAACGTTTTGTAATGATAAGAGCGGATTCTCTTTTTGAATCGGCTCTTGTGTAAATGTGTCGATGCCGGCTGCAAATATTATCTTTTCTGTTAAGGCATGAATTAATGCAGTTTCATCTACTGTTTTCCCGCGAGAAGCATTAATGAAAATTGCTGTTTCTTTCATTAGTGAAAATTCCTTTTCACCGATAAGATGATACGTTTCATCTGTTAATGGAGTAAGAAGAATAATAAAATCAGATTGCTTGATTAGAGTTTGTAAATCACAATATGTAGCATCAAATTTTTGCTCAGCTTCTTCTTTACGGCGACGGTTATAATAAAGAACATTCATATCAAATCCGAATTTTGCTCGTTTTGCAACGGCTTCTCCAATTCGGCCCATACCGATAATACCGATTGTGCTATGGTGCACATCTAGTCCGAAGTGCTCTTTTCCAATTTCGGCATTCCATTCACCGTTTTTCACGTAGGAGTTGAGTTCGCAAACGCGGCGCCCAGCAGATAACATGAGAGCGAAAACGAGGTCAGCTACTGTATCGTCTAGTACGTATGGTGTATTCGTTCCGATAACCTTTCGCTTTTTCATCGCTTGTAAATCAAAATTATCGTAACCGACAGAAATGTTACTTACTACTTTTAAGTTAGGAGCCACTTCCAATAATTCTTCATTAATAGCGGATCCGAAATTTAACAAACCATCTTTATCTTGTATTTTCTCCAATAGAACATCACGAGGTACCTTCTCATTTTGCTCCCATTTTTCATAATCGCAGTGTTCTGATAAATAGTTTTCTACAAATGTTGGAACTGGTTCAGCAATATAAACTTTTGGTTTCACGGTTCCATCCCCTTTCACTTTATCCTGCATGTTTCCACTGATTAAAGTTTCACTTTACCCCGCTTTAACGAGCAGTAAGACTCCCACCTAAAAAGAAGATTGAGGCAAAGAAGTGAGGTGGGAGATCAACTGCTCGTAAAAGCCCGATTGGTGAAGGCTAATAATCAGCAGGTGAAGCATTCCACTGATTAAAGTTTCACTTTATTTTGACATAATTCACTAAAAAAAGCTTCTTTTCAAACTGGAAAAGGTATTTGTATAATTTAGACACAAGAGAAAAGGGAGGATGATTTATATGGTGACTGAAAAAGAATTAGAATTATTAGCTTGTCTTGAAAAAAGTAGTCGATTATCTGTAGATACATTAGCGAAGCTGTTAAATATAGAAGTAGAAGAAGTGAAGAAGATTGTTGCAAAGTTAGAAAGTGAAAAGATTATTGTGGACTATGTAACACATATTGATTGGACAAAAGTGAAAGAACATACTGGTTTAACAGCGATGATTGATGTGAAAGTTACGCCAAAGCACGGCGTGGGGTTTGATGCGGTTGCTGAACAAATTTATCGTTATTCAGAAGTGAAATCAGTGTATTTAATGTCAGGGACATATGATCTTTCTATTACATTAGAAGGGAAGACAATGGGAGAAGTAGCGATGTTTGTTTCTGAGAAATTAGCAACGATTGAATCTGTCGTTTCTACGACAACACATTTCATTTTGAAGAAGTATAAACATGAAGGAATTATTTATGAAAAAAACGATGATGATAAGCGAATTGTGGTGACACCATGAAGCAATTTGAACTATCTAGAGCGGCAGAATCTTTACAACCATCTGGTATTCGAAAGTTTTTCGATTTAGCAGCAAATATGAAAGGTGTTATTTCTCTTGGGGTAGGAGAGCCAGACTTTGTTACACCTTGGAATGTAAGGCAAGCATGTATTCGTTCTTTAGAACAAGGATATACGTCATATACAGCAAATGCAGGATTATTGGAGCTCCGTCGAGAAATAGCAAAGTATCTAAAAAAACAATTTGCAGTATCTTATGATCCAAACGATGAAATCATCGTTACGGTTGGAGCAAGCCAGGCGTTAGATGTAGCGATGCGCGCCATTATAAATCCTGATGATGAAGTGCTCATTATTGAACCAAGCTTCGTTTCTTATGCACCGCTTGTATCATTGGCTGGAGGAGTTCCAGTTCCTGTAGTGACTACTTTAGAAAACGAGTTTAAAGTACAACCAGAAAAAATTGAAGCGGCTATTACAGCGAAAACAAAGGCAATATTACTTTGCTCCCCCAATAATCCAACAGGTGCAACGTTAAACAAATCCGAATTAGAAAAGCTGGCAGTTATTGTTGAGAAGTATAATTTAATCGTGTTATCTGATGAAATTTATGCAGAGCTTGTATATGACGAAGTGTATACAAGTTTCGCGAGCATTCAAAACATGCGTGAACATACGATATTAATTTCAGGATTTTCAAAAGGATTTGCGATGACAGGATGGCGCCTCGGGATGATTGCAGCCCCTGTTCAATTTTCAGAATTAATACTCAAAATCCATCAATATTCAATGATGTGTGCACCAACGATGTCTCAATTTGCAGCACTTGAAGCATTACGCGGGGGAAATGATGAAGTAATTCGAATGAGAGATAGCTATAAAAAACGTCGTAACTTTATGGCGACATCTTTCAATGAAATGGGCTTAACATGTCATGTACCAGGCGGGGCATTTTATGTTTTCCCTTCTATAGCTTCAACCGGACTATCTTCAGCAGAATGTGCAGAACAATTATTATTAGAAGAACAAGTGGCTGTTGTTCCTGGAAGTGTGTTTGGTGAGAGTGGTGAAGGATTTATTCGTTGCTCATATGCAACATCGCTTGAACAGCTTATGGAAGCGATGAAGAGAATGGAACGGTTCATAGAGAATAAAAAAAGGACAAAACATAATACGTTTTGTCCATAAAAGGGGGGGAATACTAGAAAGCCATGTGTTAGTATTCTATCCCAATATTGGAGAATTATACGTATTGCAGGAAATTTTTTCGTGAATTTTGAATGAGTTCTATCATAGTGGTATAATTTACTAATATAAGGTGTGAGTATCCTCGGTATTTTATTTAAGGTACTTATTCACCAATCGGATATTTAATAATAAGTACATCTGTTTTGCAATCTACATTTGTAGAGAAAATGGTAAACGTATGGGAGTGTTTCATATGTCAGAACAATATACAACAGGAGTGATTGTAACAGGGAAAGTGACTGGAATTCAAGATTACGGTGCATTTGTAGCGTTAGATGCAGAAACACAAGGACTTGTGCATATATCTGAAATTACAAATGGATATGTAAAGGATATTCATGACTTTTTGAAAATCGGCGATACAGTAGAAGTAAAAGTACTTTCGATTGATGAAGAGCACAGAAAAATGAGTTTATCGTTAAAAGCGGCGAAAAGAAAACAAGGAAGGATTCTTATACCGAATCCATCTAAGGACGGATTTAATACGTTGCGAGAAAAGCTGACAGAATGGATTGAAGAGTCCGAGTTAACAAAGTAAAAGAGGAACGCATATGAGCGTTCCTCTTTTACTTTATCTTATGATATATATTTGCAAATATGATTGCATGCAATCATATTCGTATGTCGGAGGTGAAGAGGACATACTGGTTATCGAATTTCGTTTGTTTCTGGGTGTGTACCAAGATTTTCAGATGGTTTAAAGAGTAAACCAAGATTGATAAGTCCAGATATACCAACGATGCCGTAAATAATACGTGCGAGAGCTGAGTTTTGTCCGCCGAAAATGGCTGCTACTAAGTCAAACTGGAAGAACCCGATTAGTCCCCAGTTTACTGCACCAATTACAGTAAAGACTAATGCGATACGTTGCAATGTACTCATGAAAAAGCCCCCCTTAATTGTGAAGCATGAGCAAGCGCTGAGTTAATCAACTCTTTTATAGAATGGTACAGTTATGTTGTTTTTATACATAAAAAATGTGTGAAAAAAGGATGTATATACATCTATACCGAAAAATGAGAATTTTTATGCAAAAAATGAACTTTTTCTAAAAAATATATATTGGTTACGTTTACACTGGTTGAATCGCTTGATTTACAACTTCAGTTTCGCTAAAGTGAATACAGAAATACATATCCATAATTGGAGGGAAAAAGATGAGTACACATGTAACGTTCGACTATTCTAAAGCGTTATCCTTCATCGGTGAACATGAAATCACTTATTTACGTGATGCAGTGAAAGTAACACATCATGCAATCCACGAAAAAACTGGGGCTGGGAACGATTTCCTTGGTTGGGTAGAGCTTCCGCTTCAATATGACAAAGAAGAATTTGCTCGCATTCAAAAATGCGCAGAAAAAATTAAAAATGACTCTGACATTTTACTTGTTGTAGGTATCGGTGGTTCTTACCTGGGAGCACGCGCAGCAATCGAAATGTTAAACCATTCTTTCTACAACACGCTTTCTAAAGAACAACGTAAAACTCCACAAGTGCTATTTGTTGGACAAAACATTAGCTCCACTTACATGAAAGATTTAATGGATGTATTAGAGGGTAAAGACTTCTCTATTAACGTTATTTCTAAATCAGGTACAACAACAGAGCCGGCACTCGCATTCCGTATTTTCCGTAAGTTATTAGAAGAGAAGTATGGAAAAGAAGAAGCTCGCAAACGTATTTATGCAACTACAGATAAAGCGCGTGGTGCATTAAAAACATTAGCTGATAACGAAGGCTACGAAACATTCGTAATTCCAGATGATGTTGGAGGACGTTTCTCTGTATTAACGCCAGTTGGTTTATTACCAATCGCAGTAAGTGGCTTAAATATTGAAGAGATGATGAAAGGTGCAGCTGCTGGTCATGACGACTTCGGGACATCAGAACTAGAAGAAAACCCAGCTTACCAATACGCAGTAGTTCGTAACGCTTTATACAATAAAGGAAAAACAATTGAAATGCTTGTTAACTATGAGCCAGCACTTCAATACTTCTCTGAATGGTGGAAACAGTTATTTGGTGAAAGTGAAGGAAAAGATCAAAAAGGTATTTTCCCATCTTCAGCAAACTTCTCAACTGACTTACACTCATTAGGTCAATACATTCAAGAAGGTCGTCGTGACTTATTTGAAACAGTTCTTAAAGTAGGTAAATCTACACATGAACTAAAAATCGAATCAGAAGACAACGATTTAGATGGATTAAACTACCTTGCTGGTGAAACTGTAGACTTCGTAAACACAAAAGCATACGAAGGTACATTACTTGCACATAGCGATGGCGGAGTACCAAACTTAATCGTAAATATTCCTGAATTAAATGAGTACACATTCGGTTACCTTGTATACTTCTTCGAAAAAGCATGTGCGATGAGCGGCTACTTATTAGGCGTAAATCCATTTGACCAACCAGGAGTAGAAGCATACAAGAAAAACATGTTTGCTTTACTTGGTAAACCAGGATTTGAAGAATTAAAAGCAGAATTAGAAGAGCGTTTAAAATAATAAAAAGCGACCGGGTTTCCGGTCGCTTTTTATTATTTTACTGAAATGTCCATCGGTATATTCAGACTAGAATGGGTATGCTAAGGGAAAAGTCTAGGAGGGATGGGCTTGATTCCGATTCAATCAAATTTAGAAGGACATACATATGCGTTATATAAGTTAGAAGAGGTTATGAAACCGCTTGGATATAGTATAGGTGGTAATTGGGACTATAATAAAGGATGCTTCGATTACAAAATCGATGAAGAAGATGGGTATCAATTTTTACGAGTGCCGTTTACAGCGGTAGATGGTGAACTAGATGTACCTGGTGTAGTAGTCCGTCTTGAAACGCCGTATATTCTTTCGCACGTATATCAAGACGAACTAGATGATAATGTAAATACTTTAACCGCAGGAACGAGTGGGATGGATCAATTTGCTGAACCGAAAGATCCAGATGGAAATGTGAAAAGAAAGTATATTAATATTGGGAAAGTTCTCATGCAGGAACTAGAGAATCATTTTATTAATGGTGAATAACAATGAGTATATCGCCTCCGATAAGAATGAAGGAATGGACTGGATTAATCATATATTGATCGTCACGCTTTATACCTAGTAAGAGAATGTTTTGTTTTAAAAGAGTGTAGCTACAATTTGCAAAGGATTGTCCAGTGCAGGATGGGGGAAGCTCCATCAGTTGTAATTTGTTATCAGAGATTTCATCGTAAAGTGAGAAGAATACACCTGAAATGGAAGGGAATAAAAGAGATGCGGTAAATACATAGCTCGTTAATTTATTTCCTTCTATAATTTCTGAGGCGCCAGCTCTCATTGCATTTTGGATTTGTTCAGTAGTAAGAAGTTCAGCGATGCAGTAAATGTTTTGATTCAGTCCTTTTGCAGTTAAAATATTTAAAATGGACTCTGTGTCCGCTAAGCTTTCGTTTTTTTCTTTATCGGCTGTTATTAATATAGTGTGAGCGGTTGTAATATTAGCTTTTAATAAAGTTTGGTCGTGATGTGGACAACCTTTTATAAACTCTAAATGATGAAATGGCTTTGGGAGTAAAGAAAGTGTTTCATCAATTAAAACGATATCAAGGTTTGGTTGTAATATGTGCATTTGTTTTACAACATGTTTTGCACGCTCATTCCAGCCGACGATAATCATATGACCGTTAGCTGTTGCAGCTTCTTCTCCTTTTATTTTCATATATTGTTTATTAATCATGTCGGTAGCGAATAGAACCATATAATAAGAACAAAATCCAGTTCCTAATAAAATAATGCCTATACCAATCAGCTTGCCTATTGTTGTATGGGGAGCAAAATCTCCGTATCCAACTGTGAAAATAGTAACAATTGACCACCAAATTCCGTCAAACCACGTGGTGAAGTGTGCTGGCTCTAATTTATGTATAAGAAATCCAGAAAAAGCAGTAAGTACAATAATAAAACAAATTAAACGAAAAATAATGGAATCACGAAATGTATCTACTAAATTTGGACGGGATTTCAATTTCCTATTCCTCCTTACTTTGCAGGACTACATTCATTGTTACCATTATAGAAAAAAGAAAAACTCTCTAATTAAAAAGAGAGTTTTTTCATATTACATACTTTCAACTTCAGTTTGTTGAACACTTTCAAGATGCTGAAGAGCATAATAAACATCAGCAGTATGTCTTTTTTGATCGATAGATAATTTAAGGTGTAAATAGTGAGCGCCATTTTCTAATGTTTTGAGCTTCATATTCTTAACTTTTATATCCATTTCTTTTATCTCTTCAATTACAACGGGGATATTGTCCATCTCGCGCACAACGAGTTTCACTGCGATATCACGTTGACGAAATGATCTAGGGCCTATAAATTTCATCGTTAATGGTATAAGTTCTACACTTATCATAAGGAAACACATTCCGAAAGTAGCCTCGATATAGAAACCAGCTCCAACGGCAATACCAATACCAGAAGCACCCCAAATCATAGCGGCAGTTGTTAGTCCTGCAATACTATCATTTCCTCTTCGTAAAATAACGCCGGCACCTAAAAAGCCGATTCCTGATACAATTTGAGCGGCGAGTCGAAGCGGATCCATATTCATATGATCGGTATGAGGTAAGTTGTAAGCTGCTTTAATAGAAACAATTGTCAGTAGGCAACTAATTATAGAAATAACTAAACAGGTTTTTAAACCGAGTGGTTTCCGTTTTAATTCACGCTCTAAACCGATGGCGAATCCTAAAATAGCTGAGAGACCTAGTTTGAGTAATAAATCGGCGTAGTCCATATATATTCCTCCTTGTATGATATAGGGATAAAACATTTATATAGAAAGAAACGTTTTGGGATAGAGTAACTTTATATAGAATATATGTAGGAATTACTTATACATGAAAGAGATATTTCGTTTAAGTATATGATATTAAAAAAGAAATGTGGGTGGTTTTTAAAAAAGTTTATAAAAGGTGTTGCATTTCATTTTTCGCCATGATATATTAATAACCGTCGCTGATGCGGAAACGCAGAAAACGACAAAAAAGAAATTGAAAAACTTAGTTGACATCGAAAAACGAAGATGTTAACATAAGGAAGTCGCAA
>NZ_MACH01000008.1 GCF_001884065.1 Bacillus proteolyticus
GGCGGTTCGATTCCGTCCCGAGCCACTCTCAGGATATTAAGTGGGCCCACTTAATATCCTTTTTATTTATGTAATTTTACAAAATTGAGTAGTTATTTTAAAATAGAATGGGGAGCCTCTAGCATTTGAAGCTAGGGGTTTTTCTATAGATCGTATAGGATTCCGTGAAAAAGTGGATCATACATGAGTCTATGAGAATAGAGGAGAAAATACTTAAACAAAGGGTGCGGTCATATAGGGACATACTATATAAACGTCAATGTGTTTAGGGATTATTGACCATATTTTTATAAGGAGGAAATAGACGATGATGGGAAAGAAAATTTTAGTAGTTGATGATGAAAAACCGATTGCAGATATTTTGAAGTTCAACCTAGAAAAAGAAGGTTTTGAAATTGTAATGGCGCATGATGGTGATGAGGCGATTGAAAAAGCAAATGAAGAACAGCCAGATATGGTTTTATTAGATATTATGTTACCGGGAAAAGACGGTTTAGAGGTATGTCGTGAAATACGTAAAAGCTCAGAAATGCCAATTATTATGCTTACAGCAAAAGACTCTGAAATTGATAAAGTATTAGGGCTTGAGCTTGGGGCGGATGATTATGTAACGAAGCCATTTAGTACGAGGGAGTTGCTTGCTCGTGTGAAAGCGAATTTACGTCGCCATCAGCAGGGTGGTGCTGCAGAGAAAGAAGAAAATACTGAAATGGTTATTGGACCAATCGTTATCAATTCGAACGCTTATAGTGTAACGAAGCGTGAAGAAAGCATTGAGCTTACACATCGTGAATTTGAATTACTACATTATTTAGCGAAGCATTTAGGTCAAGTTATGACTCGTGAACATTTATTACAAACAGTTTGGGGTTATGATTATTTTGGAGATGTACGTACGGTAGATGTAACAGTACGTCGTTTGCGCGAAAAAATTGAAGATAATCCAAGTCATCCTACTTTAATTGTAACTAGACGCGGGGTAGGGTATTACTTGCGTGACCCAGAACAGGAATAGTATATGAAGAAAGTTGGTTTTTTTCAATCTATTCATTTAAAATTTGTGCTCATATATATGCTGTTAATATTAATAGCAATGCAAGTAATTGGTGTATATTTCGTTAGGGAATTAGAAAAAAGCCTTGTAAAAGGTTTTCAAGATTCCTTAACGCAGCAAACAAATTTACTTTCTTATAACTTGAAGCAAGAGTTTGTAAAAGAACGTCCTAAAACAGACTCAGTAGATAAAGCTATTAATGATTCGATTCAAAAACTTGCATCGGATCGTAAGAGAGATATTCAAGAAATAAGCGTAATTGATTCTACTAAAAAATTAATGGCAATTTCAGACGCGTCTAAGCAAAATAAAGTAGGACGAACGTCAGCAGACACAGCTGTACAGCGGGTAATGGTACAAAAAAAACCAGAGTCAAAGGTTGAGAAAGACGTGAAAACAGGTCATCGGGTTCAAGTGATGATTACTCCTATTCTAAAAGAGCAAGAAGGAGAGGTACTTGGCGTCATTCGTATTGTTGCATCTATGGAAGATGTGTATAAACAAATGAAAGATATAAACCAAATTTTCGCGACGGGGACAGTAATTGCTTTACTAGTAACAGCTGTACTTGGGATTTTGTTGGCTCAAACAATTACAAGACCAATTTCAGATATGCGGAGACAAGCAATTGAAATGGCAAAAGGAAATTATTCGAGAAAAGTAAAAGTGCATAGCCATGATGAAATTGGACAACTAGCATTATCTTTCAATAATTTATCAAAAAAATTACAACAAGCCCGCTCTTCAACAGAGAGTGAAAGGCGCAAACTATCATCTGTTTTATCACATATGACAGATGGAGTAATTGCTACTGATCGAAAAGGTGACATCATTTTATTAAATGATCCTGCGGAAAAAATGTTAAATGTTTCGCGTGAAACGGCATTAGATCAATCTGTCTTAGAAGTGTTAGGGATACAAGAAGAATTTACGCTGGATCATTTATATGAAGAACCTGATTCAGTTTTATTGGATTTTAGTACGAGGAATGAACCATATATTTTACGTGCTAGTTTCTCTGTCATTCAAAAAGAAACAGGGAAGGCAAATGGTTTAATTGCTGTATTATATGATGTAACGGAGCAGGAGCGTATAGAGCGAGAGCGTCGAGAGTTTGTTGCGAACGTATCTCATGAGCTAAGAACACCGTTAACAACAATGCGCAGTTACTTAGAAGCACTTACGGATGGTGCATGGCAAGATCCGAATATCGCACCGCAATTTTTAACGGTTACACAAGAAGAAACAGAAAGAATGATTAGACTTGTAAATGCGTTGTTACAACTATCTAAACTAGATAGTACAGAACATCGCTTAATGAAGGAATGGGTCGACTTTACTGATTTCTTTAATAACGTTATCGATCGCTTTGAAATGTCTAAAGAGCAAAATGTAAGCTTCAAACGATCTTTCTCTAAAAAATCTCGATTTATTGATATGGATACAGACAAAATTACACAAGTTTTATATAACATTATTTCCAATGCATTAAAATATTCGCCAGAAGGTGGCACAGTAACATATCGCCTGCGTGACCGTGGTGAGTTATTAGAAATTAGTGTGAGTGATCAAGGAATGGGTATCCCGAAGGAAAATGTAGATAAAATATTTGAACGTTTTTACCGTGTAGATAAAGCTCGCTCAAGACAAATGGGTGGTACAGGTCTTGGATTAGCCATTGCGAAAGAAATGATTGAGGCACACGGCGGCTCAATTTGGGCGAAAAGTGAGGAAGGAAAAGGAACAACTATTTATTTCACACTGCCAATGGCAACTGATGAAGAGGACGATTGGGAATGAGTATGGAAAACTTTAAAACGATAGTTTTAATTAATTTAGTTGTTATTAGCCTATTTCTTACTTTTAACTTATGGACATATGTTCCTGATTCTACCTCGATACAAAATGCAAAATTTGTTCAAGGTAATGAAGAGATAAATCCAATAAAACTTTCGGAGGTTGTTCGCCCGTCCTCTGTAATCGTTCATAAAGAGAAAAATCATTATGTGAGTGAAAACAAGAGTAATGTGGATTTAATTTATAGAATTCTTGAAAATGGAGAGTTACATGATTTAAAGGAAATAACAGGGACAGTTCCTAAAGGTGATTTTCTTTCGTATGTACATGGAGAAGAAAAAATTGAATTTGTTTTTCCTACAAACATTCCACTGGGTACGATTAAAAGTATGTTTAATTTTAAAGATAAAAACATAGAAGGTAATAGGAGTTTCAATCGTATTATAATTGACCCTTCTCGAAGTAAGGACCAAGAAATTAAAATTAGTTTTGTTTCCTATGATACTTATCCTTATCGTAAAATATATGAAGCAAAATTGAGTGGTGTTTACGTAAAGGATGTTATAAATGCTCAAAATCAACTTATAACAGTAGCGAGACCGTATTTTGAATATCAAATAAGTGATAGAAAAAAACTTTACTTACCAGATGGAATTACGGAATTAAGTGAGGTAGAGTATTTTGGATCTAGGTTAGATGAGGATACATTTAAAAATGCATTATTTAGTGATCCACGTTATTTAAGCCCTATTTCTGAGAAATCAAAGAAAACATTTACAGATGGTATACGTTCTATGGAAATTGATCAGTCAAATGCAATGTTGAAATATAAAAACTCCGCTGTACATAGTGATGAATCTATGGATAATGCAGCACTTTTACAAAAAAGTTTTGACTTTGTAAGTGGGCATAGTGGTGCGTTAAAACTCTATCGTTTTGATTATATTAATAAGGGGAAAACGTCCTTCCGTTTTTATGAGGATGGGTTGCCTGTATTTAATAGCGATGGAATGGCGGAATTAAAGCAAGCATGGGGTTCAGGTGAAATCATGCAGTATGAAAGACCCTTTTTTGATCCAAGTTTCAAATTACCTAGTAAACAACTAACAACTTCTCTCGCATCGGGTCGTACAGTGATGACATCATTAGAGAATAATCCGCAAATTGATAAAAATTCAATTCAGGATGTTGGAATTGGTTATAAGTTATCATTGGAAGATTCCATTAACGAAGGAAAAAACATTATTTTAAAGCCAATATGGTATGTAAAATGTGAAGAAAATGGTAAGCAAAAAATATTTGAATGGAGTGAGGGGGGACTAAATGGATTGGGATCGAATTAAAACCATATTTATTGTGACCTTTTTTGTTTTAGATCTCTTTCTTATCTTTCAGTTCATTCAAAAGCAAGATAGTAATCAATTGGAACTTGTGACAGAAACAAAAATTGATCAACAATTAAAAGAGTCTAAAATTACTATGGGGAGTTTTCCTAAAGAGCCGAAAAAAGAGTCGTTTATTATGGCGAAAAATAAAAGCTTTAAGGAAGAAGATGTGCAGTCTTTAAAAAATCAAACAGTGCATCTGCAAGAAGAATATAAGATAGAAAGTAAGTTGAAAGAACCATTTTTAAATGCAAAATCGTTATCAAAGGACAAGTATAATGATTTCTTAAAAAACTACGTGCTTGATGGGCAGAAATACGAGTTTGGGGCAATGAAAGATTCAAAAATTTATTTCTTTCAAAAGTATAAGGATAAGCCGATTTTCTACAACAATCATGCAATGATTGTTGTAGATTTGAATGAAAAAAATGAGCTTGTTTCGTATACACAAACAATGTTAACGGATTTGAAGGAAATGGGCGAAAGTGAAAAAACGAAAGAACAAGAAATTATCACTGCTCAAACAGCTTTAGAAAATATATATGTAAAAAATAAAATTGCAGAAAATACGCACGTGAAAGAGGCGCAGATTGGATATGCGACTCTAGCTGAATCTTCTTCTAATATACAAGTGCTTGCTCCAACGTGGAACTTAAAGACAGAGCAGAAAAAGGACTATTTTGTGAATGCGATTGAAGGACAAGTTATGGAATTAGGGGAAACTCAAGTGCCGGAAGAACATAATGGAGTGAGAAAGAATGAGTATGCACTTTAGTGTACTTGCAAGTGGAAGTACAGGGAATATGCTATATGTAGGAACAGATGAAAAAAAATTGCTCGTCGATGCAGGTTTAAGTGGTAAAGCTACAGAGGCCTTATTTAAGCAAGCTGAACTGAATATAAATGACATATCAGGTATTCTTGTAACACATGAGCATAGTGACCACATTAAAGGATTAGGTGTATTGGCGCGTAAATATGATTTACCTGTTTATGCGAACGAGAAAACATGGAATGCAATGGAACATTTAATAGGTAATATCCCAACTGATCAAAAATTCATTTTCTCAGTAGGAGACGTGAAAACATTTGGAGATATTGAAGTTGAATCATTTGGTGTTTCTCATGATGCGGCAGAACCGATGTTTTATGCTTTTCATAACAATAATAGAAAGTTAGCTCTTATTACAGATACGGGCTACGTAAGTGACCGTATGAAAGGTGTTATTAAGGGAGCGAACGCTTTCGTGTTTGAAAGCAATCATGATGTGGAAATGCTTCGTATGGGACGTTATCCATGGAGCATTAAACGACGCATATTAAGTGATGTAGGTCACGTTTGTAATGAGGATGCTGCATTAGCGATGGCGGATGTTATTACAGATGAGACAAAACACATTTATTTAGCGCATTTAAGCTTGGATAATAACATGAAAGAATTAGCTCGTATGTCTGTATCACAAGTATTAGAAGAAAAAGGTTTTGGGGTTGGAGAATCCTTTAAAATACATGATACAGATCCAAAAATTCCTACGAAAATTCAATATGTATAATTCTTCATTTTAGTAAACAATAAAGGTGAATATAGTTGTTTTCAGGAAGATAGGTGAACAAATATGTCCTTTATTGATGAAGAAAAATATCGTATTAAACGTGCAGGGAAAAAGAAACATAAAGGTATTGTTATTTCTAGTATAGCGGGAACAATTGTAGGGGCTTCATTATTTGCATTTGGAGCGCCTTTATTTTCAAATCATGAAGGTAAGCTTCCGCAAGTTGAAGCGAGTGAAAAAAATATGGCTGAAGCTCAAAGCGGAAATGAGTCTGTTAAACAAGTAAGCTTTGTGGACGCTGTTGATCGTGCTTCGGAGGCTGTTGTGGGTGTTATTAATATTCAACGAGATGATTTTTCAGAGGCTGATTCGGAAGCTGGTACAGGCTCTGGTGTGATTTATAAGAGAACAGATGGGCATGCGTATATTGTAACAAATAACCACGTTGTCGCTGGGGCGAATCGTATTGAAGTTAGCTTAAGTGACGGTAAGAAAGTTCCAGGTAAAGTATTGGGAACCGATGTAGTCACGGACTTAGCAGTACTAGAAATAGATGCGAAGCATGTGAAGAAAGTGATTGAAATTGGTGATTCTAATACCGTTCGTAGAGGAGAACCAGTTATTGCAATTGGAAATCCACTGGGGCTACAATTTTCTGGAACTGTCACACAAGGTATTATTTCGGCTAATGAGCGCATTGTTCCTGTGGATTTAGATCAAGATGGACATTACGACTGGCAAGTAGAAGTATTGCAAACAGATGCGGCAATTAATCCAGGTAATAGTGGTGGAGCGCTTGTAAATGTATCTGGACAATTAATAGGTATTAACTCAATGAAAATTGCAGCAAAAGAAGTAGAGGGAATTGGACTAGCTATTCCAGTTACAAGAGCTGTTCCTATTATGAATGAGCTTGAAAAGTACGGTAAAGTAAGAAGGCCTTACGTTGGGATTGAACTAAGATCATTAAATGAGATTCCAAGTTACTATTGGTCAAAAACATTAAACTTACCAGGTAACGTAACAGAAGGAGTCTGTGTTTTAGATGTGAAAAGTCCTTCGCCAGGTACGGAAGCTGGTCTAAGAGAACATGATGTTATTGTCGCGGTAGATGGAAAAGCGGTGCACGATATTATTGAGTTCCGCACGGCCTTATATAATAAAAAAATTAATGATAAAATGACTCTTACGTTTTATCGTGGTACAAAACGAGCGACAACAACGGTGAAATTAGGCATTCAAAAGTATTAAAAACAGGAGGGCCTACCTCCTGTTTTCTATTGTAGAAAAGTGAGGTGAAGAATATGAATTTACCTTGTTGTTTAGAACATGTTGAATTAGCATTAGATATCATTGTGGATGAGTGTGAAGTTGCACCGGTTATTAACAATGTGGATAACTCTGAAGAAGAGAAAAAAACATGTGAATTTTGTCAAAATGAGGCGACATATGTTGTATCGAACACAGATTCTCACACAATATGTGGGTAACATTTGTGGATATGTGGATAAGTGCTGTGGATAACATGTTTGTAAGGTGGGGAATAGATGTGAATATCTCGATTATTTCAATCGGAAAATTAAAAGAAAAATACTTAAAACAAGGTATAGCAGAATACTTAAAACGATTATCTTCTTACGCAAAAGTAGAAGTAATTGAATTGCCAGATGAAAAGGCACCAGAAAATTTAAGTGAAGCAGAAATGTTAATTGTAAAAGAAAAAGAAGGTATACGTATACTGGATAAAATTTCTGATGATACGCACGTCATTGCGTTAGCAATAGAAGGAAAACAAAAATCATCAGAAGAATTTGCAGCAAGTCTAGATCGTCTTGCTACATATGGAAAGAGTAAAGTAACGTTTGTAATTGGTGGATCACTTGGACTTAGCTCAGAAGTAATGAAGCGTTCAAACGAATCTCTGTCTTTCTCAAAGATGACATTACCACATCAATTAATGCGTCTAGTATTGCTTGAGCAAGTGTATAGAGCGTTTCGTATTAATCGCGGTGAACCGTATCATAAATAAATTTTTCATTTGTATATAAAGAGTAAAAAAGGCCATTGGACAAAAATCACCGATGGTCTTTTAAACATTAATAGATGGTATGTAGGTTTCCTAAAATAAGTATGTTTCTATTTCTAAAAAAATATGCTGTAATATGAAGAGGAAAAAAGTATAGGTAGTCAGAGAAGTGAGGAATTAAAGGTGAAGAAGTTTAAGAAGTTTTACTTGGAGATTACAAGTGTATGTAATCTTGCGTGCAGCTTTTGTCCGCCGACGGAAAGGCAGAAGCAATTCATTTCTGTAGAGGATTTTGCTAAAAGATTAGACCAAATTAAACCTCACACAGACTACATTTATTTGCACGTGAAGGGTGAGCCGTTGCTCCATCCAAAAATAGATCAACTATTAGATTTAAGCCATGAAAAAGGGTTTAAAGTTAATATTACAACGAATGGAACGTTAATTAATAAGAGAAGGCATAGACTGTTAAATAAGCCTGCGTTAAGACAAATGAATTTTTCACTGCACAGTTTTGATGGACATCCAGGCTCGCAAGATAAAGAGGGCTATGTAAGGAGTATACTTTCCTTCATTAGAGAAGCGACAAGTCAATCGGATTTAATTGTTTCGCTAAGATTATGGAATTTAACTCAGGACAATAAAACGAATCTTGAAATTCAGCGGAATAGAGATTTATTATCTATTATAGAAAATGAATTTGATCTTTCTTATAAAATTGAAGAGAAGCTTACACCAGGAAAAGGTATAAAAATTGCGGAACGTGTATTTATTAATCAAGATTATGAATTCCAGTGGCCGGCATTGCATGAAGAAGAGGATGATGGAAAAGGATTCTGTCATGGTCTTCGAAATCAAGCAGGTATTTTAGCGAATGGAACGGTTATTCCTTGTTGTTTAGATGGTGAGGGAATTATTAACCTTGGAAATATTAATAATGATTCATTCTCTAATATTATTGAAGGCGATAGA
Organism: Bacillus proteolyticus; assembly: GCF_001884065.1. Lineage (GTDB taxonomy): Bacteria > Bacillota > Bacilli > Bacillales > Bacillaceae_G > Bacillus_A > Bacillus_A proteolyticus. The sequence goes on from NZ_MACH01000008.1 coordinate 8,788, forward strand.
GCGAAAAATATTGTAGATGGATTTTCAAAAAGAGTTGCAGTAGAAGAACTATGTAGAAAGTGCGGATACCGCAAAAGATTTGGAAAGTAATATAGAATAAGCCCTCATAAAGCGAGGGCTTATTTTTATTCTTGATAAGAACGCTCTAATTCATCAATTAAGGAACCGACGTAAGAAACAGCTTTACGGATTGCATCTGGTTGTGACATGTCTACTCCAGCGTGTTTCATTAATTCAAGTGGTTTCATTGTACCTCCTGCGCGAAGTACATCAAGCCAGCGATCAACAGCAGGTTGTCCCTCTTCTTTAATCATTTGAGCTACAGTAGTAGATGCAGTTAAGCCCGCAGAATATGTGTAAGAATATAGGCCCATATAATAGTGAGGTTGACGCATCCATGTTAAGCCAGCGCCTTCATCAATTTCTACGGAATCTCCCCAGAATGTCGAAAGGACCTTTGTTTTTATTTCAGTTAAAGTTGTAGCTGTGAGTGCTTGCCCTTCTTCCGCTAGGGTATATACTCGTCTTTGATATTCTCCCTCAAGTAGATGGGTAACGAAGTTGTGGTAATATGTGCCGAGTAGTTGCAGAATAACCCATCTGCGCATTCTCTTATCGTCAGTAGTTGCTAGTAAATGCTGGGCTAATAGTAATTCATTCATCGTTGATGGTGCTTCAACAAAGTACATAGATGGACGTACATTCATAATGCGCTGATTTTTATTGGCTAAATAAAAATGACCAGCATGTCCAAATTCATGAGCTAATGTGAAGCATCCACGCATCGTATTTTGCCATGTAATTAAAATGTAAGGATGGGAACCATATGGGCTAGAGCAGAAAGCACCTGTTGATTTTCCGATATTATCTGCAAGGTCTACCCATCTTTCCTTAAAGCCTGTTTCGATAATCGTATTATATTCAGGTCCTAATACTTTTAAAGATTCTTGAATTAATTTACCAGCTTCATCGTATGTGATGGTTGGATTAAATTCAGGATCTAACGGTGCGTGTAAATCGCAGAAGAGCATTTGATCGAGACCTAATACTTTCTTTTTTAAATCTGCAAAACGGCGCATATGAGGCGCTAATTCGTTATAAATAATATCTAGTTGATTGTTATACATTTCAAGTGGAACTTTTTGAGGTTCTAAAAGCATATGGGTAACAGACTCGTACTTACGTAAACGAGAAAGTGTCACTTGTTTTTTTACTTCAGTAGCATACGTTGTTGCAACTGTATTTTTATATCGTTTCAATGTGGAAACAAATGATGAATATGCTTTTCTGCGTATATATGCGCTTGGAGAAAATTCATATTTACTTTCAAATAATGCAAACGATACAGGTAAATCATTTCCTTGTTCATCTTGTATAGAAGGGAAATCCATATCGGCTAATTTAGTCATGCCGTAAATTTTGTAGGGAGAACTATGAACTTCGCCGAGTGCAGCAAGAGCTTCTTCTGTTTCAGGAGAGAGCGTGTGCTGCCTTTTTTGTAGTATTTCTAGTAACGATTTACGGAAAGGCTCAAGTTTTGTTTCCTCATTTAAATATTTTTCAATTGTTCCTTCTTCAAAGGAGAGGATTTCATTATGAATAAAGGATAGTGCGGTATGTACTTTCGTCCCTAAAGCGGAAATTTTGGAAGAGTTCGCTTGAATAACTGGATCTGTACGATCAGCGGATTCTTTTAAATTTGCATATGTGCCGAGTTTTGTTAATTTCATTAAAAGCTCTTCTTCTAAAAGTAGGCAATTTAATAAGGTAGCGGGGCCAGTGTGTAATTGTCCTTTAAATGCATCAAGTTTTTTTATGTCGTCTGTTAATACACGTAATGCATTTCCCCACTCTTTGTCAGATTCGTATAAATCTGAAAGATCCCATGTCAATTCAGTAGAGACTTCTGCGCGAATAAGGCGTTGCTCAATTACGTTTTTCATTTGTTATATCCCCCTTATTATAAGTATCTAAAAACATGATACTAGAAAATTCAGTAAAATAAAAATATTTTACATTTTTATACATGAAAAAGAAGGACAAGCATAAAATGCTTGTCCTTCTAATTAGATTTAAAAATTAATATACTTTATCACCGTTGAAAATAGAGTTTTTCACGACTACATAATCTACAGTACGAATTGAGTCTAACTTTGTTCCACCAGCGTAAGAGATAGAAGATTGAAGATCTTGTTCCATTTCGATTAAAGTGTCTTCTAAAGAACCTTTATGCTCAACGAACATTTTCTTACCTTCAACGTTTTTCTTCTCGCCTTTTTGGAATTCAGAGGCTGAACCGAAGTACTCTTTATAAAGTTTGCCATCTTTTTCGATTGTTTCCCCTGGAGACTCTTCATGACCAGCGAATAGAGAACCGACCATAACCATAGTTGCTCCAAATCGAATTGATTTAGCTACATCACCATGCGTACGAATACCACCGTCAGCGATAATTGGCTTACTTGCAGCTTTTGCACACCAGCGAAGTGCAGCTAACTGCCAACCACCAGTTCCAAAGCCTGTTTTAATTTTAGTAATACAAACTTTACCAGGTCCAATACCAACTTTTGTTGCATCAGCACCAGCGTTTTCTAATTCTCTTACCGCTTCTGGAGTTCCAACGTTTCCAGCGATAACGAAGCTTTCTGGTAAATGTTTTTTAATATGTTGAATCATGTTGATCACAGCATTAGAGTGACCATGTGCGATATCGATTGTAATGTATTCAGGTGAAAGTTTCTCAGCAGCTAATTGTTGTACGAATTCGTATTCGTCTTCTTTAACACCAACGCTGATTGAAGCAATTAATCCACGTGATTGCATATCTCTAATAAATGAGATTCGCTTCTCTGGTTGGAAACGATGCATGATATAGAAGTAATTATTTTCAGCTAAATAAGTTGCGATTCTTTCATCAATAATCGTTTGCATATTTGCAGGTACGACAGGTAATTTAAATTTATGTTTTCCTAAAGTGACAGTTGTATCACATTCAGATCGGCTATTTACAATACATTTTGCAGGAATTAATTGAATGTCTTCATAATCAAATACGTTTTCCATCATTTACACCCCTAAAATACGAATATTTTATATAGTTTACTTAAAAATGTTCGTCCAAATGATAATTTACAGTATTTTTAGTAATAAGTCAAAGGTTTTAATGTTTAATTTAAAAAAATAAAGTTTATTTAATATTCTTGGATTTATATGGTTATAATGTATTTTAATGTGTAATCGATTAATGTAGAATTATGTAGAGAGAATAATAGATAAATATATTAATTTAGGGGAGATTTTATGGGACGATTAGTGTATATGGATTGGCTACGTGTATTAGCGACAATTGCGGTCGTTACAATTCACGTTGCTGCTGGTTATGTTTCTACGTTAGATTCAAATAACGTGTCGCGTTGGCTGGCTGGTAATTTTTATGACTCACTTTCGCGTGCTAGTGTACCAATTTTTGTAATGATTAGTGGAGCCCTATTATTAAAGGGAACAAAAGATATTTCTATTGGCGAATTTTTGAAGAAACGTGCAAGTAAAGTGATTATACCTTTTATAGGTTGGAGTGCTATATTTTACATCTATGGGGCTTGTGTAGGATATTTTCCGGCTTCTTTAAAGCAAGGGATAAAGTACTTTTTAACAAATAGTATCGGGTTACATCTATGGTTCTTATACATGATTGTAGGAATATATTTAATCACACCTTTACTGAAAGTATTTGTGAAAAATGCTAAGAAGAGAGAGATAGAATATTTTTTAATTTTATGGATATATGCATCTGTTATAATAAAACTAGTAAATTATTATTATCCTATCAACTTTAATATTGAATTATTTTACGTTACAAATTATGTAGGATATTTTCTACTTGGTTATTACTTATCAAATTATGATATTGCGAAAAAATGGCGTAATATTTCTTATATTGGGGGAGTTGTAGGATGTATTGGTACATTCTTTATTACGTACCATTATACATTGAAAGCGAATGGACAGCTGGATCAATATTGGTATGAATATTTTGCGCCAGGCGTTGTACTTATGGCAATTGGGTTATTTGTCTTTTTCAGATATGCTTTCCAAAATTCAGAAAGACAATTGCCATTTTTATTACGTGGCATAAACCAAGCAAGTCTTGGGATTTATATTCTTCACTTTTTCTTATTAAATAATTATCTATACATAATCATTCCAAAGGTGAATGCACATGTACATGCAATATTGGCAATACCTATAAATGTAATTATTACACTTGTCCTTAGTATGGTAATTACTTTAGTATTGCAAAGAATACCGATTGTAAAAAGGTTAGTTCCGTAAAGAAATATCTGAAAAGAAGATATTTCCCATTATGTAGGTGGACAGGCTTATTATTAAGGCTGTCCTTTATTATGTTGTTTTAAAAAAACAATATAAAAAGAGTTATACTTAGGTTAAGCTGATATTTTAGCGAATTTAAAATATTAGTTTGATATATCATCTTAGTATAATTAAATGTAGGGGAATAAAAAATATAATTATTAAATACAGAATAAAATGAGGTTATTACATGAGTAAAAGAAGCTTTACCGATTATGCATTAAGTAAAGAAATTGTAAGAGCACTTACTGGTTTAGGCTATGAACATCCAACGGAAGTGCAAGGAGAAGTTATTCCTGTTGCATTACAGAAGAAGGACCTTGTTGTAAAATCACAGACTGGAAGTGGAAAAACTGCTTCATTCGGTATACCGCTTTGTGAAATGGTGGAGTGGGAAGAGAATAAGCCACAAGCTTTAGTTTTAACACCGACGAGAGAGCTTGCGGTACAAGTAAAAGAAGATATTACGAATATAGGCCGCTTCAAAAGAATTAAGGCCGCTGCAGTTTATGGAAAATCTCCATTTGCACGTCAAAAATTAGAGTTAAAGCAAAAAACACATATTGTAGTTGGGACTCCTGGCCGTGTGTTAGATCATATTGAAAAAGGTACTCTTTCTTTAGCGTGTTTGAAGTATTTAGTTATTGATGAAGCAGACGAAATGCTGAATATGGGCTTTATCGATCAAGTAGAGGCAATTATTGACGAGTTACCTACAAAACGAATGACAATGTTATTTTCAGCAACACTTCCAGAAGATGTTGAAAAATTATCTCGTAAGTATATGGATTCGCCAACGCATATTGAAATTAAGGCTGCTGGGATTACAACAGATAAAATTGAACATACACTTTTTGAGATGAGAGAAGAGGAAAAGCTTTCACTTCTTAAAGATGTAACAACGATTGAGAATCCAGATAGTTGTATTATTTTTTGCCGTACACAAGAAAATGTAGATCACGTATTTAAACAGTTAGATCGCGTTAACTATCCTTGTGACAAAATACATGGTGGTATGGTACAAGAAGATCGTTTTGAAGTTATGGACGATTTTAGAAAAGGAAAGTTCCGTTATTTAGTAGCGACAGACGTAGCAGCTAGAGGAATTGATATTGATAATATTACACATGTTATTAACTATGATATTCCATTAGAAAAAGAAAGTTATGTACATCGTACGGGAAGAACGGGACGAGCTGGTAATAAAGGAAAAGCTATTACATTCATAACACCGTATGAAAATAGATTTTTAGAAGAAATTGAGGAGTACATCGGCTTTGAAATTCCAAAGGCACTTGCACCTTCAAAGGAAGAAGTTATGAAAGGGAAAGCAGTATTTGAGGAAAAGATACATGCTAAACCAATTATAAAGAAAGATAAAAATGCGGACCTAAACAAAGGAATTATGAAATTGTACTTTAATGGCGGGAAGAAAAAGAAAATCAGGGCGGTAGATTTCGTCGGTACAATTGCTAAAATTAAAGGTGTTACAGCAGAAGATATAGGCATTATTACAATACAAGACAATGTTTCTTACGTTGAAATATTAAATGGAAAAGGACCACTTGTTTTAAAAATCATGAAAAACACAACGATTAAAGGGAAACAATTAAAGGTTCATGAAGCAATTAAATAAACAAAAAAACTATCCACTTCAAACAGGTGGATAGTTTTTTGTTCAAGATTCTTTGAGATCATCAACTAATTTTTCTGCTAAACGTCTATACATATTACTCATAGTCACGAAGGATGTTAGTAATAAAAACTTTTCTAGTGTTGGATCTTCTAAGGAAGAAACCTCATTTACTTCCGTAACACGCTTATTTACGTCTTGCTTAAAGCTTTCCACATTGGTTTCAGTAAGAGAAAGATAATCTTTATATAGAGTATTTAATTCGAATGTATCATCGTTTATTAACGGTGCATTTATATTTTCTAAGGAGCTTTTTATATCATTAATGGAAAGTGCTCCTTTTAATTGATAAATTAAGCTGATTAAAATCATATGTTCTTTTGAATACTTTTTATTTTTGATAGGGATGAATAGTTTCCCTTTTGCGTAATTGTTAATCATTGTTTTTGTTAATACTTTTTCATCATCAGTTCTCGTTGTATCCGCATAAGTATTCTCAAATAGTTGAACGACTTGATCTACATATAAGTCGACATTTGGGATATCCTCAAGTTTAATATTTTTTTCTAAATGTAATGATTCAAGTAATTTATTTATATTTTCCACGTAGAACCCCTCACTTTTATAACTTAGTGGAACTTAATGTTTAGTATATCTTTAAATATGGTATTACGAAACAAATGAAATGTAAATGTTGACCCGTATGAATAATATATATATAATTACAAGTAGTTATTAAAACTACATGTAATTATATGAGGGGTGTTTATATGAATGCTTATGTAAGAGAACCGGTTAATGCATTTACTCACTTAGGAGGAGCTGTATTATCATTTATTGCATTATTAGCTATGATTGTGAAGGTTTCTGTTAAGATGCCATCTTTTGCTGCAATTACAGCTGTTATTTTATTTGGTATCGGGATGATGGTCCTTTATATGGCATCAGCTGTGTATCATAGTGTTGTAGCGAGTGAACGGGTTATTTATTTCTTTAGGAAGCTAGATCATTCTATGATTTTTATATTAATTGCAGGTACATATGCACCCTTTTGCTTAATTACATTAAATTCGGCAAATGGTTTGCTATTATTTTGTTTAGTTTATGCAACTGCGATTTGTGGTATTGTTTTTAAAATGTTTTGGTTTAATTGTCCAAGATGGTTATCGACAGCAATTTATCTTCTGATGGGTTGGTTAATTGTTCTATTCTTTGCACCGCTAGCTGAGAATTTAAGTACAGGAGGTGTTCTTTTCCTAGTACTTGGAGGTATTTTTTATACGATCGGTGGGTTTATTTATGGTGCGAAGCCAAAATGGTTGGAGTTTAAATATATGGGACACCATGAAATTTTTCATGTTTTTGTATTGTTAGGTAGTCTTGCGCATTTTCTAAGTGTATATTGTTACGTAATTTGATCAAAAAACGCCACGCGATGTCTGTTATGTGGCGTTTTTTTAATATCTGATTGGAATCATGTATTATATAAAATAAGTATGGGATAAAATGTAAGTTTCTGTGTTCGCATAATAAACATAGGATAAGAAATATGTGATATACTTTGAGAAGTTTATAATGAATGAAATATGGAGGACTATAATTATGGCAATACTTGTAACAGGTGGAGCAGGATATATTGGTAGTCATACATGCGTAGAATTACTAAATAACGGTTACGAAATTATAGTAGTAGATAATCTTTCGAATAGCTCAGTAGAGTCTATAAATCGAGTGAAAGAGATAACAGGAAAACAGTTTAAGTTTTATAAAGAAGATATTTTAAATCGCGAAGCACTGGATACGATTTTTGAAGAAAATACAATTGAAGCTGTTATTCACTTTGCAGGCTTTAAGGCCGTAGGAGAATCAGTAGCAATTCCGTTAACGTATTACCATAACAACATTACAAGCACATTAGTGCTATGTGAAGTGATGCAGAAGCATGATGTGAAGAAGATGATCTTCAGTTCGTCTGCAACAGTGTATGGTATCCCAGAAACATCACCAATTACGGAGGAGTTTCCATTAAGTGCAACAAATCCATATGGTCAAACAAAATTAATGATTGAGCAAATTATGCGTGATATAGCATTTGCGGATGCAGGATGGAGCATTGCATTACTTCGTTACTTCAACCCATTTGGCGCGCATGAAAGTGGGCGTATTGGAGAAGATCCAAATGGAATTCCAAATAACTTAATGCCATATGTAACACAAGTAGCGGTAGGGAAGTTAAAGGAATTAAGTGTATTTGGAAATGACTACCCAACAAAAGATGGCACGGGTGTCCGTGATTATATTCATGTTGTAGACTTAGCAAATGGCCATGTGAAGGCGCTTGAAAAGGTACTTGGCACTACTGGGATAGATGCATACAATCTCGGTACAGGTACTGGTTATAGTGTATTAGAAATGGTTGAAGCATTTGAAAAAGTTTCAGGCAAGGAAGTTCCTTATAAAATTACGGAACGTCGTCCTGGTGACGTTGCAGTATGTTTTGCAGATGCATCAAAAGCGAAGCGTGAGTTAGGATGGGAAGCACTACGCGGGTTAGAAGAGATGTGTGCAGACTCTTGGAGATGGCAATCAAATAACAAAAGTGGCTATCTAGAAGTTTAATAAACAGATAAAAAAATGACCTTTGCATAAGCAAGAGGTCATTTTTTTATCTGTTTATTTTCCATTAAGTTTATTGCCCAGTTTAGTAAAGAAAGTTCGCTGTTTCATAGAAGTGTTTGACTGACAAAATGTATAGTAGTCAATATCTTTAATATAAGTAAAGAGTCTAGAAATAGCATATAAGAATGTAATAGAAGATCCGAGTGCAAAACTAATACCGTAACCATCGAATCCAAATGGTAGTAGAAGAAGACTTAACAACAGGTTTGCAAAAAAGAACAGAGCCGATGTTCGAAATGCCCCTTTACGATCTTCAAAATATAAGAGTAGTAACGTAATAACAAGAACCATACCGTTTGCATAAGCACCAATTATAGTCAGCTGCAAAATAGAGTATTCAAGTGTTACGTTTCCAGATTGTGAACTAAACATCCATATTATAAAAATGATGGGAAGACTTCAATAAACAAGTTATTGCGAAAGATGAATGGAGTCAAAATTGGATGCGCTATTTTAAACAACAAAGTAATAAAATTGTAACGTTTACCGTTACTCCAAATAACGTATCTAAAAAATATAGTTCTATAAATGGATTTATTCCCACAATTAATCCGAATGATATTTATGATAAATAGCAATTATTAGGAATGAGAAACTATCAAGATTGACTATGACAGTTTAGGTCAGTAATACGATTATCTTATAAAGATGAATGTATTACTGACCAGCACATTCTATAATATTCTATGTTAGAAATTAGTAGAGTGAGATAGGAACAATGCATTATCCTATTAATTTTTTATAGAAATAAAAAACGTAATATTGAAAAGAATTCCAATACTTGTATCATGGTCAGAGTACGTTTATAATCAAGGAATCCTATTTAATGTTTAGATAGGGTTATTTATTATTGAAAGCGTTTTAAAATCGGGCTTTTTTAAGGTAGGAAGTCTGACTTATTTAGATTGAAAATTATGTATGTAGTTTTAAATAAGAAGAAAAATAATAAAGGATCACTTTATATTGTGGGGAGGTTAAGGGTGTGAAAGAGAAAGACTTTCACACGAATATATATGGGTTACGTAGGATTATTACTTTCAGGTGCAGCTTTATTTTTAAATAGTCTTGTTATATTGGGCAAAGTAGAGATGAAAAGCGCAGGTGTCTTTAATTTATTTGTAGGGGCATTACAAATTATTATACCGTTTTATTTAATTATGATTTCTGATCAAAGTAATTGGACGGTATATTCATATGCAGCTACCTTTTTATTTGGTTTAACTTATTTATATGTAGGCATTACTTTTATTAAAGGAATGGATAGTAGTGGACTAGGCTGGTTCTGTATTTGGGTAGCAATTATTGCCCTATTCTATATGGTCGTTTCATTTGTTCAATTCCACGATGTTGTTAATGCGTTAACATGGTTTATGTGGGCATTACTTTGGTATTTATTCTTTGTGTTAAATGCACAAAAAAAGAATATCAATCAATATCTTGGCAGAATTGCCTTTGTACAATCATGGGTAACATTGACGTTGCCTTCACTCTTTTATTTTATGGGAGTATGGGGAGAGGGATTCGTATATGAACTATGGGTTTATGTATCAGTAATTTCTATTTTATATTTCTGCTATTGTATTTTTAAATATCGAGTACGTTAAAGTATCGTATGTAAGAAAGCATGGAATCTTGATAATGATTCCATGCTTTTTGTTTATATGTAGGTTTATAATTAAGGTAGTATTTTACAAAATAGGGGATGATGAAAGTGAAAAAAGTGTTGGTTCTAGGGGGAACAAGGTTTTTTGGTAAGCAGTTAGTAGAAGCGCTTTTACAAGAGGGGCACGATATAACAATTGCAACACGAGGATTTACGGAGGATTCTTTTGGGGATACGGTAAAAAGAATTGTAGTAGATAGAGAAGACGAAAAGTTACTGGAAGAGAGGTTGGAAGGTAAATGCTATGATGTTGTATACGATAATTTATGCTATAGCTCGAATGCTGCGGAAGTTATATGTAAAGTATTACGTGGTAAGGTGAAAAAATATGTTACGACATCCTCAATGGCGGTTTATGAGCCTACATTAAACTTGCAAGAAGAAGACTTTAATCCGTATAAATATTCAATTACGTATGGAGATAGAGGGGACTTCACTTATGGTGAGGGGAAGAGATTGGCGGAAGCAGTGTTGTTTCAACGAGCAACATTTCCTGTCGTTGCGGTACGATTTCCCGTTGTTATTGGAGAAAATGATTATACGAAGAGATTACAGTTTTACGTTGAAAATGTTGTGAAACAAGAACCTATTGTCGTGGATCGTTTAGAAGGGAAATTGTCGTTCATACATGAAAAAGAAGCTGGAGAGTTTTTAGCATGGTGCGGAATGGAAAACATAGAAGGACCAATTAATGCTTGTAGCAACGGGGTAGTTTCTACTGGAGAAGTTATTCATTTCATAGAAGAAAACACGGGAATAAAAGCACTTATTCAAGAAGTAGGAGATAATATAGCACCTTATAATGAAGTGACTAATTGTACGTTACATAATGGAAAGGCTCGTGAATTAGGATTTTCATTCCGAGAATTAAATGCAGAAATAAAAAACGTTTTACAGCATTACATAAACAGATTGAAGTAATTATAAATCCCCCGGTGGCAATCAGGGGGATTTAGGAGGATTTCAACAATACTAGTTTTACATTACCAAATTTACCTTACACGCATGATGAATGGCAGGTATCATCAATATATGGATCTAGTTCACCATAGCCTTATGAAAGATTGGGTAATTGAAAAAACATGCAATTACCGACTTTCTACTCAAAAAGTTGGTTTAGGTAAAAATAATTTCCTTAAGTCAAAAATACACTTGTTTTTTCGAAAGTCAACAATAATTCTAAAAATCTTCTGACAAATATTACGATAAAAGTAACACTTCCACTTTCGTTTGTGACTCTTATCTTTTTTGCTTATACTGTAAAGTAGTAGTGTCTTGTTGAGATAGAAGGAGATTGTTTATGAGTAAAACGAAACAATTAATAGAGGAAGCAAGTGACTTTATTACTATTTGCTATAAGGAACTTAATAAAGAGCAATTAATAAAAGAGCGTATGGAAGAAATTTCAATAGAGATAGAAAAGACGGGCACGTATGAGCATACATTTGAAGAGCTTGTTCATGGATCACGGATGGCATGGCGTAATAGTAATAGATGCATTGGGAGATTGTTTTGGAGTAAGATGCACATATTAGATGCGCGTGAAGTAAATGATGAAGAAGGTGTATATAATGCATTAATTCATCATATTAAATATGCGACGAATGATGGGAAAGTTAAACCGACAATTACGATTTTTAAGCAATATCAAGGTGAAGAGAATAATATACGACTTTATAATCATCAATTAATTCGATATGCAGGATACAAAACGGAAATGGGAGTAATCGGTGACTCACACTCTGTCGCATTTACTGATTTATGCCAAAGTCTTGGGTGGCAAGGAGAAGGCACAAACTTTGACGTATTACCACTTGTATTTTCTATTGATGGAAAAGAGCCTGTATATAAAGAAATTCCTAAAAAAGAAGTGAAAGAGGTACCAATTGAACATCCAGAATACCCAATTTCATCACTAGAAGTAAAATGGTATGGGGTACCAATGATTTCAGATATGCGTTTAGAGATTGGCGGTATTTCTTATACGGCAGCCCCATTTAATGGGTGGTATATGGGGACTGAAATTGGTGCTCGTAATTTAGCGGATTATGACCGTTATAATTTGCTTCCAGTGGTTGCAGAGATGATGAATTTAGATACTTCCAGAAATAGTACGTTATGGAAAGACAAAGCGTTAATTGAGTTGAATATAGCTGTTTTACATTCTTTCAAAAAGCAAGGAGTTAGCATTGTAGATCACCATACAGCAGCCCAGCAATTTCAGCAGTTTGAGAGGCAGGAAGTTGCTTGTGGACGGGTTGTAACTGGCAACTGGGTATGGTTAATTCCTCCATTATCACCTGCTACAACCCATATTTATCATAAACCGTATCCGAATGAAATTTTGAAGCCGAATTTCTTTCATAAATAATATTTAGTATAGGGGTTTTTTCTGCAAAATATAATTTTTTTAATTACTGTTACGTAGCAAATGGAAGCCTTTACTCTCGGTTATTTTTGGAAGGGGCTTTTTGAACCAAGGAGTTCCTTATGCTATAATCAAATTTCTGTTTCGAAGACCTTATAGAAATATAAGGTCTTTTGTTTTGCGATTTTATGTAAGAGGAATAGAATATTCTTTTAAAATAAAGGATTTAGCATATTTTTAGGGACAACATAAGTGTGTGTGAAATCATTAAATCGTTATGTTTATATAATTATTGTGTTTAGGATATAAACAATAAAACATAATGAAGTTGTTTTTTTAGATTGCTGAGGAAGGAGGAAGTGTAAATGAGGATGAAGAGTCGAAAAACAGATTGGCCTGTATTTCTTATTAGTGGTGGCTCACTTTTATTATTTGTAATTGCAGTTTTTTTAAATAAAAGTTACGTAGAGGGAGTCATTAATAGCAGTTTTGCAGCTTCAATTAAATATTTTGGTGCCTTTTGGCAAGTTTTATTAATTGGTACATTTGTGGTTGCTATGTGTATGGCATTCTCGAAATATGGGAGAGTTAAACTTGGGGGGTTAGAAAAACCTGAGATTAGTACGACAAAATGGCTCGCTATTATTATGTCTACATTGCTTGCCGGAGGTGGTGTTTTTTGGGCAGCGGCAGAGCCGATGTACCACTTGATGACGGTGCCACCAATACATGAAGGTATATCTGCTGGAACGAAAGAAGCAGTCATGCCGGCTTTAGCACAAAGTTACATGCATTGGGGTTTCTTAGCTTGGACGATTTTAGGGACAATTAGTGCAGTAGTCATGATGTATGGGCATTATCATAAAGGGATGCCGTTAAAACCCCGTACACTTTTATATCCTATTTTTGGGGAGAAATTGCGAAAGAGTTTGCTTGGAACAATGATCGATGCGTTTGCCATTATTGCGGTAGCTGCAGGGACGATTGGTCCAATTGGATTTTTAGGACTACAAGCAAGTTATGGATTACAAGCATTGTTTGACATTCCTGATGTGTTTACTACTCAATTAGCCATTATTGTTTGTGTAGTAGCTGTTTCTACTATATCTGCGGTAACAGGAATTGATAAAGGGATTCAAATTATAAGTAATTTAAATGTTAGGTTAGCAGTTTTATTAATGGTATTCGTATTACTGTTTGGACCAGGTGGATTTATTATCGATTCATTTGTTTCTTCGTTTGGATTTTATATAAATGAATTTATTCCAATGAGCACATATCGTGGGGATACAGGTTGGTTAGGATCGTGGACAATCTTTTTCTGGGGATGGTTTATTGGATATGGACCGATGATGGCAATTTTAGTGAGCCGAATTTCAAGAGGAAGAACAATCCGAGAAATTATCGTTGCAATTGGAATTATTGCACCCATTATTACAACGTTTTGGTTTACTATACTAGGGGGATCAGGTGTGTTTTATGAGTTAATGAATCCTGGTTCTATCTCGACCGCATTAAGTGAATCTGGTATGCCAGCAGCTATGATTGCAATTACAGAGCAACTGCCACTCTCTAATATTGTTGGACCGGCATTTCTTTTATTAACAATTTTATTTGTAGTGACAACAGGAGATTCAATGGCCTATTCGATTTCAATGGCAGTGACTGGAGATGGAAATCCTAGAATTAGTTTGCGAGTTTTTTGGTCGCTTATTATGGGCGCAGTTGCAGCGATTCTTTTATACATGGGTGAGGGGAGTATTAACGCCTTACAATCCTTCATTGTAGTGACGGCTGTTCCTGTATCCATTCTGTTATTCCCAATGCTATGGTTAGCGCCTAAAGTTGCAGGAGAATTAGCATTAAAACAAGGTATTGTAAAAGAAGAAGATAAAACTTCCTTCTTGTTCCAAAAAGCTAGTAAATCAAAATAAAAAATAAACAAATTGTATGTTTTATTTTATATAAAAAGAGGAAGCATTTCATTTGAGATGCTTCCTCTTTTCTATTTATCCAACTACTTTTCCTGAAGGGGATAGTACTCGAACAAACATTTCGTATAGTTTTAATCTATTCTAATACTTTATCTTTCGTCTCTGGGACACATAATAGCATCGTAACTAAACCGATTGGGTAAATAATGAAGATTAGAGATAGTGCTCCCATTAAATTACCACCTGCGGCAAGTAATCCGATAATAACAGGTCCAAATCCAGCTAACCCACGTCCTGTACCGAAAATAAAGTTTTCTGCTGTCGAGCGAGCTTCAGCAGGATAGTTTTCAGCTAAAATTGCTCCGAATCCTCCCATCATGCCATTGGCAAAGAATCCAAGCAATGCACTTCCCCATAACAATAATGTTGAGTCTGTGAATAAGAAGAAGTAAATGAGACAGTATATAGTACCACCGATATAATAGATTGTAAAAGTTTTACGGCGACCAATTTTATCGGCTAGAATACCAAAAGTCGCAATTCCAATTAGCATGCCGATCGTAGAGATGAACATCCAACCGCTCGCTTTTGCTAATGTGTAGTTATATTTATTCGCTAAAATAGTTGGCATCCATGTGAAGATTCCATAGTATCCGAAGTTCTGGATGAATGACATAATAATAAGACCAATTGTTGTTATCGTTACTTTTTTATTTGCAAATAACTTTCGAAGTGGGAACTTTTTCATTTGCTTTAGTTGTTCTGCCTCAGTAGTTGTTAAATTACCTTCAGCTTCTTTTTGTAACAATTCTTTTTTGTATCGTTGTTTTTGTTCCCATATTTTCGGTTCACTTAAACTTTTGCGGACGTAAACAGCTAGTAGAGCTGGAATGAGTCCAAATAAGAAAACAGCTCTCCATCCAAAATGCGGGACGATAAATGCCGGAAGGAGTGAAGCGACTAGTACGCCAAATTGCCATCCAAGTGCAACAACGGATGTCGCCTTAGCGCGCATTTCTTTAGACCATGTTTCAGTTACGATGGCCATTCCAATCCCGAATTCACCACCAACTCCCATTCCAACTAAAAAGCGAAGAATTAATAATTGCCAATAATCTGTTGCGAAATAAATGAGTGTTGTTGCTAGTGAGAATAGTAAGATTGTGAAGGCCATCGTACGGATACGCCCAAATAAATCAGCAATAAATCCAAATAAATAAGACCCGATTAGCATTCCTATTGTGGTAGCTAATGTTAAGTTTCCACCTTCAACAGGGCTTAAATGAAATTCTTTTAAAATGTAGACGAGTACGAAAGATAAGAGCAACATATCTAAACCTTCTGCTGCATATCCTAGCGCAGAACCAAACAATGTTTTATATCTTTTCTCTTTTGTCTCCTCTGTTGATGATTGTACATTAGTAGTGACGTTCATCATTACTCCTCCTTATTTTCTTCTACAGTCGCTATGGAAGAATAACAAAAGGCCTTCTCACCTGATATGATGAGAAGGCCAAAAAAGCATACGTATCCCTAAAAAAGACCATACGTATAGTATATTCCGACTTCCTTCTCAACCTCACGGGGTTGGGTTAAAGGACTGTATTATATTACTTTATTTTTAGCACTCTTCTGTTAGATTGTCAAATAAAGAGGGAATTGTTATGTGTAAAATATTTCAAAAGATATTTCATTCTTCTTGACGCACACTTCATTATTTTCCCATAATAAAACTAACTAATATAAAAAGGAATGAATCACAGATGCTAAATTTAGTACTTATGATGATTGAACGTGTCGGACTTATTGTTATTTTAGGATTTTTACTTTCTCATATTAAAACGTTTAGGCGCCTTCTTCATAAGCAAGACGGATATGTAGATAAAATTAAGCTTATTTGTATTTTTTCAGTGTTTACAATTGTAAGCAATTACACAGGGATTGAAATAGCGGGAAATACGATTATGAATGAAAATTGGCTACAAGGTGTTTCTTCATCAAGTACAATTGCGAATACACGTATTATGGGTGTTGGAATTAGTGGATTGCTTGGCGGTCCTATCGTTGGAATTGGAGTAGGATCAATTGCTGGTATTCACCGTTATATGCTTGGTGGGACGACAGCAGCAAGTTGTGCCATCTCGTCAATTTTAGCAGGAGTTATAACGGGTTATATTGGATACATTTTCAAAAAATATAATCGCACAATTACACCTAAATTTTCAGCGATTTTAAGTGTCTTTATCGTTTCTTTAGAAATGGTTATGATTCTATTAATTGTAGAGGATGGAATTAGTATTGTGAAAACAATTGCGATACCGATGATCCTTGTGAATAGTTTCGGGAGTTTTATTTTACTTTCTATGATACAAGCCATTTTGCGTCAGGAAGAGAATGCAAAAGCTCTGCAAACACATAAAGTATTACGAATTGCTGATAAGACATTACCGTATTTTCGCCAAGGGTTAACAGAAGAGTCTTGTAAACATGTGGCACAAATTATTCACCGCTTTACGGGAACGGATGCGGTATCCTTAACAGATACAGAGAAAATCTTAGCTCACGTTGGATTAGCATCAGACCATCATATTCCTTCACACAGTTTAATAACAGGTTTATCAAAATCCGTATTAAAAACAGGGGAAATAATGAAAGCGAAGTCGCGTGAGATGATTAATTGTCAACATGAAGGGTGTCCATTACAAGCGGCGGTTGTTATTCCATTAACTTCACATGGAAATACGATAGGGACATTAAAACTTTATTTTAAAAACTCTAATCAATTAAGTCGTGTTGAAGAAGAGTTAGCGGAAGGGCTGGCGAAAATATTCTCCACACAGCTTGAGTTAGGTGAAGCTGAGTTACAAAGTAAGTTATTGCAGGATGCCGAAATAAAAGCGCTGCAAGCACAAATCAATCCGCATTTTTTATTTAATGCAATTAATACGGTATCAGCTCTATGCCGAACAGATGTAGAGAAAGCGAGAAAATTATTATTGCAGCTTAGCGTTTATTTTCGTTGTAATTTGCAAGGGGCACGCCAATTACTTATTCCATTAGAACAAGAGTTGAATCATGTACATGCATATTTATCGTTAGAGCAAGCGAGATTTCCGAATAAGTATGAAGTGAAGATGTACATTGAAGAAGCACTAAAGGTAACCTTAGTACCACCATTTGTGCTTCAACTATTAGTTGAAAATGCATTACGCCATGCTTTTCCGAAAAAGCAGCCAGTGTGCCAGGTTGAGGTACATGTGTTTGAAAAGGAGGGGATGGTTCACTTTGAAGTGAAAGATAATGGACAAGGGATTGAGAGTGAACGTCTAGAGCAATTAGGAAAAATGGTAGTTCCATCAAAGAAAGGGACGGGAACAGCTTTATATAATATTAACGAACGACTTATCGGGTTATTTGGGAAAGAGACAATGCTTCAAATTGAAAGTGAGTTAGAGCAAGGGACAAAGATCCTCTTTGTAATTCCGAAAAAAGTAGAGGAGGAAAAACGGAGTGTTAAAAGTATTAGTAGTTGATGATGAAATGTTAGCACGGGATGAATTGAAATATTTATTAGAGCAAACGAAAGAAGTAGAGATAATTGGTGAGGCGGATTGTGTAGAGGATGTATTAGAAGAATTAATGAAAAACAAACCAGATATTGTTTTTCTAGATATTCAATTATCTGATGATAACGGATTTGAAATCGCAAATATATTAAAGAAAATGAAAAATCCACCTTCAATTGTGTTTGCTACTGCATACGATCAATATGCGCTGCAAGCGTTTGAGGTAGATGCATTAGATTACATTTTAAAGCCATTTGATGAAGAACGTATCGTACAGACATTAAAGAAATATAAAAAACAAAAGCAAATAAAATTAGAAACAAAGCAAGATGTAAAGAGTGTAGATGTAACGACCGAGATGCATAAATTAGCATTACCAATTGAGGAATCAATTGTACTTATTAATATTGAAGATATTGTTTATGTAGGGCTTGTAGATGGGAAAGTAGCTGTAAAAACAATGAAAGAAACATATGTAACACATGATACACTTGTGATTTTGGAAAAGAAATTACCGCAAACCATTTTTATGCGTGTTCACCGTAGTTTCATTACTAATATTAATCATATTTCTGAGATACAGCCGTGGTTTAATTCCACTTATAACTTAATTATGAAAGAGGGATCTAAAGTCCCGGTTAGCCGTACATATGCAAAAGAACTCAAAAAGCTGCTTCGTATTTAAGAAGTAGCTTTTTGTATTTCATCTGCCTATATTTGTAACTAATTTTGTATATTTGACGTTCCGTTGTGTAAACGCTTACAGTTTTGTTTGTATCTTATACAATAAAGGTACCAAATCGAAAGAGGTGGCCAAAATGAGTACGAAAAAAGTATATGGTTTCTTATCACAAGCATTCATATTTTCAGCTATTATGTTAGTTTCTAATATTATTGCAACACATTTACCAATTCCGATGCCTTCATCGGTAATCGGGTTAGTTGTTTTATTTAGCCTATTATGTCTAAAGGTTATTAAATTGGAGCAAGTTGAATCACTCGGAACGGCTTTAACGGGGATTATCGGGTTTCTTTTCGTCCCATCAGGTATTTCAGTTATTAATTCTCTTGGTGTAATGAGCCAATATTTCGTACAAATCTTAACTGTAATCGTTGTTGCAACAATTATTTTACTTGCTGTAACAGGTTTATTTGCACAATTAATTTTAGGTAAAGATGACAAAGAAACAAAAGATACAAAAGAGTTGAAAGTTGTAAACGAAGGAAGCAAACACGGAAAAGTTGCGTAACTATTTTAGACCATACATGGTTAGGAGGTAATGAACATGACAAGCACAATGACTCCATATTTCGGAATCGTCGTTTCATTAATTGCATACGGAATCGGAACATTTTTATTCAAACACTCAAAAGGATTCTTCTTATTTACACCACTATTCGTAGCAATGGTATTAGGGATTGTATTTTTAAAGGTAGGTAACTTTACTTTTGAAGAATATAATACTGGTGGGAAGATGATTAGTTTCTTTTTAGAGCCAGCAACCATCGCCTTTGCAATTCCATTATATAAACAAGTTGATAAGTTAAAAAAATATTGGTGGCAAATTTTATCGGCTATCGTGGTTGGATCTATTTGTTCAGTGGTTGTCGTGTTCATTGTCGCAAAAGCAATTGGTTTAGATACAGCTGTTATGAACTCGATGTTACCGCAGGCAGCAACAACAGCAATTGCATTACCAATATCTGAAAGTATCGGTGGTATTCCAGCAATTACATCATTTGCAGTTATCTTTAATGCAGTTATCGTATACGCATTAGGAGCTTTATTCTTAAAAACATTTAGAGTAAAACATCCGATCGCTAAAGGTTTGGCTCTTGGAACAGCAGGACATGCGTTAGGGGTTGCAGTAGGTATCGAAATGGGTGAAGTAGAAGCAGCTATGGCAAGTATAGCTGTGACAGTAGTTGGTGTCGTAACAGTGGTAGTTATCCCAATGTTCATTCCATTTATTGGGTGATAAAACTTACTTAAAAAAATATAAAAGCAAGCTATTTGTAGGACGGATTTCTACTGATAGCTTGCTTTTTATGTTACAGTGGTGGTAAGACCTATTTTTAGGAGAGTAAAAATTTCCTTAAATCTTCATTAATACTGTGCATAATGCATTTTGAAATAGGTCATTGTATTGTAAAATAAGAAGTAACATAATATATTAGCACAATTAACGAGCGGTTAGGATTGAAGATAAATTGCTCGCAATGGCTTTAATATTAAAGGATAATTATAAGTAGAGAATAGAGAGAAATCTACTTGTTAACGTTTTACTTTATAGGACAGGAGAGAGTACTCGTCGATTATGCAAATAAAAAACCTGTTTCAAAGCAAAGGATTTCAGAGGTTAATCGTATTAGTATTACTTGCTCTCATATTGTATGGGATGCAAAGTATGTTAAATTTAATTTTAATTACGTTTATGTTGACGTATTTAATGGATCGATTCCAAAAGTTTATTTCTCGTAAATTAGATCATTTCATGCCAATTAATCAGAAAATTATTATAGCGCTTTTATATGTAATGTTAGTGGCTGGAATTGCCATTACTCTATTTAAATATTTACCGGTATTAACAATACAAATTTCACAATTGATTTATCAATTTAATGTATTTTTAAGAAATCCACCTGATAGTGAATTAATTAAGTATGCAGTTAATGCTGTTAATCATATGGAGCTTTCTAAATATGTGGGGCAAGGCGTAGACATTTTGTATAAATCTATTACGAATGTTGGGAAATTTGGCCTTCAAGTTTTACTTTCCGTAATTTTAAGCTTATTTTTCTTACTTGAAAAGGCACGTATCGTTGCTTTTACTTCGAAATTTAAAGAAAGTCGACTTGCAATTTTCTATAACGAAATAGAGTATTTCGGAAAGAAATTTGCACGTTCATTCGGAAAAGTAATCGAAGCACAATTTTTAATTGCAATTGTTAACTGTGTTTTATCTGTTATCGCATTATGGATATTAGGATTCCCGCAATTACTAGGCTTGGCGTTAATGATTTTCTTGCTTGGTTTAATTCCAGTCGCAGGTGTTATCATTTCGTTATTCCCACTTTGTATGATTGCTTACAACATCGGCGGTATTATGTATGTCGTTTATATTTTAATTATCGTAACAGTAATTCATGCGCTTGAGAGCTACGTGTTGAACCCGAAATTTATGTCGCAAAAAACAAACTTACCAATCTTCTACACATTTATGGTATTAATTTTCTCAGAGCATTTCTTAGGTGTGTGGGGACTTATTATCGGTATTCCGATCTTCATTTTCTTATTAGATGTTCTAGACGTGACAAATGATGAAAATGAGAAAGATATTTCTAAAAAATAAAGTAAAGAAAAAGCATCGATATTCGATGCTTTTTCTTTTATAACATCATGTTTCTTATGCCATACTGTAAGGAGAATATAGAATAGGGGTGAAATAATGGCTGTAAATGAAAAAATAGAATTGGCTACGTTTGCTGGAGGGTGTTTCTGGTGTATGGTTTCGCCATTTGAAGAAATGGAAGGGATTATACAGGTCGTTTCAGGTTATACAGGTGGTCATAAAGAAGATCCAACCTATAAAGAAGTTTGTTCAGAAACGACGGGGCATTATGAAGCGGTACAAATTACATTTGATGCAAATAAAATGCCGTATGAAGAGTTGCTTCAAATATATTGGAGACAAATTGATCCAACTGACGTTGGCGGACAATTCCACGACCGCGGACAGTCTTATGAAACAGTGATTTTTTATCATAATGAAGAACAACATAAAAAGGCAGAGGCTTCAAAAGAAGAACTTGCGAAGAGCGAGCACTTTTCCAAGCCAATTGCGACAAAAATATTGCCAGCTACTACGTTTTATCCAGCTGAAGAATATCATCAAGGATATTATAAGAAAAACACATTCCGCTATGAGTTATATCGTAAAGGCTCAGGGCGTGATGCTTTTATAAAACAACATTGGCCGAAGGATAATGCTCATTTAAAAGAAAAGTTAAACGAGATGCAGTTTTATGTAACACAGGAAAATGGAACTGAACCACCTTTTCAAAATGAATACTGGAATCATAAAGAGGAAGGTCTTTATGTAGACATCGTTTCAGGGGAACCGTTATTTACTTCTTTAGATAAATTTGATAGCGGCTGCGGATGGCCAAGTTTTACGAAACCGGTTATGGCAGCTAGCGTGAAAGAAAAAATGGATGTTAGTCATAATATGACGCGCACGGAAGTGAGAAGTAAGGAAGGAGATTCACATCTTGGGCATGTATTTCCAGACGGCCCAGGACCAAATGGCCTTCGTTATTGTATAAACTCAGCAGCCCTTCGATTTATCCCAAAAAGGGAGTTAGAGAAAGCGGGATATGGTGATTGCCTAATCTTGTTTGGAGATAAAAAATAACCTCGCTAACTGCGAGGTTATTTTTTATTATTTTACTTTTTTCTTTTTAAACTTGCTTAATACTTCATAAACGATTGGAACGATAAGAAGTGTTAATAACGTTGAACTTGTTAATCCACCAATTACGGTTACACCAAGTCCTTTAGAAATTAAGCCGCTGCCTTCAAATCCTAATGCAAGCGGGATAAGAGCCCCGATTGTTGCAATGGCAGTCATTAAAATAGGACGCAGGCGTGTTGCACCGGCTTCTAGTAATGCTTCGCGTGTGGATAAACCTTCATTTTCTTTATGAATAACACGGTCAATAAGCACGATTGCGTTTGTTACAACGATACCGATTAACATAAGCGCACCAATCATTGCAGATACACTTAACGTCTCACCAGAGATTAGTAAGGCAACGAGTGCACCAATGATTGTGAATGGTAGTGAGAATAAGATCGCAAATGGTGCAAGGGCACCACCAAATGTAACGACAAGAACGAAGTATACAATGGCAATCGCAGCTAACATCGCTAAGCCAAGTTGTTTGAATGATTCTTGAATATCTTTTGTAACGCCTCCCATAGAAACGTCCACACCAGAAGGAAGGTCCATTTTATCTACTTCTTTTTGAACTGCAGCAGATGCTTTTGAAACGTCATCCGATGTTAATTTCGCACTAACTTCTGCATAAACGCGACCATCACGATGTTTTACTGTATTAGAAGTTTCACCTTCTTTTACAGTCATTACATCTTTAACAGCAATTTCATTGCCAAGTGGTGTTGTAATTTTTCGATTTGTTAAATCATCGATTGTATCATAATTTTGTTTTTCAGCTTCTACATATACATTTACATCTTTACCGTCTTTTTTAATTGTTGTTAAAACAGGACGATCATGTTGATTAGAAAGGCCCATTCCAATTTGAGCGGCCGTTAGACCCATTTTACTTAGCTTTTCTTGATCTGCTACTAAAGTGTACTCTGCATATGTTTTTGCAATACTAGAGTCAACGTCTTTTAAATCTTTATTTTTCTTCATGATATTTTGAAGGTCTTTCACCACAGGCTTAATTTCTTCAGAGCTATCTCCATAAACGTATAGCTTAATTTCGTTACTACCGCCACTTGCTCCGAAATCTTGGTTTTTCCATTCGCCTTTTCCAGACATCTTTTGTAAATCTTTCACGACTTGTTCTTTTTCTTTTTCAAAGTTTTTCGTATTGTTATCATATTGAACGAAGAACATTGCTTGATTTGATTGACCAGGACTCATTGGGTTTTCGCCACCTAATGAGAATTGAATTGTTTTGACGTCTTTATTATTTTGGAAGTGCTTCTCAGCTTTCGTTGCAATTTTTTCAACGTCTTCTAACGTTTGACCTGGCTCTGGATTGTACGTTGCAATAATCATTTTTTCTTCTTCAGAAGGTAAGAAACTTACACCGATAATTGGCACAAGTGCGAGACTACCAACTAATAGAAGGACAGCGATACTGGATGTAATGATTTTATGATTTAAAGCCCATGCAAGTATGCGTTTATAACCGTTTGCTAATTTACTTGGTTTCTCTTCATGATGTACTTCTTTTTCTCTCATGCTCTCTTTCTTAAATAAGGAGTGAGCTAACATTGGTACGATTGTAACGGCCACTAGTAACGATGCTAATAAAGCAAAGACAATAGTTAAGGCGAATGGTAAGAACATCTCACCAATCATACCTTTTACAAGTCCAAGCGGTAAGAATACAGCAATGGTTACAATGGTAGAAGACATGATCGGGATAAACATTTCTTTCGTAGCTTCACGAATTAAATCTTTCCCGCGTAATTTTTCTTCTGATAACGACATACGTCGATAAATATTTTCAATAACAACAATGGAGTCATCGACGACACGTCCGATAGCGACTGTCATTGCTCCAAGTGTCATAATGTTAAGCGTAATATCCATTTGTTTTATTACTAAAACTGCGATTAATAAAGAAAGTGGTATAGAAACGACAGAGATTAGCGTTGTTCGAATGTTTCGCAGGAACAACATAATAATAACAATCGCAAAGATAGCACCGAAAATAGCTTTGCTAAGCATTGTTTCGACTGATTTTTCAATAGGCGCACCTTGATCGAATGTTGAAATAATCTCTAAGTCTTTATATTTTTTCTCAAGGTCTGTTACTTTATCTTTAACTGCATTTACAACATCAACTGTATTCGCATCAGCAGCCTTCACAATTTGAATTCCAATTGCTTCTTTTCCATTTGTTCGAGAAATAGACTCTGCTTTTCCGACTTCTTTAATATCAGCAATGTCTTCTAATGCAACCGTTGGTATGCCGTTCATAGCGGCTGGATTCATCTGTGGTGCTTGTGTTCCGGCACCAGCATTTTGATTACCTTGACCATTTGGTGATGAAGGGATAGCTGGAATTTTTAATTCTTTTAATGCTTTAATTGTTGTAATGTTACCATCTACAACAACTGATTTTTCCGTATCTTTAAATGTATATAAGCCAAGTGGTAACGATACGTCCGAACCTTTAATCATATTTTTTACGGTATCTTCACTTAAACCTAATTCTTTCATCTTATCTTTTTTGAAGACAAGCTGTACCTCGTCTACTTGTTGACCTGCGATTTGAACAGATGCGACACCATCAAGTCCTTTTAATCCAGGAACAACATTTTTTTCTACATTTTCTGTTAACGTAGCTAAAGATTCATTTTTACTCGCTACGCTTAACGAAATAACAGGAAAAGCATTAAAGTTTACTCGAGAAACTTTCGGATCTGTTACGCCTTCAGGAAGTTTCACATTCGCGAGAGCTTCTTTAATTTCTGTTTCGGCCTTTTCCATATTTTTATCAAAATCATACTCTACTTGAATAGAAGATGCGTTTTGAAAAGATGATGAACTAACAACGTTCACACCGCTTAAATTCTGCAGTTGCTCTTCCATCGGTTTTGAAACTTTGTCAGCTACTTCTTCTGGTGTAGCACCAGGATAAACCGTAGTTACTGTTACAATAGGCGTTGTAATATCAGGGATTGTTTCTAACTTCATGTTCATCCCAGAATAAATGCCTGCAATGGTAACAATAATGGTTAGTAGCCAAACCGCGAACTTATTTTTTAACGAGAAATTAATGAGTTTGTTCATGTTTGCGCTCCCTTTTTATTGTATTGACCAACTGGTCAGTCTAATACATAATATAACTGACTGATTGGTCAGTCGTCAATGAAAAGAGATGGTATAATAAATTGAAACTATAAGGGGAGAGATTTTTTTATTATTCCTTACTGAATCATTAGCTTTTATTAATGGAGCTTTTAGGTAAGTAGTAGGCCTAAAAATAACTTTTTGACCCGCTATTGGGGTAGGGGTTTTGCTACTTGCTAATATAAGATTAAATTTACATTTACATAAGATGCGAAATTAAGTTTAGGAGAGAAGATATGATATGAAAGAAAAAGAGCGCTTAATTATAGAGATGGCTATGAAGTTATTTGCGACTAAGGGTGTAAGTGCAACGTCAGTACAAGAGATTGTCACAGCTTGTGGTATATCAAAAGGGGCTTTTTATTTGTATTTTAAATCGAAAGATGAGCTTTTATTAGCGACACTTCGATATTATTATGACAAAATCCAAAAGAAAATGTTGGATATTGAAAAAGAGTCTTTATTACCACGTGAAAAATTTGAAAAGCAGTTATATTTTCAGTTTACTGATGTGCAAAAACATAAAGAATTTATTATTATGCATGCAAGAGAAAATGCTATTCCGTTTAATAAAGAAGTAGAAGAGTTTATGATACGGATGAAGTTAGAATCTCATGCATTTTATCGGAATAGCTTATTGTCTATTTATGGTGAAACGGTCAGTCCATATTTATTAGATTTGGTAATTATGGTGGAAGGGATATGCCACGGTTATTTACAATTGATTATTTTAAATGAACCGGAAATTGATTTCTCTCATGTCGCTTCCTTTATTTTAAAAAGAGTAGACGATTTAGTAGAAGGGCTTCTAGATTCTTCGGAGGAGCCTGTTTTAAATGAAGAAAAGATTGGTGAGCTTTTTTGTAGCTCAGAGCTTATTAAAGAACAGGTGAAAGAGCACTTTTTAAATGAAATTATTATATTAAAACGAACATTAGCAGACCAACTGGAAAATGATGAGGTTTTAGTCACTTTAGATGTTTTAGAATCAGAAATGAGAGTTCAAAATCCTAGGATTCCAGTGATTCGAGGGATGTTAGCGAATTTGGAAGCATATAATGATTTAAAGGATTTTAGAGTAAGGTTAGCTCGATATTATAATATCGAGTTGAAATAATGAAATGTTAGTTTAATCTTTTCGTCGTACTGGCCTGAAGCTAATGAAAGTTTCATTATTATAAAAAAATCCGTTCCTAAGTACTTTCTAGGAACGGATTTTATTTTACAATTATAATGAAATAATTTAAGGCTTATTTATTTTGTTCTGCCCACTCTTCAACATTCCAAGTTTTTGTGATCCAACCTTCATAAAATTCTGGTTCGTGACATACAAGAAGGATTGTCCCTTTATATGCTTTCAGAGCTTTTTGAAGTTCTTCCTTTGCTGTAACATCAAGATGGTTTGTTGGCTCATCGAATAGGATCCAGTTACTTTCTTCACCCATTAGCTTACATAAACGAACTTTTGCTTGTTCGCCACCACTTAATTGATTTAGCGGGCGAGAGATATGCTCATTTTTTAATCCGCATTTCGCTAACATCGCACGAATTTGATGTTGGTCCATGCTAGGGAATGTGTTCCAAACATCATCAATTGGTGTTATATTATCCGCTTTTACTTCTTGCTCAAAGTATGCAGGCTCTAAGAAGTCACCAAGACTTGTTTTACCGCTTAAAGGTTTAATTTTTCCTAAAATCGTTTTTAGTAATGTTGATTTACCGACACCATTACAACCAACGATGGCAATTTTTTCACCGCGTTCAATTGTCATTGTTAGTTTTGGTAATAATGGATGTGTATATCCGATTTCTACATCTTCGCCTTCAAAGACGAAACGACTACTTGCACGAGATTCCTTAAATGAGAATTCCGGCTTAATTGCTGTTTCAGGACGATCAATACGCTCCATGCGATCAAGTTGTTTTTGACGACTCTTTGCACGACCTGTCGTTGAATAGCGAGCCTTGTTCTTCGCGATAAAGTCTTCTTGCTTTTTAATAAACTCTTTCTGCTTTTCATAAGCATTTATATGTTGATTTTTGTTAATTTCTGCTAGTTCTAGGAATTTTTCATATGTCGCTGTATAACGCGTCATTTTTGTAAATTCTAGATGGAAAATAACATCGACACATTTATTCATAAATTCCGTATCATGGGAAATTAATAGGAATGCATGTGGGTATTCCTTTAAATAAGTTGTTAACCAATGAATATGTTCAACATCTAAATAGTTAGTAGGCTCATCTAATAGTAATACTTCTGGTTGTTCAAGTAATAATTTTGCTAGTAATACCTTTGTACGTTGTCCACCACTTAATGCAGCAACATCACGGTCTAAACCGATTGCATCAATTCCAAGACCACGTGCCGCTTCTTCAATTTTAATATCTAATAAATAGAAACCACCTGCTTCGAGGGCATCTTGTATTTCCGCCATCTCCTCAAGAAGTTCCTCTAATTCTTCTGGTGTTGCAGTTCCCATTTTTTCTGCAACTTCATTTAAAGCTTTTTCTTTTTCAAATAAAGGTAAAAATGCGTCAGCTAATACATCACGAATTGTGCGACCAGGTGTTAAAATTGTATGCTGGTCTAAGTAACTGTAATTTGTACCAGGTGTCCATTCTACACGGCCCTCATCATGGATAAGTTGACCAGTAATAATATTCATAAATGTTGATTTACCTACACCGTTTGCACCGACTAATCCAACATGTTCCCCTGCTAGTAAACGCATGGATACATCTTTAAATAATGTGCGATCGCCAAATGTATGGCCTAATTTCTCGACTGTTAATAAGCTCATAGTATCCTCCGTCCATTTCAAAATAGTGTCTTGAATCATGATACTAAATTATTGAGTATAATGCTATCCTTTCAAAATGTATATTTTTGCAAGATTAACATCGCGTTGTTTCTGGGAAAATATAGAGTGTAATTGAAAGGTGTTTAATTACATTGTGGGATATGAAAAATGTCGTCGAGAAGAGTTGGTGTTATTAAGGGTCAAAAGAAACCATTTTATATGTAGAGGATAATAAATAAAAAGCCAAGTTCTTTTTCATAAAGATGAAAAAGAACTTGGCCTTTATGCTATTTTCTTACCTAGCTTTTTCTTTACAAATCCTAAAATCAACCCACGTATTTGAGGGTCAATGGCAAGACCGATAATACCGTACAATATACCAGTAAATGTTAAAGCTATTAGTGGTGGTAAGTTAATTAATACTGTGCGGTATATTGCGTAACTGACTATAAATGCTAGTGCATTGAATATTATTCCTTTGAATAGTAATGAAAAGCCTTTACGAACGAATAAAGTAAATCCGATTAATAATGTAATCTCGGTAATGATCGCAGCTGCCGCAGCTCCCATCATTCCAAATTGGCTACCTAATGCGATGTAACTTATAATAGCGACAGCTAATCCAATTCCCATCGTTGTCGCACGTTTCCACTGTTGACCAATTGTTGTTAAATTATCAGCAAGTGGATAGTTGATAGATTGTAAAATGACCATAAAGGCTAAAATTGCAAGAGCATCACCAGCTGGTGCATACTCTTCCCCTAATAAAGTAACAATCCAAAAGCTTGGATCAGCGATAAATGGGATAGAAATTCCCATTCCTAAGAAAGACATAAGCTTTAATTCAAACAGAGATAGTTTTCTATGTTCATCAATATTCTTTTCATTTCCAAAAGTAAATAACTTTGGATAAAAGGCTGCTGCAATTACACCTGGTATTTGATAAAGTACAGCGGGTATTTTCGATGCAGCGCCAAAGAATCCAACTTGCTCATACGTTGAAACTTTTTCTAATATAATAGGCCCTAACTGTGGTAAGAGCATAATGATAATGCCATTGATTGTGAAAATTAGTAATTGATTTAAAATACCTTTGTCCCAGCCTTTATGAACTGTTGTATGGCGGAGCACCATTATAAAGGCGATGACTCCTGTTACAAGACTAGATATACCGTACATGGCAGCGACCATCATAAGTGACCATTTAAATGACATTCCTAGTAGAAGCGCAGCTGCGGCTGTGACACCTTGTATTACAGAAATAATCGCTGTAAATTGCATACGTTCTGTAACTTGGAAATAAGCCATTCCCACACCTTGTAAAGTTGCTCCAAACATGGTCGGTAATACAACCCAATATACCATGGCGCGTAAGTAAGCATCAGTATAGAAGAACTGAGCAAAAATAGCGAAGAGTACGGAAATTACGATAGCTAATACTAAACGAATGCGTAAATAACTGCTGATTAGCACACTAATGTTAGCATCACTTCTCGTTCCTTCACGCATAAACGTATGTGTTAAACCTGCATCTGTAAAATAACAAATAACAGCGGAAACTGCTAATGCAGTTGTAAACATCCCATACTCACCTGGTGAAACATATCTTGCAAAGAAAATCGTCGCAATAGCAAGTACAAATCGAACAGTAATATTTCCTACAAAGAGGTAGGAGGCGTTTTTAAGGATTTTATTTGTTTTCATGGAAAAAGACCTTTCTATTCTTCAGGACGCGCTTCGTCCTATTTGTAAATTTGATTTGTTTACGGAAAGAATGTTTAGAAGCGTATTTTTTATTTAAGAAAACATAAACTTGATTCGTACAAACCAAAGCATCGCGTATAACTTCTTGCTTCGTTTTCCATTTTTTGAATAAATTTTGCGACAATATTTACTTATATCGCTTTTGATTAGTTGGACTTGTGATTTATCTAATTTAGAGCTGCTCTTAATGTATATACAAGCGTTATTAATGACTGTATATGGGAATAGGTAGGTTTCAAGAATTTCAAGAAGTTCTGTAGAATCATTCATGATTAAGTCTTTTGATTTATTATGAGCCCAATCCTTCATTCGATTAAATACTTCTAATTCTTTTGCTGTTTTTAATTCATAATCTTTATACTTTGAAGAAAGATTTCCTTCTGATAAGATTCGGTAATATGTCAAATATTCATCTACATAGCATACGTTTGCTACACTCATTAATTTAAATAGAAATTCTAAATCTTCTCCCCAGCTACATCCTGGTGTGAAACGAATGTTATGATCCATCACGATAGATCTTTTGAAAATCCAAGTACTCGTTTGAGCAACAACTTGATGCGTTAAGAAAGATTTCGTCATATCACCTTTAATAAAGTTTGTCGTGTGCTCAACTTTTTCACCAGTTTCTTCATAAAAGTTCATATAGCCACAATAACAAGCATTCATGTTGTTTTTATGCATGCTTTCAACTTGTTTTTCGATTTTTGTTGGATGCCATAAATCATCACTATCAAGAAAAGCAACATATTCTCCGCTAGCATTTTCAATTCCTGTATTACGAGCAACAGAAACACCTTGATTTTCTTGAGGGATATATTTTATTTGCCCTGGATATTTTTGCTCAAGATTTTTTACGATAGAAGCTGATTGATCTTTACTTCCGTCATCTACAATTACAATTTCAATATGTTTATATGTTTGATTTAGTATCGATTCCATCGTCTCTTCAATATATTTCTCTGCATTATATAAAGGAATAACAACTGAGACGAGTTGGTTTTGTTCTATCATAGAATTTTAACTCCTCAAATTTTTATTATGTAAATCTTTTTGTGAAAAAAGGTTATCAGAATACCTATCTGTATAAGTTTACCGCATATAAAGTTTGTAAATCAACTTTATGCATATAATAATTATTATTAAAAATATAGAAGTCCTATATGGAAATTGTTTATAATGAAAGGATGTATGTGTATATTTTTGTTTAAAATACAAATGTTTTGCAATAAAGGGGAGGAAACTTTAGAATGTTACAAAAGTATATTCGAAGACCTGAGTTAATAATATTGGGCATTATTCTGGTTATTGGCTTGATATTTCGGTTAATGACTTTAAAAACATACGGTAGTGATTTAACACTTGGTAGTGATGATTTAATGTATCAAAGAAACGCTGTCAATTTTTTAGAAACGGGTATGTTAACGTATCATGATCCGACAAAACCAACTGTTCATATTATGCCTGGACAAGTATTTTTATTAGCGGGCATATTCGCCATATTTGGGCACGGAAGCCTAGGGGTTTTATGTGCAAAATTAGTTATGATAACTTTTGGTATCTTAAGCATTTATATGACTTATAAGATTGGTACATATATCTTAAATCCAGCAGTTGGATTAATTGCTGCATTGCTATTAGCATTATACCCTCCTGAAGTGGTAGTAGAGAACTTGACGTTGACAGAAAGCCCGTATCTATTTCTATCATTAGGGCTATTATATTGGAGCTTGAAATTAGCAGATACGCATTCAATGAAAGATTTTTATATTATTTTATTATTCTACTTTGTAGCACTATATTTCAGGGTGCAAATCGCTTTATATCCAATTTTATTATTTGTATACCTTGTATTAAAACGCTATCCATTCCGCCTAATGATAAAGCAAGCCAGTATTAGTGTATTAGTGTTACTTGTTGTGCTTGGTCCTTGGTGGGCACGTAATTATATTCAATTTCACAAGTTTATCCCGCTTACAGCAGGTTCAGGTAATCCGTTGCTACTGGGCACATATCAAGGTGAAGGTTATCCGCCTGGAAAAAGTGTGGAAGAAATTGATGCGGAAATTCTCGCGAAATATCCGGGTATAGAAGCGCATGAATTAATGGCGAAGCAACAAGAAGTAGCGATGGACCGTATTAAGGAATGGTGGCATACAGATAAAAAATCAATGCTGAAAAGTTATTTGATTTTAAAGCCACAAATCTTCTGGGAAAAGGCATATTATTATCCAGCCACTCCAATTAGTATTTTTGATATATCTGGAGAAGATATGAAGAAAATTTATGACCCAATTAAAAAAGGCTTCATAATTTGCTCCATCTTAGCATTTGCATTCTGTTGGAGAAGATGGAGGGAGTATTCGTTTTTATGGATAAGTATTTTATTCCAAACTTATTTCAATAGCTTATACCTTGCATATGATCGTTATGCACTCCCATTGATGCCAATGCTATTTATAATGATAGGTGTAGGTATTGTCGCAACTGTTATGAGAGTTAGCAGACCATTCCTAAAATAGGTATATATATATATAATAAATATTTATATATATCGCTGTACGGAATAGAAGGTTATAATAAGAAAAATTGTATGCAAGTTATACGATTCGATTAAATTTATAAAAAACATTTCATCTAAGAGATATATTTAAAAAAATGACCTACTTTCTAAAAATAGAAAGTAGGTCATTTTTAATTATGCATCGTGTAAAGAATCATTTTGTTCTTTATTATTTAATTTTTGTTTTAGTAGCGCATAATCTTGTGTCAAGGTTACAAGTTGGTGATGCTGTTTAGAAACCTTACGAGTTAAATCAAAAATTAAAATAAAGCAGAATAAAAGTCCAAACAAGAATAAAACAGATGGTGGGTATTCCACGTGTAATAGCTTCCCAATCCAATTTATAATTTTATCTGTAGAGCTTAAAATTGCCATTGCGATACAAACGAAAATCCAAAGGATAGAATATTTTGTGTCTAAAGCACCTCTACGTATAGAATTAATAATTAGGAAAAATAATAATAAGATAAAGATAAATGAAAAGGTAATTATAGGCATGAATTATCAACCTTTCACAATTTTTTGCATTAATATGGCTAAACTTACTTTAATCATGTAATATGCAGATTTTAAAGGTGTAATAGAAGATTGTCCCCCTTGTCTTTCTTGCATATTAACTGATATTTCCTTAATGCGAAGGTTCTTCTTTTTTAAGTGAATGAGCACTTCTGGCTCTGGATAATCTTTCGGATAATTGTGTGCGAAAATCTTAATTACTTCGCGATTAATAGCGCGGTATCCAGATGTTGGATCCATAAATGTTTGTTTTGTTAGTAATTTTAACAAGGCAGTAAAGTAAAATATTCCAATTCGTCTTGAAAGACTTCCTTTATATGCAGTTTTTTTCGTAAATCGAGACCCCAGTACCATATCGCATTGATCTTCAGCAATAGGTTGGATGATTTTATATAAATCTTCTGGGTTATGTTGTCCATCGGCATCAAATTGAATAGCGATATCATAACCATGTTCATAAGCATATTTGTATCCAGTCTGTACAGCTGACCCAATCCCTAAATTATAAGGTAGATTTACAAGATGTACCGGGAATGTTGTGACAATTGCAGGTGTTTTATCTTTGGATCCATCATTAATTACGCAAATATCTAATCCTACAAAGTGTTCTTTTAGTTCTAAAAGTCTTGTTAATGTATCTGCGATCGCTTCCTCTTCATTGTAAGCGGGAATGATAATCAAGGTTTTAGGTATTACAATTGGTACCTCAACAGACATATTGCACCATCCTTTATATGATAATAGGCATTATTATTTTTAGTAAACATCATCTAATATACCATTAATAGTATAACAAAATAAAGGGTAGGTTAGTGGATTATTTTGTAAATAGAGGTTAAGTTTAGATGGTTATATACGTTTATAATTTAAGGAGAAATAAAAAAACACAGGCGAACATATAGGAATGTTTACCTGTGTTAAATAGCGTTAAATGCTCCATGGTTTATTTAAAGTTAACACTTCAGCCATTTCTTTACTTTTCAAACGTCCTTTTTTTCTATTTTCTGCACGCTCTGAACCAGTTGTATGTAGCCAATGTTCTTCCTCTGTTTCAGGAATTACTTGTGGTACAGATGAAGGTTTTCCGTCTTTTAATGCGACAAATGTAATGAAACAAGTTGCGGCCATTCTACGCTCGCCTGCTAGTAAATCCTCTGCAATTACTTTTACGAAAACTTCCATTGAAGATTTTCCTGTATAACATACGAATGCTTCATAACAGACAGAATCTGCTTGGTGAATTGGAGTTAAAAAATCAACGGAATCGATAGATGCTGTTACGCAATGTTTGCGGCTATGTCTCGCAGCTGCGATTGAAGCGATACTATCAATTTCTGCTAATAATTTTCCCCCGAAAAGTGTTTGGTGATTATTTAAATCGTTAGGAAAAACACGTGTTGTTTTAATTGCTTTTGATTCTCGCATGAATTTCTTTTCCATATATTCATCCCCTATTTTTTGTTTTCAATCAGAGTGACATGTGTAAGTGGAGTACTCATATTAGATATTTAATGAAGTAAAGTGTTCCAAGAGGATTATCCCGCGAATAGCAAGCTAATAGTCAGTGGAGGATGAAACCCCCGCGGATTAAAGTTTCACTTTATTGAAATTTCTGTATTTGTATTCATGTAACTGAAAGAAAATTTATCGTATATAAAATGTAGTGTAAAAGAGGATTCGCTTACATTGCAAGTGAAAAAGTAATGACTATGTGTTTGTCATAGAAATTCCCTATTAACCTTGTGCCTATTCATGATAGAATCGTTTTGTTATAAATGGAAGTAGAGGTGCAATGGACATATGAATCATATACAAACAAATTTTTCGTCTTTCTTCAGTAAAATAACGATTGGTGCGATGCTCGCATTTTTTGTTTATAGTTGTTGGTCGGCTTTTGAAACAAGTAAGCAATTTTTTGGGGGAAGTACAACAAGTATAACAATCGTATTAGTGATTTTTGTTATTCTTATTTTGTTAGTGGCATCGATTTTGCAATATCGTTTTACAGATAAACAATTTCTTATCTTTCTTATAAGCATATCTATAGTTGTAAGATTTATCACAGTTCTATTTGTAGATGGTCCAATAATAGGTGACATGAAAGCTATGTATGAGTCTGCAAAGCAGATTGCAATTGGAAATAATATAGCGAATGTAGCGCAGTTACCTTTTATTATTTATGAATCGATCATCATTCGTATATTTGGTGATACGGTATTCGCTTTACAACTATTTAATATTTTATTTTGTACAGGAACTGCATTTTTCATTTATCGCATTGCGGCAAGGGTCTTTGGAGAAGAGTGTGGTCGTATCGCGTCCGTGTTTTATGCTTTATATATTCCAAATATATTTATGAGTTCTGTATTAACGGCGGAATCACTCGCAATATTTTTATTTTATTGTGCTTGTTACATATTTTTATATAAAGGATTGGATCATCCTTATATGTGGGTAATTTCAGCCGTTTTATTTGCGCTTAGCAATATGATTTTCCCAATGGGGTTATTTTTACCTATGTTTATAGCTGTATATGTGCTGTTAATTGAATTATTTCAATCAGCAACGAAGCAAAAATTACTATTAAAAATGATAGGAATACTTATTCTGTTTTATAGTACTCATTTTGGTGTGAGCTATGGTATCAAGATGATGGGAATGTCACAGTATACGATTTCTAATCAGAATTATGTTCAATCTGTTTTAATTGGAAAAAGTCAAAATGAAGAAAAAACATCTGAAAATCAAAGTGTAAAAGAGCAAATTGATCAAGAGTTAAAAGAAATGGAAGTAGAAAGATTTAAACTGTTAAAACCAGTTATTAACCAGTTTTCAAATGAGGGAATAAATTCTATTCTTTTTAAATGTGAAAAGCTTATATATATAGTGGTGACACTGTTTATGGCCATAGCTTTATTACATTTTCTAATTAAGAAACAGCAAAATGAAGGATATATGTTGTTTGTATTATTAATTACCGGATATGTATCGTTAAGGCTCTTTCAAGTAGATATGGCATACTATAATATCATTATGCCAGCTTTGTTTATTTTACAAAGCTTTGGTGTTTATATGGGTTATTTTTATTGCCAAAAAATATTTTTCAGAAAATAAAAGAATCCATTTCGGATTCTTTTTTTGTATCGATTCGCCTTATCGGTTTAGTTCTAGTTGTAAATTATCCGCCGTTAAGGCCATTTTCGAGGAATCGTCTTGAATACTCTTCATTACTTGTGGGATGGTTTCTAATTCATTTTCAACTTTTTATATATAATTACTCTATAGTATGTAGAATTCTCTTAATGGCCTTTATTAATTTTTGCATGTGTTTTAAAGAAAACTGGGAAATGTACATTATATATTACGGTGACTACACGAATAACGAATGTTATTAATAAACAAACATAGAAAGCTAATACGTGTGCCCCCATTGCATGTGTAATTAGGAAACTAACTGCTCCTAAAATAGAAGCAATTGCATATATCTCTTTTCGGAATACATACGGGATATCTTGAGCGCAAATGTCGCGTAAAATACCGCCCCCAATACCTGTAATAACTCCCATTGAAACGACTAAAAATGAGGCGTCAACGTGATGCGACATCGCTGCATTTGCACCAATAGCTGTAAATACACCTAAACCAACAGCATCAGAAAGCATAATAACAACTTGAAGTTTATTAATGCGCTCAAAAAACATACATGTGAATAATGCTGATAGTACACTTACAAAAAAGTAAATGGGTTTTACAAATGCGACAGGAGGCAGGTTACCAATCATAATATCACGAATAATACCGCCGCCGAGCGCAGTAGCTACAGCTAAACAAAGGACACCAAATAAATCTAGATCTTTTTTCAAACCAACTAATGTACCAGAAATGGCAGCGGCGATAATGCCAAGAAACGTAAATATATCGATTAATAACATGGCTTTAATTCCTTCCTCTTAAAGATGTTCCAGAGAAAAAATATACACTAAAGTTTTGGAAATAACAATTACTTTTCGCTACATGTAGAAAAATGGATGAAATAGCTAAAGAAAGCGTTTGAAAATGCTTGATAAGTAGCGATAAAGTAAAGTGAAAAAGTGTGGGAAGATTCATTGCATAGTTTTTTGATGTAGCTTAGTTAGAGGGATGGTACAATAGGAGAAGTCCGTTTTGTACATTTGTATAAAATGATAAAAAAATATTTTTGCACTGTCGAAAATAAGTGCATATGTGTTAGATAGTTTTTATAGGGATAGGAAAGGATAGCTAAAGGACAATGTTTTCGGTTACTAATAATGCTGGATTTGACTAGTTTCGGCATGAAAAATAGTTCTCAATTTAAATATGAGTTATGTTATAATTGCTAGGTGTGTTTAAACAGTAGAAAACTATGATTAAAAGATAATGTGAAGATTTTGTATGGAGGTCTTGGAATGTTAGCAAATCAAGCTAGGGTTAGATTTGAGCATTTTTTGCTCTTTTTTATTATTTTACAGCCTGTTTTAGATTTATTAACGTCTCTTAGCATTGAGTTATTAAAAGTAAATGCGACAGTTGGAATTATGGTAAGATTCCTCATTATGGCAATGGGTGGCATTTATATTTTAATTCAGGCAAAAGAAAGAGAAAATAGGAAGTTTTTGATTTATCTTGTATTACTAGGAGTTGTATTAGGAATAGGATTTATTAATAACAAGTTAATCAAGAGTCCTATTGTACTCGCAGAAGAAGTTAAATTCATTGGAAAAGCATTGTATATATATATTATGCTTGGCTCATACATTTTAGCTTTAAAATCACTGAAGAAGACAGTGAATATTAGCGATAAAGTTAGAAATAACATTGTGTATTCAACATTAATTATTAATGCTGTTATGGTTATTTCTATTACAACTTCTACAGACTTTGGAAGTTATGAGTGGATGAAAGTTGGTTCCCGAGGATGGTTCTATGCAGGTAATGAACTAGGGTCAATCTTAGCTATTATTTTCCCTATTGTGGTACTATATTCTATTCAAAAAACAAAGAGCGTGAAACACGTTTTATATTGGATTCCATCGCTTTTAATGATTTACTCGTTAATTCAAGTTGGTACGAAAGTAGGGATGGGCTCAATTGGTGCTACGTTAGCAGCAGCAATCGGGATTATCGTACTACAATTATTATTTGATAGAAGAAATCCAAACAAAAGGTCCCTTGTACTTAATGGATTAATTGCTATTGCCCTATTAGCTGGTGTTGTCGGAACGTTTAAAATGACGCCATTAGCCCAAAATATGGGTATTCATAACAACTATTTATCAGAACAAAATGTAGCGCAGCAAGGTCAAAAAGAAAAAGAAATTAAAGAGAAAATTAAAAAAGAAGAAAAACAACATAAAGTTGAGAAGCCAGAAGAAAAGGCGAAGGTAGAAGCGGAAGTTAAGAAAGAGCTTGAGAAAGAGCAAAAGAAAGAAAATCAAGAAAATCTTATTTTCAGCGGACGTCAAGTATATGAAGAAAGACATAAGCAATTCTTTAAGGAAGCGCCAATGTCACAAAAACTATTCGGAATGGGTTACGCAGGTAACTTTAAGTATAACGAACAAAAACAACCAGATCCGAAGTTAATTGAAATGGACTTCCATGATTGGTTTTATGATTTCGGAATTATTGGTTTTGTATTAATGATGATTCCATTTATTTATTATGGCTTAAGAATCTTGATAGCATTTGTTACAAGATTTAAGGAAATATTTAATATAAAATATGGAATGATTTCAGCAAGCTTAGTATTAGCACTAGGTATTGCGTACATTGCAGGACATATTTTGACAGCACCAGGAGTGGGAATTTACTTTGTAGTGGTGTTAGCTTATCTAATTGTAGATTTAGAAATTGAATGATAAAAATAAAAGCTAACTTTTGTTAGCTTTTATTTTTTAGTACAGTAAAATAAAGATAGATGGAAATGTAGCGAGGATTTAAAGGAGGAAAAAATATGAGGATATTGCATATGAATGCAGGAGCAGAAGATGGTGGAGGAAAAACACATATTATTTCACTGCTCGATCAGTTTCCGGATGGTGAAGTAGAATTAGCAGTATTTGAAGATGGAATTGTTGCGAAAGAAGCAAGAGAGCTAGGGATAAAAGTTCATGTGTTTTCACAAAAATCTCGCTATGATTTATCCATTTTAAAAAACATAAGTGAATTCATTAATAAAGAAAAATTTGATGTAGTTCATACACACGGTCCTAGGGCAAATTTCTTTGTTTCTTTAATGAAAAAGAAATTCGCGGCAAAATGGGTAACGACAATTCATAGTGATCCATTTCAAGACTTCACTAAACAAGGCCTAAAAGGTTGGATTTTTACTAAGTTAAATTTAAAAGCTTTAAAAAATATAGATTTATTTTTTGTTGTAACGAATAGGTTGAAAAAAAGCTTAGCGGCATTAGGGATTTCAAATGAAAAGATGCATGTTATTTATAACGGTATTGAATATGATCAGGAAAAAGCAGCTGGCTATAATAACAAGGAAATGTTTAATATTGATGAAGATGTGTTTACGGCAATCCAAGTAGCACGTCTGCATCCTGTTAAAGGACATGAAGTTTTATTCGATGCGTTACAACAAACAAAATTGGAGAAGATTAAAGTATTATTAGTTGGTGACGGGCCGTTAGAAGGAGAGTTAAAGGCGTTAGCTACTGAAAAAGGAATTAATGATAAAGTTGAATTTTTAGGGCACCGTCAAGATGTGAAACGATTATTTGCTTCATCACATGTAAATTTATTAACTTCCCATAGCGAAGGATTTCCATTAGTTTTATTAGAAGCGGCAAATCAGCGTGTACCATCAATTGTGACTAGAGCGGGAGAGATCGAGCCGTTAATCGCAGACGAAACTTACGGATGGATTGTGCCAACTGGTGATGGAAAAGCATTAGCATCGGCATTAGAAGAAGCGTATGATAAGTGGAAAACTGGAGAGTTAGCAGCAATGGGTAAACATATTTATGAGCATGCTACTATGAACTTCTCACTTCAAAAATTATATGAAGATACGAAAGAAACATATCAGCAATTAATAACGAAAAACCTTTAATGATAGAGAGGATAGTTAA
This sequence comes from Bacillus proteolyticus, assembly GCF_001884065.1. Taxonomy (GTDB): domain Bacteria; phylum Bacillota; class Bacilli; order Bacillales; family Bacillaceae_G; genus Bacillus_A; species Bacillus_A proteolyticus. The sequence goes on from NZ_MACH01000008.1 coordinate 49,371, forward strand.
ATATGGCAGTACAAACGGTTGATATTCTAGGTGTTCCTTTTTCTACAATGACAATGGATGAAACAATCCAATATTTAAAGAAACAACTAGAATTGGAGCAAACTCATACTTTTCAGGTAGTAACAGCGAATCCTGAAATTGTTATGTGCGCAAAAAAGGATGAAAAATTCCATAAAACATTATTAAATACAGATTTAATTACACCTGATGGTATCGGGGTTGTTAAAGCAAGTGGTATGCTTGGTACACCGTTAAAAGAGCGTGTGGCAGGTTTTGACTTAATGTGTAATTTACTTGCAAAGTTATCGGAAGATAATAGACCAGTATCTGTTTTCTTATTAGGTGCAAAACCACATGTTGTACAAGCTGCAGCTAATCATTTAACGAAGACATATTCGGCTGTATCTATTGTGGGTACACAAGATGGGTATTTTAAACAAGAAGAAGAAGAGAATATTGTTTCTCGTATTCAAGAAGCAAAACCAGATCTATTACTTGTTGCGCTGGGCTTCCCAAGACAAGAAAACTTTATCCAAAACAATAAGCATCGTTTAGAAACGAAAATGGCTGTTGGAGTAGGCGGTAGTTTAGATGTGTGGGCTGGAGAGGTAAAACGTGCGCCAAAATGGATCCAAGCTATTAACTTAGAGTGGTTTTACAGATTATGTAGTAATCCAACACGCTGGCGTCGTCAGTTAGTACTAGCTGAGTTTTTAAAAGAAGTAATGCGTTCAAAAAAGTAGCGGAACATCGCTACTTTTTTTATTTGTTTATTTTTGATAAACATTTTACCTTTGGGGAATGATGAAGGAGAATTTTTTACACGAAAGTATTTTACTTATACAATACACACATGTAAAATGATGTGTAAAGACAGCTGTGTAAGGAGGACTTCTTGTGAGCAAGGTAAAAGAAATTTCGAAGCGAAAGCTACTTGGTATAGCGGGGCTTGGATGGCTATTTGACGCAATGGATGTTGGAATGCTTTCATTTGTAATAGTGGCGTTGCAAAAAGATTGGGGATTAAGTACTCAAGAGATGGGTTGGATAGGTAGTATTAACTCAATTGGTATGGCTGTAGGAGCGCTTGTCTTTGGGGTACTATCAGATAAAATAGGACGGAAATCGGTCTTCATTATTACATTATTACTATTTTCTATTGGTAGTGGCTTAACAGCCTTAACGACGACACTCACAATGTTCCTCGTGTTACGCTTTTTAATTGGTATGGGACTCGGCGGAGAACTCCCAGTTGCATCTACCCTCGTATCAGAGAGTGTTGAAGCGCACGAACGTGGGAAAATAGTTGTACTATTAGAAAGCTTTTGGGCTGGTGGCTGGTTAATTGCAGCTCTTATCTCGTACTTTGTGATTCCTAAATACGGTTGGGAAGTTGCGATGGTATTAAGTGCAGTTCCGGCTTTATATGCTTTATATTTAAGATGGAATTTACCCGATTCTCCAAGGTTTCAAAAGGTTGAAAAAAGGCCATCTATTATTGAGAATATAAAATCGGTTTGGTCTGGGAAGTATCGTAAAGCAACAATTATGTTATGGATTTTATGGTTTTGTGTTGTCTTTTCCTATTATGGAATGTTCCTTTGGTTACCTAGTGTAATGGTACTGAAAGGTTTTAGTTTAATAAAAAGTTTCCAGTACGTACTTATTATGACATTAGCTCAATTACCAGGATATTTTACAGCAGCATGGTTTATTGAACGTCTTGGTCGTAAATTTGTATTGGTTACGTATTTAATTGGTACAGCATGTAGTGCTTATGTGTTCGGAATTGCGGATTCATTAACAGCATTAATAGTAGCGGGTATGTTATTATCCTTCTTTAACTTAGGTGCTTGGGGTGCATTATACGCTTACACACCTGAACAGTATCCAACAGTTATTCGCGGTACGGGTGCAGGAATGGCAGCGGCATTTGGACGTATTGGTGGTATTCTTGGACCACTATTAGTAGGATATTTAGTTGCTTCACAAGCTTCACTATCGCTAATATTTACGATTTTCTGTGGATCAATTTTAATTGGGGCACTTGCTGTGATTATACTTGGGCAAGAAACGAAACAGCAGGAATTGGTATAAAGTGAAACTTTAATTAGTGGAGGTTTCATCTATTCCCCACTGATTATTAGCACGCACCAATCGAGATAAAAGAAAAGGGGAAACCAAAGTGGTTTCCTTTTTTCTGTTTTTTTAGATAAATAATGGTATAGTAAGAAAAAGGGATTGTTTCTTACTAAAGCGAATGTATACAACAAGACATATGGACAAAGGAATTAGGTGGTTGGATAAATGAAAATTTTACTTATCATGGAAGAGACAGAAGAGCGAAGAAAATTAGTTGAGTACTTTACTGAGAACATTCGAAATGTAGAATGTTTTGAAGCGAGAACCGGAACAGAATCTTTGCTAATAATGAAAAAACATACACCTGATTTTGTTTTTTTAAATTCGCAATTAGTAGACGGCACTGGTTTTGAATATTCGAGCTTGTTACGAGAAGTGAATTGTTATACAAAATTTATTTTTATTGGTGAGGATATAGAAGAGACAATTACAGCTTTTCGTTTCCAAGCATTTTATTATTTATTGCAACCATTTCGTGAAGAAGATTTACAATTCATTTTATATAAAATGGGGAAAGAAAAAAGTGAGAAAGCAAAGAGTCATTTGCGTAAACTGCCGATAGAAGGCCATGAGGGAATTAGATATATTTTTCCAGAGGATATTATATATGTAAGTAAAAATAAGGAAAATAAAACAGTTTCAATTTATACAACGAATAATCATCATATTTCAACATATACACTTCAGGAATTAGAAAATAAGCTTAATGCATATGATTTTTTACGTGTACATAAAAGCTATTTAATTAATATGTTATATGTACAAGAACTTAAACCTTATTATAATGGCACGTATAATTTGTATTTAGACGGGTACGATGAGCAACCGATTCCAGTAAGTCGTAATTATGTAAAACGACTTCGAAATAAAATTGAACTATGACAAGTAATGAGAGAATTTTAACATGATAAACTAGAAATCCTTCATGATAAGGAGGATTTAACTTAAATATTCAGAAAATTTAGTACAATCTCCACTAAGAAGTAGTAATGGGGGGATTGTATGTGAAAACGTTGAAGTCAATTTTACTTTGGGGAGTTATTGCAGCACTAGGAGCATCTGCTTTTGGTGTAATAGCCTTATCTCAAGGCGAAACAATTAATGCTGTATGGCTATTAGTTGCTGCTGTATCAGTGTATGCGATTGCTTATCGCTTTTATAGTAGATTTATAGCGAGGAAAGTTTTCGGACTAGATAATAATAGGCAAACACCTGCTCATGCATTAAATGATGGGAAGGATTATGTTCCGACAAATAAATGGGTTTTATTTGGCCATCACTTTGCAGCGATTGCAGGGGCAGGTCCTTTAGTAGGTCCAATTTTGGCGGCGCAGATGGGCTATTTACCCGGGACAATTTGGATTATCGTTGGAGTAGTTATTGCTGGAGCTGTACAAGATTTTGTAATTTTATTTGCTTCAATGAGACGTAACGGTAAATCATTAGGAGAAATGATTAAAGATGAGATTGGTCCTGTAACAGGATTAATTGCGATGATTGGTATTTTAGGTATTATGATAATTTTATTAGCGGTATTAGCTTTAGTAGTCGTGAAAGCGCTCGTTGGAAGTCCGTGGGGAATGTTTACAATCACAGCAACGATTCCAATTGCTATTTTAATGGGAGTTTATATGCGTTACATTAGGCCAGGACGTGTAGGAGAAGGATCAGTAATTGGTATTATTTTACTAGTTTTATCTCTTGTTGGAGGACAATATGTAGCAGAAAATCCGACGCTTGCAAGTATGTTTACTTTTAGTGGTGAGACAATTGCTATTATGCTTATCGTATATGGATTTATTGCATCAGCATTACCAGTTTGGATGCTTCTTGCACCACGAGATTATTTAAGTACATTTTTAAAAATAGGAACGATACTTGGATTAGCAATTGGCATTTTAGTTGTAGCTCCAGATTTAAAGATGCCGGCAGTATCTCAATTTATTGATGGAACAGGACCTGTTTTCTCTGGAAATTTATTCCCGTTCTTATTTATTACAATAGCTTGCGGTGCTGTGTCTGGATTCCACGCTCTCGTTTCATCGGGTACGACACCGAAAATGATTGAGGAAGAAGGCCATGCAAGGCCAATCGGTTATGGAGCGATGTTGATGGAGTCGTTTGTAGCGGCGATGGCTATGATTGCAGCTTGTGTATTAACACCAGGAACTTATTTTGCAATTAATAGCCCAGCAGCACTAATTGGGACTGATGTATCACAAGCAGCTCAAGTTATTTCCTCATGGGGATTTGCTATTACACCGAATGAATTAAAAGAACTTGCTGTTAATGTCGGAGAACAGACCATTTTATCACGTACAGGTGGCGCACCAACATTAGCAATTGGTATGGCGTATATATTTTCACAAGTAATGGGCGGAACAGCGATGATGGCATTTTGGTACCATTTTGCGATTCTTTTTGAAGCACTATTTATTTTAACGACGATTGATGCTGGAACACGTGTAGGGCGATTTATGATTCAAGACATTTTAGGACATGTATATAAGCCGTTTGCGAAAACAGATTCTACATTAGCAAATGTGATAGCTACAACACTATGTGTACTAGGGTGGGGGTACTTTTTATATCAAGGGGTGGTAGATCCTCTTGGCGGAATTAATACGCTATGGCCACTTTTTGGTATTGCAAACCAAATGTTAGCAGGTATTGCATTATTACTTGGAACGACAATTTTGTTCAAAATGGGGAAAAAAGCATATGTTTGGGTGACACTTATTCCAACTGTCGGATTGCTTATTGTAACAATGACAGCTGGTTATCAAAAGCTATTTCATGAAAATCCTAAAATAGGATTTCTATCACATGCGAAAGTATTCCAGGGAGCATTAGATGACGGGAAGGTATTAGCTCCAGCTAAAAACGTTGCGCAAATGAAACAAATTATTTTTAATGACTATATTGATGCGGCACTTTGTGGGATTTTTATGATAGTTGTAATCGCTGTATTAATTTCTGCACTTCGAATTTGGATCCAAGTATTAAGAAATAAGCCGATGCCGCTAAAAGAGGCGCCATATATTCCTAGAGATGAAAGTGAGTCGAGGAACTATGCTTAAAAGTTTACGGAACGTATGGAGAAAGAGAAAGCAATTTATTAGTTTGCTTGTTGGAGTTCCAAGTTATGAAACGTATGTAAATCATATGAAAGCGCATCATCCAGAAGAGAAAATTCTATGTCAAAAGCAATTTTTTGCTGAGGCACAAGAAGCTAGATTTAATGCAAAAGGCGGAAAGATATCACGATGTTGCTAATGGAGGAGACGAAATTTCGTCTCCTCTTTTATTTTACTGTTCCACGTGGAACAGTAAAATAAAAGATATTGGGAATTATAGGGATTCCGTAATACAATAGCATATGGAAAGAGATAGATGGAAAAGAAAAAGTAGGGAGATTATTTTATGTTCAGAGATCTATTTGTAAATATGACAATCATTCTTTCCTTTATCTTTGTAGGTGCTCAGCTTTTAAGAGATAAGCCGTTAAAAGAAGGGTTCTCTTTTTGGCAGAAATGTTTGGTCGGTATTTTAACTGGAATATTGGGTATATTATTGATGCATTTTGGTGTACATATTGAAGATATTATGTTGGATTTACGTTATTTAGCAGTTATTTTGGCAGTTATAATTGGTGGCCCAATAGCTAGTAGTATAACAGTTATGATCATTTTAATAACGCGGGTGCTTTTTACTGAGTATTCTTTAGCCTCTGAATTGGCTTGCTATACTATCGTGGCAATAGGGATTGGCATTACCCTTATTTGGCGAATGAAAATTTCTATATTTACAAAATGGATAGGGTTCAATGTGTGCAGTTTGTCTATTTTAATACTGCCACTTTATATTTTATTTAAGGATATGTATGTAGTTTCATTATATTTAGTTTGCTGTATTGTAGCGGCATACATCACATTTGTAAGTACAAGTTACGTATTGCAATCAAATGAATTATTTCAAACGATGAAGCATTAAGCAACAATAGATGCATTAACGAATCTAGGAAATGTAAGGCAATTTGATTTAGAGATGAATCGTCATATTGATAACAAGTATATGAAAAATAATTCACTCTGTTTATTACTTATCGATATTGATCACTTTAAGTATGTAAATGATACATACGGTCATCCTGCTGGGGATGAAGTGTTAAAACAAGTAGAGCGTATTTTGTTAGCGAATGGACCATTCTCTAATTTGGTTTTTCGAAAGGGTGGCGAAGAATTTGCCTTGTTGATACCGAAAAAGGGATTAGCATTTAGAACTCGTATAGGGGAACAAATTCGACTAGCTGTTGAAAAGCATTCATTCCAACTGAAAAACGGAACAAAAATTAAAATTACAGTTTCTGTTGGGATTTCAGAGTATAAAAAATCACCTGAGCAATTTATTCAAGCAGCGGATGATGCATTATATTATTCAAAAAGAAATGGTAGAAACCAAGTTAGTTCAGCATCATAGGAATTCGAGGAGTAATTTAAAACATTTTTGCAAAACATACTAAAACCGACAGAGCAATGAATGCTCTGTCGGTTTTAGTATGTTTTTTAATTTATTATTAGACAAGCTCTTTCTGTGCAACGAATTTGCGGTATGCACCGTGATGTGTTGGTCCTACATACTCGTTAATTTTGAATGAATGACGAATTGCAGCTGTGATGAATTCTTTTGCAGTTTTTACCGCTTCTTTTACAGTTTTTCCTTTTGCAAGTTCTGCTGTAATTGCAGCAGAATATGTACAACCTGCACCGTGTGTATTTGTCGTATCAATCTTTTCTGATTCTAGAAGATCGAATGTGTCACCGTCATATAATACATCAATAGCAGTTTCTGTACCTAGTTTGCTACCACCTTTAATTAGTACGTATTTAGCACCTAAAGCATGGATTTTCTTTGCAGCTTCTTTCATGTCCTCAAGAGAATTAATTTTCACACCACTTAATTGATACGCCTCAAATAAGTTTGGCGTTACAACTAGTGCCTTTGGAACAAGAACGTCACGTAAGCAGTCGTTTGTTTCAGGGTGTAACGCTTCATCGGCCCCTTTACATACCATAACAGGATCAACTACTACATTTTTGAAATTGTGCTTTTCAATTGTTTCCGCAACCATTTCGATAATTTCTACTGATCCAAGCATACCTGTTTTTAAAGCATCTACGCCAACACCTTCAATTGTTGTTTCTAATTGTGGTTTTAATGTAGAAGCCGCGATTGGGAATACGTTATGTGCCCAACCGTTATGTGGGTCCATCGTTACGATTGTCGTAAGAGATGTCATTCCATATACGCCAAGTTCTTGGAATGTTTTTAAATCTGCTTGTATACCAGCACCGCCACTTGTGTCAGAACCCGCGATTGTAAGTGCCTTATTTAATGTCATTATGAAAGCCCCCTCAAGTGATATAATGAAAACTATGTTTTCACTATTATATCAATGTTACGAATAAGTACAAAGTGAAAAGTAGATGATTTATGTTAAGTACTATTTAAAATCTTGTATGCAGGAGACGAATTATGTTTCAAGAGAATCGTACAAATGAATTAGTTATATTAAAAGAGATTGCAGAAACGTTGAATACCTCAAATGATACCTATCATGTATTGCAAGCGGTCCTAGAAAAATTACTAAGTGTAACAGGTTTAACGACAGGATGGATTTTTCTTGCGGATGAAAATGGGAAGTATACGAAGTTAATCGATTACCAATTACCAGAGGCACTTACATATGAAAATAAACGCCCGATGTGTGAAGGTGAGTGTTGGTGTTTACGAGGATTTGTAGATGGAAAATTAAAACGAGCAGTTAATATTATTGAATGTAAAAGAATTAATAATGCAATTGAATATAATTGGGGAGATACGGAAGGAATTCTTCATCATGCTACGGTTCCTTTAAAAGCTGGAGGAGAAAAGTTTGGCGTATTAAATGTAGCAAGTCCAGGTAAAACACATTTTTCGGAAGAAGAATTAGTACTACTCCAATCCGTTTCTTTCCAAATTGGAACGGCTTTAAAGCGGGCAAAACTATATGAAAATGAAAAGCGAAGAGCGCATTATTATGTGAAATTGGAGCGTTTTATTCAAACCTTAAGAGCGATTCATAAATTTAATGCATTGCCAGAGGGGATTGTAGAACAAATAGGGAAATTATTTCTATGGGAGCAAGTTGTATTCTTCATTAGAGAAGAAAATGAACTTGCTGTAAGGGCTTCTTATAAGATGGATGAGCTGCAAGAAGATTTGAAGTTAGCAGCACAGGAAGCGCTGGAAAAAGAAGAACCTGTTTTATTAAAGAGTCAGGTTAGTAATATAGCACATCCTAATAGTGCAGTTATTGCCATTCCGATACATATTCAAAATCATATATTTGGCGTATTAAGTGTAAGTTCTAATAATGGAGAATTTGATATAAATACGATAGATGTAGTACAGGCTTTAGCAAATCATATATCATTAATGATAGAAAACTTAAGGTTAAATGAAAAACGCCGAGAGCTTGTACGAATGGAGGAACGTAATCGTTTAGCTAGAGATTTGCATGACTCTGTATCACAAAAATTATTTTCATTAACTTTTATGACGAAGGGTGCTGAAGCTGTTTTAAAAGGCCGAAATGAAAAGGTAGATAGTTCTTTGTATGAAATGCGTGAACTAGCGCAAGGTGCTTTGAAAGAAATGAGGACCTTGATTTGGCAGCTTCGTCCGGCAGGATTAGAGAAAGGGTTATTACCAGCTCTAAAGCAATATGGCGAAAGTTTGGGATTGAAAATTCGGGAACAGGTTACTGGTGTTCGTGATTTGCCACGCGTAGTAGAGGAAGCGCTATGGCGAATTGGACAAGAATCTTTAAATAACGTAAGTAAGCATGCGAATGTACGAGAAGCGACGATTTATTTCAAGGTGACGGAGAAAAATGTATCATTAGAAATAATCGATCAAGGAAACGGCTTTGAAGAAAAGGATATAAAAGAGAAGAAATCACTTGGTATGACTACGATGCGTGAAAGAGTAGAATTAGTTGGTGGAACAATTAAAATTGTAAGTGATAAGAAAAGAACAAGTGTAAAAGTAAATGTACCATTATGATGTGAAAATGAGGGAAGTTTGTGAAAATAAAAGTATTGTTAGTTGATGATCATACAGTCGTTTTAAAAGGATTAGCGTTTTTTCTAAGTACACAGGAAGATTTTGAATTAGTTGGGGAAGCCAATAATGGAAAAGAAGCGTTAGTGAAAGTAGGAGAAACAAATCCCGATGTTGTACTAATGGATTTATATATGCCTGAGATGGATGGGATTGAGGCGACAGCTTGTATTAAAAAAGAATATCCAAACGTGAAAGTAATTGTCTTAACTAGTTTTTCTGATCAGGCTCATGTATTGCCGGCATTGAAAGCTGGAGCGAGTGGTTATATTTTAAAAGATGTAGAACCGGATCAGCTTGTTGAAGCTATTCGAAGCGCATATAAAGGAAATATTCAATTACACCCGGATATAGCAAATGCTCTTCTCTCTCAAACATTACCTGTGGAAGAAAAGGAAGAAGAACCTTCTATTCAAGTGGATGTGCTAACAGCAAGAGAAAATGAAGTATTGCAGCTATTAGCGAAAGGGATGAGTAATAAAGAAATCGCCTCTGTTTTAGTTATTACGGAAAAAACGGTAAAAGCTCATGTGAGTAGTATTTTGAGTAAGTTACATTTATCAGATCGCACACAAGCAGCATTATATGCAGTGAAAAATGGAATTGTATAAGACTAAAGTCGTAAGACTGAGTTCGCCTTTAGAAGGTGGACTTTTTTTATGGAAAAATACGTCTATGTGAGGACGAAATTGTCTTGATATAAAGATAAAATGTATTTGTAAGCAACAACAATTACAAGGGAGAAACCCTTTTTCGTAAGTAATATATAACAACATAAGAGTGAATAGTAGGAGGAAAAGAATCATGGCAACAGTTTTATTTGTAAAAGCAAACAACCGCCCAGCGGAACAAGCAGTAAGTGTGAAATTATACGAGGCATTTTTAGCAAACTATAAAGAAGCACATCCAAATGATACAGTAGTAGAACTTGATTTATATAAAGAAGAATTACCATATGTAGGCGTAGACATGATTAATGGTACATTCAAAGCAAGCAGAGGATTTGATTTAACAGAAGAAGAAGCAAAAGTAGTAGCAGTTGCTGATAAGTATTTAAATCAATTCTTAGAAGCTGATAAAGTTGTTTTCGGTTTCCCATTATGGAACTTAACGATTCCAGCAGTACTACACACGTATATTGATTATTTAAACCGTGCAGGTAAAACGTTTAAATATACACCAGAAGGTCCAGTTGGCCTAATCGGAGATAAGAAAATTGCATTATTAAATGCACGCGGCGGCGTATACTCTGAAGGCCCAGCGGCGGAAGTTGAAATGGCTGTTAAATATGTAGCAAGCATGATGGGCTTCTTCGGTGCAAAAAACATGGAAACGGTAGTTATCGAGGGACATAACCAATTTCCAGATAAAGCAGAAGAAATCATTACTGCAGGTCTTGAAGAAGCAGCTAAAGTAGCAAGCAAATTTTAATTGAAATTATAATCGCCACTCAAAAAACAGCATTAACTTTTATGTTAATGCTGTTTTTTTATATTTTCAGCTCGTCAGCAAGTTTTTCTAATTGATTTCGAGCTTGTATATAATATGTTCGGCCTTCTTTTTTTAAATAATTTTGCTGGCAAAACTGGTTTAATACATATAAAAGATGGCGGTAACTGACGTTTAAGTATTCTGAGGCCTCAGTATGTTTTTCGGTATAGCAATTATTTTGTTCCGTTAATAGAATAAACGCAGCTAATCGGTTTTCAAACGGATAACTATAGTTTTTGGCGTAATTTTCTGTTCGGGTAATTGTTTTTTCTCCAATAAATTTGCATAGTTTCTGTAGAAAGGTATCATCTTGCAATAAAAGATGCTGACAATCTTTAAGAGGAAGCGCTAAGCAAATGCAATCTTCAATCACCTCAACCCCCTTCGTAACAGATTCTACGCCAATTAATCCTAATTCCCCAATGAATGAAGGTGCTTGAATAAAATTAATTAAAGAGACTTTCCCATTTTTATGGCTCATATATATTTTTGCTTTCCCGGAAATTAAGTAATAGAGATAAGGGAGGTCGATTCCCTCCTTACATATCATCTCTTTCTTTTGAAGAGAATGTAGTTCTACATATGGTAAGACATGAAAGGAAAAAAGAGTATGGAATTGATGAATTTGCATGTATTGATAAATTTCTTTCTCATTTTTACTGATTTTCATATTTTCACCCCTGTTTATAGTATGAGATATCTCCTATTATTTTTACAAGGAAGAATGATACGATTTATGTAAATTTGTTTTTGTAGAAAAGAGAGTGTGAGGGGTTTATGAAAAAATATAAAGCATTGCTATTTGATGTAGATGATACATTGTTAGATTTTCAGAAGGCGGAGAAAGTGGCGTTACGTATGCTCTTTGAAGAGAAAGGGATTCCTTTAACTAGCGAGGTTGAAGCGCAGTATAAAAAAGTTAATAAAAGCCTGTGGGATGCTTTTGAAGAAGGTGAAATAAACCGTGATGAAGTCGTAAATACACGATTTTCGATTTTGTTTAAAGAGTACGGGGAAGAAGTAGATGGGATATTATTCGAAAATAATTATCGTAGCTACTTAGAAGAAGGAAACCAACTCATGCAAGGTGCATTTGAATTTATAAATCAAATTCAAAGTGAGTATGATTTATATATAGTGACAAACGGTATTTCTAAGACGCAAGATAAACGTTTACGTAATGCAGGATTACATTCATTTTTTAAAGATATTTTTGTTTCTGAAGATACGGGATTCCAAAAGCCGCTGAAAGAGTATTTTGATTATGTTTTTGAAAGGATTCCTAATTTTGCTTTTGAAGAAGGGCTCATTATTGGGGATTCGTTAAGTGCCGATATTAAAGGTGGATATGTAGCGGGAATTGATACTTGTTGGTTTAATCCAGAAAAGAAACCAAATAATAGCGAGATTGTGCCAACATATGAAGTGCATAGTTTTGAAGAGTTATACGCGCTATTAAAGCAGCGTGTGTAATAAAGTGAAACTTTAATCAGTGGGGGTTTTGTCCATCCCCCACTGATTATTAGCCTTCACCAATCGGACTTTTACGGGCAGTTATCTCCCACCTAACTCCCTCGCACTCGCCGGATTTTGAGGTGAGAGTCTTACTGCCCACAAATAGCGGGATAAAAATAGGCAGTGGAACTTTTGTCCCTACTGTCTATTTTTATTCGTTTGTAGCTTCGTTGTTTTTAGGAAGTGGAAATGCATTACCAATCGCTGCCGCTCCAAGCATTGGTAATAGTAAATTGAGCGGGAAAAACATAAGTAATAACAAGGTTATAGCTATTGGCTTTCGTAATGCATAGCTTGAGATTGCTGTTGTTACGATGGCCACAGATGCTATTGGATCTATAGGAAGAATGGAAGCCATCGCGAATCCGATACTTGATCCAGCAAATATAATTGGGAAGATATGTCCACCGCGCCAACCTGTATTTAAACAAACGGCGGTAATACATAATTTTAAAACTCCTGAAAGAAGTAATACCCAAAAAGATAAATGGCTCCATTCAACAACTAAATCTTTTAATTGATGTTCCCCAGAAAATAGTGTGTATGGGAGAAAAGTCCCCGCAATTCCTAATAAAACCCCACCTATAATTCCAAGTGTTAGTTTGTATTCGCGGAAAGGATGGATAATTTTCTCTAATGTAAATTCTACTTTGAAATAAAGGAAACCGACGATAGCACCGATACAAGCAAGAGGGAGAAAGGCGATCCATTCATTGATTGAAAGAGATCCTTCCCCAAAATCAACAATAAAAGATCCACGATTATCGAGTTTACTAAGCAATAAATAAACGGAAAAACCAGCAAAAGTAGTAGTTAGATATACAATTGCTTTTTTTCTTTTAGAAAACCCATTAATTTGTTCACCCTCATTTTCATTCGGAGCTAAATAACCGAATAATGGAGCGTTAAAAATGACGCTTAAAGTGGCACCAATTCCAACTTCTGTTAGTTCGTTCATTCCCTTTAAAGCGAAGTTAAAGCGATCCCCTACCCATGTACAAAGTCCACCGATAATTCCAACAAGTGCGGCCTCTGGACCTAGACTAGCTCCAAATATTAAAACAATAAGCGCAGTTAAAGTAGCTTTATGTACAAAACGGTATTCAATTCTACCTGTTTTTTTATATTCACCCATTACTTCTGGCATAAGACGTGGATATGTACCGAAGTATTTTTGTGTTAAACCAACGAGGATACCGCCGATGATTGTTACACAAAGAGTGTAATAAGGAGGAGAAGAGAAAGCGTTAGGTAAATATCCCCAAATAAAGTGGATTCCGATATTTAGCGTAACTAAAAATAACCAAACTGTAGCCCCTACTATAGAGCCTAAAAGAATGCCATATAGGACGAGTATATAGTGCATGTCCTTTTTATTTTTCATGTTATACCTCCGTTATGTAAATTTTAATGTAGAAAGGATTAAATATGCTAGTGTGAAATGAATTGAATATATATAGTATCTTTTTGAGAGGCTGGCTTATTCAATATAATGGAGTCTCTTGAGAATCTTGAACCTATACGCTTAAACTACTTATTTAATTCTATATATTGATCGAGGTTTTTAAAAGGTCTTTTTTAAATGAATATGGAATATATTTCTTTTGTTGTCTATATTAAAGTTCACGAATTTGATTTAGAACATTCAGAAAAAACAATTGACATCAGGAAATTATTGCTATAAAATCAACGGTAATTGCATAGTCTTATCAAGAAAAGGTGGAGGGACAGGCCCGATGAAACCTTGGCAACAGCCGTATAACGGAATTGTGCCAAATCCTGCAGGTAATAATCCTGAGAGATAAGAAAGAGCCTTTAGAGCGTGTTTTCAAACTGCTCCTTTCTTGTTTTCAGGAAAGGGGCAGTTTTTTATTTTGTATAAAAGAAAGGAGAATGAGAGATGGGAGAATCATGGGGAAAAGGAACAATTTGTGTGCAAGGTGGCTATACGCCAAAGAATGGTGAACCGCGTGTTTTGCCACTTTATCAAAGTACAACGTATAAATACGATACCTCGGATGATTTAGCGGCACTATTTAATTTAGAGGCAGAAGGATATATATATACGCGTATTGGAAATCCTACTTTAGCTGCATTTGAGCAAAAGTTATCAGATTTAGAAGGCGGTGTGGGGGCTGTTGCGACAGCTTCTGGGCAGGCGGCCATTATGCTGGCAGTTTTAAATATTTGTAGTAGTGGAGATCATCTTCTTTGTTCTTCAACAGTTTACGGGGGAACATTTAATTTATTTGGAGTAAGTTTACGTAAGCTGGGCATTGATGTTACGTTCTTTAATCCAAATTTAACAGCAGATGAAATTGCGGCACTTGCTAATGATAAGACAAAACTCGTTTATGCAGAATCGTTAGGAAATCCAGCAATGAACGTTTTGAATTTCAAAGAACTTTCAGCGGCAGCAAAAGAATTAGAAGTACCTTTTATCGTTGATAATACATTAGCGACTCCTTATTTATGCCAAGCGTTCGAACATGGAGCAAATATTATTGTTCATTCTACGACGAAATATATTGATGGTCATGCAAGCTCTTTAGGTGGCATTGTAATTGACGGAGGAAACTTTGATTGGACAAATGGAAAATATCCTGAGCTTGTCGAACCTGATCCGAGTTATCACGGCGTAAGTTATGTACAAAATTTTGGAGCGGCAGCTTATATTGTGAAAGCGCGCGTTCAATTATTAAGAGACTATGGAAACTGTATGAGCCCATTCAATGCGTATATTAGCAATATTGGCTTAGAAACACTGCATTTACGAATGGAACGTCATAGCGAAAATGCTCTCGCAGTTGCCAAGTGGCTTGCTAACCATGAACGTATTGAATGGGTGAATTATCCGGGGTTAGATAGTAATGAAAATTACTCGTTAGCACAAAAGTATTTGAAAAAAGGTGCTAGTGGAGTTTTAACTTTCGGTATTAAAGGTGGATTAGAAGCAGCAAAAGAATTTATCGCAAATGTAAAACTAGCGACTCTCGTAACGCATGTAGCTGATGCAAGAACTTGTGTTATACATCCTGCTAGTACGACGCATAGACAATTAAGTGCTGAAGATCAGCGTTTAGCTGGTGTTACATCTGATTTAATTCGTTTATCGGTTGGTATAGAAGATGTTTCTGATATTATTGCAGATTTAGAAGCGGCATTAATCGGAGGCAAACAACATGCCGATCATAATTGATAAAGATTTACCAGCTCGTAAAGTATTGCAAAAAGAAAATATTTTTGTAATGACGAAGGAACGAGCAGAAACACAAGATATCCGGGCATTGAAAATTGCCATATTAAATTTAATGCCAACGAAGCAAGACACAGAGGCACAATTACTTCGATTAATTGGAAATACACCGTTGCAATTAGATGTTCATTTGCTTCATATGGAATCACATCTGTCCCGTAATGTAGCGCAGGACCATTTAACAAGCTTTTATAAAACGTTTCGTGATATTGAAAATGAAAGATTTGATGGGCTCATTATTACAGGAGCACCAGTTGAAACTCTTTCTTTTGAAGAAGTAGATTATTGGGAAGAGCTTAAAAGTATTATGGAGTATTCAAAAACGAATGTAACATCTACGCTTCATATTTGCTGGGGGGCACAGGCTGGTTTGTATCATCATTATGGCGTTCCAAAGTATCCTCTTAAGGAAAAAATGTTTGGTGTATTTGAACATGAGGTCCTTGAACAACATGTGAAATTGTTACAAGGCTTTGATGAGTTGTTTTTTGCCCCGCACTCTCGTCATACAGAAGTACGAGAGAGTGATATTAGAAGGGTAAAAGAATTAACATTGTTAGCAAACTCTGAAGAAGCTGGTGTTCACCTTGTTATTGGGCAAGAGGGAAGGCAAGTTTTCGCACTCGGTCATAGCGAATATAGTTGTGATACGTTAAAAGAAGAATACGAACGAGATCGTCAAAAAGGGTTAAATATTGATGTGCCAAAAAATTATTTTAAGCATAATAATCCAAATGAGAAACCGCTTGTTAGGTGGAGGAGTCATGGGAATTTATTATTCTCTAATTGGTTGAATTATTACGTGTATCAAGAAACCCCTTATGTATTGTAAAAAAAGATTGTGTAACACGTGGCAACGTTTTCTTTGTAAAGATTAATCTTTATTTTTCCGAATGTTCAAAATACATTGTTTTTCAGATTTTTTACTCATATAATTTCATCTAAACACAATTTTTGAGGGGTGGACAGTATTATGAAAGAAATTCAAGTTGGTTTATTAGGTCTTGGGACAGTTGGTAGCGGTGTAGTTCGTATTATTACAGATCATCAAGAACGACTCATACACCAAGTAGGTTGTCCAGTGAAAGTAACGAAAGTGTTGGTGCAAAACATTGAGAAGGAGAGGGAGGTCGAAGTATCTTCTACTCTATTAACACAAGATGCGAATGAAATTTTAGATAATCCTAATATTGATGTTGTCATCGAAGTAATGGGTGGCATTGATGATGCAAAAGCATATATTTTACAAGCTTTACAAAGTGGGAAGCACGTTGTGACTGCAAATAAAGATTTAATGGCGTTACACGGAGCGGAATTATTGGCGGTAGCAAAGGATAATAAAGCTGATCTGTTTTATGAAGCAAGTGTAGCCGGAGGAATTCCGATTTTACGAAGCATCGTAGAAGGACTTTCTTCAGATCTTATTACGAAAGTAATGGGAATTGTAAATGGAACGACAAATTTTATTTTGACGAAAATGTCAGATGAAGGGAGAGCATATAACGACGTGTTAAAAGAAGCTCAGCAGCTTGGATTTGCAGAAGCAGATCCAACATCAGACGTAGAAGGTTTAGATGCAGCAAGGAAAATGACGATTTTGGCTACTCTCGGTTTCTCTACAAATGTAGAGCTTGGAGATGTGAAGGTAAAGGGAATTACTTCTATTACAGCAGAAGATATTGAATATAGTAAGAGCTTAGGTTATACAATTAAATTAATTGGTCTTGCAAAGCGAGATGGTGAAAAATTAGAGGTTACAGTTGAACCAACGTTACTTCCAAATACACATCCTCTTGCGGCAGTACAAAATGAATATAATGCTGTCTATGTGTATGGTGAAGCGGTAGGAGAAACGATGTTTTATGGACCGGGAGCAGGAAGCTTACCGACAGCGACAGCTGTTGTGTCAGATCTAGTTGCTGTAATGCAAAATATTAGGTTAGGTGTAAACGGAAATAGTGCGGTATCTCCTCAGTATGAAAAAGTATTAAAAGAGCCAGATGAAATTGTTGTGAAAAAGTTTTTAAGACTTCATGTAAAAGACGAAATTGGTGTATTTGCAAAAATTACATCATTGTTCTCTGAGCGTGGTGTTAGCTTTGAAAAGATTATTCAAATGCCGCTTGAAGAGAAAGGGAAAGCAGAAATTGTAATTGTAACGCATCGTGCTTCTCTTGCGGATTACGAGTACATTCTACATACATTGCAATCGTATGAAGAAATAGATTGTTTGAAAGCAAACTATCGAATTGAAGGAGATGCTAAGTAGTATCTCTTATCATAAAATGAAAAAACCTATTAAGCGGCTTGCTTAATAGGTTTTTTTCTATTTAAAATCTGCGTACCAACTTGAATAAATGCTTGAATAATCCAACCTGTTGTAAAGGATAAGATAATTGTTCCAAAATAGATTGGCCCATCTAATAAGAAGCTTAATGTTAAAAATAAAAAAGCTAATGAAATTTCTGTTCTTCTAAATGTCCACTTCTTTTTCTCAGCAACAGTTAAAACGAAAGCCTCTTGAGGTGCTGCGCAAAGGTTAGTAGAGACGTAAAGACCAATTCCGGCTCCGACGAATAGATTTCCGCAAATAAGTGTTATATATTTTGGAAGAGAGCGGATAGCGTCCATAATAGTCGTAATAGAACCAACCCAATCAACAAAAAGAGAAATAAGAATCATCGTTACAATTGTGCCGATTGTAATTTGTTTTTTGTCCCAAAAGAGTACGATTAGGGTAAAAACAAAGTTAATCATGAAAATCCAAAAACCGATACTTATGCCGAAATTTTGATATAGTGCAATAAAGAAGGAATCATAAGGGCTAAGTCCAAAGGAAGTAATTGTCGTCATCATATTAATGCCGATGGCGAGAATGAGTAAACCACCAATGAAAAATATATATTCTAATTTGAATCGAAGCATAGTTGTATATCCTTTCAAAATGTATTTGCTAGGAAAGGATATATTGTGGAAAGCTTACCAGGTCAAGGGAGAATTTTTGTGAGAAGGGGAAAAAGAGATGACAAATATAAGAAAGATTGCTGAACTTGCTGGGGTGTCTGTTTCAACTGTTTCACGTGTACTGAATAATCATCCATATGTGAATGAACAGAAACGAAAAGAAATTTTAGCAATTATAGAAGAATTGAATTATACGCAAAATGTGAATGCAATTCATTTAGTGAAAGGAAAAACGAATGTCATTGGTGTTTTATTGCCGCACGTAAATGATCAATATTATAGCGCTATTATCGAGGGAATATCAAAGGAAACAGCAAAAAATAATTATAATATGATGCTTTGTCAGACGAATTATAGTGAGGAAAGAGAATTAGAAATTTTGAATATGTTAAAAATGAAAAAGCTTGATGGGGTTATTATATGTTCGCGGGCAAATAGTAAGGAAAAGCTTGAAGAATATACGAAATTTGGTCCAATTGTTATGTGTGAAGAAATAGATTCGAATTTAATTTCGAGTGTGCATATTGATTATTATAAAGTGTTTTCGCGCGGTATGAAGAGCTTAATAGATGCGGGCCATACAAGTATTGGGTATTGCA
This sequence comes from Bacillus proteolyticus, assembly GCF_001884065.1. Lineage (GTDB taxonomy): Bacteria > Bacillota > Bacilli > Bacillales > Bacillaceae_G > Bacillus_A > Bacillus_A proteolyticus. The sequence continues at coordinate 68,502 of NZ_MACH01000008.1, forward strand.
TTGGAAGAAGTAATAGCATTAATAGCCAAAGGAGAAAACAAGCATATGAAGATTCGCTTCAACAGATGGCTGTAACACCGATAGAGGCCTGGAAGTTTAAAGGCTGTTTTACGGTGGAAGATGGACGTAATGTAATTAGGGAATGGGCCTCTATGTCAGTAAAACCAACTGCGTTTCTTGTATCTTGCAACCATATTGCAGCGGGAATGGTAACGGAGGCGAAAAAACAAGGAATTCGTATTCCAGAAGATATTACGATTATCGGTTGTGATGATCAAGATGTGGCAGACATTTTAGGCATTACGACGATTTCATATTGTAGTAAAAATGTTGGTGTGAAGGCATTTGAATTATTATATGAAAAGATTAATGAAGAGCAAATAGATGTAAAGCACGTGGAGTTATTGCCAGAATTAGTACAAAGGGAAACAACATAATAGATAAGGTGTGAAAATCGCTTTTCAAAATTGCGTTTGGTATAATTATGGACAATCTATGAGGGCTAAAAGGGGTTTTGATATGAGATCAAAAGTAGTAAAAGTAACTCTACTCATTACAATTGCATCTTTCTGTTTATTTGCATATGGCTTTGTTTCAGGTGTAAATGATGTATTAAATCCGAAAGCTTCAAGTTTAATTAAGAAAACGGATGTAGTAGCAAAAGAGAAAAAGAAAACCGGAACATTGCAAGTCGTTAGTTTAGGTGATTCATTAACACGCGGTGTTGGTGATAAAGAAGGAATTGGCTATATTGGGCGTATGAAAGAGGATTTACAAAAAGATTATAAGCAAAAGGTTGCATTAACAAACTTAGCTGTTAGTGGTGCGAAAATGCCTGACTTATTAAAACAAATTGAGAGTAGTGGCGCTCAATATTCAATTAAGCAAGCGGATGTAATCGTTTTAACAATTGGAGGAAATGATTTATTTCCAGGCTGGGAATCGCTTGGAAAGATAGATTTAGAAACATACCGTCCTGATACAGCGACGTTCCAAAATGAAGCGAAGAAAATAATAGAAGAAATTCGTAAGTTAAATACAGACAGCCCAATTTTTTGGCTAGGTTTATATAATCCTTTTGAAGATGTAGAAGATTTAAAAGGGTCTTCAAACATTGTTGTAGATTGGAATGCATCTTTAGAAAAATTGGCGATAAATAATAAAAATGTGTATATTACACCGACATTTGATTTATTCCAAAACCGTGGAAAAGATTTATTATACTCCGATCATTTCCATCCGAATGAAGTAGGGTATACATATATGGCGGACCGATTAGTTCAAAATGTTGTGAGTAAATTAAAACTAGAACAAGGAGGGGTAAAATGACGACGATACTTTCTGTACGAGACGTGAAGAAGGTAATTGGAAAGAAGACAATTGTAGAGAATATTTCCTTCGATGTAAAACAAGGGGAAGTGTTTGGCTTCCTAGGGCCAAATGGTGCCGGAAAAACGACTACAATTCGAATGTTAGTTGGATTGATTAAAGAAACAGAAGGTACGATTTCTATAGGTGGTTATTCTATTAAGGAAAATTTCAGAGAAGCGATGCGTCAAATAGGGAGTATCGTTGAAAACCCAGAACTGTATACATATTTAACTGGATGGGAAAATTTAAAACAATTTGCTCGTATGCTAGGTGGTATATCAGATGAACGTATTCTTGAAATTGCTCAAATGGTTCATTTGGATGAAAGAATTCACGACAAGGTAAAAACATACTCACTCGGTATGAAACAGCGCCTTGGAATTGCCCAGGCGCTTCTTGGAAATCCCAAATTGCTCATATTAGATGAGCCAACAAATGGTTTAGATCCAGCTGGAATTAGAGAACTTAGGGAATTTATACATAAGCTTGTGAAAGAAGAAAATATGAGTGTGTTTATTTCAAGTCACTTGCTAAGTGAAGTACAAATGATATGCGATCGTGTTGCTATTATTCATAAAGGAAAAATGATAACAGTTGCCAAGGTTGAAGAGTTAATTAAAACAGCAAGTGATCGTGTAGAATGGATTGTTACACCGATCTCTAAGGCGAAAAATATGCTTGAATTGGCTGAGGAAGTAAGGGAAGTGAGTATAGAAGATGACCGATTACTATGCCGCATGGATATTGCATCTATAAGTAGTTGGAATAAACTCTTTGTAGAAAATGGGATAGATGTGCATAGCGTTAAGGAACTGGTATTTACGCTAGAAGATTTATTTATTGAACTCACAAGGGGTGAGCAGCATGCGTGAATTTGCGAATCTAGTTTTAAATGAATCGGAGAAAATTTATCGTAAGAAACGTATTTTTGTTGTCATGCTTATTTTAGCAATCTTGATCCCACTTTTCGTGTATGCTCAGTATCGTGAAATAGAAACGACGCAAAAAAGGCTCGGTACAACGGATTGGAAAGTTTCATTACAACAACAAATTGTTGATTCACAGAACCGTTTGAACAACTCTAGATTGCCAGAAGAATGGCGTGATTGGCTAAAGGTAAGAGTGGAGCAACAACAATATTATTTAGATCATGATATTAACCCGATGGCGCCGGGCGCACCGACTTTTGTAAGGGCATTTATTGAGCAAGGAATTACATTATTTATTCCGCTTCTTGTAATGATTGTCGCTATTGATATTGTTTCAGGAGAACGAAGTGATGGGACGATGAAGATGTTACTTACGCGGCCGATCCGGCGCTGGAAAATACTTCTTAGTAAGTACGTGACGATGTTATTTTTCATTTCACTCATACTGCTTCTTGTAGGTTTGTTTGCTTACGTATTATCCGGGCTTGTATTTGGATACTCTGGATGGAACTTGCCTGTTTTAACAGGATTCGTCATTGATAAGGAGACATTAAATACGAATTTTGTACATCTTATTCCGCAGTGGCAATACATCTTAATGGCGTATGGATTAGCTTGGTTTGTCGCTATCGTTGTCGGAACTATATCATTTATGGTCTCTGTTTTAATTCGTAATACACCAGCTGGTATGGGCGTTATGCTAGCCGCATTAATTGCAGGAGGCATTTTAAGCTCATTTGCAACATCTTGGGAAGGTGCGAAATATATTTTTAGTGTGAACTTAACGTTAACGGATTATTTATCAGGAAAATTACCTGCATTACAAGGTTTATCGATGGGATTTTCTTTAATGAATTTAACTGTTTGGGCAGTTGTTTCCCTTATTATTTCGTTTGTAGTATTTACAAGGCAGGATATGGTGAATTAATTGGACAGGAAGTGAAAGTATGGAAAACATTTTGCAGAATGATTGGGGACCATTACTGGGGCCAGAATTTGAGAAAGAATACTATCAAGATTTAGCTAACTTTTTAAAAGAAGAGTATGAGGAGCATGTGATTTATCCAAAGGTAGAAGATATTTTTAACGCTCTTCAGTATACAAGTTATGAAAATACAAAGGTTGTTATTTTAGGACAAGATCCATATCATGGACCGAATCAGGCGCATGGTTTAAGCTTTTCTGTACAACCTGGTATTAAAACACCGCCGTCATTGTTAAATATGTATAAAGAACTTCGAGATGAATATGGTTATGAAATTCCGAATAACGGTTATTTAGTAAAGTGGGCGGAGCAAGGAGTTTTATTATTAAATACTGTATTAACAGTTCGACAAGGTGAAGCAAACTCTCATAAAGGAAAAGGATGGGAGCATTTCACAGATCGCGTAATTGAGCTATTAAATGAACGTGAAAAGCCAGTTATTTTCATACTGTGGGGACGTCACGCGCAGGCGAAGAAAAAGTTAATTACGAATACGAATCACCATATTATTGAATCTGTACATCCAAGTCCATTATCAGCAAGACGAGGTTTCTTTGGTAGTAAGCCATACTCTAAAGTAAATGAGATTCTATCTAACATGGATGAAAAAGAAATCGATTGGCAAATTCCGAATATATGAACGCAAAAAAGGTAGCTAACAATTGTTAACTACCTTTTTACTATTATTGTTCATTTTTTAATTTTGCATCTAGTACAAAAGTACCGAATGGGATAACTGATGAAACAAGTGCACCAAGTGCCCATAAAATTGATTTGCGATGTACGATTGTTACTTGAATTACTGCAAATATGAATAGAATAAATAAAACGCCATGAGCCATACCTGTAATTTTAACAGCTGTTGCAAATCCTGCGAAATATTTTAACGGCATTGCTACAAATAATAGTAATAGGAAAGAAATCCCCTCAACTAGTCCGATTGCTCGTAATCGTCCGATTGGTGTAGATAACATGAAGTAGCCTCCTTTAATGAATGCTTGTTTATAGTAAATTTGTATTCTTTTTCAAAATAAAATAGTCTATTTTGTTCCATTATATACAAAAAGAAAGTTTACACTACGAGAATAGTGCAAAGTTCAAAATATAGTCACAAAAGCGTTGTAATTTAAATAAAAACCTATTTGAAGTATTTGACTTCAAATAGGTTTTATGAATGAAAATATTAAACAAGTACTTCCGTTTTTAAAACGAATTTCTCTACAACTTTTGCAACACCATCGTTCATATTTGTGTCTGTCACGTAGTTCGCAATTTCTTTAATATCATCTGGTGCATTGCCCATTGCAACGCCAAGACCAGCAAATTCAATCATTGCTTGGTCGTTATAGCTATCACCCATTGCGATAACTTCTTCACGCTTAATACCAAGTTTTTGGATTAGTTGGTTTAGACTTGTTCCTTTTGTAACACCATATTCAGTAAATTCTAAGAAGAAAGGTTTTGAACGCATAACGCTTAATTGGCCTTCTAGTTGTTTTTGTAGTTTCTTTTCTACTTCAACAAGACGTTCAGCTTCTTTATTCATTAATACTTTTATTACAGGCTCTGTTACAGCGGCTTTAAAATCATCTACTACAACAATTGGCATACCAGTAATTTCGCCTTCAATTTCAGTGTATGGATTATTTTCTTCTGTTACGATATCATCGCCAATATAAGTATGAATCCATACACCTTCAGTTTTACTAATTTCAAATAGGTTGTGAACGATTTCAGGAGATAGCGTACTACTAAAGATTTCTTCATTTGTTTTACAGTTAATAATTTTTGCGCCGTTAAAAGATAGAATGAAGCTGCCGTATTCTTCTAAACGAAGTTCTTTTGCGACGTTGCGCATGCCAAACGTTGGACGCCCTGAAGCAAGTACGACCTTGACCCCCTGCTCTTGTGCTGTCATTAAAGCCTCTTTCGTACGAGGTGAAATGGTATGGTCATCGCGTAATAAAGTATCATCTAAATCTAAAACAATCATTTTATAAGTCATATAGAAAATTCCTTTCTTTGTTGGAATAGAAATAAATTTTTATGAAGATATTGGGGAATATATATAGTAAGACATCGAACCTCTTTGCATGAAGATAAGAAAGGTTCTGCATTGTTAGTATAAATTATCATGAGCGTGTTGCCCATGATAATTTATCATTATCGTAACAACTCTAAAGGTAGAGTGCAATAATGGAAGTTTTCCAATTTACGATAGTTGCTTTTCGTTCGAACGCGAAAATAGTATTTCCAGCAAAATAGCCATAACAGACCCAAGAACGAGACCGTTACTTAAAAATGATGCTAAAAATGGTGGTAGCGTAGAAAATGCTCCTGCCGGAATGAACATAACTCCCACTCCTGTAAATATTGAAAGACCTGCTACTTTAAATAATTGTTCTTTATTTTGTACAGTGTTATATTCGCGAAAAGCGAGACCAATCATGCTTGCAAATACAGGATAAATCGCAGCATACCCAACTGCAACGGGGATTGCTGCAAAGAATGAAGTAATCTTTGGGAATATACTAACAAGAATGATAAAGCTTGACCCTAACATAAATGGAAGGCGTTTATAAATATTTGTCGTTGCGATAAATCCTGCTGATCCAGAAATGGCAACAGGACCAATGGCTGAAAATAGGCCGCCTAGTAATTGATTTATTCCTGTTATAATGCCAGCTTGTTTGAAACGATTTGGAGCGGCATCTTCTTCATACTTAGAAACAACCTTTTGTACAACGCGAATACTTGCTAACATATTTGTTAGAAGTAGTAGTGTGACGAAAATTACTGTAATTGCCATGTTCCATTCAATGCGAGGCATGCCGAAAACAAATAGAGATGGAAGACGAATTATATCTGTCACAGGTGTTACTGGATTAGATAATCCGAAGCATGCGAATAATATCCAGCCGAAGACGATACTGAAAAGAACGGAATATTGTCCAATAATAGGTAGCTTCATAATGAAAAAAGATAGTAAAATAACAATGAGTGAAAGAATAAATACGTTAGCCTGTACTTCTGTATGTTGTCCATCAAGACCAAACATGCCTTTTAAGAAGGAGCCACTAAGTTGTGCGACAAGAAGGAATAAATATGTTCCAATTACTGTCGGTGTAAAGTAACGAACTAGTTTATCGATAAGTCCAAACACACTAAGAATAATACAAATAATTCCACTTAATAGGAAAGCGTACTGAAGAACTTTAAGCGTTTCATTGCTTGATCCAAATAATACGACACCTAAACTTGCATAAAGGGAGAAAATTCCCCACCAAAGGCCTGCAGGACCTTCTTGAATAGGAAGTTTATGACCAAATATAGCTTGCAGTAGGCCGGCAAAGCCAAGAACAAATAATGTTCTTTGTACAAATGCGATAGCTTCAGCACCATCGAGACCATAACTAGTTGCGACACTAATTGGTACAATAAGGCTTCCAGCTAAAATAAATAGTGCCCATTGTAAGGCGGAAAGAAATATCTTCATTATATCAACCTCTTTCATAGATTACGTATCTAGTATATACGTATTTCATTTCCACTGGCAAAGAATGTAGATAGAGAAAAGAGTTGAAACACGATATGAATGCACGCAAGCAATTATGGATAGCAGTTATATGTATGACCTCTGTTGTACTTCTAGGAACATTAGGATTTATGACAATTGAAGAGATTAGTTTATTTCAAGCATTTTGGATGACAATGATTACTGTATTAACTGTTGGATACGGAGATGCCGTTCCTGTAACGCAGGCGGGGAAATTATTTGCACTTCTTATTATCCCTGTTGGCGTCGGTATTGTTACGTATGCAATAGGGGTAGTAGCAGCTATGATTATTGAAGGGAATTTATTTCATGCAGTGCGGAGGAAGAAGATGGATAAACAAATAGCACAGTTACAAAATCATATTATAGTATGTGGGTGTGGTAGAGTAGGACTTCAAGTTGTACATGAATTACAGGAGAAGAAAATTCCATTTGTCGTTGTGGATAAAGATGAAAGTATATTCGAGCAGGAAAAGCTTTTATATGTAAATGGAGATGCAACGGAAGATCACGTATTACATAACGCGGGAATTTCAAAGGCGGCTGGTCTAGTTGCTATCGTAGCAAATGATGCTGAAAATGTATTTATTACATTAACAGCAAGAGGATTGAACGATGCAATTAAAATTGTAGCAAGAGCTGAAAAGCCAGAAACAGAAGAGAAGTTACGGCGTGCTGGCGCGAATAAGGTTATTAATCCGTCTAGTATGGCAGGAATTCATATTGCAAAAGGTATTGCGAATCCATTAACAGTTAATTATATTGATACAGTTTTATATGGAGTAGAACAGTCATTTGTCATTGAAGAAATTTTAGTTGGCAAAGATTCTATATTAGTTGGTAAATCATTATTAGAGAGCGATGTAAGAAATCAGTTTGATGTAACAATTTTAGCTATTTTAAGGAATGGAAATATTATTCATAATCCAACGGGGCAGGAAAAACTGCAAGAACGTGATATGATAATAGTATTTGGTTCAGTACAGAAACTGGGGCAATTTGAGAAAGAATTACAAAGTACGAGGTGATAAGGAATGCAAATATCTAGCGACAAGGTTTTAAATAAAATGGCGAATGAAATTGCAAAGGCAAAAAGTAGTGAAGGGCAAAAGTCTAAAGAACATTTATTAGTTGTGCGAGCATTATGTGATCTATTATTAGATGAACAAGTTGAATCGCATACGTATAGAGAGCCACAAGTTCAATCACAAATAATCGGATCTCAGCCTATGACAACAGTTCAACCAGTTATGCCGATTTCTGGAGAGCCAGTATATATAAAAGAAGATGATGCAAACGGTAACTCTTTATTGGATTTTTAAAAGCAAAATCGTTTGGCTTATATGAAAAAATTGCTTATGATAAAAGTAAAAAAGGGGAATTAAGATGAAAATTTTCTTTTTACTAGGTTGTATTGCAGCGGGGCTATCTGTTGCGTTAGGAGCCTTTGGAGCACACGGTTTAGAAAATAAAATTTCTGCAAAAATGTTAGAAGTTTGGAAAACAGGCGTTACATATCAAATGTTTCATGCGGGTGGACTATTTGTAGTAGCTTTATTGATGGATAAGATTCAATCATCACTTTTAACTACTGCTGGTTGGCTAATGGTAGCTGGGATTATTATGTTCTCAGGCAGTTTGTATGCATTAAGTACGACAGGTATTAAGTTCTTTGGCCCAATTACACCTCTTGGTGGTGTGGCATTTATTGTGGCTTGGATTCTAGTAGGAACTGCAGTTGTAAAAGGATTATAAAAAACAAAAGCTGGCAGGAGCCAGCTTTTTTTATGGTCTTGGAGGATAAGTTGCTTGTTGACTAGGTAAATACGTAATTTCTCCTGGGAATTCTACATAATCTAAGTAAATCATTAGTAGCAAGTAGCGTTTTCCGGATTTCGGTTCACTAATAACGATATGATCACGGCCAGCTGCCTCGATGATCCCTGTATAAGATTGTGTACCAAGCGAACTACCACGTTCATAAGTCATTACAACTGTAGCTGGCTTACCCTTGTTTAAACGAAGGATGTTTTCGATATACGATTGCTCTAGTGGTAACATCCCTTGAGAAACTGCAAGCTGAGCCTGAGCAACTTGTTGTTGCATCGCTTGTTGCTGTTGCTGTTGCCCAGGAGTCATTTGTTGCGGTTGCACATAAGTTCCAGATGGTTGATAAAAACCTGTTCCGTAGTATGGGTTTTGTTGCTGTGCCATTCAAAAATCCCTCCTCATTTTCATTCCTTAATATACGCCAGGACAATCCTCACCAGATGGTTGGAAGAAACAGTGTTTTTTAAAGCGGCCAGAATTTTGTTGGTCATACCAAGTTGGTGGGCAAGGGCCTTCAGGTCTAAAAAACCATAAGGAAAAGTTGGCAGGCCAAAAACGTTGCCCTTGAATGGTTCGTCTTGCTAAGGCGATATCTTGTTCCCTTGCTCGTTGATAAAAATACCCTTTTTGCGTTGCCTCAAAACCACCAGGATTTTGATAAACCATTTGACGTAAATTACGTATTTTTTTAAAATCTAAACAATTTCCGCGGACCCGATTTACCCCAACGTTTCCGACCATCAACATTCCTTGTTGCCCTTCTCCTTCGGCTTCAGCACGCATCAGTCTAGCTAATAACTTTACATCTTCCTCGTTATAAGCAATAACACCCATTATGTGTCACCTCTCTTTTTGGAATACCTTTTGGAAAGAGGTTATTTCTAGATGAAGTGTGGAACAATTACTAGTTCATACGTATGAGAAAAAGGACTCAGATATGACAACCAAACGAAGTTTTACATTTAGAGGGGGAAAGAAAAAAAGCTAGCGTGGGCTAGCTTTTTCATTAGAACATTTTAGACCATAAATTTGAGAAGAAATCACCAACGGAACGCATTGTTAATACGAACCAATTTGCTTTTTCTACTTCTTCTGTCGTTTTTGCAGCAACTTTCATACTTTTATTTCCATCTAAAAATCCGTATTTATCAGTTGGTTCTAAAACGATGGAACCGACCTTTGCATCTTTCTTAATAGGAGCAACTAAATGTCCATCTTCAGCGAGTGATTTATCCGCTTCAGTAGAAATTTTGTAAGGTGCTTTGCTACCTTTTGCAGTAACTACTGTCACTTCTTTTTCTGGTACAACTGTTACGTAGTCTTCTTTTCCTTTTACTACAGAAATTTTGTTATTTTTATCTATTTTTAATTTCTGTTTTTCGAAGTTATTAAACCCGTATTCAATTAATGCGCGAGATTCTGTGAAACGTTCGTCCATTGATTTCGTTTTAATAATAACTGAAATAAGGCGTAAATCACCGCGTTTTGCTGTAATAGTGAATCCATATCCAGCGGTATCAGAACTTCCTGTTTTTAAACCATCCGCTCCTTCATAAGAGAAAGCAGCACCTGGTAACATCCAGTTCCAATTTTCCATACGAATTGGTTTCGGATGATTATCTGGGAAGTTTCTAAATCTTTGTTTTGTATCCTCTAGCATTTCTGGATACTTTGTAATAATTGTTTTTGAAAGAATACCCATATCGCGAGCTGACATAGAGTTTTCTCCATTCGGATCAGTTCCTTCAGGATGTTTCCCTTTTAAATCAGCGTTATTCAACCCAGTAGCGTTTACAAATTTATATTTCTTTAACCCTAGTTTTTTTGCATGTTCATTTGCAAGATTTAAGAAGTTTTTCTCACTGCCTGCAAGTAATTCTGCTAAAGCAATACTAGATCCATTCGCAGAGAAGATAACGATAGAATGATATAATTCTCTCACAGTATATTGGCGTCCCTTTTCGAACGGTACGTTAGAGAATTCATTATTACGTGAAACTTCATAAGCGTAATCAGAAATGTTTACTTTCGTATCCCAAGTGATTTTTCCTTCTTTAATTGCTTCTAATACGGCATAAACAACAATTAATTTTGACATACTAGCGATAGCTAGTAATTCATCTGGATTTTGTTCATGCAGTATTTTTCCTGTATCTGCATCAAATAGAAGTGCAGCAGCTGCCTCTATATGTATTTTTTCTTCTGCATGGGATGTTGTTACTCCTGAGGAAGAAATTGACAATAGAAACACTAGTAAAATAGACAAGATTTTCTTCATATACATTATCACCTTCGCATCGTTATTAGCATATAGCTCGTACCATTTTAGCATAAATTTGGATGTAAAAAGGTTACAATCTTACAAGAAATTTGAAAAGAATTTGTCGATTTTTGTTCAAATTTGCAGAGAAAAGAAGTTTTTGGTGGGTAAATATAGAGGATAATAAAAAAGGAACGAAATTCGTTCCTTTTTCATTATTATATGTGTAAAAATTTCTCTACTTTTTCGTCTGGTAAAATGTTCCCAACGAAGAATGTACCGAATTCACCGTAACGAGCACTTACTTCATCGAAGCGCATTTCATATATAAGCTTCTTAAATTGAAGAACATCGTCAGCGAATAATGTTACGCCCCACTCAAAATCGTCGAATCCGACTGATCCTGAAATTACTTGGCGTACTTTCCCTGCGTATTGGCGACCGATTTTACTGTGACTGTACATCATTTTTTTACGTTCTTCCATAGGAAGCATGTACCAGTTGTCATCACCTTGGCGACGCTTGTCCATTGGATAGAAGCAAATATGATTTGCTTTTGGTAACTCAGGATATAAGCGAGCTAAGATTTGTGGATTTTGGTATGGATCTTCATCAGCTGGAAGGTAGTTGCTTAGTTCAACAACAGATACGTAAGAGTATGCGGGAACTAAATATTCAGCTAATGTTGTTTTATTTAATTCTGTCTCAATTTCATTTAATTCTTCCATTGTTGGACGTAAGATCATAAGCATAATATCTGCTTTTTGGCCAACAACTGTATACATTGCGTGACTGCCTTTTTTCGCAGCAGCTACTTCGTTCCATTTTTCAATGACATTTAAAAATTCAGACACAGCTTGTCCGCGTTCGTCACTAGATAATGTTTTCCATGCTGCCCAATCAATAGAACGTAAATCATGTAAACAATACCAGCCATCTAACGTTGTTGTTGCTTCACTCATTCTATTCACCTCAGTTAATGATATTTTACACGTTAACTATAGCATATATAGGGTTAAAAACATCTACATAAAGTTTCGGCGCATAAAATTGTCACATTTATATTTACTCAAAAACGGGAGAAAATAAGGATTAAGTAGGCTTTATTTTTCGGCTGAATTTTATGAAAATATAATCATTTTTATTTTATCTATTTTTTGGGAGCTATAAGTTTAAAATATAGAGGAAAAGCAGTATTCTTAAAGATAGAGTTTTTTTAACATATGTAGGAGGGTTTATTCGTGAGCAACTTATTTACAACAGTAAAAGAAAAAGTTCAAGGAAAAGGCATTTCTATCGTACTTCCTGAAGGAACTGATGAAAGAATTTTAGGCGCTGCAGAGCGTTTAGCAAAAGAAGAGTTAGTAAAACCAATCTTAGTTGGTAATAAAGAAGAAATTAGCGCGAAAGCTGCTAGCATGAACTTAACATTAGCGGGCGTTGATATTTACGACCCAGCTACATACGAAGAAATGGATGCAATGGTAGCAACTTTCGTTGAACGCCGTAAAGGTAAAGCAACAGAAGAAGATGCTCGCAAAATCCTTAAAGACGAAAACTACTTCGGTACAATGCTTGTATACATGGGCAAAGCACAAGGTTTAGTAAGTGGTGCAGCTCACTCTACAGCTGATACAGTTCGTCCAGCACTTCAAATTATTAAAACAAAACCAGGCGTTACAAAAACTTCAGGCGTATTCATCATGGTACGTGAAGAAGAGAAGTATGTATTCGCTGATTGCGCAATTAACATTGCACCAAACAGCCAAGATTTAGCTGAAATTGGTATCGAAAGTGCGAAAACTGCTGAACTATTCGGCATTGACCCACGCGTTGCTATGTTAAGCTTCTCTACAAAAGGTTCTGCGAAATCTCCAGAAACAGAAAAAGTTGTGGAAGCAACTCGCATTGCGAAAGAAATGGCTCCTGAATTAACTTTAGATGGAGAATTCCAATTCGATGCTGCATTCGTACCATCTGTAGCTGAGAAGAAAGCTCCAGGTTCTACAATTAAAGGTGATGCTAACGTATTCGTATTCCCAAGCCTAGAAGCTGGTAATATCGGCTACAAAATCGCTCAACGCTTAGGTAACTTCGAAGCAGTAGGACCAATCTTACAAGGTTTAAACATGCCTGTAAATGACCTATCTCGTGGATGTAACGAAGAAGAAGTGTACAAGTTAGCTTTAATTACAGCAGCTCAAGCACTTTAATTCTATAATGAATTAATATGAAAAAAGACCACCCTATTTCTTTTGAAATGCGGGTGGTCTTTTTTATTTTTCTAAACCAAGTGCTTTATTATTACGATCAATAATACGTTGCAAATTCGTCTCATATAAAGGAATCTCATCTATTGTTAATTGAGATGGTGTTAACTTTGGAGCGAATTGCTGTAATGTTTTTAAAAGACGCATCATTAAATTTTGTACTGTAATTGTTTCACCAAGTAATTCTGAGAGTGAGGCCATCGTACTCGGTACAATTTCAGGGTACGTGAAGCGTGTTTCTTCGCCTTGAATTGCTACATTGTAAAAGTCGCGAACAAGCGCAGCGCGTTCCGACCCGCTTCCTGTAGCACATAAGTAAATTTGTACAGCAACCCCACCGCGAATACGGCGCTGAGAAATACCTGCGAATTTTTGGTCGCGAATACTTAAATCATAGCTACCAGGACAATAAGAACCAACAATTTCTTTTGCCTCGATTGTAACGTCGTAATCGTTTAACATTTCCTTAATTAAATGCCACATTGTATCGTATCCAAGATCAATATCGATACCTTTTTCTGTTTCTTGGAATAAAAGTGATACGTTTAACACACCTTCATCAAGTACGACCGCAAGTCCACCGGAATTACGAACGATAACATTGAAGTTGTTTTCTTTTAAAAAGGAAATACCTTCTTCTAAGTGTGGTAGGCGTGAATCTTGAATGCCGAGAACGATTGTATTGTGATGAACCCAAGAACGCATTGTTGCAGCGGATGCGCCATTCCCAATACTTGTGCATAATGTGTCATCCATTGCGAATGATTGCAAGGCATGGAATGTCGGTCCTAAACTAGACTGATCTACAATACGCCACTCTGGCTGAGATAAAATTGAACGGGAATTGCTCATATAACTAACCCCTTATCTTTAAAATGACAATCTCTATTATAGCAAAAAATGAGGGGTTTTCTCGGATATAAAGTGAAAGAATAAAAAGGATGCATTGCCTGCATCCTTTTTATTCTGCAATTTTTTCTAAATTACCATTTCGATCCATTCGGAAAGATGTTTGTGAGCGTTCCTCATCATCCATTACTGCCAATTTGCGAGCGCGGTTCATGATATTCATAAGTGTTTCGTAATCTTCTTGTACAGTATGAGATTGTTGCTCTAATTTTTCTAGTTTCTTCTCTAGTTCTTCATTTCGGAGTATTTGCGCTTTAATTTCTTGTTTCAATCTCGTATTCTCGTTTTCAAGAGCTGTTACTTTTATATTTGAAGATCCAACTGTTTGTAAAAAGTAAATAACATCTTGCATTGTTATTGAACTTTTTGAAGTAGGAACAGTCGGTTCTTGATATGGACTAGCTTCTTTATATTGGACAGCTGTTTCGTTTGGCATTAGTTCCTCGTAATCAGTTATTGATCCTGAGGCTGTTGGTGTATAAAGTAAACGTTTTTTCGCTTGTTCACCGCTCGCAGCACGCATTTTATCTTTACGGTGTTTTTTTGCTAGTTGAAGAGCCTGCTCATAACTATAACGAACGACAGCGTTCCAGCGGAAACCACAAGCAGCGGATGTGCGGTTTAACTGATCTCCTACTTCTTCAAATGCATTTAATTGAGTACTTCCTTCTCGAACATGGCGAAGCACCGTTTCAGCAAGTAATAAATCGTCCTCGTCTGTCCAAGCATCTTGTCTTACTTTCATAGATTCAACTCCCTTTCTTTTTATGAACTTCCTATTTTTATAATGGGCAAAAAAAAAAGCTTTTATACAAAGCTTTTAAAAATATGGTAGATTTCGATGAAGAGAAGAAATTTTTGCTATGAATGGTGGAAGCTTTTGAAGGAGAAAATATAAATAATATGTAGCCTTATATAGGAATAGAGCCATGCCCGGAGACTTGCAACAAGCTTCAAAGAGCGGTAAAATACCATTTAGTGTTTATTTTAAAATGTACTTGTGAAAAGTTTAAAATAGAGGAAGTGTTATATATAATGGGAAACGAATTTCGTGTGTGTGATGATTGTCAGGCAACGAACGTTAAAACGTTGATTCCGAAGTTAAAAAAAGTAGATTCATGTGCAACGATTGAGGTCGCATGTCAGTCTTACTGTGGCCCTGGTCGTAAAAAATCATTCGCGTTTGTAAATAATCGTCCAGTTGCGGCTCCAACAGAAGACGAATTAATCGTAAAAATTGAAGCAAAGTTAAATAAGTAAGAAAAAGAAGAGTGAACAGATTACTCTTCTTTTTTTATGTCCATAAGATAGCGTTTTGTATGAATTCGTATTTCAAAATAATGGTTGACAGTCTTTTGACGTGGTAGGTAGAATAGAAAGTGTCTGATTCTGAGAATCATTATCAGGAAAAAGGTCAATTCACCTAATTTTTTTATTATTATTTGAGAATAAATTTCATTTTATTAAATATATGTTGTTGGTTAGGATGGTTGAGGGATGGAAGCGAGCGCAAGGAGTATAGAACAGCAAGATGTGAATGTTAAAGAGATTAAGAGCAGACCGCTCGTTGCTTCTATTATTTTAATAGCAGGCACAATTTTGTTAGCTTTAAGTATGGCAGTTTCTATTTCGTTTGGTGCAGCAGATATTAGTTTAAAGACCGTTTGGCAAGCTGTATTTCAGTTTGATGGTTCCATAACGCACCATAACGTAATTCAAGAATTACGCATGCCTAGAGCAATAGGGGGCGTAGTTGCAGGTGCCTTTTTAGCGGTATCAGGTGCAATTATGCAAGGTATGACGCGAAATCCACTTGCATCACCATCGTTAATGGGAATTACAGATGGAGCTGTATTTGGGATTGCAATTATGTATGCATTTTTCCCTAATTCACCTTATTTAATGTTTGTTATCGCATCTTTTATTGGAGCTGCGTTTGGAGCGAGCATTGTATATGGTATTGGGTCTTCTTCACCAGGTGGATTAACGCCTGTGAAATTAGCTTTAGCAGGTGCAGCAATTAGTGCTTTATTAGGGGCAATTTCATCTGGAATTGCATTGTATTTCAACCTTGCCCAAGAGGTAAGTATGTGGAATGCAGGCGGCGTTGCCGGAGTGAAATGGCAAAGTATTAATATGTTAGTACCAATTGGTCTTGTTTGTCTCATTATAGCAATTATGATGTCGAGATATATCACAATTTTAAGCTTTGGTGAAGAAATTGCGATTGGACTTGGTCAAAATACGACATTAATTAAATTTATAGGAACAGTACTTGTTCTTGTATTAACAGGTTCTGCGGTTTCTATGGCAGGATCAGTTGGATTTGTTGGACTTGTAATTCCGCATATGACTCGTTTCCTTGTCGGCTCAGATTATAGATGGGTTATTCCATGTTCTGCGGTCTTAGGTGGATTGCTAATTGAATGTGCAGATATGTTATCTCGCGTTATTAATCCACCATTTGAAACGCCAATTGGAGCAATTACAGCGCTAATTGGGGTGCCATTCTTCCTCTACTTAGCACGTAATGAAGGGAGAGGAAAGATGTGAGGACGAGCGTCTTAACAAAAAAGAACATTTCTATTTTAACGATTTTAGTAGGATTAATTGTTGCTGTATTTTTAATAAGTTTAAATACAGGAACATTTAAAATTCCTCCAATAGATGTATTAAAGTCATTGGTTGGATTAGGTGCAGAAGATCAATCTGTTATTTTATTTGAATTTCGTATGCCACGTATGGTTATTGCCATATTAGTTGGTTCTGCATTAGCTATGTCAGGTGCAATTTTGCAAGGGTTATCACGAAACCCACTTGCTGATCCAGGTATTATCGGTATTAACGCTGGAGCGGGATTAACAGTTGTTGTATTCGTCTACTTTTTCTTCGGGAAAGTTGGAACAGGTACACTTTTATCTGTATTTATCCTTCCATTCTTTGCGCTAGTTGGAGCGATATTGGCAGCGGTTATTATTTATTTACTAGCATGGAAAGACGGCGTTTCATCAACTCGATTAATTCTTGTTGGTATCGCTGTTGCAGCCGGCTTTGGTGCGGTTAGTTTAATTTTTTCTATGAAGATGACATCGAACGACTTCCGTTTTGCAACGATTTGGTTGGCAGGAAGTTTATGGGGAACAGATTGGAAGTTCGTACTAAGTGTGCTCCCATGGATGGTTATTTTCTTACCACTAGCTATTAGTAAAGCGCACATATTAAATGTAATGAATTTAGGCGACTCTACAGCAGTTGGGCTTGGTGTAAACGTAGAAAAGGAAAGACGGAAATTATTATTTATTGCAGTTTGTTTAGCAGGTGCATCTGTTGCTGTTGCGGGCGGAATCGGTTTTATCGGTTTAATGGCTCCGCATTTAGCGAGGCGCCTCGTTGGCGGTAAGCATCAAATTATGTTACCAACGGCTGCATTAATAGGAACGTTCTTACTTTTATTTGCAGATGTAATTTCAAGAAGTGTGTTACCAACTTCAGAGATACCGGTCGGTCTTGTTATTTCTGTAATTGGCGCACCATATTTCATATATTTACTTATGAGGACAAAATAAAGGGAGGCTTTTTGTATGGCAACTTTAGCAGTTGATGCGGTATCTGTTGGCTATAATGAAGGGTTAATTATAGATGGATTAACAGTTGAAATTCCGGAAGGACAAATTACAACGATTATTGGACCAAACGGTTGTGGGAAATCCACATTATTAAAAACGGCTTCTCGTATTTTGAAAGCAAAACGAGGTACTGTTTATCTTGATGGAAAAGCAATTGAGAAACAGCCAACGAAAGAAATCGCAAAGAAAATGGCGATTTTACCACAAACTGCAGAAGTGCCAACAGGCCTTACTGTGTTTGAACTTGTTTCATATGGACGTTTTCCTCATCAAAAAGGATTTGGAACATTGAAAGAAGAAGATTATCGCTACATTCATTGGGCACTTGAAGTGACTGGAATGACTGAGTTTGCAAATCGTCCAGCAGAAGCTTTATCAGGTGGGCAGCGTCAACGTGTATGGATTGCGATGGCTCTTGCACAAGGAACAGATTTACTTGTGTTAGATGAACCAACAACATACTTAGATATGGCTCATCAACTTGAGGTATTAAACTTACTGAAGAAGTTAAACAAAGAAGAAGGCAGAACGATTGTTATGGTTATTCACGATTTAAATCATGCTTCTCGTTTCTCTGATCATATGATTGCATTAAAAGCTGGGAAGTTAATGAAACAAGGAACGCCAGATGAAGTCATGACAAGTGAAACGCTTCGAAATGTATTTGAAATCGAAGCTCAAATCGTTCCATGTCCAGTAAACTGTAAACCAATTTGTTTAACATACGATTTAGCGATGATTAATAATCAATTGCGTAAAAAAGCGTAATTAATAGGATTTCTCCCTCTTAAAGAGGTGAGAGGGGGAGTTCTAATGGACGTTGAGCTTCTTACCCATGGATGGGAAGTTGAACGCCCGTTAGAACGGGCTATAAACAACAGTTAATAAATATATATTAATTAACTGTTGTTTTCGTTTCTTATAGTTACATGCAAATTATAAGAGAAATACAGCTAGAAGGAGTGGGAATATGAAGAATTTTAAAATGTCACTATTAGCAATGGTACTAGTTGTTACTTCTGTACTATTTGCAGCTTGTTCTAACAAAGAAGAAGAAAAGAAAGCAGATGCGAAGGATGCGAAAACTGAAGAGCGCACTGTACAACATGCAAAAGGGGAAATTAAAATTCCTGCAAATCCAAAGAAAATTGCTGACCTTAGTGGTTCAACAGAAGAATTATTAATTTTCGGTATGAAACCGATTATTACTGCAAATACAACACAAGAAAAAATTGATGGACATATTGCAAAGAAATTAGAAGGCGTGAAACCAGTAGGTTCTGCTTGGGGCGATAAAATTAACATCGAAGCAGTAGCTGCTGCAAAACCAGACTTAATTCTTGTAAACAATCGTCAAGAAAAGATTTATGATCAATTATCTAAAATTGCACCAACAGTTATGTTAAAAACTCCATTAGACCAATGGCGTCCAAAATTCGAAGAAGTAGGTCAAATCTTCGGTAAAGAGAAAGAAACAAAAGAATGGTTCAAACAGTATGATGAAAAAGCAAGCAAATTACATGACAAAATCATCGCTAAAACTGGTGATGCAACATTCATGAAAATGGCTGCATATCCAAATGCTTTCCGCGTATACGGTGACTACGGTTACGGTAGCGTAATCTTTAATGACTTAAAGTTACCAGCAGTTAAAGGTACACCAACTGATAAACCATTAGTACAAGTACAAAAAGAAGCTTTAATCGATTACAATCCAGATTACTTATTCGTATTTACAACTGGTGACGGTTCTCAGCGTCTAAAAGAATTCCAAGAAGAATCAATTTGGAAAAATATGAACGCTGTTAAAAACAATCACGTATTCACAATTAGCAATGAAGACCTAAACAAAGGATACTTCCCACTAGGTAAAGAAATGATCTTAGACGAAGTTGCTGAGTTTGTTTTAGGAAAATAATATATAAAGAAAAATCACTTTTACGTCGGTAAAAGTGATTTTTCTTTATATAACAGGAATTAATATAGTCTTTCATTTCTTTCTGTTTCTTATTTCGTTTATAATATAAAGTAAGAATGTAGTAAAGGAAGGGGGATGTCGGAAGGTGGTATATTTAAACGACAAACTCAGCGAAACAAAAGTGTTTAAAGACCCAGTACATAAATATGTGCACGTGCGTGATCGCGTTATTTGGGATTTAATCGGAACGAAAGAATTTCAACGCTTGCGCCGTATTAAGCAGCTTGGAACGACATTTTTTACATTTCACGGTGCAGAGCATAGTCGCTTTACTCATTCGTTAGGTGTATATGAAATTATTCGTCGTATGATTGATGATGTGTTTGATGGCAGACCGAACTGGAATGCTGAAGATAGATTATTATGTTTATGTGCGGCATTACTTCATGATGTCGGTCACGGCCCATTTTCTCACTCGTTTGAAAAAGTATTTTCGTTAGATCATGAGAAATTTACGCAAAAGATTATCGTTGGCGATACGGAAATTAATCGTGTGTTAAGCCGTGTTGATAAGGATTTCCCGCAAAAGGTAGCAGATGTCATTGCGAAAACATCTACTAATAAATTAGCAATTAGTATGATTTCAAGCCAAATTGATGCTGATCGTATGGATTATTTATTAAGAGATGCATATTTTACTGGTGTAAAGTATGGGAACTTTGATATGGAACGTATACTGCGTGTCATGCGCCCATACGGTAATCAAGTTGTCATTAAAAATAGTGGTATGCATGCTGTAGAGCATTATATTATGAGCCGTTATCAAATGTATTGGCAAGTATATTTCCATCCGGTAACACGTAGTGCAGAAGTTATTTTAACGAAGATTTTACACCGAGCTAAATCACTGCATGAGAAGTATTATGCGTTTAAAAATCATCCTGTTCATTTCTATTCTTTATTTGAAGAAGAGGTAACAGTAGAGGATTATTTAAAGTTAGACGAGAACGTAATGTATTATTACTTCCAAGTATGGCAAGACGAAGAAGATCCGATTTTAAGTGACTTATGCCGCCGCTTTATGAACAGAAATCTATTTAAATATGTAGAGTTTACTGATAAGCACGGTTTAGATAATTGGATGGAATTAAGTAGCTTATTTAAAAAGATTGGACTCGATCCAGAGTATTATTTAGTTGTTGATTCAACATCAGACTTACCGTATGACTTTTATCGTGCAGGAGAAGAAGAAGAACGTCTACCAATCTTACTTCTTATGCCGAATGGGGAACTTAGAGAGCTTTCGCGTGAATCGGATATTGTTGAGGCGATTACAGGTAAGAAGCGAACGGATCAAAAACTATTCTATCCGCATGATTTGATCTATGAAGATGGAAGAAGGGGAAAATATAAAGAGAGAATTATCGAGTTGTTAGAGGGAAAGAAATAAGAAGCAGCTAAGAGCTGCTTCTTATGAAAAAACTTGAAATTATTTGTCGCTTAAGCGTTTTCCGCCAACTGCATAATGGTTTTTAGACATTTCTTCGATGAAAACAACGATGTTTTCTTCAGGAGCACCAGTTGTTTCGCTTACTGCTGCTGTTACTTTCTCAGCAAGAGCTTTCTTCTGTTCTTCTGTGCGTCCTTCTAGCATTTTCACTGTTACGTATGGCATGTACAATCGCTCCTTTTATGTAAGTTACACTCTTATTATAGCGGATTATGAGGAAGAACAATCGAAAAAACAAATAATTTCTTTTTTTGACATATTGAAGAGGAGATGAGTTATGGATCAGTTATTTAGATACCCATTGCAACAAATTCCGTTGGTAGCAATGGCGATTATTATTGCGCTATCTGTGCATGAATTTGCACATGCGTATGTTGCATATAAATTTGGAGACGATACAGCGAAAAAACAAGGACGTTTAACGTTATCACCGATGGCTCATTTAGATCCTATCGGGATGATTGCTGTACTAATTCTTGGATTCGGTTGGGCAAGACCAGTACCTGTTAACCCGTATAACTTTAAAAGACCGCGTCTTGCGGGAATATTAGTTTCTATTGCGGGACCGATAAGTAATCTTATCTTAAGTGCAATTGGTTTAATTATTTGGTATAGCCTAATAACGTTTGGTGTGTTAGATGCGATTCCACCCGCAGTAGGAGAGACGTTAAATCAATTTTTCCAAATTTTTATTATGCTTAATATTGTTTTACTTGTATTTAACTTATTACCAATCCCGCCACTTGATGGATATCGCGTTGTGGAAGATTTAGCACCAGCAAATGTGCGAGCGAAAATGACACAGTATGAAAAGTATGGATCAATTGCGTTATTAATTCTTGTTATTACACCGCTTAGCAATTACACAATTCAGCCTATTTTCAATGTTGTTATCCCATATGTATTAGTGTTTTTACAAAATATCATTGCGCCTATTTTTGGGCTTTTATAATCTTTAAGTGAGGAGGAATTTACATATGACAGAGAAAAAGAAAAAAATCGGTTTTAATATTGTAAAAAATGATTCAACAGATGGACATGGTGGGTTTGGCGTTGGGGCATTAAGCCTAGAAAATATTTCACCTGTATTTGTCGATGTACTAGAGAAAACTGCATTCGTTGATATCGGGGCGATGCATGCGCGTAGTACAGTAGAAAAAGGTATTAAATTTTTAACAAATAAAGATGAAGTTCCAAACGGAAAACCATTTTGGCTTGTTTGGGTAACGATTGAAAGAACACCAAACGGTGCATATTACGCAGGTGTAACTGCTTGTGAAATGACAGTTGATCGTGAAATTCGCCGCGGATATAAATCACTTCCAGAGCATGTAAACAAAATGGATAAATCACTAAAGCGTCACATCATGATCGATCATATGGATGAATCATCTAAAAAAGTACTTGGTACATTCTTAAAAGAGCATAATGAAGCAATTTGGAACGAATCTAGTGAAGAATTGCGCCACGCATTATTAGGTGAATAAAAGAAAAGGATGTCCCGTAAGTCGAGTTTTTTGACTAGGTGACATCCTTTTTATTTAGTGAATAGGACCATGGCATATGAAAATATATCTAACGTAACTCACATATATCAACGATTCGATAAGGAATATCGATTTACCGATAAAGAATGACAATAGCCTTCTTTCTTACCACGGGAGATATTTCTTCCACCAACCCGTCTTTTTCTTCTCTTCACTAACCTTTTCAAACTCTTCTTTATCATCAACGTGATCCATACAATACTCAGTTGGCTCTGTACCTTTTGTGAAATACATTTTCACAGAAATGGGACAATTTTTTGTAGCAATCTTACCGTTTTCAGGGTTAACGTCGACAGCAACAACATCTGCTGGTTGTTTGAACTCTTTTTTAGGCTGTCCATCCAATCCTTTTTCCATTGTATCGGTCCATATTTTTTTCGCGTATCCTTGTTCTGCTACATTTGAAATGGATTTAGGTTGATCGTATCCAATCCAAACCCCTGTTACAAGTTGCGGAGTAAATCCAATCATCCAACTATCAGTTTCTGTTGAACCGGACTTTCCAGCATACGTTCTTGATAGTTTGGATAACATCGATTGTCCGGTCACAGCGGCATAACTACTTAGTTTTTTATTAAACATACCTGTCATCATTTCTTCCATCACAAATGCTTTGCTCTTATCGAGAACTTGATTGCTCTCCAAATGAGCGTCGTATAACATGTTCCCTTCATGATCCATAATGCGCCTTATAAAGATAGGTTTTACTTCTTTTCCGCCGTTTGCAAACATGCTATAAGCGTTCACCATTTCAATCGGTTTTACAGGGGACGTACCGAGAGCTAGAGAAGGCACATCTTTTAATGCACTCTTAATTCCGAATTGCTTCGCTGTTTTTGCGAGCGTGTCATCTCCTAAAAACAAATTTGTTTTCACAGCATATATGTTATCAGAGACTGCGAGAGCTTGCGCCATTGTTACGAAATCATCTGCATAATAATCTTTATAGTTTTTCGGTTTATATTTTGAAACGCCGTCACCTAAAGTGAATACAGTGTATTCGCTTTTTAAGCGCGTAGTAGGGGTGAATCCTCGTTCCAAGGCCGCGTAATATAGAAATGGTTTAAATGTAGAGCCAGGCTGACGAACGGCTTGTGTAGCCCTGTTAAATTGACTCGTATTATAATCAGTTCCTCCAACAAGAGCAGCCACTTCACCTGTTTTTGGATTCATAGAGACGAGGGCAGTTTGGATGTTTGTTGTTTCAGGTATATGATCTTTGACAGCTTGTTCTGCTACAGATTGTAACTTAGGATCTAGCGTTGTATAAATACGCAAGCCACCTCGTTGTAAGGCTTGCTCATCTAATCCGATATCCCGAAGAAGAGAAGCTTGTACAGCATCTTGGAAATAAGGCGCGACCTCTGCCACTTTTTTCGTATCTAATGAGGCGAAAGTTAGCGGTTCTTTTTTTGCTGAAGCTGCTTGCAGCTTCGTAATATAACCTTGCTCTACCATTTCATCTAATATGAGAGATTGACGTCCTTTAGCACGTTCTTCTTTTAAAAAGGGAGAGTAGACACTAGGTCCTTTCGGGATTCCTGCAAGCATACTAGCTTCTGCTAATGTTAATTCTTTTGCTGTTTTATCGAAATATAGACGAGACGCAGCCTCGATGCCATAAGCGCCATGTCCGTAATAAATTGTATTTAAATATCCTTCTAAAATATGATTTTTATTATAATTCACTTCAAGACGGACAGTGTACATTGCCTCTAGTAGTTTTCGTTTCCACGTTTTATCATGATCTAAATATAGATTACGTGCGTATTGTTGTGTAATCGTACTAGCTCCTTGCACCTTTGCCATTGCTTTTAAATCAGCAACAATTGCACCTGCAATACGTTTCATATCGAAGCCATGATGCTTATAAAATCTTTGGTCTTCAATAGAAAGTGTCGCTTCTTTTACATAGGGAGAAATTTCATCAAGAGAGACATTGTAACGCTTTTGTATTTCGTTACTTTGTCCAATCACTGTATCATCGTTCGCGTAAAAGACACTCGTTTGCGGAACTGCAACAGGGGGAGGCCCCATAATTTTTGCAGCTATAATGATAATGAAAAAGGAAAAAACGAAAAAAAGAACACAAGAAAACATTACGGTGAAGAAAAGACGTTTATATTTTTTAAGTTTTGGATTCATAGTTTGATCCATCTTTTTCAGCCCCTCATTAATACAAGCATTATTGTATTAGTATTGAGGGTTTTGGTTTATTTTAAACAATGAAATTTTGAAAACAAAAAAGCCCCTTCAATTAAGAAAGGAGCTCAAAGGCACGTGCTGGCCAATCGGTAATAATGACATCTACGCCATAATCAATCATAGTTTGCAAATCTTTGTATTCGTTCATTGTATAAGGACGGAAAACATATCCTTGTTCTTGTGCTAACTGTACAAATTCTTTGGTTAATAGCTGGAAATTTGGATGTAATCCAGTTGCTTCTCTACGTTTTGCCTCGGCAATAGGATCAGCAAGTGGCGTATCATATAAAATTGCCCTTGGGATTTCAGGGGCTATCTCTGCTAATAATGAAACAGAGTCATGGTTAAATGATGAGAATACAATTTGATTAGATAGATGGTATTCTCGAACAAGAGCGACAACTTTCTCTTCAATATTAGGATAGTGAATCACATCTGTTTTTAACTCAATGTTAAGTTGTAAATTTGTTGTAGATAGCCAAATGAATACTTCGCGTAACGTTGGAATTTTTGCTTCATGGAAAGAAGGATCTTTATGGCTACCAGCATCTAGAGTTTGTAATTCCTCTACAGTTTTTTCAGAAACAAGTCCTATGCCATTTGTTGTACGATCGACGGTTTCGTCGTGAATTACAACAAGTTCACCATCTTTTGATAAATGGACATCAAGTTCAATTCCATGAGCACCAATGCGTTCGGCTTCTTGAAAGGCAATCATCGTATTCTCTGGATGTGTCCCTTTTACCCCGCGGTGAGCGAAAATAAGTGGTTTATTCATGTGAAAATCTCCTTATCATCTCTTTTTCTTCATTATGAAACTGCCTTGGGAAAAATACAATTGAATAGGACAAACATTTACAAAAGTCTAACAGTTGCATAAAAGTTAACGTTAACGTAAAATGTAATAATCAAGTGAAGGGAGGAATAAACATGTATAAAATCGATGAAGTAACAAAGCAAGTTGGTTTAACAAAGCGTACACTTCGTTATTATGAGGAAATTGGTTTAATTCATCCCCCAGAACGAAGTGAGGGGAACATTCGCCTGTATACAGATGAGGACATTGCAAGAATTAAAAAGATTGTGGAAGCGAAAGAAGTGCTAGGAATTACACTTCAAGAAATGCAACATTTCTTATCGTTAAAAGAACGAATGGAACAAAGAAGAAATAGCGAGAATCCTCGTGACCGTGAAGTTATTCAAGAAATTAAAGAGATGCTTGAAAAACAAGTGCAAACGTTAGACGAGAAAATGGAGCAAATGCAGCGCGTGAAGGCAGAGCTAGAGGATAGTTTAAGTCGAGCGGTTACATTTTTAGAGAATACAAAAGGAGAGTAATCAAAATGGAGAGCAAACAAAAATTAGGGAGATTGATTACAGTGGTGGCTACCTTCCTTGCCTTTTCAGGTATAGGAGTAGTTGACCCAATTTTACCAAGTATTGCTGAACAAATTGGTGCTTCGCATTGGCAAGTCGAGATGTTATTTACAGCTTATATTTTAACGATGGCAATTATGATGTTACCAGCTGGAATATTTGCATCAAGATTTGGTGATAAACGAATGATGACGATCGGTCTTGCGATTGTAACTGTGTTTGCATTTATATGTGGTATATCGCAAACGATTGCTCAATTATCTCTTTTCCGTGCAGGGTGGGGATTAGGAAATGCGATGTTTTTTGCTACAGCAATGACACTTTTAATAGCATTAAGTAAAGAAGTTCATGAAGCAGTAGGATTATATGAAGCAGCTATCGGTTTAGGGATGGCAGGTGGCCCATTGTTAGGTGGTATATTAGGTGGACATTCTTGGCGTTACCCATTTTTCGCAACGAGTATTTTAATTTTCTTAGCATTTATTTTAGTATTCTTTTTTGTAAAAGAACCGGAGCGAGAAGTGAAGCGTAAAGCAGCAGGCGTAGGTGAATTACTTAACCTGGTGAAGTATAAACCGTTTATGCAAGGTGCCATTTCAGGAATGTTATACTACTACGGATTTTTCGTCGTGTTAGCATATTCACCACTGATTATGCATTTATCTGCTATTCAATTAGGATTTGTATTTTGCGGATGGGGATTAGCATTAGCTTACGGATCAGCAATTTTAGCGCATAAGCTAGAAGGTAAATATGAACCAAAAACATTGTTAAAAGGTAGTTTACTCGTATTTGCGATTTTCTTAATTGCACTATTCTTCGTTAAAATCATGTGGTTACAAATCGTGTTAATCGTTCTATCAGGATTAGCATCAGGATTAAATAACGCGTTATTTACAAGTTATGTAATGGATATTTCACCTTATGAAAGATCTGTTACATCAGGTGTTTATAACTTTGTTCGTTGGTTAGGAGGCGCGATTGCTCCAATTTTATCAGGAGTCATCGGTCATACAGTTTCACCACAAAGTCCGTTTTTAGTCGGTGGAATTGTTGTATTAGTTGGTTGCGTAATGATCTTAATTCCGATTCGTAAACCGGTAGAAATAGAGACAGAAACCCTTTCTTAAGAAAGGGTTTTCTTTCCTGGTGCAGAGCAAACCCTTTTTGCATATATGTTAGAACCCTCTGACTAAAATATATTTTCGGTATTTTTGTACTTTTAACTATACTTTTTGGATGTTTTGTTTTATTTTTGTTAGGGGACATTAATGATGTCCCTATTATAAATTTGCATTGAAAGGCGTGATTGTACGATGGAACTATGGTTCACTGAAAAACAAACAAAGCATTTTGGGATTACGGCGCGTATTAACCGCACATTACATACGGAGCAAACAGAATTCCAAAAACTTGATATGGTTGAAACGGAAGAGTTCGGAAACATGCTTATTTTAGATGGCATGGTTATGACAACTGAAAAGGACGAGTTCGTTTATCATGAAATGGTAGCGCACGTACCTTTATTTACACATCCAAACCCTGAAAACGTATTAGTTGTAGGCGGTGGCGATGGCGGTGTTATTCGTGAAGTGTTAAAACACCCAAGCGTAAAGAAAGCAACTCTTGTTGAAATCGATGGAAAAGTAATTGAGTACTCTAAACAATACTTACCATCAATTGCAGGCGCATTAGATAATGAGCGTGTAGAAGTAAAAGTAGGAGACGGTTTCCTACACATCGCAGAAAGCGAAAATGAATATGACGTAATTATGGTAGATTCTACTGAGCCAGTAGGCCCAGCGGTAAACCTATTTACAAAAGGCTTCTACGCTGGAATTTCTAAAGCGTTAAAAGAAGATGGTATTTTCGTTGCTCAAACGGACAACCCTTGGTTTACACCAGAACTAATTACAACTGTGTTTAAAGACGTAAAAGAGATTTTCCCAATTACTCGTTTATACACAGCGAACATTCCAACTTACCCAAGTGGACTTTGGACATTCACAATCGGATCTAAAAAACATGATCCACTAGAAGTAAGTGAAGAGCGTTTCCACGAAATCGAAACGAAATACTACACAAAAGAATTACACAATGCAGCATTCGCATTACCGAAATTTGTTGGCGATTTAATTAAGTAAGAAATCGAGTTTGAACAAATAAAGTGTAAGTAGCTCATTTAAGGTGTTTGTCCAGAAGACTTGAGCATGCTAGCTATTTACACTTCTGTAAATGAAATAATCTTCTTGTTATGAAACAGAAGACCCCGGTAAATCGAGAAAGAGGAGCAGTGCGCTCCAAATTTGAGAAATATGAAAGGTTGGGATACCTTAAGTTCCACATAAGGAGGAAAAGAATATGCGTTTTGATGAAGCTTATTCAGGTAAAGTATTTATTAAAAGTCATCCAAGTTTTGAAGAGTCAGAGGCAGTTATTTACGGGATGCCAATGGATTGGACAGTAAGTTACCGTCCAGGTTCTCGCTTCGGCCCTGCACGTATTCGTGAAGTATCGATTGGACTAGAGGAATACAGTCCGTATTTAGATCGTGAACTAGAAGAAGTAAAGTATTTTGATGCGGGTGATATCCCATTACCATTTGGGAACCCACAACGCAGCATAGACATGATTGAAGAATATGTATCAAAACTTTTAGATGCCGATAAGTTTCCACTAGGTCTCGGCGGTGAGCACTTAGTGTCTTGGCCAATTTTTAAGGCAATGGCAAAAAAATATCCGGATTTAGCAATCATCCACATGGATGCTCATACTGATTTACGTGAATCGTATGAAGGAGAGCCTTTATCTCACTCTACACCAATTCGTAAAGTGTGTGATTTAATTGGTCCGGAAAACGTATATTCTTTCGGAATTCGTTCTGGAATGAAGGAAGAATTTGAATGGGCAAAAGAAGTAGGTATGAACCTATACAAATTTGACGTATTAGAACCGTTAAAAGAAGTATTACCGAAACTTGCAGGACGCCCAGTCTATGTCACAATTGACATTGACGTATTAGACCCAGCTCACGCTCCTGGAACAGGAACGTTAGAGGCTGGAGGTATCACATCTAAAGAACTATTAGATTCCATCGTAGCAATTGCAAATTCAAATATAAATGTAGTTGGAGCAGATTTAGTAGAAGTAGCTCCTGTCTACGACCATAGTGATCAAACACCAGTTGCAGCAAGCAAATTCGTGCGGGAAATGCTGCTCGGCTGGGTAAAGTAAAAGTGAAGCCGACTTGTTCAGAGTCGCCGATATAATTTCACTTAATGTCATATGACATAAAAAAGAGCTATTCTCATCATTTGAGAATAGCTCTTTTTCTTATGCGACTTTCTCTTCCGAAGTAATGCCACGAATTTCATCAGCAGAACGGATTGGATATTTACGGAATACAATTGATCCAACGTATCCAACAATAGTGGTAACGATTCCACATAATATAGCAGCGATTGTTACTTTTACAACGTCATTAAATCCGAATAAGACAAGAAGTCCTGGAATTGGTGATGCTGTTCCTGGCGCGTTATTAACGAGCTGGAATAGCGATGTAATAATACCAGCAAGTGCACCGCCAACGAAGTTAGTCGTATAAATTGGAATTGGATTTGCTGAGACAACATCGGCTTGTGTTAACGGTTCGATTGCTACAGCGATTGTATCTTTCTTTGAACAAATTTTTAGTCGTTTAAAGAAAATAAAGTTCAACGGGGCTGAGGCTGCTACGGCAAGACTACCAATTGCCATTGGTAAACCTGTTAATCCGAGCATTGCAGTTAGTGCCATAGAACTTAATGGAGAGGTAGAAATAACTGTTATTAATCCGCCAAGCATAATACCCATAATGATAGGACTTTCTGTAGTTGCAACTGAAATCATAGAACCGATTTTACCGAGTGTTGCGTTAACAAGCGGGTCCATAAGCATTGCCATTCCGCGTGAGATTGGTGCAGCAATAAATAAAATTGCTAAAAATTCTACACCAGCTGGTAATTTCTTTTCGAGAAATTTCACAACGAAAGCACAAACGTATCCGGCGAAAAAACCTGGTAAAATACCGAATCCACTAGTAGCGATACCGATTAAAACAGCATATACGGGTGAAACACCGATTGCTAATGCTACTAAAATCGCTGCTGCGACACCGCTCATACTACCAGAAGCTTCTCCTACTGATTGTAAAAAGTCATTATGAAACATTTCTCCACCGATATAACGGTGAAATGCTTCAATCAGAAAACTTGCGATTGCTGCATTAGCCAAAGCACCCATTGCTTTCATTCCGTAAGGAGCACGGTAACTAAAAAGTGTAAATAGACAAAGTACAACAAGTAATAGTGCTAAACCTTGCAAGATAGCCATTTGAAAACTGTCTCCTTTGATTTTTGTAATAAAAATTTGTATCATTCAATAATAATATAAAAGTTTGTTAAACGGGAAAACTTTTTGCCCGGAAATTGCTGTAAGGTGAAAAAGCCTTACAATAATGTAAGGGAAGTGTAAGACATTTCGATAGAGTATAGTAGGCTTTTTTTCGTATAATACAGGTATAGACATACGGTTAGTGAGAAAGAAGTGCAAACAGGAGGCGCATTTATGAAATTGGTAATTAAAGTTTTAGCTGTGTTCGCTATTATTTTGGGTGGAACAGCGTACTATTTAAACACAAAAACAGAAGGTGTGCATGCTTTTGTAGACAACTTCTTTTCAAATAAAGAAATACAAGATTATTATGCAGTTATAGATAAAGGTGAGAAAAAAGACGATGAATATTTGTATACATTTAAAGGGTATACAGAAGATGGAAAGTTACAAGTTATTAAAAGAATGGTGAACCGTGAATTGCACACGGGTGCTTTTATAAAAATTTATGCAAAAGGTATGCAAGGAAAAGGATGGGCTGAAATCCCGGAAGAGTCAATTCCACAAAAAGCATTGCAAAAGATAGAAAAACCATAAAAGGAGCGAATCGTTCGCTCCTTTTTTAGTGCGTTAAAATGGTGATAGCTGAACTTTCTTTATTAGAAATGATTTTTGCACGTCCGCCAATTGGGAAAGTGAAAATCGGAGTTGTATGCCCGAAACTAGCGTTTGCAATAATAGGTATATGTGTAAGTTCGGATTTTGAAGCAATCATTTCTTGAATGTCTTCTATCGTACATTCTGCTCCTTTTTGCATTCTTCCTATAACAATGCCTTTTACATGTTCAAAGCCAGGTTGCTGCATAAGAGAATGTAAATATCGATCAAAAGTTTTTAGGGTAGCTTTTCCGGTTAAACTATCCTCTTCAAGAAATAAAATTTTGCCCTGTAAGCTTGGCATATATGGTGTACCTTGCAGTAAATTAAATGTGCTCATATTACCACCAATAATATCTCCCGTCGCTTCCCCTTCTTGAATTGAAACATATCCTTCATTTTTAATAAATTCTCGATTTTCTTGATCCATATACCAAGAATCATCGCTCCATGTTTCAGCCGGTAATATTTCAATAGGCTCATTAGAAGCTAAACATTTTAAAAAGTAATCGGTCGTATAATCGAGCCCTTTTTCCATTCCGAATGAAGAGAAGTGAGGACCTGAATATGTAACTAAGCCTGTTTTTGTGTAAAGTGCGTTATTTAAAGCGGTAATATCAGAATAGCCACAGAAAAATTTCGGATTTTCTCGAATTAAATCGTAATCGAGATGTTTTAATAAACCGTTAGAGTTGTATCCTCCAAGTGTCGTCAAAATTGCTTTTACATTAGGGTCTTTAAATGCTTCATGAAAATCTTGAACGCGTGAAGAAATAGAAGAGGAAGCAAATTGATCTATCTCATCAGCATATTTTGAGAATGTAACTTGAAAGCCCATGTCGGTTAATCTTTTTATAGCAAGTTCTCGGTTCGTATTTGAGACAATACTTAAACTACAAGATGGTGAAATAATCCTTATTTCATCACCTTTTTTTAATTTTGTTGGTAGCATTAGATTCACCTCTTTAAATGAAAAAATATTCAGATTTTAAAAATATTTTAACATACGAAATAAAGAGAAGTTGAATTATTTTTTGAAAAGGAGTTTTCCTGATTTTTCAGCAGACAGACAGAGTCTTTTTTTGATATGATAGGAAAAGTGATTTATTATAAGTAGTATTTAATATCTATAACATTTGAAAGGTGTGCAAGACGTGAAGAAACAACTTGCAGGCTTGCCAGTACACGTTCATTTCGTAACAGAAATCCGTGAAGGGGCGAGGAAGGAAACCGTTGCTTTTGAAGCAAATGGTCAATACTATGTAAAAGGTCAAGGTACATATATAACATTCCAAGAGCCGAACGAACAAGGCGAAGTGAAAACAATTATTAAAATTCAAGATGAACAAGTTCTCATTATGCGTTCAGGTGCTATTTCTATGCGTCAGACGCATGTGAAAGGTGAATGGACAACTGGTACGTATACGAGTGAACTTGGTACGTTTGTATTGCAAACGAAAACTGATAATGTTCTTTTTAAATGGTCGGATGAAAAGAAAAAAGGACAACTCTTCTTAACGTACGCATTGCTTCTAAGTGAACAAGAAGCTGGCAGATATACAATTACAATTAATTTGAAGGAGGCAAAATAATGAATTCTTTAGAACAAGTAAAAGGATTGATTAAAGAAGAAATTCAAGCTGCTGTATTAAGGGCAGAATTAGCAACAGAAGAACAGATTCCAAACGTTATATTAGAATCTCCAAAAGATAAAACAAATGGTGATTTCTCTACAAATATGGCAATGCAACTTGCACGCGTTGCGAAAAAAGCACCTCGTATGATTGCAGAAGAATTAGTTGCAAACTTCGATAAAGCAAAAGCTTCTATTGAAAAAATTGAAATCGCTGGTCCTGGTTTCATTAACTTCTACATGGATAATAGCTACTTAACGGACTTAATCCCAACAATCGTAAACGCTGGTGAAGCATACGGTGAAACGAATACTGGTAAAGGTGAAAAAGTACAGATTGAGTTCGTATCTGCGAATCCAACAGGCGATCTTCACTTAGGACATGCACGTGGTGCGGCAGTAGGTGACACTTTATGTAACGTATTAGCGAAAGCAGGATACGATGTATCTCGTGAGTACTATATTAACGATGCGGGTAACCAAATTAATAACTTAGCTCTTTCTGTTGAAGCTCGTTACATGCAAGCGTTAGGTTTAGAGAAAGAAATGCCAGAAGACGGTTACCACGGTGCAGACATCATTGGAATCGGTAAACGTTTAGCTGAAGAGTTCGGCGATCGTTATGCGAAAGCTGATGCGGAAGAAAGCTATGAATTCTACCGTTCATACGGTTTGAAATATGAGTTAGCGAAACTTCAAAAAGACTTAGAAAGCTTCCGTGTTAAGTTTGATGTATGGTTCTCAGAAACATCATTATACAAAAACGGAAAAATTGATCAAGCTCTTGCTGTATTAAAAGAACGTGAGGAAATCTTTGAAGAAGACGGCGCAACTTGGTTCCGTTCAATGACTTACGGCGATGATAAAAACCGTGTATTAATTAAAAACGACGGTTCTTACACATACTTAACGCCAGATATCGCTTACCACCGCGATAAATTAGAGCGTGGTTTCGATAAATTAATCAACATTTGGGGTGCTGACCACCACGGTTATATTCCTCGTATGAAAGCTGCTATTCAAGCGCTTGGTTACGATAAAGATACTCTTGAAGTAGAAATCATTCAAATGGTACAACTGTATCAAAATGGTGAAAAAATGAAGATGAGTAAGCGTACAGGTAAAGCAGTTACACTTCGTGAGCTTATGGAAGAAGTAGGCGTGGACGCAATGCGTTACTTCTTCGCAATGCGTAGCGGTGATTCTCATTTGGACTTCGATATGGACTTAGCTGTATCAACATCTAATGAAAACCCAGTATACTATGCACAATATGCTCATGCTCGCGTATGCAGTATCCTTCGTCAAGGTGAAGAGTTAGGATTAGCTACAGGCGGAGAGGTGAATTATAAACTTGTTACCTCTGAGAAAGAAGTAGAGTTACTGAAAAAACTTGGTGAATTCCCAGCTGTAGTTGCAGATGCAGCGCAAAAACGTCTGCCACACCGCATTACAAGCTATGCATTTGAATTAGCAGCAGCATTACACAGCTTCTACAATGCAGAAAAAGTATTAAACCAAGATAACTTAGAATTAAGTAAAGCTCGTTACGAATTAATGAAAGCAGTACGCACTACACTTCAAAATGCATTAGCAATCGTAGGAGTATCTGCACCAGAAAAAATGTAATAAAGAAAAGCGGAAACGGCTTGCTTAGAATAGGAGGGGGATGGAGCTCCTGACAGAGAGGCGTACTTTGCCTCGGAGGAAGGCGCGAAGCCACCGATTATTCTAGCCGTTGGAGCTGGACATAAAGAAAAGCGGAGCCGACTGTTTAGTCCCGAAGGCTAAGGTTCTTTCCCACAGAAGATGCAGTTTATCTTCTCATGGGGAAGGTTCTTATACAGAAGGGGCTAGAAGGCAGAGCTCGACATACAGATCAAAAAAGGCAATCACAATAACATGTGGTTGCCTCTTTTGATCTGTATTAAGCAGCTTTTTGACCTGTTTGAGTAACAGGTTTTTGAAGGGTGTTATAAACACCAGTTCCGATAACTTCTAATGCCATTTTCATACGTTCTGGTGAAATGTTCTCAAATACATTATCTTGAGGCGTGTGATATACCTTTTCGATATGATAGATTAATGGATTCCAACTATCGACACCCATCCAAATAAATAGTGCAGAAGGAATACCCACTTCAGCAAATGGTACGTGATCACTAGAGCCGAATTTTCCTTGAAGAACGAGATCATTATTTAATTGTTTACCTGCTTGTAAGGCAGCATCTGTTACAAGGTTCGTTGATCCATCAGGAGTCATTGCATATAAATTCTTTGCTTTATCATAATTTGTTGCAACCATGTCTGCGTTAAAGACACCTAAAATTCGATCACGTTCTTTTTGGGACAGACTATTAACATAATAATCAGAGCCAAGTAAGCCAGTTTCTTCAGAACCAAAAGCAATAAAACGAATTTCTTTATCAGTTTCTACATTTTGAAAAGCACGAGCTAATTCTAATACTAATCCTGTACCAGAAGCATTATCATTCGCCCCAGGTGCCCCAACGACACTATCATAGTGTGAACTTACAACAACAGCTTTTTCATTACCTGTACTATTTTTTGGTTTCTTTTTAGCGATGACATTTAGGGATGTTAAATTAGACTCATGTCTCGCTTTTAGGGAAAGCATCGATGTCTCTTTTTTAGCAATTTCTTCTTTAAACGCATTTCCTTGAGCATAAGCAAGACCAAAGACAGGGATAGACTGCTTTTTAGTTAAGCGAGGATTGAAGGTTTGTCCGTAGTTTCCACGACCTCCAATTAAGCTGTATAAAAGCACACCTTTTGCCCCTTTACTAACAGCATTTTCAACTTGTTTATTATAATCTGCTACAGTTGTACCTCTTTCGAATAAAACAATTTTCCCGTTTACCTCATTTGGAATATCGTCTAATTTTGTACCACCTTGAACAAAGATAAGCGGAGCTGTAACAGCTTCTGTAGAAATTAGTGCATTTGGAGCAGCGCCAGCTTGCCAATTACGCTTTGTCCCTAATGGTGATTCGATAAATCCAACGTATTGATCCGGCACTTGAAAGGGCTGATATTCTACCTCATATCCCATTGATTTAAGCTTCATACCAACATAGCGAGAAGCCCATTCTTCTGATTTTGTACCACCTGGGCGGGGACCGATTGTTTCGGATAAGAAACGGATATGCTCGAGGGCACGGCTTGCATCAACTTGTTTTGTAATAGATGGAGTTTGTGTAATTTCTGACGTGGAATCAGCTTTTGCTTGTCCGATTGGAGCTAAGCTAACGGCGAGTGATACAGCAAGCAAGGAGCTTACTATTTTTTGTTTCAGTGATTTTCTCATTTTTTCCTCTCCCATTCTTCTATTCTCTCTGACTGACAAAAGAAGACGGATAACGACTTAATCTTACCTTTATTTTTCTTAATTTTCAATAATTGTAAGTTGAGAAATAAAAAACGCTATATGCACATTTGCATATTTTTAGCGGATATATGTATGCTATCATTTTAAATGAAGGATCGCTTTCAGTTCTGAAGCCTCCTACATTGCATGAATCTAGTGTACCCAAACTTTAGATTATGTAGGGAAAAGAGATCTGTTATAGGGTTTCTTTTCTTTTGTTTGAATCATGTGATGATAACTATGTTTCCGCATTTCATAATTATCATCAATGATATATGTAAGGCATCCATATGAAAATACGAGGCTGTTCAAGAGTTTTACGTACTTTTGGGCAGCCTCACCCCGTTAAAAAGGTGATACTTTGATGTATCACCTTTTTATTTTTATAAGCTTTCTGTTTATGGGGATGTTACATACTTAAAAATAATAAAAACAGCCGCTTTAGTAGAAGGAATCTACAAAACGGCTATTTTTTATTATAGTTGAGTTAAAATAATTGGCTCGCCACGAGTGACGACAACTGTATGTTCACATTGTGCAACAAGGCTTTTGTCTGGCGTAACGAATGTCCAACCATCATCACCGCGCTCAATAATATGATCTGCTTTCATTGAGATGAATGGTTCTACAGCGATAACAAGACCGTCTTTTAGAAGTGCATTATCCATTGGATCATAGTAGCTTAAAATGTGGTTTGGAGCTTCGTGTAAACTAAGACCAATGCCGTGACCAGTTAAGTTTTGGATTACGTTATATCCACTTTTATGTGCAAAGTTAGAAACAGCACGACCAATTTGATTTTGTTTTGATCCAGCTTTTACTTTTTTCATTGCTTCCCAAAATGCATCTACTGCAGCTTGGCATAGCTTTTCTTTTTCTTCATCTTCTCCAAGAACAAATGAGATACCTGTATCTGCATAATAGCCGTCAAGTGCTGCCGATACGTCTACGTTTACTAAATCGCCTTCTTTTAATACACGATCGCCTGGAATACCGTGAGCAACTTCTTCGTTTACACTAATGCAAGTTACACCTGGGAATTTATATTCTTTTTCAGGCGCTGAAATAGCACCGTTCTCGTCTAATACTTTTTTACCAATTAAATCAAGCTCTTTCGTTGTCATACCTGGCTTCGCTTGTTTCTTCATTTCTTCGCGTGCAAGTGCAACGATGCGGCCGATTTTTCGTAAACCTTCTAAATCTTGCTCATTACGAATAATCATGAAAACCACTGTCCTTCCTCGAATATATGTCTTATCCGATTGTATCATGTTTGTTTTTGTACTGCTACTCGCGTGCGGTATGCGGGTTGATTCCTCTCATAGAGAATACATGACAATTGTCATATGGATGTCATGACGCATCATACTGTTTCCTAACTTTTCCAGAGCATACAATGTAAATATAAGAAACGGCGGGGGTGGAGAGATGGAAAAGATTATTGAAGTAAATGGTGTTTCTAAAACATTTAAACATAAAAAAGCAGTAAATAACGTTTCATTTCATGTGAATAAAGGGCAAATAGTAGCATTACTCGGCCCGAATGGTGCGGGGAAAACAACGACAATTTCAATGATGCTCGGGTTAAAAGATCCAACAGAAGGGAATATCTCTATATTTGGAAAGAGTCCGAAGCATAGAGAGGTTCGCAATAGCCTCGGTGCGATGCTGCAAGAAGTAAGTGTGATTGATAGCATCACGGTAGAAGAGGCAATCGAGTTATTCCGTAGTTATTATACGAATCCTGTAGAGAAAGAAACATTACTGCAGTTGTCAAACTTGGAATCAGAACGAAAGCAAAGATGTGAGAAATTGTCGGGCGGTCAAAAAAGAAGGTTAAATTTTGCGCTGGCACTTGCAGGGAATCCAGACTTGTTATTTTTAGATGAGCCAACTGTAGGAATGGACATTACATCTCGAAAAACGTTTTGGGAAACGATTAGAAAATTAGCAAGTGAAGGGAAAACGATTATTTTAACAACACATTATTTAGAAGAAGCGGATGCGTTAGCAGATCGAATTTTATTATTTGCGAACGGAAAGATTATCGCAGATGGCACACCGGATGAGATGAAAGCGACGATTTCTCGAAAAACAATCTCGTTTTATTCGAAAGAAAAAATTCCTAAGAGTTTACTAAAGGAATTACCGCATGTAACGGAAGTACAGTCAAATGAAGAGCGCTTCACTTTAACGACGGAAGATACAGATGCCACTTTACAAGCAATTTATCAGAGGAATCTACCTGTAACAGACGTTTCAGTTGAACGTGGAAGCCTCGATGAAGCATTTGAACAGTTTGTTGCAAATCAGAAGGAGGGAATCGCATGAGAGCATTATGGATGCAATGTAAAATAGAGGTTTTACGTACGTTCCGCAATAAATTATTCATCTTTTTCTCATTATTAATGCCAGTTATGTTTTATTACATCTTTACAAATGTTGTTCAAGTCCCGCAAAACGGAGATGCATGGAAAGCACATTATTTAATTTCAATGGCGACTTTCAGTATTGTAGGGACTGCCCTTTTTAGTTTCGGTGTGAGACTTTCTCAGGAGAAAGGGCAAGGATGGACACATTTGTTAAAAATTACACCGCTTCCAGAGGGCGCATATTTAGCAGCTAAAATTATTGCTCAAACAGTAGTGAATGCTTTTTCAATCTTAGTTATTTTTATGGCAGGAATATTAATTAATAATGTTGAGTTAACGATAGGCCAATGGATTGGTGCAGGATTATGGTTATTACTAGGCGTGACACCATTTTTAGCCCTTGGAACAGTAATAGGTTCAATTAAGAAGGCGGATGCAGCTGCTGGCTTAGCGAATATTTTAAATATGAGTCTAGCTGTAATCGGTGGATTATGGATGCCAAT
Organism: Bacillus proteolyticus; assembly: GCF_001884065.1. GTDB lineage: Bacteria > Bacillota > Bacilli > Bacillales > Bacillaceae_G > Bacillus_A > Bacillus_A proteolyticus. The sequence goes on from NZ_MACH01000008.1 coordinate 107,719, forward strand.
TGAAGTATTCCCGAAAATATTAAGATCTATTGGTGAATGGACACCAACATACCACTTCGGAAGCGGGGCATGGGCTATTGTAGCTGGAAAGTCGATTGGTTGGGAAAATATCGCGGTACTAGGAGGTTATTTCCTTATATTTGTTGTAGTATCAATATATATAAGAAAAAGACAGGAAGCGGTATAAATGATAGAGAATAAAAGGTTTGAAGTTTTTCCGAAACAGATGGGTTTCTTCCCGTATATGTGGCTCGTGTATTTATTATTTCCAATCTATAATTTAACACAAGTATCAGGATGGAAGCTTGTAATAGGGATCGGTATGTTGATAGTCTTCACCGTCACATACCGGCAGCTTTATTTTGTTAAGAAAACGTTCATTTTGTGGGCGTGTATTCAAATGATGCTCACATTCTCATTTGCTTTATTTTATAATCCCTTCATGATATTGTTTGGATATTTCACGGCGAGTGCGATGGGATTTGCGCCAAGTAAGAAAGCGTTTCGTGTGCTATTAGGTTTATTAGTTGTAATGCTTGGAGCTTTTATATTTGTAAATGTTAATCAACTAACAATCCCGAGTTTAGTGAATATCGTTCCGATGTTTATTTTAATGCTTCTTACGCCATTCGGAATGCGTAATTTTAATCAGAAAAAGATGTTGAAAAATCAACTAAACGAAGCAAACGAACAAATTAAAGACTTAGTAAAACGTGAGGAACGGCAGCGAATCGCAAGAGATCTTCATGACACATTAGGACACACACTATCTCTTATTACTTTAAAAAGTCAGCTAGTGGAGAAATTGATTGTGAAGAACCCAGAACGCGCAAGTATCGAGGCGAAGGAAATTACACAAACATCTCGTACCGCTTTAAAGCAGTTAAGGGAATTAATTTCGGATATGCGTATGATTACAGTGGAAGAAGAGCTTGAGCAAATAAAAGCAATCTTACAAGCTGCTACTATTGAATTAGAAATAAAACAAGAAACAAGTGCAAGTTCGTTATCACCGATTGAACAAAATATTTTAGGAATGTGTTTACGTGAGGCTGTGACGAATGTTGTAAAGCATAGTAAGGCGACGGAGTGCATTGTATCTATATTAGAATCGCAAGGTGAACTGATTTTGAAAGTAGAGGATAATGGCGTAGGTTTGGAAAATCAAAATCATGATGGAAACGGTATTCGCGGTATGAAGGAGCGGATTGCTCTTATTGATGGAGTAGTTGAACTGGATACGATTAACCCAGGAACGTTGTTAACGGTGAAAGTTCCAATTGTAATTAGAACAGGAAAAGATGAGGTGAGGGCATGATTCGAATTATTATTGCAGAAGATCAACGAATGCTTCGTGGTGCATTAGGAGCCCTGCTTGATCTAGAGGATGATATTGAAGTAGTTGGGCAGGCTGCGAATGGGGAAGAGGCGTTAAAATTAATCGAATCGCTAAGGCCTGATATAAGTATTATGGATATTGAAATGCCGATTCAAAGTGGCTTAGATGTGGCTGAAACTTTAAAAAAAGAAAAGTCCTCTTGTAAAGTAATGATTTTAACAACATTTGCACGACCGGGTTATTTTGAAAGAGCGATGAAAGCTGGTGTACACGGATATTTATTAAAGGATAGCCCAAGTGAAGATTTAGCTTCAGCAATTCGTAATGTCATGAAAGGGAAGCGAGAGATTTCTCAGGAGCTAATGTTTGGCTTATGGCAGGAGCAAAATCCGTTATCGGATCGCGAACAAGAAGTATTGTTACTTGCGAAAGAAGGAAAGACGGCAAATGAAATTGCGAAGGCACTTTATCTTTCACCTGGTACAGTACGTAATTATATTTCTGAAGTATTAACGAAGCTTGATGCGAAAAATAGAATTGAGGCAATTACAATTGCGGAAGAAAAGGGATGGATATGAAAAGAAGTTTACCTATGAGTGGTAAGCTTCTTTTTTCTTATAAACAAGTATTTCAATAGAGAGTTTCGTCGCAGTCGCATAGCTCAGAATTTGAAGTATATCGCGTAATTTAGATTTTACTTCATTTTTCGACAAAAAATTTGTTATAGTAAGATTAGGTTGTTGGTCTAAATTTTGGACAACTTTACCACTAACAGTTGTAATTACTCCATTTTTATCTACTTTTACAATAAGATCTTGGCCATATACTTTATAATTTTTGTAAGTTTGTGCAAGGCGAACTTCGGTTTTATTTTCTTTTGTATCTTTATTTGTAGGTTGGGAATCTACATTCATTTCAGTTGTCACTCACCTTTGTTGAGCTTTAGCCTCATTTATCTCACCCTTTAAATACTTTTTCGCCATATATTTTTGTATCATTTTGAGGTTGTGTTAATTTTTAAATCGTTAAACTAGGCTGAGCAATTTCAACGTTTACTTCATTTCTATCTAGTTCTTGGGTGTGAATAGCTTCTGCTGATAAAGGATAAAGAAGACCGAATGTAACGAAAGCACGGGCAAATTTTCTATAATTTATCTATAAAATTACTAGTCTATTATATTATGTGAGATGGATTGTATGAAAAATTTGCCGAATCTTATATATATTATGCATTATTTCATATCAAAAATTGTCGAATTCACATTATTGTAGTGGTATGACAACTCAAAAAATTAGATTGTTATAATGGGATGGTGAGTAAGTATGCACGCAGAAAAACTAGGAAGTGAAATTAAGAAAATTAGGGTGATGAGAGGATTAACACAAAAGCAGTTATCCGAGAACATATGTCATCAATCGGAAGTGAGTCGAATTGAATCGGGCGCGGTATACCCAAGTATGGATATATTGCAAGGTATTGCAGCGAAGTTACAAGTTCCCATTCTTCATTTTTATGAGGTACTCATTTATTCTGATATTGAGAGGAATAAGCAATTAAAAGATCGAATTATTATGCTTTGTAAGCAAAAGAAATATAAAGAAATTTATACTAAGGTATGGAATGAGTTGAAAAAGGAAGAATATCATCCCGAGCTTCAGCAATTTCTTCAATGGCAATATTATGTAGCTGCTTACATATTGAAAAAAATCGATTACGAATATTGTATTTTAGAATTAAAGAAATTGCTCAATCAACAATTGGCAGGAATAGATGTATATCAGAACCTTTATATTGAAAACGCAATTGCAAACATTTACGCTGAAAATGGCTATTTTAAGAAGAGTATTGAGTTATTTGAAAATATATTAAAACAATTAGAGGCATTACATGATAATAAAGAGTTTGATGTGAAGGTGAGACATAATCATGCAAAAGCATTATACTTAGACAATCAATACGAAGAAGCGCTTTGTCACGCAAATAAAGCCATTGAACTATCGTGTCGAATTAATAGTATGACATTGATTGGACAGTTATACTATCGAAAAGGTGAATGCCTAGAAAAGCTCGAGTGTGATAGAGCAGAAATTGAAGATGCTTACGAAAAAGCGTGCTTCTTTTTCGATATATTAGGAAACCATACGTTAAAAGAGTCAATTATAAAAAAAATAAAGAAATAAAAAAACAAATATGCATAATTGCATAAGATGTGGATAAATTTTCATGATATATTTAAAGAAAAAATGCGGGTGATGGAATATGAAAAAACTACTTATTGGTAGTCTATTAACGTTAGCGATGGCATGGGGTATTTCATTAGGAGATACAGTTTTAGAGAAAAATCAAGTAATTTCTTATAATGATCAAGAGATACAAGTAGCTTCAGATGTACCTTTTGAGTACTAAAAAACAACCGTCTTACTTAGACGGTTGTTTTTTCGTGGAGTAACATCCAAACATCTTTACTAGAAACAGGCTTGCTAAATAGGAATCCTTGAATGTGGTCACAGTTTTGTTCGTGTAAAAACTTCCATTGTTCTTCTGTTTCTACACCTTCCGCAATAACCTCTAAATTTAATTCTTTCGATAGCGTAATAATGGAAGCGATAATCGCTTCTTCTAAAGGGCTATTTGTAATTCCACAAATAAACTCTCGAGCAATTTTTAATGTATTGATTGGATATTTCGTTAAATAAGCTAAAGAACTATAACCTGTTCCAAAGTCATCAATTGAAATTTGGATACCGAGATTTTGAAGTTCTTCTAGTTTAGCAATTACAGAATGATTTTGATTAATCGCGATACTTTCTGTAATCTCAATATCTAGCGCTTCTGGTTTTAGTTCTGTTTCTTCCAAGACTTTTGAAATAGTTGATATTAAATCTGCGTGATTAAATTGAACAACAGATAAATTTACACCAACCTTTAAGTGAGAAAATCCTTGGTTATGCCACTTTTTTGCTTCTAAGCAGGATGTACGTAAAATCCAATTACCAAGTTCAATAATAAATCCTGTCTCCTCTGCTAGAGGGATGAATTGGGCAGGTGATACAATCCCGAGTTTTGGGTGTTTCCAACGAATTAACGCCTCAAAACCGATAATTTGTTTTGTTTTTGTGTTTACTTGTGGCTGGTATTCAAGGAAAAATTCATTTTGTTGTAGTGCTTTTGAAAGCTCACCTTCTAGGAAGTGTATTTCATTTTGAGCAATACTCATTTCTTTTGAGAAGAAAACGAATCTGTTTTTTCCATTTGCCTTTGCTCGATACATAGCCATATCTGCATTTTTCATTAATTCGGTTACATCGGTTCCGTAGTCAGGGTACATTGCAATTCCGATACTCGGTGTAACAGAAAGTTCTTCATCTTTAATAAAGTAAGGCTTATTTAAGATAGTTAAAATTTGTTCAGCTATAAAAGAAGCACTTTTTTCAGAGTACATATCTGGTAATAGAATCGTAAATTCATCTCCGCCTTGGCGGGCAACGATATCTTTTGAACGCAAACATCCACGTAATCTTTTTGCCACTTCAATTAATAATAAATCTCCGACATCATGACCGAGTCGATCGTTAATTTTTTTAAATCGGTCTAAGTCGAGGAACATGACGGCAACGTCATTAGTTTCGTTTTTCGCTGTATTTAAAATCGTTTTTAAATCTTTTTCGAATTTTCGTCGATTCGGCAGTCCTGTAAGTGCATCATGGAAAGCCAAATGCTCTACTTGTTTTTGTTTTTCATATAAAGTTGTAATATCACGTGCTATACCAAACATCCCAACAACTTCTTTATTTATAAAAATAGGGATGAGTGTAATGTGAAGGTAATAATAATAGCCTTCTTTTTCTTTTGTACGAATTTCTAGAGTTTGTGGTCTACCTTCTCTTGTACTTTGTAAAGATTTCTTCAATAATTCATGATCTTGGGGATCAATGAAGTGTAGAAGAGAATAGCTTGTTACTTCACAATAATAGGGTGTAAATAAACTTTCACAAGCCTTATTAGATTGTTGAAAAATCCCGTTCATATTTAAAGAAAAAACAGCATCAGGATGATCTTCGAATAAAGACTTATAACGCTGTTCACTTTTTGATAGGGCAGATGCACCTTCTTCGACTTCACCTTCTAGTTGTGTAGTCAACTGTTCGTACGTATCGATTAATACTTGATTATCTTTCCACATGTAAAGTTGTCGTAGGAATAATAAGATTAGTGATAATACTAGACCGATTAGCATGAACTTATCGTCCCAAGGCTGAATGACAATAAAGGAAAAAGTAATGATTATACTAAAATAAGGTAATATAAAGCGTACATAATCGAATCGATAATACTTCATTTTCGTTTCATGTTGCATTGGTTTATCCAAAATGTACAGTATGGACGATAAACCGATTAGTAAAATCGAAGCAGTATGTATTAAATAAGAGACTTCAGAAGAAGTTTCCATTCCTTTGTTTAATTGGAACAGATGTATATATCCGTACATAAGTATGATAGTAAAGCCGATAATTAATGAGATTCTACTAGAAGAATATTGTTCTCTCCTATATAGGCTAATAACGGCGTAAATTACTAATGATTGTGCGATAAAATACCCAATCAAAAGCCACGTGTCCGTCTTCAACATACGAAAGCTAGAAATATCTAAAATAAAGGTTAGGGCAAAATAAATATTCATAATAACAATGAAGATGCTATCGAATGAAAATTGAGCAAGACCTCTAATGGAGTAATGTTTTATAAACTTTATAGCAAAGCCAGAAAAAAGCAAAATATATTGTATGATGAAAAAAGGTAGTGCTTTATATGAGAATATGACTTGATCATAAATAGAAGGTGACTGAAGAAATAAAGTTATTTCCATAATTAGTCCACATATGCAAGTACATAGTAGTAAAACCCAAAATAGTTTGTCACTGCTGTTCATCTTCTTAATTGCCTTATATAAGCAATAGAAAGAAAAGAGTGCCGCAAAACAAAATAAGAAGAGAATTCCAATTTCTTTTATATTTAAATTCCTAGGGATAAGGAATATCCAAAGAGAAAATATAATTATATACATCATGACAAATTGTACATATTTCTTTTGATTAATCATATTATGACTCCATTTCAATAAAGTTGAATCTCAGGGGGAAAATGCTAATTTAAATAATAGCATATAAATTGGGATATTTTTTACTGTGAAAATTACTTTTTTTTGAAAAAATAGCGCAATGTTACAAATTACCATTGTAACGTTGCGCCATTTTTTCTTTTTATTCCTCTTATTGAAGAGATTTCACTTATTAATTGGAGAAGTGCTAAATCCTTTTGTTTGCTTTCAATCATAATATCGAAATTACGGCCAACTTTTTTTGCAATGTGCAAAAAGGGTTTAATAAATTCTAAATCAATATAATCTGAGTGGGCCCTAAATTCTTTTTCTGATTTAGGAGAAGAAATATGAACTTTAGGTGGGATATTTGTATGTGACCAAGTTTCAAATATCATAGGAAGTAACTCTTCTAGCGGTTCACCACAAAGGTTCGCTATGTGATGATGATAATCGAACACGAAAGGGATTTTTTCTTTTTGGCAAATAGCCAAAGTTTCAGAAGTTGTATATGTTTTATCGTCATTTTCAAGAGTCATTTGTCTTTTTATATGATAAGGAAGTTTTTGTATGTTTTCATGAAACCGTTCGATTGCCTTCTCCTTATTTCCATACGCGCCACCTACATGAATATTAATGTAGGAAGAATCTGCAATTCCCATAGCATTTAACACGTTATAATGATAGGTCATATCTGTAATTGCATTAGTTGTAATATGTGGTTTGTCGCTTGTAAATAGTGTGAATTGGTTAGGGTGAAAACTTACGCGTAAATTGTGTTCTTGAATTAATGCTCCTATTTTACGCCATAGTGGAGCAAATAGTTGAATGTAATCAAATTCAACTTCAGGATGTGTTGCAAGCGGAACGATAGAAGATGATAAACGATATAATGGAATTTCGTGTGCAATATTGTAATGAAGGATGCGTATTGTATGCTCTAGATTCTGCCTTGTAACATGGTACAATTTATCTTCTCGCTCTTGTTTATTGAGTTTTTTAAAGCTTGTAAATGTCATCGTTTTAGCAGGAGAACAGTCCCAGAGTGCCATTGCATGTGAGACATATCCAAACCGCATAATCATAAAGGATACACCTCTTTTATTCATCGCCTTTCCTATAAAAAGAACGCAAATATCGTTCCTATCCATTCTTTGCCCCTATCAATAAGGGAAAGTGGGCTGACATCATCAAAGGAAAGTAATGACGCATTTTTTAGATCTTCATGGAATTTATTTTTTACTTCTTGTATGAAGTGTTTATCGTACAAAAGGCAGTTGATTTCATGATTAATATATAAACTTCTCATATCAAAATTAGCAGTTCCAATATCACAAATATGATCGTCTACTATAATGATTTTTGCGTGAAAAAATCCTTGTTGAAAAGCGTAAATATTACAACCAGCTTGTATTAACTTTCGGCAATATGGGAATTTTGCTTCTCTAACGAGGGCGTGATCGGCCTTTTGTGGAACGAGAATAGTTATTTGAACCCCACGTTTTCGTGCGTTTAATAATGCGTTCATAATTTTTTTTCCAGGAATGAAATAGGGTGTACCGATAAAGATTTCTTTTTTCGCGCTTTCGATTAATTGTAAAAATGTATTTTGTAAATAGGCACCATCAGTAGGGATAAAACGATGTAGAACGGTCCCTGGTTGTTGCTTAGGAAAATAAAGAGATGCATCTAATAAATTTTGGCCTGTATCGTCGAGCCAATCATGTAAAAATTGTTTTTGTAAATCTTGTATCCCTTCTCCTGTAAGACGTAAATGATAATCTCGCCATAATCCTAACTTTTGATTATGCCCTAAATATTCCTCGCCAATATTAAATCCACCAATATAGCCAATTTCCCCGTCAATAACTATAATTTTTCTATGATTTCTTTGATTTGCAGAAAAGAAAGGAAAAGGAAATTTTACTTTGTGACAAAATGAAAAAGAGACACCATGCTTTTGTAGCGAGTAAATCGCTTCTTTTGATAAATAATGACTGCCAAACCGGTCGAGTAAAAGTCTTACTTCAATTCCTTCTTGTGCTTTATCGATAAGTAACTTTAAAAACTTACGACTTATCTCATCATTTTTTACAATAAAAAATAAAACGTGCACATGGTGTTTAGCTTGTTTTATATCAGTAAATAGGGTGTCATACAAATCTTTTCCGTATGTATAAAGGTGAAAATCACTTTGACGTAAAGGGAAAGAACGAGAACGTACACGCTTTAAATGAACAACTCTCCCATATGAAAGGTCGATTGTAATCCAGAGAGCGCTACCTATTAACAAGAGAGATAAGAAGAACATAAGTAAATTCCCTCCTTCACGGTCTTTTCACCATCAGTTTTTTACAAATCAAAATTTCACTTTACCCCGCTATTTGCGGGTAGTAAGCCTCCTACCTCAAAATTAGGCTTACTCAAAGGAGTCAGGCGGGAGGCAACAGCCCGTAAAAGCCCGATTGGTGTGGGCTAATAATCAGGAGGGCATAAACAGCTCCCTACTGATTAAAGTTTCACTTTATAGTTTCACCCAAATAAACAGCTTTATTAAAAAATATGTTGTTGTATAACAAAAAACTGTTGACTGAATGCTCACTCATTATATAATGAAGGTAGGGGATAAAATTCAGAAAATTATATGTTTTTGAAGATTCTAAAAAAGAAAGAGGGCTTACAAAGAGAGGGGTAGCATAAAAATGAATAGCTTACTGATCATTAATTGGCTGGCTGCCATTGCTGTTATTGCTTATGCGGGATATTTGTTTGTATATCTTATACGAACGAGGATGGCCTACATACAATTAGGAAAAAAGATTGAATTTGACCGTCGTTTTAAAGAGCGTTGGGATCTTCTTAAGGTCAATGTTTTCGGTCAGAAAAAGCTGCTGAAAGATAAAAAGAGCGGCATCATTCACGTTATGTTCTTTTACGGATTTATTCTTGTCCAATTTGGAGCAATTGACTTCGTTTGGAAAGGGCTCGCACCAGGATCACATCTTCCACTTGGACCACTATACCCTGCATTTACATTCTTCCAGGAAATTGTCACACTTGTTATTTTAATTGCAGTCTTTTGGGCTTTCCATAGACGCTATGTTGAAAAGCTTGTTCGTTTAAAACGTAATTTCAAATCAGGTCTTGTTCTTATCTTTATTGGTGGCTTAATGATTTCTGTGCTACTTGGTAATGGGATGGGAATTATATGGCACGGTGAGGAGCTTTCATGGAGTGAACCAATCGCTTCTGCAATCGCTTACGTTTTCTCAGGGATAAATGAAACCGTAGCCATTTCTGTGTTCTATTTCTCTTGGTGGGTGCATTTACTAATCTTGTTAACATTTTTAGTGTATGTTCCACAATCAAAACATGCGCATTTAATTGCTGGACCAGTTAACGTGTTTTTTGGTCGTCTTTCAAATCCGGGAAAACTTGAAAAAATCGATTTTGAAGATGAAACACAAGAAACATTCGGTGTTGGTAAAATTGAAGACTTTAGACAAAATCAGCTCGTTGATTTATATGCTTGCGTAGAATGTGGCCGTTGTACAAATATGTGTCCGGCAACAGGAACAGGCAAAATGTTATCACCGATGGATTTAATTTTAAAACTTCGTGATCATTTAACTGATAAAGGAGCAGCGGTAACATCAAAAGCACCGTGGGTTCCAGTTGTTGCTTTTAATAATACACAAGGAAATCAGTTAGCGATGATGGCAGCTGGAAAAGGACAACAAGAATCAGCAGCTACAGCACTCGCTTACGATCCGAGCTTAATCGGAGATGTTATTACAGAAGAAGAGATTTGGGCATGTACAACGTGCCGTAACTGTGAAGATCAGTGTCCAGTTATGAATGAACATGTTGATAAAATTATTGATTTACGCCGCTATCTCGTTTTAACAGAAGGGAAAATGGATGCAGAGGCGCAGCGTGCAATGACTAATATCGAGCGTCAAGGTAATCCGTGGGGACTGAATCGTAAAGAGCGTGAAACATGGCGTCAAGGTGATGATGAAGTAACAGTTCCAACTGTAAAAGAGAAATCAAAAGCAGGCGAAGAGTTTGAATACTTATTCTGGGTTGGATCAATGGGTTCGTATGACAACCGCAGTCAGAAGATTGCGATATCATTTGCGAAGCTAATGAACGAAGCAGACATTTCATTCGCAATTCTTGGTAATAAGGAAAAGAACTCTGGTGATACACCGCGCCGCCTCGGAAACGAATTTGTATTCCAAGAGATGGCAACGAAAAACATTGAAGAATTTGAAAAAGCAGGAGTGAAGAAAATCGTTACGATTGACCCTCATGCTTATAACACTTTTAAAAATGAGTACCCGGACTTCGGCTTACAAGCAGAAGTCTATCATCATACAGAATTACTAGCCCAGTGGGTGAAGGAAGGACGTTTAAAACCTGTCCATTCTATTGAAGAAACAGTTACGTACCATGATTCCTGTTACTTAGGAAGATACAACGAAGTATATGAGGCACCGCGCGATATTCTAAAAGCAATTCCAGGTGTAAACTTTGTAGAAATGGCGCGTAACCGTGAAACGGGAATGTGCTGTGGTGCAGGTGGCGGCTTAATGTGGATGGAAGAAACGGCTGGTTCTCGTATTAACGTTGCTCGTACAGAACAAGCGCTGGCTGTACAACCGTCAATTATCGGTACAGGATGCCCATATTGCTTAACGATGATTAGTGACGGTACGAAAGCGAAAGAAGTTGAAGAAACGGTTCAAACTCTGGACGTAACAGAGATTTTAGAACGCTCAGTTATCGGACAGAAGAAAGAAGCAATCTAGTTTGTGGGAATGTATACAACTTTAGAAAGAGGTGCAATTATTGCACCTCTTCTCAACGTAGGAATACCGAGCGAGCGCTCGGCGTTAAAAAAAGAAATGGGGGAAAGAAACATGAGTAAAACAGTTATTTTAAGTGCTGCAAGAACACCGGTTGGGAAATTTGGAGGGACTTTAAAAGACGTGAAAGCAACGGAACTTGGAGGAATCGCAATTAAGGCAGCGCTTGAAAGGGCGAATATTTCCGCGAGTGATGTTGAAGAAGTTATATTTGGAACGGTTATCCAAGGAGGACAAGGACAAATTCCATCACGCCAAGCAGCAAGAGCGGCTGGAATTCCTTGGGAAGTGCAGACAGAAACAGTGAATAAAGTTTGTGCATCAGGGCTTCGCGCAGTTACTTTAGCGGATCAAATTATTCGTACTGGTGACCAATCACTGATTGTAGCTGGTGGAATGGAATCGATGAGTAACAGTCCTTACATTTTACGAGGAGCAAGATGGGGATACAGAATGGGTAATAACGAAGTTATCGATTTAAACGTTGCAGACGGTTTAACATGCGCATTTTCAGGTATACACATGGGTGTTTATGGAGGGGAAGTTGCAAAAGAAGACGGGATCTCTCGCGAAGCACAAGATGAATGGGCATATCGTAGCCATCAACGTGCGGTTTCAGCACATAAGGAAGGTCGTTTTGAAGAGGAGATTGTACCAGTAACAATTCAGCAAAGAAAAAGCGATCCTATCGTCGTGGCTAAGGATGAGGCGCCACGCGAGGATACAACGATTGAAAAATTAGCAAAATTAAAGCCTGTATTTGATAAGACGTCAGCGGTGACAGCTGGTAATGCTCCTGGACTAAATGATGGCGGTGCGGCGCTTGTATTAATGAGCGAGGACAGAGCGAAGCAAGAGGGAAGAAAGCCATTAGCGACAATTTTGGCGCATACAGCAATTGCGGTAGAATCGAAGGATTTCCCAAGAACGCCAGGTTATGCAATTAATGAATTGCTGAAAAAGACAGGTAAGACAATTGAAGAAATTGATCTATTTGAAATCAATGAGGCATTTGCGGCGGTAGCAATTGCAAGTACTGAAATTGCAGGGATTGATCCGGAAAAATTGAATGTAAATGGCGGTGCTGTAGCAATGGGGCATCCAATTGGAGCGAGCGGAGCACGTATTATCGTTACACTTATCCATGCACTGAAGCAGCGCGGCGGCGGAATTGGAATTGCTTCTATTTGTAGCGGTGGCGGTCAAGGTGATGCAGTGATGATTGAGGTTCATTAATTTACGTTCAGGAAATTTTGGGTTTATTAACAACTTATATTAAGGGGGAAGAAAGAATGGGTGTACAAAAAATAGTTGTAATTGGTGCAGGACAAATGGGTTCAGGTATCGCACAAGTGTGTGCAATGGCAGGCTATGATGTGAAAGTGCAAGATTTAAAGCAAGAGCAGTTAGACCGAGGGCTAGCTGTTATTTCGAAAAATTTAGCCCGTCAAGTAGAAAAAGGCCGTATGAAGGAAGAAGAGAAAGAAGCGACTTTAAATCGTCTTACATGGACGCTCGATCTAAATAGTGTCAAAGAAGCGGATCTTGTTATTGAAGCAGCTGTTGAGAAAATGGATATTAAAAAGAAAATTTTTGCGAATCTAGATGAAATCGCTCCAGAACACGCAATTTTAGCGACGAATACGTCATCGTTACCAATTACGGAAATTGCAGCGGTAACGAAACGTCCTGAGAAAGTAATCGGCATGCACTTTATGAATCCAGTTCCAGTTATGAAACTCGTTGAAATTATTCGTGGTTTAGCTACAGATGATGCAGTGTACGAAACGATTGAGGATATTACGAAAAAAATCGGGAAAGTGCCAGTGGAAGTAAATGATTTCCCAGGGTTTGTATCGAACCGTATTTTATTACCAATGATTAACGAAGCAATCTATACGTTATATGAAGGTGTAGCAACGAAAGAAGCGATTGATGAAGTAATGAAGCTCGGTATGAATCATCCGATGGGGCCTTTGACACTCGCTGATTTTATCGGTTTAGATACGTGTTTATACATTATGGAAGTGTTGCATGAAGGATTAGGAGATAGTAAATATCGCCCATGTCCATTATTACGCAAGTATGTGAATGCAGGATGGTTAGGACGTAAAACGGGTCGTGGTTTCTACGTTTACGAATAAAGTCCTCCCTTTATTAAAATAGTGGTCTTACCAGATTGTTAAAAAGATATATAGCAAACGGAGGCGAAGTACATGAATTTTCACTTTACTGAAGAGCAACAAATGATGAGGAAAATGGTTCGAGATTTTGCGCAGAAGGAAATAGCTCCCTTTGTTCCTAGTATGGAACAAGGGGTGTTCCCGAAAGAGATTTTGCAAAAGATGGGTGAGCTTGGACTAATGGGTATTCCAGCGCCTGCAAAATATGGCGGGGCAGAAATGGATTTTATTTCTTACATTCTAGCAATTGAGGAAATTTCAAAGGTAAGTGCAACGGTTGGTGTAATTTTAGCTGTACATACGTCAGTTGGAATGAATCCGATTTTATACTTCGGAACAGAAGAACAGAAGCAGAAATATGTTTCTAAATTGGCGACTGGTGAGTATTTAGGCGCATTTGCTCTAACAGAACCAAATGCAGGATCAGATGCAGGTAGTTTGAAATCAAGAGCTGTAAAAAAAGACGATCACTACATCATTAATGGATCGAAAGTATTTATTACGAATGGCGGCGAAGCAAGTACATACATTGTATTCGCTTCTACAAATCCAGAGGCGGGGAAAAGTGGCATTTCTGCATTTATAGTAGAGAAAGATACGCCAGGCTTAATCATCGGAAAAGATGAGCATAAGATGGGTCTTCTTGGTTCTCGTACAGTGCAACTTACGTTTGAAGATATGAAAGTACCGGCCGAGAATTTACTTGGTGAAGAAGGACAAGGATTTAAGGTGGCGATGGCGAATTTAGATGTTGGGCGAATTGGAATCGGAGCGCAGGCATTAGGAATCGCGGAAGCGGCGCTTGCATGTGCGATTGATTATGCGAAAGAGCGCGAGCAATTCGGTAAGCCAATTGCGGCGCAGCAAGGAATCGGATTCAAACTTGCAGATATGGCGACTAGCGTAGAAGCAGCGCGATTACTTGTATACAGAGCGGCATCGCTAAGAGCGCAAGGATTACCATGCGGTAAAGAAGCTTCTATTGCGAAATTATTTGCTTCTAAGACGGCTGTTGAAGTTGCAATTGAAGCGGTGCAAGTATTTGGCGGTTACGGTTATACAAAAGATTATCCAGTAGAAAGATTTTTCCGTGATGCGAAGATCACGCAAATATATGAAGGAACGAGCGAAATACAAAAGCTTGTAATTAGTCGAGCTTTATAAAAAGACGAGGGGGAGACGGGAATGCATTTTAAATTATCAGAAGAACATGAAATGATAAGAAAAATGGTTCGGGATTTTGCAAGAAATGAAGTAGCACCGACGGCGGCAGAGCGTGATGAGGAAGAGCGATTTGATCGCGCTTTATTTGATCAAATGGCAGAGCTTGGTTTAACCGGCATTCCGTGGCCTGAAGAGTATGGTGGAATTGGAAGCGATTACTTAGCGTATGTAATTGCCATTGAAGAATTATCTCGCGTATGTGCTTCTACAGGCGTAACATTGTCTGCACATACTTCACTTGCTGGTTGGCCAATTTTTAAATTTGGAACGGAAGAGCAAAAGCAAAAGTTTTTACGACCAATGGCAGAAGGAAAGAAAATTGGCGCATACGGTTTAACGGAACCAAGTTCCGGTTCAGATGCTGGCGGAATGAGGACAACTGCGAAACGAGATGGAGACCATTACATTTTAAATGGATCGAAAATCTTTATTACAAATGGTGGCATTGCTGATATTTATGTTGTTTTTGCATTAACAGACCCTGAATCGAAGCAGCGCGGTACGAGCGCATTCATCGTGGAGAGCGATACGCCGGGATTTTCAGTTGGGAAAAAAGAGAGCAAGCTAGGGATTCGCTCTTCGCCGACTACTGAAATTATGTTTGAAGACTGCCGCATTCCTGTAGAGAATTTACTAGGGGAAGAGGGGCAAGGATTTAAGGTAGCGATGCAAACGTTAGACGGCGGTCGTAATGGTATTGCGGCGCAAGCGGTTGGTATTGCACAATCAGCCTTAGATGCTTCTGTAGAATATGCAAGAGAGCGTCATCAGTTCGGTAAGCCAATTGCGGCGCAGCAAGGGATTGGCTTTAAACTTGCAGATATGGCAACGGATGTAGAGGCGGCGCGTCTTTTAACATATCAAGCGGCTTGGCTTGAATCTGAAGGGCTTCCGTACGGGAAAGAGTCAGCGATGTCAAAAGTATTTGCAGGTGATACAGCGATGAAGGTAACGACTGAAGCAGTACAAGTATTTGGTGGTTATGGTTATACGAAAGATTATCCAGTAGAGCGTTACATGCGCGATGCAAAGATTACACAGATATATGAGGGAACGCAAGAGATTCAAAGACTTGTAATTTCTCGTATGTTAACGAAATAGGAACGAAAGCGTAGGTATTTTCCTACGCTTTTTCCTTCCAAAAATAATAGAGAGAGGTGAAGGGGATGGTTAAACATAATGTACATGCATCAGTGAAAGATGAAAAATTAGTTGCGTTAAGGCGTGAACAAATGATTAAAGGTGCGGTGCAACTGTTTAAGCAAAAAGGGTTCCCACGTACAACAACGAGAGAAATTGCGAAGGCGGCTGGGTTTAGTATTGGAACACTTTATGAGTACATTCGTACAAAAGATGATGTTTTATATTTAGTTTGTGATAGTATATATGAACATGTAAAAGAGCGGTTAGAGGAAGTAGTGTGTACAGAGAAGGGAAGTATAGAAAGTTTAAAGATAGCAATAACGAATTATTTTAAAGTGATGGATGAATTGCAAGAAGAAGTATTAATTATGTATCAAGAGGTACGTTTTTTACCGAAAGAATCACTCCCATATGTATTAGAAAAAGAGTTTCAAATGGTAGGAATGTTCGAGAATATTTTAGAACAGTGTACGGAAAATGGAACATTTACATTAAATAAAAAAGAAATACAGCTTCTTGCACATAATATTTTCATACAAGGACAAATGTGGGGATTTAGACGTTGGGCCCTGCAAAAACTGTATACGCTTGAAGAATATACAGAAATGCAAATTAGGTATGTATTGCAAGGGGCGCATATGCTTCCGAAATAAGGAATGGACAAATTATAATTTTATTACCATATTAAAGTTTCCCGTTTTTTTTGTAGCATATTTGTGCGACTTTTGTTTATAATGAATAGTATGGATTTTTTTAAGCAGACCGTTATATATAAGGTTATATTTGAAGAAAGGAAGTGCCGCATAAGTGAATTTTAAGCAATATTCACCAGAAGAGCTAAAAGAATGTTCAATGATTGAAGTTGTACATAGCGTTTTAGGGGATAAAAGACAAGCAACGACATTCAACGAGTTGGTTCAAGAAATCGCTCAAGTGCTGGGACTATCTCAAGAGCAAGTTAATGCGAAACTCGCACAATTTTATACAGATTTAAACATCGATGGACGTTTCATTAATTTAGGAGAAAATCGTTGGGGACTACGCAGCTGGTACCCATATGAGCAAATTGATGAAGAAATCTTACCTCAGCCAAAGCCGAAGAAGAAACGTAAAGTTGAAGAGGACGGTTTTGACGACTACATCGAAGAAGATGAAGATGAATTCGACGATGCAGACGGAAATGCAGACGAAGAAGATGATGTAGAAGATTTGGACAAGGTTCTTGAAGAAGAAGACGCAGATGACGAAGATGATGATCTTGATGATTTAGAAGAAGATGATGAAGAATTCGCAGAAGAAGAAATTGAGTACGATGAAGCTGAAGAAGAAGAGGAAGAGCTGTAGTTCTTGACTTTTCATTATCGTCCATGTAGAATCATTTTTGGGCTCTTTAAAACAGGACGATAATACTTTTAAAGTGTAAATATAAAAGAAAATTGCTCCCTACTTATTACTTTATGTGATGAGGGGAGCAATTTTCTTTTTTGTTTTTTGTTTAGAAAATAAAAAGAGTCTAACAATAAGATAGGTACAGTGTTATCTACATACGTTGCGCTTTGCAACGGTGATTATATAACAACAAGGTAGAAGGGAGTATTTTCATGACTAAGTATATTTTTGTAACAGGCGGTGTAGTATCGTCTTTAGGTAAAGGTATTACAGCAGCATCTCTTGGAAGACTTTTAAAAAATCGTGGTTTAAACGTAACTATTCAAAAGTTTGATCCATACATTAACGTAGACCCGGGGACTATGAGCCCATACCAACACGGTGAGGTATTCGTAACAGATGATGGTGCAGAAACGGACTTAGACCTTGGTCACTATGAGCGTTTTATCGACATCAACTTAAATAAATACAGCAACGTAACAACAGGTAAAATTTACTCTTCAGTTCTTCAAAAAGAGCGTCGTGGTGAATACTTAGGAGGAACAGTTCAGGTTATTCCTCACATTACTAACGAAATTAAAGAACGTGTATATCGTTCTGGTCGCGAAACAAACGCGGACGTTGTTATTACAGAAATCGGTGGAACTGTTGGTGATATCGAGTCTCTACCATTCTTAGAAGCAATTCGTCAAATTAAGAGCGACATCGGTCGTGACAATGTAATGTACATTCACTGTACGTTAATCCCGTACTTAAAAGCTGCGGGTGAAATGAAAACAAAACCAACACAACATAGCGTTAAAGAGCTTCGTAGCTTAGGTATTCAACCAAATATTATCGTTGTTCGTACAGAACTACCTGTTTCTCAGGACATGAAAGATAAGCTTGCATTATTCTGTGACATCGATACAAAAGCAGTTATCGAAGCACGCGATGCAGATACTTTATATGCGGTTCCATTATCTCTTCAAGAGCAAAACATGGATCAAATCGTTTGCGATCACTTGAAATTAGACAATCCTGCTGCAGATATGACAGAGTGGACTGCGCTAGTTAATAAAGTACGTAACCTTTCTAAGAAAACAAAAATCGCTCTTGTTGGTAAATACGTAGAACTTCAAGATGCATACATTTCTGTTGTAGAAGCACTTCGTCATGCAGGTTATTCATTCGACACAGATGTAGAAGTAAAATGGGTAAATGCTGAGCACGTAACAGCAGAGAACGTGAAAGAATTAGTTGGCGATACAGATGGTATCCTTGTACCAGGTGGCTTTGGCGATCGTGGTGTAGAAGGTAAAATCGTTGCAATTCAATATGCTCGTGAAAACAAAGTTCCGTTCTTAGGAATTTGCCTAGGTATGCAACTTGCATCAATCGAATTCGCACGTAACGTATTAGGATTAGAAGGAGCTAACTCTTCTGAAATTAATCCTGACACACCTTATGCAATTATCGATTTATTACCAGAACAAAAAGATGTAGAAGACTTAGGTGGTACACTTCGTCTTGGTCTATACCCATGTAAGCTTGCTGAAGAAACAAATGCTTACAATGCTTACAACGAGCCGGTTGTATATGAGCGTCATCGTCATCGTTATGAGTTCAACAATCAATTCCGTCCGGATATGGAAAAAGCAGGATTTGTATTCTCTGGTACAAGCCCAGACGGTCGTCTAGTTGAAATCATTGAATTAAAAGACCACCCTTGGTTCGTGGCAGCACAGTTCCATCCAGAACTTGTATCTCGTCCAAACCGTCCACAACCATTGTTCCATGACTTCGTAAGTGCTTCTATTACGAATAAAGAGAGCAAGTAATAAAAAAAAGCGCCTGAAATAGGGCGCTTTTTTTAATATTCGTTTAACATTTCATCAATTGTAAATTTCAATCCGTGATAAGCAAATAAAGCTACAATTAAACTTGGGAACCCGTAGCGGTTACCTTCATCATCTGGAATAAGGCCTTTTAACAGTTTTGTATCGATATGTACATCTGTGTATTGTTCCAGTGATTCCGTACCTTCTTGAATAGCCGAGATTCCAACAATAGATTGACCTTCTTCTTGAAATTTTTTTGCGATTTTTACAATTTCCTCATCCGTCGAAAAACGACTAATAAGAAGCACGCGGTCCGCAGAGGTTACAGCCGCTAGTTCGCCGTCTTCTATTAAACGTTTTGCTTGTTTCATTGGTTCAGCACCAAATAGTGCTTCAGCAACAACGCCCTCCATTTCATTTGTACCATGTAAATAAATGAAACCATCGCCAACTAGTGCTTGAGCAAGTAGACGAGCGCTATCTTCTATATTCATTTCCTCTTTTTGAGAAACTCTGGAGAAATAACCACTTAATTGAGTTGAAAAAATTTTTAACATAATGTTACTCCCTTCGTACGTGTTTGCCGGCTTTCATTATAATTTATTTTTTTAGAAAGGTGAAATCGTAGGTAGCGTAACGAAATAGTAAACGGTAAAATAAGAAAGAATAGGAAGGAATTTGGCAAAGAATAGCGAAAATAAATCGATAAGATATAAGAAGCTGTAAATCTTGTACTTACACAGAAAGGTTGGGAGTTATGGAAGGTAAAATTTTAATCGTTGATGATCAATATGGCATTCGTGTGTTATTACATGAAGTGTTCCAAAAAGAAGGTTATCAGACGTTCCAAGCAGCGAATGGATTTCAAGCTTTAGATATCGTGAAAAAAGATAATCCAGATTTAGTAGTGTTAGATATGAAAATCCCAGGTATGGATGGTATAGAGATTTTAAAACATGTAAAAGAAATTGATGAGAGTATTAAAGTGATTTTAATGACTGCTTATGGAGAATTGGATATGATTCAAGAAGCGAAAGATTTAGGAGCTTTAATGCACTTTGCTAAACCGTTTGATATTGATGAGATTCGTCAAGCAGTGAGAGATCAACTTGCTGTAGAGGCGTAAAAAATGAATTTTTTATAAAAAATATGGAAAAAAGCGTTTACATGGACTATTGAGCAGGTGAATACGGTTGAGTTTTTTAGTACAAGTTGTTATCCTAATGAGTGTAGAAAAAAGTCCGGTATACAGATATACATATTTTACCTTATTCTGGTCATACTACCAGCGATAAGAACTTATCGGATACAAAAAACGTTTTTTAGGAGGATTCACCATGCCTTTAGTTTCTATGAAAGAAATGCTAAACACAGCACTAGAAGGAAAATACGCAGTTGGTCAATTCAACATGAACAACTTAGAGTGGACTCAAGCTATCTTAGCTGCTGCGGAAGAAGAAAAATCTCCTGTAATCCTAGGTGTATCTGAGGGTGCAGCTCGTCATATGACTGGTTTCAAAACAGTTGTAGCTATGGTTAAAGCTTTAATCGAAGAAATGAACATCACTGTTCCTGTAGCGATTCACCTTGACCATGGTTCAAGCTTCGAAAAATGTAAAGAAGCAATCGATGCAGGTTTCACATCTGTAATGATCGACGCTTCTCACCACCCATTCGAAGAAAACGTTGAAACTACTAAAAAAGTAGTAGAATACGCACACGCTCGTAACGTATCTGTTGAAGCTGAGCTTGGAACAGTTGGCGGACAAGAAGACGACATCATCGCTGAAGGCGTAATTTACGCTGATCCAGCAGAGTGTAAACACCTTGTTGAAGCAACAGGTATCGATTGCCTAGCTCCAGCTTTAGGTTCTGTACACGGTCCTTACAAAGGTGAGCCTAACTTAGGATTCGCTGAAATGGAACAAGTGCGTGACTTCACTGGCGTACCTTTAGTATTACACGGTGGTACTGGTATCCCAACTGCTGATATCGTAAAAGCTATTTCTTTAGGTACTTCAAAAATCAACGTAAACACTGAGAACCAAATTGAGTTTACAAAAGCTGTTCGTGAAGTATTAAACAAAGACCAAGAAGTTTACGATCCTCGTAAATTTATTGGACCTGGCCGCGACGCTATTAAAGCAACTGTTGCTGGTAAAATGCGTGAGTTCGGTTCTAACGGTAAAGCGTAAGAATAAAATTCCGTTTTGGAAACCGTCTAGTCTTTTAGACGGTTTCCTTTCGTTGTATAATGAAAGCGTGAACAAGTCTAAAGATTTTATAAAATGAATTTTTAGCCTGCAAATATAGAAAATAATGTGCATAGTCCTATTAATAAATGTGATGAGTATCTGAGTTGGGGAATTTGATTCGATGAATAGTTAATCTTCATCTATTTGTACAGCAGGGGAGCTACAGGTGATGGTTTTCTACTTATTGAGTTTTAGGGTGGAAAGAGTGGTTGAGATTCTTAAGGGGAACCTTTTACTTCTTTTTATAAAGCAGTAGAAGATAAATACATTCACGAGAAGGGAGCTCAATATGGAAAAGTTGCTAATTGAAGGCGGAAGAGCTTTAAATGGAACAATTCGTGTGAGTGGTGCAAAGAACAGTGCTGTTGCATTAATTCCAGCGACAATTTTAGCAGATACTCCAGTAACTATCGGTGGCGTTCCTAATATTTCGGACGTGAAAATGTTAGGAGACTTACTAGAGGAAATTGGAGGGAAAGTAACTTATGGGCAGGAAGAAGAGATGGTAGTCGATCCTTCTAACATGGTTGCGATGCCTTTACCAAATGGAAAAGTGAAAAAATTGCGCGCCTCTTATTATTTAATGGGTGCAATGCTTGGCCGTTTTAAAAAAGCTGTTATTGGGCTTCCAGGTGGATGTCATTTAGGGCCACGACCGATTGATCAGCATATTAAAGGGTTTGAAGCGTTAGGGGCACATGTTACAAATGAACAAGGTGCCATTTATTTAAGAGCCGATGAATTGCGCGGGGCACGTATTTATTTAGATGTTGTTAGTGTAGGAGCTACAATCAATATTATGCTAGCGGCTGTACGAGCGAAAGGTAGAACTGTTATTGAAAATGCAGCGAAAGAACCGGAGATTATTGATGTAGCCACATTATTAACAAGTATGGGAGCGCGCATTAAAGGTGCTGGTACAGATGTAATCCGAATTGATGGTGTGGACTCCCTGCATGGTTGTCACCATACTATCATTCCAGATCGTATTGAAGCTGGTACGTATATGATTTTAGGAGCTGCATCAGGAGGAGAAGTAACAGTTGATAATGTTATTCCTCAGCATTTAGAGTCAGTAACTGCGAAGCTAAGAGAAGCTGGTGTCCAAGTTGAAACGAACGATGACCAAATTACAGTGAACGGTAATAGAAGGTTAAAAGTAGTTGATATAAAAACGCTTGTATATCCAGGTTTCCCAACAGATTTACAACAGCCGTTTACGACGCTTTTAACAAAGGCGCACGGGACGGGAGTTGTCACGGATACAATTTACGGCGCACGTTTCAAACATATTGATGAATTGCGTCGTATGAATGCGCAAATTAAAGTAGAAGGTCGTTCGGCAATTGTAACTGGTCCTGTTTTATTGCAAGGTGCAAAAGTGAAGGCAAGTGACTTACGAGCTGGGGCTTCCCTTGTTATTGCAGGGTTAATGGCGGATGGAATTACAGAAGTAACCGGACTTGAACATATTGATCGAGGCTATGAAAATATAGTAGACAAGCTTAAAGG
This sequence comes from Bacillus proteolyticus, assembly GCF_001884065.1. Lineage (GTDB taxonomy): Bacteria > Bacillota > Bacilli > Bacillales > Bacillaceae_G > Bacillus_A > Bacillus_A proteolyticus. The sequence continues at coordinate 130,554 of NZ_MACH01000008.1, forward strand.
GCTTGGTGCAAACATTTGGCGGGAACAAATGACAAATCAAGAGATTGAAGAAATGAAGAACGCTTAAAGTGATGATACTTCCGCAAGTGGGGAGCGAAGAATCACCACTTGCGGAAGTACACTTTATAGAAAAACACGGTTCACAAAATACGGCAGAAATATAAAGACTTAAAGGAGAGGGATTATCGTGGAAAGAAGTTTATCTATGGAGTTAGTACGTGTAACGGAGGCTGCAGCATTATCATCAGCGCGTTGGATGGGGCGCGGGAAAAAAGATGAGGCAGACGGTGCAGCAACATCAGCTATGCGTGATGTATTTGATACAGTTCCGATGAAAGGGACAGTTGTAATTGGCGAAGGTGAAATGGATGAAGCACCAATGCTGTATATCGGAGAGAAATTAGGTACAGGATATGGACCACGTGTAGACGTTGCAGTTGATCCTTTAGAGGGGACTAACATCGTAGCAGCTGGCGGATGGAATGCACTTGCTGTTATTGCAATTGCAGATCATGGTAATTTGTTGCATGCTCCTGACATGTACATGGATAAAATTGCGGTTGGCCCAGAAGCAGTTGGGGCAGTTGATATTAACGCACCTATTATCGATAACCTACGTGCCGTTGCGAAAGCGAAGAATAAAGATATTGAAGATGTTGTAGCGACAGTTTTAAATCGTCCACGTCATCAAGCAATTATCGAAGAAATTCGTAAGGCTGGTGCACGTATTAAGTTAATTAATGATGGAGATGTAGCTGGAGCAATCAATACAGCATTTGACCGTACAGGTGTAGATATTTTATTCGGTTCTGGTGGGGCTCCTGAAGGTGTACTAGCTGCGGTTGCGCTAAAATGCTTAGGTGGAGAAATTCAAGGAAAGCTCTTACCACAAGACGAAGCTGAATTAGAACGTTGTAAAAAAATGGGCATTGAAGATATAAATCGCATCCTTCGTATGGAAGACTTAGTAAAAGGTGACGATGCAATCTTTGCTGCAACAGGTGTAACAGACGGAGAACTATTACGCGGCGTTCAATTTAAAGGTAGCGTAGGAACAACACAATCCCTTGTTATGCGTGCGAAGTCAGGTACAGTACGCTTCGTAGACGGACGTCATAGCTTAAATAAAAAACCGAACTTGGTTATTAAATAAAAAGTGGAGGCAGCTCGTTCAGAATGGGAGGAAGAAGCGAATCTACCGACCATTCTAGCCGCCGAAACTAGATTAAATAAAAGTAGAAATGCCTCATCTATTCTTCCTTAAAATCAGGTGAGTAGAAAAAAGAAAGAAATATAAAGTGAAACTTTAATCAGTGGGGGGAGCTTCATCCCCCGCTGATTATTAACCTTCACCAATCGTGCTTTTACGGGCGGTTGATCTCCCGCCTAAATTCTGTACTTTATAGCCAGATTTTGAGGTGGGAGTCTTACAGCCCGTTCATGCAAAAAGCGAAGACAAATTTTCTTGTCTTCGCTTCTTGTATTTGTGTTTCAACGTATTGATTAAAACTAGACAAAAGGGTTACAATAGTGAATATTACCCTACTTGAACTTATTGCCTTTCATTATTAATTATTTGCCTTCCGTATTTTTTCCCTTTACCCATTTGAAAAGAGAATAACGTTAAAGTGTGGTGTCTGAATGAATTTGTCAATTGCAGCATTAGAAAACATGAAATTAAAAGAGTTATACGAGCTTGCGAAAGAATTTAAGATTTCGTATTACAGCAAGTTAACGAAAAAAGAGCTAATCTTTGCTATCTTAAAAGCTCGAGCAGAAAAAGAAGGTTTCTTTTTCATGGAAGGCGTATTAGAAATTATTCAATCAGAAGGATTTGGATTCCTACGTCCTATCAACTATTCTCCAAGCTCAGAAGATATTTATATCTCAGCTTCGCAAATTCGTCGCTTCGATTTACGTAATGGAGATAAGGTTTCTGGTAAAGTACGACCTCCGAAAGAAAATGAACGCTATTTTGGATTATTACAAGTTGAAGCTGTAAACGGTGATGATCCAGAATCAGCAAAAGAGCGTGTGCATTTCCCTGCATTAACACCGTTATACCCAGATCGCCAAATGAAATTGGAAACGGAAACGAAAAAGTTACCGACACGCATCATGGATTTAATCGCACCAGTTGGATTTGGACAACGTGGTTTAATTGTTGCGCCTCCAAAGGCTGGTAAAACAAGTCTGTTAAAAGAAATTGCACACAGTGTCACAACAAATCATCCGGAAGCAGAATTAATTGTACTTTTAATTGATGAGCGTCCAGAGGAAGTAACAGATATTGAACGTTCTGTTAAAGGTGACGTTGTAAGCTCTACTTTTGATGAAGTACCAGAAAATCATATTAAAGTAGCCGAGCTTGTATTAGAGCGTGCAATGCGTCTTGTGGAACATAAAAAAGATGTTGTCATTTTAATGGATAGTATTACCCGTTTAGCGCGTGCTTACAACCTTGTTATTCCGCCAAGTGGTAGAACATTATCCGGTGGTATCGATCCAGCTGCCTTCCATAGACCGAAGCGCTTCTTCGGAGCTGCGCGTAATATTGAAGAAGGCGGTAGCTTAACAATTTTAGCAACAGCCCTTGTTGATACAGGGTCTCGTATGGACGATGTAATTTACGAGGAGTTTAAAGGAACTGGAAATATGGAACTTCACTTAGATCGCTCATTAGCTGAGCGTCGTATCTTCCCAGCGATTGATATTCGTCGCTCTGGTACGCGTAAAGAAGACCTCTTAATTCCGAAAGAACATTTAGACAAATTATGGGGTATTCGTAAAACGATGCGTGATACACCAGACTTTGTTGAAAGTTTCTTACGTAAACTTCGTCAAACAAAGACAAATGAAGAATTTTTACAAAACATTGTTGCAGACTCAAAAAGGTATGTAACAACTAAGTAAAGGGAAAAGATTGGGACTCGCTTATTTCGTAGTAAGCGAGTTTTTTATGTTTTTTAAGGGAATATTAGAGAGAGTAATATATGGGAATAATTATGTTTTTTGAGATGGAAATCATATTTTGTATTAGAGCTGGGCGAGTCATCTCCACTTTTGATTAATATCCAGTTCCGGGGGCTAGCTCTTCGCATCTAAGAACCTTCCGCCCGAAAGGTAAAAAGCACCTTTAGGGCGAAAGAACCTTAGCTGGTCAGAGCTGAACGAGCCACCTCCACTTTCAGGTGTTATCTAGCTCCAGCGGCGAGAATGGTCGGTGGCTTCGCGTCTTCCTACGAGGCAAAAAGCGCCTCTGCGTCAGAAGCTCCATCCACCTTCCATTCTGAGCGAGCCGCTTGCGCTTTTAATTAATATCCAGCTCCAGCGGCTAGAATCTCCGGTCATTTCGCTCTCTCGCCTGAAGCAAAAAGCGCTTCATGCGAGAGAGCTTGAAGTGTCCTGGATTCTGAACGAGCCGCTTGTGCTTTTAATTTTTAAAAAGACAAAAACAGGTAGTTGCAAAATGGAGTTAGCCTTGTTATAATTTCATCATATGTGTTTCATCAATATAGTTGTGTGAGCAGCTGAAGATGAAAAACTCTGTTTCGAAAATGATTCAGGGCGGAAGGAGATGAAAAGAATGAAAGCAGGAATCCATCCAAATTACAATAAAGTTGTATTTATGGACACGAACACAGGCTTCAAATTCTTAAGCGGGTCTACTAAAGGCTCTAGCGAAACTGTTGAGTGGGAAGATGGTAACACTTATCCATTACTAAAAATTGAGATCAGTTCTGATTCTCACCCATTCTACACTGGACGTCAGAAGTTTGCTACTGCAGACGGACGTGTTGACCGCTTCAATAAGAAATACGGCATCAAGTAATAAAGAACATAAAACAGGCAAGTGTATGTATTCGCTTGTCTGTTTTTTTTGCAAAAATATTAAACCTTTACCCTACTTTGGATTAGGAAAGTAGATGAAAGGAGAGCTCAATGTACTTAATGAATCAAAATGGTTGGATTGAAGTGATTTGCGGGAGTATGTTTTCTGGAAAATCAGAAGAGCTCATCCGCCGTATACGCCGTACACAATTTGCGAAACAACATGCAATTGTATTTAAACCATGTATTGATAATCGTTATAGTGAAGAAGATGTTGTATCACATAATGGATTAAAGGTTAAAGCAGTTCCTGTTTCAGCTTCAAAAGATATATTTAACCATGTAACAGAAGAAATGGATGTTATTGCAATCGATGAGGTACAATTTTTTGATGGGGACATTGTGGAAGTGGTGCAAGTATTGGCAAATCGTGGCTATCGTGTCATTGTAGCTGGATTAGACCAAGATTTCCGTGGTCTACCATTTGGACAAGTTCCTCAGCTGATGGCGATTGCTGAACATGTAACTAAATTGCAGGCAGTTTGTTCTGCATGTGGATCTCCTGCAAGTCGTACGCAACGTTTAATCGATGGAGAACCAGCGGCATTTGATGATCCAATTATTTTAGTTGGGGCTTCAGAATCGTATGAACCACGTTGTCGTCATTGTCATGCAGTACCTACAAAACAAAGATAAATGAAACTCGCTATGTAGAGCGGGTTTTTTTCGAAAATAGATGAAGATTGGTGGCCAGCTCTTCGCACAGCTAAGAACTTTAGGCAGTCAGAGTTGAGCAAGCCGCTTGCGCTTTTAAATATATTATCTAGCTCCAGCGGCTAGAATCTCCGGCCATTTCACTCTCTCGCTCGAAGCAAAAAGCGCTTCAAGGTCGAGAGCTGAAAGTGTCCTGCGATTCTGAGCGAGCCGCTTGCGCTTTTAAATATTATCTAGCTCCGCCTCCTAGGTCCTTGAGTCTAAGAACCTCCCGCACGAGAAGACAAAAAGCGTCTTCTGTGCGAGAGAACCTTAGCCACTGGACCTAAGCAGTCGGCTCCGCTTTTAAATATAATTTGCGTTTTTTTGATTAAGTACCATATACTATTTGTATTAGATACTAGGATGTAGAGGTGAATGGTGTGTTAGATCGTTTGCAAGCTGTAGAAGATCGTTATGAGAAGTTAAATGAATTGTTAAGTGACCCAGAGGTTATTAGCGATACAAATAAGCTTCGTGAGTATTCAAAGGAACAATCTGATATGCAGGAAACGGTAGAGGTGTACCGTGAGTATAAAGATGTTCGTGAGCAATTACGAGATGCAAAAGCAATGTTAGAAGATAAGTTAGACGCTGAGATGCGTGAAATGGTTAAGGAAGAAGTTTCTGAATTAGAAGGACAAGAGAAAACATTATCAGAACGTCTGAAAATTTTACTTGTTCCTAAAGACCCTAATGATGATAAAAACGTTATCGTTGAGGTTCGTGGTGCAGCTGGTGGTGACGAGGCGGCTTTATTTGCCGGTGACTTATACCGTATGTATAGTCGTTACGCTGAGGTACAAGGTTGGAAAACTGAAATTATTGAGGCTAGCTATACAGAATTAGGTGGATATAAAGAGATTATCTTTATGATCAACGGTAAAGGTGCTTTCGCGAAACTGAAATTCGAAAATGGCGCTCACCGTGTACAACGTGTTCCTGAAACGGAATCTGGTGGACGTATTCATACATCTACAGCAACGGTAGCTGTGTTACCAGAGGCGGAAGAAGTAGAAATTAATATTCATGAAAAAGATGTTCGTGTTGATACGTTCGCTTCTAGTGGTCCTGGTGGACAAAGCGTTAATACAACGATGTCAGCGGTACGTTTAACGCATTTACCGACTGGTGTAGTTGTATCTTGTCAGGATGAGAAATCACAGATTAAGAATAAAGAAAAAGCAATGAAAGTATTACGTGCACGTGTTTATGATAAATTTAGACAAGAAGCACAAGCTGAGTACGATCAAAACCGTAAACAAGCTGTTGGTACGGGAGATCGTTCAGAGCGTATTCGTACGTATAACTTCCCGCAAAACCGTGTTACTGACCATCGAATCGGCTTAACGATTCAAAAGCTAGATCAAATCCTACAAGGTAAGTTAGATGATTTCATCAATGCCTTAGTGATGGAAGATCAGGCGCAAAAGATGGAGGCAGCTGAGTAATGCGTGTCTATGAAGCCCTGAAATGGGCTTCTTCTTTTTTACAAGAAAATGGACGAGATGAGAATGCGGGAGAAATTGTCCTTTGTCATGTATTAAAGACGAACAGAACAGGAATGCTCATGAATATGCGTGAAGAAATAACTGCGGAACAAGAGACAAGCTTTACGGAGTTTATCCACAAGCATGTAGAAGGTATTCCTATTCAATATATGATTGGTTATGAAATGTTTTATGGACGATCGTTCTTTGTGAATGAAGAAGTATTAATACCAAGGCCAGAAACAGAGGAACTTATAGTTGGGGTCCTAGAGAGAATTGAGCGTCATTTCGGTAATGAGGAGCTTCATGTAGCGGATATTGGCACAGGTAGTGGAGCGATTTCTATTACGCTCGCTTTAGAAAATAAAAATCTTCATGTGTATACGGTAGATATTGCACAGGAGTCGATTGAAGTTGCAAAAGAAAATGCAAAGGCTTTAGGAGCGGAAGTAACTTTCTATCACGGTGATTTACTGTCTCCGTTTTATGAAACTGGTCAGAAGTTAGATGTCGTTGTTTCAAATCCTCCGTATATACCGGAGGAAGATTGGCGTGGTCTTTCTACTGTTGTGAAAGAGCATGAGCCGAAAAGGGCGCTTGTTGGCGGTGAAGATGGACTAGATTTCTATCGTCGTTTTATGGAGGAATTGCCGAACGTATTAAAGAAAAAGGCGATTGTGGCGTTTGAAATTGGTGTGGGGCAAGGTGAAGATGTAAAAGCATTATTACAGCAAACTTTCCCGCACGCTCACGTTGAAGTTGTCTTTGATATTAATGGAAAAGATCGCATGGTATTTGCAGAGATGGAGTAAGGTTAAAACCTTACTCTATTTTTTTGAAAAAATTTATATAGATTTTGAATTTAATAGTTTAGAAAGAAGTAACTCTGTCCACACTGTTTCTAGAGGGGACGGTGGAGGAAATGAAAAAACAAGTTATTGCTTATTTTCTTTTATTATTAATTGGTGCACAGTTACTTGTGCAGTTTGGATATATGAAAGCTGATGCAAAAGGGCCTACTGTTATTCCGAAAGAGGCCGTTCGATTACGTATTTTAGCTAATAGTGATTCCGATAAAGATCAGGCATTAAAACGTAAAGTACGTGATGAAGTGAAAGCGCAAATCGATGGATGGGTAGCGGATTTAACGTCATTTGAAGAAGCTCAAAAAGTAATTCAAAATCATATTCCTGAAATTGAAAAGACAGTGGCGAATACGCTGAAAGGGGAAGGAAGTAAAGAGACTTTTCAAGTGAAATTCGGTAAGAATGTGAAGTTTCCTACAAAGGTATATGGGAATTTTATTTATCCAGCAGGGGAATATGAAGCGGTACTTATTACAATTGGAAAAGGTGAAGGTGCAAACTGGTGGTGTGTATTATTTCCACCGATGTGTTTCTTAGATTTTTCGAGTGGTACAGCTGTAAGGAAAGAAGAACATGTTGTGAAAGCTGAATCTCCTGAAGAAGAGCAGGTGGAACAATCAGATGAGGAATTAATGGATGTACCGGAGAAGAAAGATGATAAGGTGAAAGAAAAGAAGGTAGTAAAGATGGAAAAAGCTGAAAAAGTAACAGCACCTGAAAAGAAAGTAGTGACAAATGAAACACAAGTAGAAGAACAGCCTGTAAAAAAAATAGAAACAAAATCTGTGGAAAAAGTGGAGAAATCTGTGGAGCAAAAACAAGAAAAGCAAAATGAGTATGTAAAAGTAGAAGAGGAAGAAGAAAAACCAGAGGTTAAATTATTTATCGTCGAAGCTTTTACATCTTTATTCTCTAAATAGTACTATTAGTAAATCCCTCCTCATATATAAAAATGAGGAGGGATTTACTATGAAGAACGTGTATTTTGCTACGAAAGCAGATGTGGAAAGATTGCATTCTTTTTTCGGACAAGCTAATAAAAAAGATGATAAAATAAATGAGTTGTACGCGCAATTTATGATTTTGGAAGAGGCGGGAGAAATACGAGCTGTAATTGGATATGAACAAAGTGAAGGAGATGCACTTATTCGTTCTTGTTTATTCACACCTAATGTGGATAAGCAGACTTTCTTATATTTTTTTGAAATGTTTTTGCAGTATATGAAAGAAAAAGATATTCGACAATTGTACTTACTCACAAACCATCCACAATCTGCGACAATCTTTCAGTTCTTTAACTTTGTCATTATAGAGAAAGAGAAAGTTCCAGAGGGAATTCGACAATTAGAACACTTTTGTAAAAATATAAAAGAGCCAAATGCAATAATACTAAATTGTCAGCTATTCACAAAGTTATCCACGGATTAACAAGGTTTATCCACATTTTGTGGATAAACCTTGTTTGTCTTTTGGATAAATCTCATAGTAAACTAAAAATAGACAAGTATTTCATGGTAGAAAAGGACGTGGGAAAAAATGCATACAAATATGTGGGTTGTGGATAATGTTGTGGAAAGAAAAAAATATTATCCACAGTTAAAAGAAGCAGCGAGATTATTAAGAGAAAATGAAGCGGTAGCCTTCCCGACAGAAACGGTATATGGGTTAGGAGCAAACGCAATGGACGACGAAGCGATAGCGAAAATTTTTGCAGCGAAAGGGAGACCGAGTGATAATCCACTGATTGTCCACATAGGAACAAAATCTCAGTTAGATGGTATTGTAAGAGAAATTCCACCGGTTGCAGAAAAGTTAATGGAGCATTTTTGGCCAGGTCCATTAACAATCATTTTACCGAGAAAAGAAGGGATTTCAGAGAGGGTTACGGCGGGACTTAATACAGTTGGAGTGAGGATGCCAGATCATCCAGTAGCGCTCGCTCTTATTGAAGAAGCAAACGTGCCTGTTGCAGCACCGAGTGCGAATCGTTCTGGACGCCCAAGTCCAACATTAGCTTCTCATGTGTATGAAGATTTAAACGGGAAAATTGCTGGTATCGTTGATGGCGGGGCCACAGGAGTAGGCGTTGAATCAACTGTAATTGATTGTACGAGCGAAGTTCCGACGATTTTACGTCCTGGTGGGATTACGAAGGAACAATTGGAAGTAGTAATAGGAAATGTTTCTTTAGATCCAGCTTTAAAGGATGAGAAAGAAAAACCGAAATCGCCGGGAATGAAATATACACATTATGCACCGAAAGCACCACTTAGTATTGTTGAAGGATCCCGTGAGTTTATTCAGCGTATTGTGGATGAGAAAAAGAAAGAAGGATTTAAAGTAGGTGTATTAACGACCGAAGAGTATCAACATGTATATAGTGCTGATGTTGTATTATCTTGTGGTATGCGAAGTGATTTAGCTAGCGTTGCGACTAAATTATATGATGTGCTTAGAACGTTTGATGCAAGTGAAGTAGATATTATCTTTAGTGAATCATTCCCGAATGAAGGAATAGGAAATGCAATTATGAATCGTTTAACAAAAGCAGCGGGACATCATATTATTACTGAATGATAATGTACCTTTAGCAAACAGAATATTTCTCCTCGGATAAGCATATTGTGAAGTAGCACGTCCGAGGGGGGACATGAATGACGCTTGAACAGCTAATACCTTTAATAATTATGGCATTCGCCCTAGGGATGGATGCATTTTCAGTGAGCCTCGGTATGGGGATGGTAACGTTAAAGTTAAGACAAATCCTTTATATCGGTATGACGATAGGGATATTTCATATTATTATGCCGTTTATTGGAATGGTACTAGGACGTTTTCTATCAGAGAGGTATGGGGATGTCGCGAATTTCGCGGGGGCTATTTTATTAATTGGACTAGGGTTCTATATTGTATATTCGTCTATTTTAGAAGGTGAAGAGACTAGAACTGCTCCAATTGGAATTAGTTTATTTGTATTTGCATTTGGTGTCAGTATAGATAGTTTTTCAGTAGGTCTTAGTCTTGGGATTTATGGTGCGCAGACGATTATTACGATATTACTATTTGGATTTGTAAGCATGTTATTGGCATGGATTGGCTTATTAATTGGTAGACATGCGAAAGGTATGCTTGGTACATATGGTGAAATAGTAGGTGGTATCATTCTAGTTGGATTTGGATTATATATCCTTTTTCCTATATAATTTTATGTAGGAAGGAATTATGAACAAGTTATGGGGATGGTATGTTAAGTTTTTAACCTTCTTTCCTCGATGGCTAAGAAGACTTATAATTTTGGGTATTATTTTGCGAATTTCGATGTTAGGTTGGATTAAATTAATTCGTGAATGGTAAGATGACTCCTTTCTGTGCATAGTTTTGTTTGTACTATATTGATCGCACTAAAAAATTGCAAATATAGAAAGGATGAGATGAATGACGAGATTGAAGCAAGTTTTTGGTATTATTATTAGTTTTTTTGTTTTTTGGTTTAGTATGCTCGGTGTACAAATGTTTGCCGAGTTTTTAGATATTGAGTCATTAAAATTTGTTGCAGGAAAAACGGAGGCAGCACGTACTTTTTATTCTCCATACCCGTTTTTAATTGTTTTTCTTATTACATTGCTTTCCTTATATTTCTTTGTAATAAAGCTTGGTAAATCTAAAAAAGAGAAATTACCTGCATTAGAGGAGAAGAAGGAAGAATTACAGTGAAAAAATCCCCCGCTAAAAGCGGGGGATTTTATATTTGGGTGATGGAGCTCTCTCGATCGAAGTGTCCTGCGATTCTGAGCGAGCCGCTTCTGCTTTTAGATATTATCTAGTTCCAGTGGCCAGCTCTTCGCATCTAAGAACCTCCCGCACTAAAGGTAAAAAGCACCTTTTGTGCGAGAGAACCTTAGCTGGTCAGAGCTAAACGGGCCCCTTCCACTTTTAGATGTATCCAGCTCCAGCGGCTAGAATGGTCGGTGGCTTCGCGTCTTCCTACGAGGCAAAAAGCGCCTCTACGTCAGAAGCTCCATCCCCCTCCCATTCTGAGCGAGCCGCTTCCGCTTTTAAACAGGCCTCACCAATTCAAATTGTTCTCCTAGTTTTGCGTAGTTGTGTCCTGCTAGGCGGCTTACTGGTTTTAGTCCTTCTGCGTGAATGCGACCGTTTTCGTATAAGTGTTCTGCGACGTGGAAGCGAACGACGCGGCCAATTAGTAGGTCGCAAGCTGGTGAGTCTTCAGTTCCGCCGAGTGGGATAGCACGTTCTAATACACATTCCATTCGAATGTTTGCTTCTTTCACCCCAGGTACTGAAATGACATCACTGTCGATCGGTGTTAGTTTTGCTAATTCGATTTCACTTTCATTAGGAGGTAGGTTAGCTGCTGTTTCGTTAATTGCTTCTACGTAAGATTCATCAGAAATATGTACGACAAATGCGCCTTTTTCGATTGCGTTTCGGGAAGTATCCTTTGGTTTTCCTTCTTTTCGTTGTACGGAAACTGAGATAAGTGGTGGATTGGCTGCGACGATATTGAAGTAGCTATAGGGTGCGCCGTTTAATACGCCGTCTTTTGTTACAGAAGTAACGAAAGCGACAGGGCGTGGAATGATACTTCCTGTAAGTAATTTGTAATTATCTTTTTCAGTTTGTTCGTTTGGATTAATTGATAGCATGTTTGTAATCCCCTTTCTGAATATGACGACTTATTGTTTGTTTACAAGATGTTAGTGGGAAACTCCTGCTGGAAATAATATTTTTTTAATGATGTAAAAAAGAGATTACCTCAATTATACTGAAGTAATCTCTTTTTAAGTAAACATCTTGAAATCGAGATAAATATTAAAGTAAAACGTATGCGCCAGGTCCGATTAAAGCTACTCCAATAGCGACAGCGATTAGCATTAAATTATACTCATATCCGTTTTGTGTTACCCAGTAACCATTTTTTCCGTGAACAGTGAAGATTGCCATTAACATCGTTCCAACGATAAATAGTGAACCAACTGCAGTGAAAATACCTGATGCGAATAAGAAACCACCTAATAATTCAGTTGCGCCAGCCATAAATGCCATGAATACACCAGGACGTAAACCGATTGACTCCATCCAGCCACCTGTTCCTTTTAAACCGTAACCACCGAACCAACCAAATAATTTTTGAGCACCATGACCCATGAATGTAATACCTATAATAAGACGAATAATAAGAAGACCGAAATCCATCATTTTTAAAAACCTCCTAAAAGTTATTAACTTATCTTATGTAAGTAATAATAAAATAGTTACTTACTTTAGTCAAGTGGATTTTGAAGAAATTATGAAAGAAATTTTACAAATTAACAACAAAAAATAAAATGTGGTAAAGACCTCTATACAAGTAAGTGAAAAAAAGAGAAAATATAAGTAGAAGTTAACTTCTTATTGTTATTCAGACAATCAGAATTGACTGGAATTTTGTGAGGCGCTACAATAAGAGTCTAGTAGTAATGGCATAATTTATTTCGAAAGCGTTTTTACAGTATAACATTCGAAGTATGAAGTCTTACGTGTATTTCGATCTTGAATAGAGATTGCCCTATAAACTTTTAGGTAAATTATAAGGAGGACTATCCTATGTTTAAAAAATTATTCGGTTTTGGTTCAAAAACAAATGAAGAAACAATCGTAGCTCCATTAACTGGAGCAGTGAAAAATATTGAAGAAGTACCAGATCCAGTATTCGCTGGTCGTATGATGGGTGACGGTGTTGCAATCGATCCTGCTGAAGGTGTAGTTGTATCTCCAGTTGATGGTGAAATCGTACAATTATTCCACACGAAACATGCTATTGGAATTAAAGCGAAAAACGGTACAGAAATTTTAATCCACGTTGGATTAGAAACTGTAAAAATGGAAGGTGAAGGTTTCGAAGCTCACGTTTCTGAAGGACAAGCTGTAAAAGCTGGAGATAAATTAATCTCATTCGACTTAGAATTAATTCGTGAAAAAGCGAAAAGTACAATTACTCCAATCGTTATTACAAACACAGATGCAGCTGAGTCTATTAAGACAACTGTAGGTGTAACAGCTACAAAAGGTTCAACAGAAGTAATGAAAGTTACAATGAAATAATTATTGTATGAAAGGAATCTGTTTCGTATGAAATGGATTCCTTATTTTGTTTTGTAGTGTGCTCATCATGTATGGTAAAATACTTTGGGCACTTGGAAATAGGGTTTCACATATATGTGGATAAGGCGCATTTTTCTTAGAAAAAATATAAGAGAAATGCGCCTTTCGTATATTCACATTTCTTTTGTTCTATTCTAATGTACGCTATGATAAATGGTAGGAAACAGAAAAAAAGGGGTGGGTTTAGATGAAACGAGTGTTATTTGTTTGCACTGGAAATACATGCCGTAGTCCGATGGCTGAGGCTTTGCTTCGTCATTACGGAGAAGGTAAATTTGAAGTGCAATCTGCTGGTGTTTTCGCCTATCCTGGAAGCGATGCGTCGGTACGTGCAAAGGAAGCTTTAGCTGAAAAGGGGATTGCAATCGATCATGCCGCGCAGCAGGTAAATGAAACTTTGGTTGATTGGGCGGATATTGTAGTAACAATGACGGAAAACCATAAGCAAATTGTACTTGGGCATTATCCGAGTGTTGAAAAGAAATTGGATACATTATATGGATTAGCTGAGGGTATAAGTAAGGATATTTCAGATCCATTTGGCGGATCGCTTTCTATTTATAAAGAAACGCTAGAAGAGATGGAAAAACTTGTACAAACTTTCCTGAAAAAACATTCAGAAGGTTAATGTTTCGTGTATAATACGATATTGGAGATCACTTCGTTCCATTAAGGAAGTGAGTGTGAAATGAAGATAATTGATTGAAACTTTGGAGGGGTAAAAATGAAAGTAGTAGTAGCATCTGATCACGGCGGTATGAATATCCGTAAAGAACTTGTAAGTTTATTAGAAGAATTAAATATTGAATATATTGATTTAGGTTGTGAATGTGAAGCTGGTTCTGTTGATTACCCTGATTTTGCGTTTCCAGCAGCAGAAATGGTCGCAAATGGTGAAGTAGATCGTGGTATTTTAGTTTGTGGGACAGGCATTGGCATGTCAATCGCGGCAAACAAAGTAAACGGTATTCGTTGTGCGTTAGTTCATGATACTTTTAGTGCGAAAGCGACGAGAGAGCATAATGACACTAACATGCTAGCTATGGGCGAGCGTGTAATTGGGGCTGGTCTAGCGCGTGATATCGCAAAAATTTGGTTAACAACTGACTATGAAGGTGGCCGTCACGAAAACCGCGTAGGAAAAATTAAAACGTACGAAACAAAGTAATAGATTCTAACTATAAATAGTATGAAATATAATTTGGTGAACCAACCTGTGAAAGGAAGAGGCGTAATGACAGAAATCGTAAAGGTAAGAGAACAGCTACAAATGTCGCTTTCTGATTTCCAAGAACAAGCCACGCTGCAAAGTGGCCAAATTTTTGTAGTGGGATGTAGCACGAGTGAAGTGCTAGGTGAAAGAATTGGAACATCAGGAACGATGGAAGTGGCAGAGGCGATTTTTTCTGAATTAAAACAATTTCACGAGCGAACAGGTATTGAATTGGCGTTTCAATGTTGCGAGCATTTAAATCGTGCTTTAGTAGTTGAGAGAGATGTAGCGATGAAATATCAATTTGAAATTGTAACAGTTACGCCTGTTAGATCAGCAGGTGGTGCATTAGCGACGTATGCGTATCACAATTTTAAAGATCCGGTAGTAATTGAGTTTATTAAAGCAGATGCAGGAATGGATATCGGCGATACATTTATCGGTATGCATTTAAAACATGTAGCTGTTCCGGTTCGTACAAGTGTGAAGGAAATAGGAAATGCGCATGTAACAATGGCGAAAACACGTGGAAAACTAATAGGTGGAGCACGTGCTGTTTATGCGGCAAATGAAGAAGTTATTCCTTGCCGTTAAACGTGAAAAATTATAAAGTCGCATAATAGCTTTATATCGAAAGATAAAAGGTATGTAGTCTGACTTTATAATAGAAGAAAGAAAAGACCGATTTCGGTCTTTTTTTTTCTTTTATGATATAGAAAGTCATGTTAGAATGTAGTTGAAAACATGAAGGTTCGAAAGAATTACAACCTGAATTTTCGTTTTTTCTGAATAAATGAGAAAAAACTATTGGGAATCGATGTAATTCGTTCAGAAAAGGGGGATTTTGGTGGATCATTTAAAACGTCAAGATGAAAAGGTATTTGCTGCAATTGAGGCAGAACTAGGAAGACAGCGTTCAAAGATTGAGTTAATTGCTTCGGAAAACTTCGTAAGTGAAGCGGTAATGGAAGCGCAAGGTTCTGTTTTAACGAATAAGTATGCTGAAGGATATCCTGGAAAACGTTACTATGGTGGCTGTGAGCACGTAGACGTAGTTGAAGATATCGCACGTGATCGCGCGAAAGAAATTTTTGGTGCAGAGCATGTAAATGTTCAACCACATTCTGGTGCACAAGCGAATATGGCAGTATACTTCACAATTTTAGAGCAAGGCGATACAGTACTTGGTATGAATTTATCTCATGGTGGTCACTTAACACACGGAAGCCCTGTTAACTTCAGTGGAGTACAATATAATTTCGTAGAATATGGCGTGGATGCTGAATCTCACCGTATTAATTACGATGATGTATTAGCAAAAGCGAAAGAACATAAACCAAAATTAATCGTTGCAGGTGCAAGTGCATATCCTCGTGTTATCGATTTCAAACGATTCCGCGAGATTGCAGATGAAGTGGGTGCATACTTTATGGTTGATATGGCACATATCGCTGGTTTAGTAGCTGCTGGTTTACATCCAAACCCAGTACCACATGCACATTTCGTTACAACGACAACACATAAAACATTACGTGGTCCACGTGGTGGTATGATTTTATGTGAAGAGCAATTTGCAAAACAAATTGATAAATCAATCTTCCCTGGTATCCAAGGTGGTCCACTTATGCACGTAATTGCTGCAAAAGCTGTTGCATTTGGTGAGACACTACAAGATGAGTTTAAAACATATGCACAAAATATCATTAATAATGCGAATCGCTTAGCTGAAGGCCTTCAAAAAGAAGGACTTACACTTGTTTCTGGTGGAACAGACAATCACTTAATCTTGATTGATGTTCGTAACTTAGAAATCACAGGTAAAGTAGCAGAGCACGTATTAGATGAAGTTGGTATTACAGTGAACAAAAATACAATTCCATTTGAAACAGCAAGCCCATTTGTAACAAGCGGCGTGCGTATCGGTACGGCAGCTGTAACATCTCGTGGTTTCGGTTTAGAAGAAATGGATGAAATTGCAGCACTAATTGCTTATACATTAAAAAATCATGAGAATGAAGTTGCATTAGAAGAAGCGCGTAAACGTGTAGAAGCGTTAACGAGCAAATTTCCAATGTATACAGATCTATAATAGATTGAAAAAGACTGCTGAAACGTAATTGTTTTAGTAGTCTTTTTTTGGACATATATTGTTTTTAAAGTATGTATACAAATGATGAATAAATTTTGGCGATATAATGAAGGATACACCTCCCATAATTGGTAAAGATACTAGATAGATTCATCACAAAATCATGATTTTTCCAAATTTGCCCTTGAATATTAGTAGCGTTTTCTTTACAATCGTAAATAGTGTAAAAAAGCGTGTAAACGCATGAATATCATCTAAAGGAGAGATTCACATGGGAAAACTGTATGTATTTGATCACCCGTTAATTCAACATAAGATTACATATATTCGCGATAAGAATACAGGTACGAAAGATTTTCGTGAATTAGTGGACGAAGTAGCAAGCTTAATGGCTTTCGAAATTACTCGCGACCTTCCACTTAAAGACATTGAAATTGAAACGCCTGTAAGCAAAGCGACAACAAAAGTGATCGCTGGTAAAAAACTTGGTTTAATTCCGATTTTACGTGCAGGTTTAGGAATGGTTGATGGAATTCTGAAATTAATTCCAGCAGCAAAAGTAGGACACGTTGGTTTATACCGTGACCCTGAAACATTGCAACCGGTAGAATACTATGTGAAACTTCCAACGGATGTAGAAGAGCGTGACTTTATCGTACTAGATCCAATGCTAGCAACAGGTGGTTCTGCAGCTGAAGCAATTAATTCTCTGAAAAAGCGCGGTGCAAAGCAAATTAAATTAATGTGTATCGTAGCTGCTCCAGAAGGAGTAAAAGTAGTACAAGAAGAGCATCCTGATGTTGATATTTATGTAGCGGCATTAGATGAGAAGCTAAATGACCATGGTTATGTAGTTCCAGGTCTTGGTGATGCTGGTGACCGTTTATTCGGAACGAAGTAAGACAACAGACGAGAGGGGAGTCCCCGCTCGTCTTTTTTTTTCGCCCTGAGTGTGCGGGGGAGGGGGAGATAAATATACAGGGTCTATACAACATAAGTTGCATACACATCACATATAATATAGAAGTCTTACGTCTTGGGAACACTATATTATGGAAGGAAAGCGCTATATCTTAAAAATATAATAGTGACAAACTTGTGAACATTTCCTTCTATTATAAAGAGAAAACTGTTAGAAATTGCATATCTCTAACCAGTATTTAGAAGGGGAACGTTTTCATTTTTGGGAGTAAATGACTAATACTCAAATTTTTTGATTTTTTACGATTTCTCGTTGACACTGTTAATACCCTATTGTATGCTAACAACGGGGATAGATGGTAGGGCTTTCAGTGACAAAAATACATCTATTCCGTGACGAAAATGTAAACTTTTTATTTTGTATAGAATTTATGCAGAAAAATGAGTTATTATTAACACATCGTGAATGAGGGCTACATATTGGAGGGATGAATCCTTGCAAAAAAACGATCGCAGCCATATAAAAGCATATGCTTTAATGTCAGGAATTCTTGCTCAGTTAGTCGGTTCTATTCTTATTGGAATCTTTGGTGGGCAATGGATTGATAATAAGGTTGGAACGTTTCCATTGTTTCTTATTATAGGGTTATTACTCGGTTTAGGAACAGGGATATACGCAATGATTCGACTCATTCGACATTACTATTCGGGAGAGCAATGATGATAGACGTACATGGACTTGTCCAAAGACAAAAGAAATATATGTACTACTTGCTTGCGCTTCTAGTGCTAGGATGGGGACTTACCTCTTACAAGGATGTATTTCTTGGGCTGATTATCGGAACGATTTTCAGTTTTCTTAGTTTGCGCATCATTGCACGTAGAACAGACAAGCTATTAGATCGCGTAACAAATGGAGAAAACGTGAAGTTTAAGGCAACAGCGGTAAGTACATATTCGAGATTCGCGACGATTGGGTTATTAATTTTATTTGCAGCCAAATATCAAGAGTTAATTGCGATGTGGGGCCTAGGTGTAGGATTGCTGACAGGATACCTTGTCATGATCATAGATTTTCTTTATTTAGAGTATAAGAGCAGGGAAGAGAGGTGAATTACTAGTGGAACACGGTAAATTAGTTAAATTTCTAGGTTTAACGTTCGATTTGTCATCAGTTATGATGGTTACTGTAGCAGCAGTTATTGTTTTCTTAATCGCTGTTATCGGAACTCGCAGTTTAGCTCTTCGCCCAACAGGAATGCAAAATTTCATGGAATGGGTATTTGACTTCGTGAAAGGGATTATCAATAGTACGATGGACTGGAAAACAGGTGGACGTTTCTTAACGCTTGGCGTTACGCTTATCATGTTTATCATCGTATCGAACTTCCTTGGTTTACCATTCATGTATTCAACAGTTGAGGCTGGCGAACATATTGCATGGTGGAGATCACCAACGTCTGATCCAGCAGTTACATTAACATTAGCCGTGATGGTAGTTACCCTCACCCATTATTATGGAATTAAGATGAAGGGTACGAAAGAATACGTTAAAGGTTATTTCCAACCTATGAAATTCTTATTCCCATTAAAGGTTATTGAGGAGTTTGCTAACACATTAACGTTAGGTCTTCGTTTGTTCGGTAACATTTATGCAGGTGAAATCCTGTTAGGATTACTTGCTAAGTTAGGCGGAGCATCATTCCTTGGAGCATTAGGTGCACTTGTACCAATGTTAGCATGGATGGGATTCAGCGTATTCGTTGGATCAATCCAGTCATTTATTTTCGTTATGTTAACGATGGTTTATATGGCTCATAAAGTAAGCCATGACCATTAATATAATTTAAGTAAGAAAAAATTTAATTTTTTATAATACAAAGGAGGACAAATTAAATGAGTTTAGGTGTAATCGCAGCTGCAATTGCAATTGGTTTATCAGCATTAGGTGCAGGTATTGGTAACGGTCTTATCGTATCACGTACAATCGAAGGTGTTGCTCGTCAACCAGAATTAAAAGGCGCACTTCAAACAATTATGTTCATCGGGGTTGCTTTAGTTGAGGCACTTCCAATCATCGGTGTAGTTATTGCTTTCATCGTAATGAACAAATAAGGGAGACTCCCCTTACATAGATGGCGAAGAGTGTTTTTTGAACTTTCTTCGCCATTGCTTTATGAACGAAACGTATGTCTTTTTTTTTCATATGATCAATTTAGATATTTTGAAGGGAGTGAATCCTTGTGCCAACTTTATTATTAGGGGCTGCCATTCCATTTGGAACGATTGCTTATACATTGTTCATTTTCTTACTTCTATTAGTAATGCTACGCAAATTTGCGTGGGGTCCTTTAATGGGAATTATGAAAGAACGTGAAGAGCATGTTACTAGTGAAATCGACGCTGCAGAAAGAAGTAACGCTGAAGCGAAGAAATTAGTAGAAGAACAACGTGAAATGTTAAAACAATCGCGTGTTGAAGCACAAGAGTTAATCGAAAGAGCGAAAAAACAAGCTGTAGATCAAAAAGATGTGATTGTTGCTGCTGCGAAAGAAGAAGCAGAATCAATTAAAGCATCTGCTGTACAAGAAATTCAACGCGAAAAAGAGCAAGCGATTGCTGCTTTACAAGAACAAGTCGCTTCTTTATCTGTTCAAATTGCTTCTAAAGTAATTGAAAAAGAGTTAAAAGAAGAAGATCAAGTGAAGTTAATTCGCGATTATATTAAAGAAGTAGGAGAAGCGCGATGAGCAATGGGATTGTAGCAAAACGTTATGCTGTCGCTCTTTTTAAAATTGCAAAAGAAAAACACGTATTAGAAATGTTTGAAGAGGAATTACGCCTTGTACAAAACGTTTATGTAAAGAACGGAGAACTACATAGCTTTTTAACGCAACCGAACATTTCAAAAGAGCAGAAGAAAACGTTTATTGCAAACGTATTCGGATCTGTTTCTGAATCTATTTTAAATACGTTATATATTTTAATTGATAACAAGCGCATTGAAATCTTACCTGAAATTGCAGATGAATATGTTGTTCTTGCTAATGAAGAACGTAACGTAGCGGATGCAACTGTATATTCTACTCGTCTTCTATCTGAAGAAGAGAAGCTTAACGTTGCAGAAGCATTTGCAAAGAGAACGGGAAAAGATGCAATTCGCGTGAAAAATGTTGTAGATGAAGATTTACTAGGCGGCATTAAAGTACGTATTGGAAATCGCATTTATGATGGAAGTTTACAAGGAAAATTAGCACGTATTCAACGTGAATTAATGAAGAATAGATAGGGGTGAAGCACATGAGCATCAGAGCTGAAGAAATTAGCGCACTGATAAAGCAACAAATCGAGAACTATCAGTCTGAAATCGAAGTTAGTGATGTTGGTACAGTTATCCAAGTTGGTGACGGTATCGCGCGTGCTCATGGTCTTGATAACGTTATGGCTGGTGAACTTGTAGAGTTCTCTAACGGCGTTATGGGGCTAGCACAAAACTTAGAAGAAAACAACGTAGGTATCATTATTTTAGGACCTTACACAGAAATTCGTGAAGGTGACGAAGTTCGTCGTACTGGTCGCATCATGCAAGTACCAGTAGGAAAAGAACTAATCGGTCGTGTTGTAAACCCATTAGGTCAACCAGTTGATGGTTTAGGCCCAATCAATACAACAAACACTCGTCCAATCGAAAGTCCAGCACCAGGTGTAATGGATCGTAAATCTGTTCATGAGCCACTTCAAACAGGTATTAAAGCGATCGATGCTCTTGTACCAATTGGCCGTGGTCAACGTGAGTTAATCATCGGTGACCGCCAAACAGGTAAAACAGCAGTTGCACTTGATACAATCATTAACCAAAAAGATGAAGATATGATTTGTATCTATGTAGCTATCGGACAAAAAGAATCAACTGTACGTAACGTAGTAGAAACACTACGTAAGCACGGTGCATTAGATTACACAATCGTTGTAACTGCATCAGCTTCTCAACCAGCTCCATTATTATACTTAGCTGCTTATGCTGGTGTAACAATGGGTGAAGAGTTCATGTACAATGGTAAACACGTATTAGTAGTATATGATGACTTATCAAAACAAGCAGCGGCTTACCGTGAGCTTTCATTACTATTACGTCGTCCTCCAGGTCGTGAAGCATATCCAGGGGATGTATTCTACTTACATTCTCGCTTATTAGAGCGTGCAGCAAAATTAAGTGATGCAAGAGGCGGCGGTTCTTTAACTGCACTACCTTTCATCGAAACACAAGCAGGGGACGTATCAGCTTACATCCCAACAAACGTAATCTCGATTACGGATGGACAAATCTTCTTACAATCTGACCTATTCTTCTCTGGCGTACGTCCAGCGATCGATGCGGGTACTTCTGTATCACGTGTAGGTGGATCTGCTCAGATTAAAGCGATGAGTAAAGTATCAGGTACACTTCGTCTTGACCTTGCATCTTACCGTGAGTTAGAAGCGTTCGCTCAGTTCGGTTCTGACCTTGATAAAGCAACACAAGCGAAACTAAACCGTGGTGCTCGTACAGTTGAGGTATTAAAACAAGGATTACACAAACCGTTACGTGTAGAGAAACAAGTTATCATTCTTTACGCTTTAACACGTGGATTCCTAGATGATATCCCAGTAGTAGATATCACTCGTTTCGAAGAAGAATTCCATGCTTGGTTAGATTCAAATGCGACTGACTTATTAGAAGAAATCCGCACAACTAAGAAACTTGCGGATGACGACAAATTTGCAGCAGCAATTAACGGATTTAAAAAAGTATTCGTAGCTTCTGAATAATAAAAGCGTAAGCGGCTCGTCAAGCTGCTGGAGCTAGATAATATATATAGGCATCTCAATTTCTGAGATTGCTGACGGTTATGTAAAGGAAAAGAGTAGGTGCACCTATTCTTTTCCTTCAATCATGAGCAAGAATATCTTGCAACGTAGATTAGGAAGAGGATTCTTACTAATCGTGCCAACTTCTGGAAAAAAGGTGGTGAAAACCTGTGGCATCTTTACGCGATATAAAAGCGAAGATTACCTCGACAAAGAAAACGAGCCAAATTACGAAAGCGATGGAGATGGTATCTGCATCTAAGTTAAACCGTGCAGAGCAAAATGCTAAATCTTTCGTTCCGTATATGGAAAAGATTCAAGAAGTAGTAGCGAGCATTGCGCAAGGAAGTAAAGGAATTAATCATCCAATGCTAAATGCGCGTCCTGTAAAGCGTACAGGATACATCGTTATTACATCTGATCGCGGACTAGCAGGTGGTTATAACAGTAACGTATTACGTACAGTTAGTAACGTGATTCGTGAACGTCATAATATGGATTCAAACCAATATTCAATTATTGTGCTTGGCCGACTAGGACGTGATTATTTAAAACGTCGCGGATTTAACATCATTGATGAAGTAGTTGGATTATCTGACCACCCATCATTTACTGATATTAAAGATCTTGCTTCTCGAGCAATTGCGATGTTCGCAGATGGTGCTTATGATGAGCTGTATATTTACTACAACCATTATGTAAGTAAAATTTCACAAGAAGTAACGGAAAATAAAATTTTACCGCTTACTGATGTGGCGTCTGACAAACCGACGACAGCTTATGAATTCGAACCTTCTGAAGAAGAAATTTTAAAAGTATTATTGCCACAATACGCAGAAAGCTTAGTGTACGGTGCATTACTAGACGGTAAAGCAAGTGAACACGCAGCGCGTATGACAGCAATGAAGAGTGCTACAGACAACGCAATGGAAGTTATCGATTCACTTACACTTTCATTCAACCGTGCACGTCAAGCAGCGATTACGCAAGAAATTACGGAAATCGTTGGTGGAGCAGCAGCGTTAGAATAGTAATAAAAAGCGTAGGTGGCTTGCTCAGAAGGGGTGAAATGACCGACCCTTCTAGCAACCGGAGCTAGATTCAATAAAAAGTGGAAGCGGCTCTTTTAGGAGAGTCGCGTACGCTATAAACTAATAAAAAATTAAAAGCCGACTTCTCTTAGAAAGCTGGCTAATTAAAAGAAAGCTAGGAGGGAACCCGATGAATAAAGGGCGCGTTACGCAAATCATGGGTCCGGTTGTAGACGTTAAGTTTGATGGCGGAAAGCTACCAGAAATCTACAACGCCCTTACGGTAAAACAAAGCAACGAAAACGGAGCAAGCATTAACTTAACATTTGAAGTTGCACTTCATTTAGGTGATGACACAGTTCGTACAGTTGCAATGTCTTCCACAGATGGACTTGTTCGTGGCACAGAAGTAGAAGATACTGGTAAAGCAATCTCTGTACCAGTTGGTGATGCAACACTTGGTCGTGTATTTAACGTATTAGGTGATGCAATTGACTTAGATGGTGAACTTCCTGCGGATGTACACCGTGATCCAATTCACCGTCAAGCACCTGCATTCGAAGAATTATCTACTAAAGTAGAAATTCTTGAAACTGGTATTAAAGTAGTAGACTTACTTGCTCCTTACATTAAGGGTGGTAAGATCGGTCTATTCGGTGGTGCCGGTGTAGGTAAAACAGTATTAATTCAGGAATTAATCAATAACATCGCACAAGAGCATGGTGGTATCTCTGTATTCGCTGGTGTAGGTGAGCGTACTCGTGAGGGTAATGACTTATACCATGAAATGAGCGATTCTGGCGTAATCAAGAAAACTGCGATGGTATTCGGACAAATGAATGAGCCACCTGGAGCACGTCAACGTGTTGCATTAACAGGTTTAACAATGGCTGAGCATTTCCGTGATGAGCAAGGACAAGACGTACTATTGTTCATCGATAACATCTTCCGTTTCACGCAAGCAGGTTCTGAAGTATCTGCCCTTCTTGGTCGTATGCCATCTGCGGTAGGTTACCAACCAACACTTGCAACAGAAATGGGTCAATTACAAGAGCGTATTACATCTACAAATAAAGGATCTATCACGTCTATCCAAGCGGTATATGTACCAGCCGATGACTATACGGATCCAGCACCAGCTACAACGTTCGCTCACTTAGATGCAACAACAAACTTAGAGCGTCGTTTAACACAAATGGGTATTTACCCAGCCGTAGATCCATTAGCATCTACATCTCGTGCACTTTCTCCAGAAATCGTAGGAGAAGAGCATTATGAAGTAGCTCGTCAAGTACAGCAAACTTTACAGCGTTATAAAGAGCT
Organism: Bacillus proteolyticus; assembly: GCF_001884065.1. Taxonomy (GTDB): domain Bacteria; phylum Bacillota; class Bacilli; order Bacillales; family Bacillaceae_G; genus Bacillus_A; species Bacillus_A proteolyticus. The sequence continues at coordinate 155,084 of NZ_MACH01000008.1, forward strand.
TCAAGATATCATCGCTATCTTAGGTATGGATGAGTTATCTGAAGAAGATAAGTTAGTTGTACATCGTGCTCGTCGTATTCAATTCTTCTTATCTCAAAACTTCCACGTAGCTGAGCAGTTTACAGGTCAAAAAGGTTCTTATGTACCTGTAAAAAATACAGTTAGTGGCTTCAAAGAAATTCTAGAAGGAAAATATGATGACCTTCCAGAAGATGCATTCCGCTTAGTAGGTAGCATTGAAGAAGTTATTGAAAACGCGAAGAAAATGATGGCGTAAGGCCTTAGGAGGGACGAATTATGAAGACATTTCCAGTCAGTATTGTAACTCCTGATGGACCGGTTTACGAAAAAGAAGTAGAAATGGTAAGCGTAAAAGCAGAGAGTGGGGAAATGGGGATCTTACCAGGTCACATTCCAACTGTTGCACCATTAAAAATTAGTGCGGTTCGTCTGAAAAATGGTGGGCACACTGATTATGTAGCAGTAAGTGGTGGCTTTATCGAAGTTCGTCCAGATAAAGTAACTATATTATCATCATCTGCTGAAGAAGCAAACCATATCGATATCCATCGTGCAAATGAATCGAAACGTCGCGCTGAGCAACGTATGCAAGATAAACAAGCACATGTTGACTTTAGACGTGCAGAAATGGCCTTGCAGCGTGCTGTGAACCGTTTAAACGTTTCCGATATGAAATAAAAATCCGTGAGGGCTTCGCCTTCACGGATTTTTTTGTTGTTTATGAATGAATTAACAAAAATGGTATAATTATGTTATTGCTTGTATAAGTAGAGAATATAGAGCAATTTATATTTTATAAAGGAGATGAACAAATGATCGGTGAAATGAAACAAGAAGCATTACATTCCTTGAAGGGGAAATGGGGCTTAGGTGTTGGATCGACGATTTTATATTTTATTTTAAGTTATGTTGTTTCAATGGCTGCAATGTTTATACTTTTAATTCCAGGACTTATTATATTTTTTTTAATTGTTAGCTTCGCTGGTTCAATTGAAAGGGAAACAATATCAATTGGAGCAGGTATTACCTTTGGGGTATTTTATTGTATCATGATACTTTTGAGTAACGCATCGTCTGGTATTACATCATACGGTTATACGAATGTATGTCTACAGATTAGTAAACGAGAAGGTGCTACAGTAGATCACTTATTCGAAGGATTTCGTGGTTTTAAAAGAATGATGAAAACAATGTGGGCAATGCTTGCGATTTTGTTATATACAGGTACATGGATTCCGATGTTGTTATTAGGCCTATTCGCATTTTTAGGTGAAGAAGGGAATACATCGTTTGCGATTGCTTTCTTCGTACTATTAGCTATTTCCATCGTTGGTATGACTGTGATGTATTTTTCATATTCGATGACGTATTATGTGATGGTTGAAAAACCAGAATATAGTGTTTCACAGGCGATGAAAGAAAGTAAGAACCTTATGAAGGGGCATAAACTAGATTTATTTCTTTTATGGCTTAGCTTCATAGGATGGGCTATCTTAGCGATTTTTACTCTTGGAATAGGATTTCTTTGGCTTAGTCCGTATATGGGTACAACGACATCTCATTTTTATCGCTATATTTCAAAAGATGAATTGCGGTAAGAACATGCTATACTAATAGAATTGTTACGTATAGGAGGCCAAGTATGATTAGTGATTTAAAAGGAGAAGCGCTGGACTCACTAGAAGGAAAATGGGGATTAGCTGTTGGGGCAACATTACTTATTTCGATTCTTATGTCAGCTTTTAGTTTTAGTATTGATTTCATTTTCTCTCAGGTTTGGGATTGGAAAGAAGTAAATAACTCACTTACAGTAGACGTTATTACAATATTTCTGGTAGGTCCATTAACGCTAGGTGGCTATTATTTAGCGCTACATTTTATTCGTGAAAAAGAAGCGCGTATTGGGCATATATTCAGATGGTTTACAGAAGGAAGTAAGTTTATAAAGTCATTTTTATTATATATAGTAGTAAACATTTATATTTTCTTATGGTGCTTACTATTTATTATTCCAGGTATTATTAAATCATTTTCTTATGCAATGACGTACTTTATAATAAATGATCATCCGGAGTATTCCATAAATCAAGCTATTACAGAAAGCCGTCGTATGATGGACGGACATAAAATGGAGTATTTCATTTTATGTTTAAGTTTTATTGGTTGGTTTATATTGAGTTGTATTACATTAGGGATTGGATTTTTATGGTTAATTCCATATTTTTATACTACGTCAGCAGCTTTTTACGAAGAGATTGCAGAAGAATATTACGAGAAAAAAATTCCAACACTATAAAGTGAAACTTTAATCAGTGGGGGGTATCCCACTGATTATTAGTTGAACCAATCGGGCATTTACGGGCAGTTGATCTCCCACCTAACTTCTTCGCTCCAGTCTAATTTTGAGGTGGGAATCTTACTGCCCGCAAATAGCGAGATAAAAACACCCAGTGAACTATTGGTTCATACTGGGTGTTTTTTGTAGAAATCTTATAAATTCTTTACTTGTTAGAGGTTTACTGAAATAGTAACCTTGCATGTATTTACAGTTATTTTTTTTCAAAAATTTAAGCTGTTTTTCTGTTTCAATTCCTTCAGCAACGACGGAGAGATTTAAAGTATTTGCCAGAGAAAGGATAGTGGAAACGATGGCTCTTTCTTCAGGTCGATGATCGGCTAGTTGTGTAAATTCTTTTGGTACTTTTAATGTATCGATAGGGAAAATTGATAAATAAGCAAGAGAAGAATAGCCGGTACCGAAGTCATCGATGGACGTTTGAATACCATATTCTTTTAATTGCTTTAGTCTAGATAATGTTTCTTTTTCATCAATCATCGCAATTCGTTCTGTTAGTTCAAGTGTTACATCTTTCGGGTCAATCTCAACGTCCTTTAGTATTCGTGAAATATTTTCGATTAATTGATTTTGTTGAAATTCTCTCGCTGATAAATTGACACTCATTTTTAAGTTTGTGTATCCAAAACTTTTCCATATTTTTAGTTGACGACAAGATTCTCTTAACACCCAATGTCCAAGCGGAACGACTTGTGGTGTCTCTTCTACAATTGGAATGAACTCGCATGGTGAAATGTCACCTAATAGTGGATGTTTCCAACGTATTAATGCTTCAGCACCGATAATTGTATTTGTTGTCGTATCAATTTGGGGTTGATAGACGAGATAAAATTCGTTGTTTACTAAAGCGAGTGGCAAGTCTTTTTCGATTCGAGCTTTTCGTTCCATTTTCTTATATAGTTCTTTCGTGTAAAGAGAGCTACGATTTTTCCCTTTATTTTTTGCTTCGTACATGGCCATATCGGCATGTTGCAAAATAGACAGTGGGTCTTCGCCTGCTTCAGGGTATATGGCAATCCCGATACTCGGTGAGATGTGTAAATGTTGATTTTCGATTTCAAATGGTTCGTTCATGGTCACTACAATCATATCAGCTATCCTTTGTACATCTGTTCTTTTGTTATAATTTTCGATAAGGATTGTGAACTCATCCCCAGCTAGTCGAGCAAGTTTCATATTCTGTGTCGATATTCGTTCGAGCCTTTTTGCTACTGCAATTAATAGGAGATCCCCTACTCGGTGACCGAGGGTATCATTAATAACTTTAAAGCGATCTAGGTCGATAAACATAACAGCAAAAGGTCTTTTCGATATTTTTGCTTGTGCAATCGCTTTTTCTAAATGTTGATGAAATGAACGACGATTTGCAAGCTCCGTTAAAGTATCATGATATGCTAGGAAGTTAATTTGTTCTTGTTGTTGTTTACTTTCCGTAATATCTTTAATCATTAAATAGACCCCAGAAATATGCTCCTTTAGAAAGATGGGAACAGCCGTAACATGCAAATAGTAAATATCTTTATTTTTATGATATGCCCGTATTTCTAAAGAAATAGAGTTCCCTTTTTTTACGTGATGGAAGGCATTAATGATTTCTTCCAAATCTTCTTCATACATAAGTGAATAGTATGGTTGGTTTAATAATTCATTCGTTTGATAACCGAGTAAAGTAGTTCCAGCGTTGTTCACATTTAGAAAATTACCATACAAATCTAATGTGAAAATTGGATCTGGATGATGCTCGTATAAAGATTTAAACATTTGTTGGTTATGATATAACTCATTTTTTTGTTCTACTAAATCTTCTGTACGTAGTTCAATTTGTTTCTCGAGTTCCGAGTTGAATTGCATTTGTGCTAGCAATAATATTTTATTTTGTCTTCGGACTAACATATGGCGTATGAGAACGAAGGCGAAGGTTACCATCAGTCCAATTACTAAGATAGGTGCAAAAACATTTTCGACCAATATAAAAACAATAAGCATCACTACAGAAATATAAGGTAATGATAATCGGATGGATTCACCCAATCGAGGTGTTAGTAATACTTGTTCTTGTTTTTCGGGCTCTTTTGTGTGAAGTATACAAGCGATTGCTACCAATACTAAAGTTACTTGATAGAATGGAGCAACTGTGAACATAGAGTGCTCAGGCTGGAAGTATTTTATATAAGCATAAATAGCATCCGTAGTAGCATACAAAATTAAAGCACTACCAAGAAGAGCACCAACTTGTTTTGGTAGTAAGAATAATGGTCTAAATAAAAGATTGATTCCTATTAAAAGAAAGAGTAAATCAGCCATTGGATACGTGAGTTGAACAAACATGTCGATATATGATGTTGTGAAAATATGAATGGTTCTTTCGATAAGTAAATAGTAGCTTAAAGTAAATTGAGCTGTAACAATAATACAAATATCACATATTGTAGAAAGCTGTTCCAATAAGTTTCGGCCATAAATAATTTCATATAGAAAGGCAAATGCAAAGCTAATTAAAAATAATAAGTAAAAAAAGTCTGATGGATCAACGAATGTATAGTAGTCATGCAGAATTAAGCGTTGATAAGCAACTACTATATCGCCGATAAAATAAGAGAAGGATCCGATAGTTAATGTTATCCAAAACAAACGAGATAACCCTTGTTTTACATTTGAAAAATAAAATATATAACTGCAAATTGTAATATCAATTAATATGGTACTGATGCCAGTTAATATTTGAAATGGGAGTGCGTACTCATATAAAAAGGACATTGATACGTAATGAATAGCTATATACAATAATGAAATGCTTATAAGAATACTTACGTGTGCTTGTTTTGTCATTTATATCACCCACTGTATATACATAAGAACCACCTTTTGTAGTTTATGTTTTTTAGGATTGTTTGAAAAATATATAGAATTTCTATATTTATTTTACACATTTATAATGAGTTGTAAAAATAGATTTGTTTAGCAAGTATTAATTGTTGTTTCTGTTCCCAATATATCGACATAGGAATTTGAAGTTTGCTATAATGATTAAAATAGTTGTATTATTTAGAAAAATTTAAAAATAATAAATGATGCAAGTAAGACATATTGTTTACTATGTGAACTTGTTCTTAATTCAGGGGGGAGGGTTTCACAATGGCAAGTGTATATGAAAATAGTTATATGATTGTTTTGATTTTCTTGCTATTAGGTATATTGCTGCCGGTAGTGGCTCTTACATTAGGGAAAATGCTGCGTCCAAATAAACCGAGTGCAGCGAAAGCAACGACGTATGAGAGTGGAATTGAGCCTTTTCATGATGCAAATATTCGGTTTCATGCTCGTTATTATATTTTTGCTTTATTGTTCGTCATCTTTGATGTAGAAACTTTATTTTTATATCCATGGGCTGTTGCATATGACAAGCTGGGTTTATTTGCACTGATTGAAATGCTCATTTTTGTTGTGATGTTGTTGGTTGGATTAGCGTATGCTTGGAAAAAGAAGGTGTTACAATGGTTATAAATTTTGAGGAATTACACCCACAGGAGCGAGCGGAATTAGAAAGGAATATCTTTTTTTCTACACTGGAACAGCTCAAGGGATGGGCGCGGAGCAACTCTTTATGGCCGATGACATTTGGACTGGCATGCTGTGCGATTGAAATGATGGGAGTAGGTTCATCACATTACGATTTAGATCGATTTGGGTCATTTTTTCGGACGTCACCAAGACAATCGGATGTCATGATTGTGTCAGGAACGGTAACGAAGAAAATGGCGCCTATTGTTCGGCGCTTATATGATCAAATGCCTGAACCAAAGTGGGTAATTGCGATGGGATCTTGTGCAACAGCTGGTGGTCCGTATGTGAATTCGTATGCGGTTGTGAAAGGTGTAGATCAAATTGTACCAGTTGATGTATATATTCCTGGATGCCCACCAAACCCTGCCGCTTTAATTTATGGAATTAATAAATTAAAAGAAAAAATTCGTTACGAGGCGAAGACAGGGAAGCAGGTGACGAATAAATGAGTGATCCAAATAAAGACTTAGAAAGTATGAAGAGAGAAGCAGCCCGTCATGCGAAAGAGGAAGCGCGAAAACGTCTTGCCGCGAAACATGAGGCGGAAATGTCTAAACTTGAAGGAGAACATCGAGAAAAAGAGAAAGCGCTACCAAAAGATAAAAAAGTTAATGTAGAAGAAGCAAAAGAAGAAGTAACGGACGAAGAAAAAGCAAAAGCGAAGGCAAAGGCCGCAGCAGCCGCAAAGGCAAAAGCGGC
>NZ_MACH01000009.1 GCF_001884065.1 Bacillus proteolyticus
CTGCTTAAGACTAGATTTCACTAGGAAACTTTTCGCATCTTTATATCTTTCCTAAGTATTTGCACCAGAACCATATTTACTTTTGTGGGAGTTCGAAGATTTACAATAAAAGATATTATATGAATAGGAGTACAGCGAATTTATTGAAATATTAGGCGACAGAATAGATAAAATTTCTAGGTAAAATACGTGGATTAATAAAAGAGCTAACTTTACTCTTGATAGGGTAAAATTGGCTCTTTTTATCGTGGCTTGCTTAGCGTGGTTTTTTTCCGAAATGCTGGCGGTACCTCTTTTAGAATTCCAAAAATCCATTTTGGAACCTGCACTTTTGTATGTCTCAGCTTTCACATTCATTTCTTGTATCCCTAAGCTCATCATGCCTATTAATGCGACTATCGGTATGATTTTTTTCATAAATTCCCCTTCTTTCCATGATAGTTTCCTATTATAAAATAAATCACTATTGTTACAGAAATGTGACAATTTCAAATAGGGGCACGGCAAGAATTCGTTTTTTTTGAGCCACTCACCATTTTGTCACATTCCTGTCACAATGTATTTGTAGGATAGAAATACAAAAAAGGAGGTTTATAAGTATGAATAAAAAAATGAACAAGCTAGTCATTCCAATTTTGATGAGTTCAATGTGTCTTACATTACCATCCCTGAGTTATGCGCAACAAAAGGATTTTACAACAAAGGGACAAAACGTGGTTTCTCAATACAAAAATTTCACCTTTGATGTGAATCCTGAAACTGGTGAAATTTTTGTGGAAAAAGATGGTGTAAGAGAAAGTGCTTCCTTACCACTATCGAAGAAAAAAATAACAAATCTAATAAAAAAAGATGATTGTATATCATGGAGTTATCCAGATGACCAAATAGATGTGAAGATTGAAAAGAAAGAGTCTTATTTAAATATTAAGTTAAAATCTATTAAGTCTGAAGGAGCTAATGAATTTACATGGCCTAAAGTAAGTGCAGACAGCTATACGTTACCATTATGGGAAGGAAAAAATATACCTAGCAATGATCCAAACTGGAAAGAATATTTAAAAGATCAAGAGATGTCATTCATAGAAAGTTTTTCTATGAGATTCTTTGCATTGAATAAATCTAATTATTCCATTATGTATATAGCTGAAAAAATGTATAACGATAATATTCATTTCACTGCTGATTCCGATATACAGTTTAGTTTTACACATCAATATCCTTCTATTAATAAGAATAAAGAATATGGATTCAGATTGTATCTAACTGATAAAAACCCTGTCTCGATGGCCAATATTTATAAAAATTATATAAAAGAACAGGGAGAATTTAAGACACTAGAAGAAAAAGCAAAAACAAATCCGAACATTAAAAAATTATATGGTGCTCCTCATATTTATTTTTGGGACCACAGTGGGATTGCAGTAGAAAATAGCAAGTGGGATAAATTTTCACAAAAAATGGATGAGACATTTACAAATTGGATTGCACAGTTGTTACAAGAAAATACGGAAGATGGCTCAAAAGATTTTGAAACTGTTATGCAAGATATAAAGAATCAAAAAGCTATCAATAAAAGCCAGCAAAAAGTAATAGTTAATGCGATAAATCAGGTATTAAGATTAGAACAACTTTATAATAAAGATATTTTTTATAACCCAGATATCTCAATAAATGAATTGTTAAAAAAAGGCATCCAAAACTTAAGTGAACAAGAACTCTATACACTGAACAAAGGATTAATTAAGAGTAAGTTAACAGAGGCATTGGATGAAGTAAGTAGATGGGAACAGAAAGAAACAACAGATGTTTTAGTTGATATGAAGAAATCGAATGTTAAAAAAGCATGGATAGGTTTACCTAATTGGGCTAATGGATTAATGAATCCCAAAATGGTAGAAGAAGCAAATAGAATGGGGTATTTAATCGGTCCTTATGATTCATACCACTCGATTCATGAAGTGGGAAGTAGAGAGTGGAATACAGCTTCTTTTAAAGATAAAAATTTATATGAAAATGCTACAATATCGAATGAAAAAGGAGAAAAAGTAGGAGGATTCTTAGGAAAAGGAAGAAAGTTAAATCCAACTTTATCCTTACCTAGTGTGCAAGAACGTGTAGGTGATATTTTACAAAATAATATACCGTTTAATTCTTGGTTTGTCGATTGTGATGCTACAGGCGAAATTTATGATGATTATTCTCCAAATCACATTACAACTCAGGAACAAGATCTAAAAGCAAGACTGCAAAGAATGAAATATATTAGCGAAGAAAAACATATGGTAGTCGGATCAGAAGGTGGGAATGACTTTGCTAGTAATATAATTGCCTTTGCGCATGGAATAGAAACGCCTGGGATTTGGCCCGACTCTGATATGAGAGATAAAAAGAACCCATATTATGTAGGCGGATATAAATCCACTTCACCAGATGGTGCTATTCCAGAATTGAATGGAAAAACCATACCTATTAAGCCTATTTATAAAAATATTTATAATAATCCTGTATATTCAATTCCGTTATATAAACTTGTATATAATGATTCAATTATTACGACTCACCAATGGTCATGGGGAAGTTTTAGAATTAAGGATGAGATAGGAAATAGAATGTTATCTGAAATGTTGTATAATGTACCACCTTTATATCATATTGATAAAAATGAATGGGAGAAAAGTAAATCCATCATTACCTCTTATTTGAAAGTATGGTCTCCATTTCATGAGAAAGCCGTAACAAAACCAATGACTAATTTTGAAGTATTGTCTGAAGATCGGCAAGTTCAAAGTACGACATTTGGAAATGACATGAAAGTGATTGTGAATTTCTCAAACCAAGATTTCACATATGACAATGAGAATATAAAAGCAAAAACAGCTATAGTATATGATGGGAAGAAAAAGAGTATATTAGAAGTTCCAAAGTACTGACATGACATGGTTGTTGCTGTGAAATAAGGTCGTACTATTTTGAATAAAATTTAACTGTTTGCAAAAAAAGTTGCACCGTTTTGTATCATTAGATAAAGCTGTCACGGTAAAACTCCTGAGTTTTGATCAAGCTTTATTCCAAACCAACACAAAAAATGGCTTCTGTGGTTTAAAGTCCCTTTTTATTTGTAATCAGGATTTTCGAAAGATTTTTGAATTTCATAGAAATCAAACGGGATATAAAGTAAATGTTATAGTTTTGTATATTAAAGGTTATTTATGTTATTTAAACTATATTTTTACGAAGGTACTAGAGGGAGTGCCATCATGTATAGTGTGGTTGAAACTGCAAAAGAGAACAATTTAAGTCCTTATCATTCTCTTCGATATTTGTTTGAAACACTCCCAAATATCAATTTAAACAATTATGAAGAGAGATCTGTGTTGGATTCTCTTTTCATTGGTCTTAGTTATGGGGGAACCCTAGTGTTGTGTTATAACCCTGAAATATTGACATATCTAGGCGGACCTATAGATTTCAGTTAATTATATGAAATGAAAAATCAAGTCGTTATTTTTGGGATTCAAACTACCATTATTTAAACTATTATTCACACTAAAAGAAGTACAAGGAGGAAGGTATATCTATTAAAATAGTGAGATATACCAAATTATAAATGAATATTAAATTTAACAAAAAAGTAGTAGCATTAACAGCAGGCTTAACGGTATTATCTTCACCATTGGCATCATTTGCAGAGGAACAACAATTAGTAAACAATAAGCAACCTACAAGCGTTCAGGAACAAGATAAAACAGGCCAACTTCAAGCATCAGATGAACAGGCTTTAAAAAGTATTGAAGCTAGTTTTGAAGGGATAGACGGACGTGGTGGAGGTACTATCGATAATAAGAAAGCAGACAGTCTTCAACGTTCAGAGGGTATTCATGAAGAAACGGGTACATTAACTGTTCCAAGCAATTCAAACAGAACAAAACGTAGTCTATCTCCTGCATCACCTAGCATCTCTAGTACAATAAACGGTGTTCCATTCACTGAATGGATTGTTCCAGCAGGTAACGATAATATTCGTCCTCAAAACTACATGAGTCCAAAGTACATTACAATTCATGAGACTGATAATACAAGTGTAGGAGCAGGTGCTAAAAACCATGCTCAATACCTATATAACCAAGCAGTAGGGAACACAAACCGAGTTGCATCATGGCATTTTACAGTAGACGATAAAGAGATTTATCAACACTTACCATTAAACGAAAACGGGTGGCACGCAGGAGACGGTGACGGTCCAGGTAATAGACAATCTATTGCAATTGAAATCGCAGTTAACAGAGACGGTAACTACAGTAAAGCAGTAGATAATGCTAAGAAACTTGTAGCTTATTTAATGAAAGAAACTGGTGTACCGTTAAATAATATCGTAAAACACCAAAGATGGAGTGGTAAAAACTGTCCTGCTAACATGATTAACAATGGACAATGGGATTCATTCGTAAATGGTGTTAAGGGGAATTATAATAACCTTTCTCAACCAACAGACGATATTACAGGGGGGTGGTATGAGTCAGCTATTCGAGAATTAAATAGAAGGGGTATTATGGTAGGGGAAGGAAACGGAATTTTCGCACCTAACAGAGCAGTAACAAGAGCCGAATTTGCTCAATTAATCTCTAAGTCTCTAAACTTGCCAGCCGGAGATGCTTCATTTAAAGACTTAAACGATGCAAACCCAACTCTACGAGATGGTATTAAACGAACTGCAAGTGCAGGTATCATTGCAGGTAGAGGAGACGGTTCTTTTGACCCAAACACACCTATTACAAGAGAAGAATCAGCAATCATTGTAAACAGGGCTTTACAGTATAAAGGTCTATGGGGGCCAGTTGCAAACTTACCATTCGTAGATAAGGACCAAATTAACTATAAAGAAGACGTACAAAGATTGTATGGCTTAGGTATTGTAAAAGGTAAAGAAGACAATCAATACGATCCTAAAGGAACAACAACCCGTGGTGAAACAGCATCGTTCATTCTAAACATGCTTCTAGTAATTGAAACTGGTAGTGTTCAAAATGTAATTGGAACGGCTCAAATCAATGGTATTGGAGTAAATATTCGAAGTGGAGCAGGTTCAAACTACTCTATTGTTAGAAAGGCAAGTAAAGGCGAAAAAGTTACAGTATATGAAGAAAAGAACGGTTGGTTAAGAATTGGAACAGGTCAGTGGGTTTATTATGACTCTAGTTATATCAACTATAACAGATGATAAAAAACTAAAGTCTTTAAAGCATCTACATATAGACTTTCGAAAAAAAGAAACAATCTTGCTTATCATTGACGTTACATGAGCTTAGTTTGATGGGCATGAGGGTATCACATTCTCTGCAATACAAAATAAAAGGGGAAACTATTCAATTAGTTTTTCCTTTTTATTTTGTCAAACAAATGGGTTCTGGTGCAAACACTCCAAAACGCTTGTAAGTAACCTCCTAAACTTGGATATATTGATACTAGTACTCTAAAAAAGGATGTGATTGGTATGGAAAAGTAAAATCTATTCAAGTGAAAACATTATTAACCGGATATTATTTTATTAACCGTGAGATGGTACCTACGGTACAACCTCAGTTTTCGTAATTTAGTCGAAATGATGGAAGAACGTGGGTTATCCCTTGCTCATACAACTATCATGCGATGGATTCATCAATATGGTCCTGAATTAGATAAGCGAGTACGACGTCATCTTAAATCAACCAATGATTCTTGGCGAGTCGATGAGACGTATGTGAAAGTCAAAGGTCAATATATATCATATTTCTTTTATTAATAAAAATATCCCCATAGATCAGTAAATCTAAAGGGATAAAACAGTGCAACTTTTTTATAAACAGTTAATCTTTTTTCAAAACGGTTAAACTTTGTTATAAACGATTAAACTTTATTTCAAATCCACAAACAAAAGAGCCTTACCTCTGTAGGCAAGACCCCACTAGTGTAGTTATATAGTATTTACATAGCAAATAAGAAACATAAAACATATAATACCAAGTAGCAGAACCCTAACATTCCGCCTATAGCTAGTACCTGTTTAACCCAGCTCTTGAATTTCAGATTACTGTCAATAATCGCTTGCACTCTTTCCATATCCGTTTCCTCCTATTAAGGAGAACCCTTAAAGACTCTCACCTCGCTATGATACCATCAAGGAATGACTAATAGAGGTCTAATTTTTGTCTAAATATATAAATATGTAATATTGCATATAAGAATGTATTGATAATAATGTAAGCGCTTACTATAATGAAAGCATAAAGATAAATCACATCTTAGCATCAACAACAGAGGAGGAAATA
>NZ_MACH01000010.1 GCF_001884065.1 Bacillus proteolyticus
ACAATCGCAATGGCAGTTTTAAAATTTGTAGGTGGAATCATTCCATTTGTACAAGAACTTTTAAAAGCAGTAATGTAAGTTCATTATTACACAATTATTTATAAAAATTATCATATCTTAATACGAAAAAAGAGGAGGAAATACTATGGCAATCGCAATGGCAGTTTTAAAATTTGTAGGTGGAATCATTCCATTTGTACAAGAACTTTTAAAAGCAGTAATGTAAATTCATTATTCCGCAATTATTTATAAAAATTATCATACAAATGATCTGTATATCAAAAGTGAATTGATGTGCAGATCATTTGTGTGAGCCAAGTCCCTTTAGCCTTATTAAGGGACTTTTTTAAATTTCTCCATACTTGGGGTTCCGTCACATCAAGTTAAAGCACTTTTGAAACATTGAAAAGTGCTTTTTTATTATAAATACGAATGTAAACTTTTCGATATTAGTTTACATTCATTTTCCCATAATTATTAACCTTATCTCGAATCCCTTAATAATCTCAAAATCAACAACAAAAGTATACATTCAGGATGTTGATTTATCTCTTTTCTTTAAAGACGATAATACAAAGAAATATAAAACAGCTGGTATTATTCCAAAAAGAGCATTCCATACTAAGCCAGGTACCATAAAAACAAATGAAAACAATATACCTAATGAAATTACGCCAAATATCGCATAAATAAATAGTTGAACTAAATGAATTTTTTTAGGAGAATTCAGTTTACTTAAGACCTTTTTTGTAAACCAATCAATTAATAATGAAACTGGAATTCCAAATAATATAAATATAGGACTAATGTAGATTATGGCTATCATAAATATATCTAGAAATGAAAATTGATACGGATTAGCGAAAACAAAATCAAGTATTTCGAATGACGTAGACATAATTAATGCTGACAATATAGCTGCTATCAACCTTCTTAATAAATACACTGTTTTATCTCCTTTCATAAAAATTCAAAGTAAATACACTTGTAATATTTAATTACCATAACTCCCGTTATTGGAAGTCGTTTTAAAATTCTACATGTTTACTTTTTTCTTGTTCTTACGAATAAACCACAACACCACAGTTAAAAATAATAAAAAAATCAGTAAAAAGAGCGGTATTTTTTGAATAAAGAAAAATCCTTTCCAAAAATCTAACCTAGTACTTTCAGGAGAATCTGTTGCCATCCCACCTATAAAAAAAGACAACGGAATAGCAAGTATATTCATCCCTAAACCGATCATTATGAATGATAGATTTTTATTCCGAATTTTTGGTAATGCAGCCATAATAAATAAAGATAATGAGGTAACAATTATAAGAAACAGTAATCCAAAATAAAATCCAAAATAAAATACAATATCCATAATAAATCCCATAATATCCCTCCAAGACTTTAATTGTACCATCAATAAGGGTAATTTGGGTTGAATATGATATTTATAGAAAGTTAACATAATGCAACATTAGCGCTAGCAAGATTTTATGAGAATCCTTGTTTTTATAGGGTTCTTTTTTCTTTTCTAGTAAAATTGATATACATGATTTGGTTCTGGTGCAAAAACTTCGGGAAAATTGCAATGAATCTATAAATCTTGGACATACTGATACTATTACTCTAGAAAGGGTGCGTGATCAGTATGGAAAAGGAGAATTTGTTTAAATGGAAGCATTATCAGCCCGAACTAATCTTATTAACAGTAAGGTGGTACCTGCGGTACAATTTGAGCTTCCGTAACCTGGTGGAAATGATGGAGGAAAGAGAATTATCAATTGCTCACACAACGATTATGCGCTGGGTTCATCAATATGGACCTCAATTAGAAGAGAAAGTACGACATCATCTTAAATCAACAAATGACTCGTGGAGAGTCGATGAAACCTATATTAAAGTAAAAGGTCAATGGATGTACTTATATCGTGCGGTTGATTCAGAGGGCAATACAATTGATTTTTATCTAAGTAAATCAAGAGATAAACAAGCAGCCAAGCGCTTTTTCAAGAAAGCCTTGGCTTTTTCGTATGTTTCTAAACCTCGCGTGATAACAGTAGATAGGAACCCTGCCTATCCTGTAGCGATTCAAGAGTTGAAAGAAGAGAAACATATGCCTGAAGGCATACAACTAAGGCAAGCTAAATATCTCAATAATATAGTGGAACAAGATCATCGTTTTATTAAGAAACGCGTGCGTTCTATGTTGGGATTCAAGTCATTTAAAACAGCAACCTCTATA
>NZ_MACH01000011.1 GCF_001884065.1 Bacillus proteolyticus
AAAAAAGGGACAGATTAATTTACCGAATCAGTCTGTCCAAAATCAAAAAGAGTTCATTCATCAAGTGTTTGGACTTATAGCATAAAATACGATTCCGTTAGGAATCTACTATTATTCGTGTCCTTCTTCAAATATTTGCACCAGAACCCTGTTCCTTATTCAACTAAATAGCAGGTTAGTTGAAGTTTATTTTGGTTAATATAGGAATTTTGGGATGCCCGCTAGAATATAAAAAATATAGATTGTATTATAGGAGGTATATAATGAAACAAAACATTTATGATAATCCGTTTTTCTTTAAAAATTATAAGTCATTACGTGAAAATGGATTTACCTTTAATGATTTTGTTGAACAGCCAGCAATTAAATCTATAATTGCTAATCTTACAGATAAGTCTGTATTAGATTTGGGATGTGGAACTGGTCATTTTTCTATGTACTGTGTAGAAAATGGTGCCTCGAAAGTTATAGGAGTGGACATCTCAAGAAACATGATTGAACAAGCTGAAATGTATAACAAAAACGAAAAAATAGATTATATGTGTGTACCAATAGAAGAACTTAATTTGCCAAATCAAAAATTCGACTTAATAACAAGTTCTTTAGTTATACATTACATAGAAGATTACTCACATCTAATTAAGAAAATAAGGGATCTGTTAAAAAATGATGGTGAATTTATCTTTTCAACAGAACATCCAATAGTAACAGCTCGAAAGGAAATGAATAATTGGTTTAAGGATAATAATGGAAATAGATTGCATTGGGCATTAGATAATTACCAGGAAGAAGGAAAAAGGGAGGAACATTGGTGGATAGATGGTGTTGTTAAATATCACAGAACAATTTCAACATTAATTAATACTCTTATAGACAACGGTTTTGTAATTGAGAAAATTATTGAGCCAGAGTCAACTCCAGCAGGATTAGAAAAAATGCCAGAATTAATAAATGAAAAACGGAGACCATCTTCTATTATCATTAAATCAAGAAAATATTGAGATTAAACCCTCGTTGATTAACTTCCGCTTTCGAAAATTATGTAGATAAGCTGTCCATATGGACAGCTTATTATATTTTTTGCTTAGCATGGTTTTTTCCAAAATGCTGGCGGTACCCCATCGCTATCAAGCTAAGAAATACATTATTCCCCAAAACAAAAAATATATATTTTTAGAACGTACTACAACTTCTGTTTGGTTACTAAAGTATCTAAAAAAACAAGGTCAACGCCAGCCCTGAAACTAGGTTTAACCGATAAACAATTTACTTTAACCGATATTAATAAACTGGACAATCATCCTCTTTTAAAAAGGATGAGTTTTTTAGAGGTTCCTGTGGAATTTTATGTTAAACTTACTATGAAGATTACGAAAATTCATTCTTCAATAAACGGGCAAGATTATTGAACAAGTTTTATGAACTTTAGTGGTAGCATCATTAGTGAAATGCTTTATAACAACTAATTAAGGAGGGATAGAATATGAGAAATAACTTTCAAATCGTTGCGTTACAAGAGAAGGAGTTTAATAACCTATTTCTAATGAATGAAGAAGCATTAAAAAGTATCGGGGCAGTCAAAATAATAGCAAATAAAAATCCTGGATATCCTTGCAGGATAAGTTTGAAGGATGCAGAGGTAGGAGAAGAGGTAATCTTACTGAATTACCAATATCATAGTGTTAATTCGCCTTATAAAGCAAGTGGTCCTATATTTATACGAAAGGGAGCAACTACCGCTAAGCTAGATGTAAATGAAATTCCGCTTATGTTACATCATAGGTACCTATCTATACGCGGCTACAATGCTGAATCAATGATTGTAGAAGCGAGGGTTACAGAAGGTGTAAATTTAAGAGAAAATATAGATGAAATTTTTGATAATAAAGAAGTAGAATATATTCACATTCTTAACGCTAAACCAGGATGCTATAACTGCCTTGTTAATAGAGTGTGAAAAAATTGAAAATGCAAACTTCTATTATCCTATAAGGGGTACCACCAATCGCTATCAGGCTACTTCAACAAACCCTCCCCTAAAATGAAAAAATACGCTATTCTTTTTGTAGAATCATAGGAAAGGATGGCGTTTTTGTATGTCTATTTCTGTATCTGATGAATTACAACTATTTGCTCAAGAGATTCAAAGTTTTTTATCTCCAAATACCTTACGGGATCTTGCTAGAGATGTTGGTTTTGTAGGTTCTGGTGCATATTCACTTATTTTTGATAACAAAAGTAGGGATATATAGAAATATCTACTTGTAGAAATAGGGAAATTTCTATATTTAAGATTATTAGAAAGTTTATACCTCCCCAGAAGTCCCTACTTCAAACAGTTCGTAAAGCTGTTAAATGGCGAGAGTACAATATGAGATTTTCTTAACATAAACAGATAACCCTTTAGATAATTAAATCTAAAGGGGGAAATTTAATAAATTGTATAGCTGTACTTCATGATTCTAGGATGTATCTAAGAAGATGAATAAGAGTTTTCTTTTTCGAGAGTAGATATAGGAAGATTTATATTAACTGTTGTTCCTTTTCCTACTTCACTTTCAATAAGTATCTTTCCTTGGTGCTTCTCAATAATTTTATAACAGATCATTAATCCTAAACCGATACCATTTTCTTTGAGACTATAAAATGGTTCTCCTAGGTAAGGTATACGTTCCTGTTCAATTCCACACCCATAATCAGTAAATCGAATGTTTACCTGGTTTTGATCAGGCACATATTCGATTTGAATCAAGATTTCCCCTCCCATTGGTGTTGCTTCAATCGCATTTTTTAAGATATTTATAAAAGCTTGCTTCAATTGATTCTCTTCACAAAGTATGAATGAAGTATCAGACGTAAACTCAGTTGTAATTTGTATGCAATTCATAATTGCTTGAGGCTCAAGTAACATTACAATTTGCTTCGTTAATACATTCAGGTCATTAGTTTTAATTTCTAATGCCTCGGGTTTTGCTAATGTCATAAATTCATTAGTAATACTATCTATACGTTCAACCTCTGCTAACACTATATCTATATAATGCTCAGTGTTCTTATTTTCCATTGATTTTAATAACTGCATGAACCCTTTCATTGCTGTTAAAGGATTTTTAATTTCATGAGCAATTGCAGTGGATAATTGACCTACTACAGCAAGTTTTTCCGATTTTCGTAATAATTCTTCTGTTTTTAACCGTTCTGTGATATCTCGAGAGATACTCAAGAAAACATTTTTGCCATTCAAGTTAAAAACACGGACACCAAATTCAGTTGTTATTGTTCTCCCTGTCGGAAAAACAAATTCATCTTGCAAAGTGAAAGAAGTTTGCCCTTCTCTAATTTTTTCTATCACTCTTTTGATTATCGGAGAATCTGGCGGAACGTTACTAGGAAATGGAATCGAAAGAAGCTCTTCTCTACTATATCCAAATCTTTTACACGCAACAGGATTTACTTCAATAAATCGAGCCGGAAGTTGATCCTCATTTAGCTCTACTACATATACTGCGTCAGTTGCTTGTTCGATGAGCGCACGGTATTTCATTTCACTGTCTCTTAATTGTTGATGTAATTGACGGCGTTCTCTTTCTGCTTGTTTCCTTTCAGAAATGTCTCTACAAATTCCTGATAAAGCAATTATATTGCCCCTTAAATCTAGAATTGGTGAAACCGTCACGTTTACATCAATTAGAGTTTTATCTTTTCGTTGTCTAACTGTTTCTAACCTAGTAATAACAGGATCTTGTATATTGGTATTACTAATATTTTTGATTAACTCTAAAGTTTCATTCATTAAAAAATCAGGTACGCAAGGTAATTTTTTTCCTACTGATTCTTTTTCTGACCAACCAAATATCTTCTCATAAGCTTTATTCGCTTGCAGCATATGTCCATCTAAATCAAATATAGTGATAGCATCTACGTTATGATTAATAAACGATTCCAGTCGTTCTTTCGTTACCTTTAGTTCAT
This sequence comes from Bacillus proteolyticus, assembly GCF_001884065.1. Classification (GTDB taxonomy): domain Bacteria; phylum Bacillota; class Bacilli; order Bacillales; family Bacillaceae_G; genus Bacillus_A; species Bacillus_A proteolyticus. The sequence continues at coordinate 3,973 of NZ_MACH01000011.1, forward strand.
TTTCCGCATTTATTCTTTTCGTTATATCAACAGTAGAACCAACCACCTCAACGACTGTTCCCTCTCTTTTAACTGGCCTAAGAGAGAAAAGTATCATAGTCTCATCATTTGGCCATGGTAGTTCGAAAGTTACTTCTTCACCATCCCATGCCTGTTGATAATACTTTAGTAATCGAGGAACTAAATGGGATGGAATAATGGAAGAATCTATAGTAGGTAAAAGCTTCCCTACAACTTGTTCAGAGTGAAATCCTTGTTGATAAAATAATTGTCCATCACACAGAGTATGAATAAAATTCCCATTTACTTTTTTAAATTTAACAATACCTCCTTGTAGTTCATGTACGGTATCCCTTAATTCCCGCTTTGATTCTAGTAAAGTTTCATTCGCTTTAGCTAGGTCTTGTGTTAAGTAATATAAATTTTGATAGGATTCCATAAGAAAAACACCAATTAAGAGTCCGCAAGATATAAATAATGTACCTTGGATGTCAAGAAGTATAAGTGAGATAGAAGGAAAAAAGAATCCAAATACCCAATGAATTATGGCTAGATAAACAGCTAGATAAAGAAAAACGCTTTTAAAGGGATGGGTATTTTTGAGATATGTTTTGAATATAGTATATATAGTAGCAATTCCTAAAGCGGCTATCAAAGCTGGTCCCCAATCACCACCAAGGTAGAAAATACGCATAAATAAAATAAACATTAACGTAATCCAACCAGCTGTACGACCAAAATAAATAAACGAAATAATAAGAGGAACGGCTCGCAAGTCATAAAACAATCCCATGTGCTTAAAATTAAAAATCATCAAAATAGCAGCTATGATACCTGCATATGTTCCCAAAAATAAATGGATAAATTTATTATCCATTTTCCTTATAAATACTTGAATAAAAATAGCTGAACTAGCTAGGAAAGAAAAAATAGATAGATTAATGAAGAATCCTGTGAACAGCATGCCATATTCCCTCCTTTTTACATGTATTCGACAAAAAGTATAAAAATCCTACAAATTGCATCATAATTAGTCCTATTATTCTAAATCATAAGTCTATATTTGGAGGAGAAATATGAGTAGTGATAAAAATTTAGCCCCTTTTTACTAGGGTTATCAATTGGGTGTGTTGGATAACAATATTTATATAGTTTTCAGCACAAAAAATTTCCATTCCAGATTTATGTAAACATGCATATGTATTTATTTTTTGAATTTCTTAGTTTATATATTATACAAATTAAATGTGTCGAGGTACAAAGAAAAGAGGGGGTATTTTAATTTTTAAATGATTCCTGCCAATTTTTCATAAAAAATGCTTTCTAAAAACTCGCCTTAAAAGCTATGTCCCTGATAGGTACTTTTTTGAATTACTACCTCAACAATCATAAACAATAAATGCAATCTTTACAGAAAAAAAACAACTTGGACAAAGACAAGTTGTTTTTTTCTAAAGGGCACAGCAAAGAAAGAGTGGAGGAAAAAATGCATACACACATGTCAATGATGTAAAGCAAACTAACAAATAAAACTAAAAATTCCGACAATTATATCGCTAAGGGTTTTTGTATACTCTTTCTTTGTAATTATAAGTCTAGCATGAAAATAAAAATAAAACAACAAAAATATACAATTTTCTGTCAAATTCGACATTTTTTTCGCGAGTTACCATTTCCACATTAAGCATCAGTTACTAGAATATTTATTTTTTAAAGGTATCTAGGTATTAATAAGATTTACATAATACCTATTATCGATAACTATGTAAACCTAATAATATTTTTAAAGACTGCTTTTTTTCTGTCCCATCTTGAAAAGATTCTGGATTTACACGTATTTGGGCTGACCTCCATATCCATCGACTTAAGAGTTTTTAATAGACCATAAACCCAGATCCTCCTTTTTCTACAACTAGTTATTTATAAAAGCGCATCTTATTCAAATTTATATTCTGATGCAATTTTTCATATCTAAATAAAAGAAAACTGTATGCAAAGTACGATTAAATTATATTAATAGTTTATTATATTGCATTTAATCATTATAATATTTATAATTACATTAATCCTTTCATTGAAATAATTGAATGTAATTGGCGGAATTCTACTATTTGCGCGTCGAAAACTTCGTGTTTCAATAAAACCACAAATGGTATTACTTCTGGTAAGAATAAGGAGAATTTTTAGAAAGAGAGTGAACTATTCTTGACAATAAAAATAGAGGAAATATATCGAGAAATATTAGATGGAAAAAGAAAAAGTTTTCCCCGTGGTACGTGGAGCGAAGATGTGAATGGCGAATCAAAAAGGAGGGTAACGCGATATTTAATTGAGGAAGTTTTAAAATGGAGCAATGATGATATTAAAGAAGAATGGAACCAGAGTCTTATTACAAAATTCAAATTAACTAGTGTGATGCAGGTTTATCGAAGTAGTCCATATGAGATGTTAAACGCAGCATATCCCAATCGATTTGAACCATGGGAGTTAAAGCATATTCCTAAGTGTTTTTGGACATATGAAAAAGGATTGGAAATATTAAGGAGAATAATTGAAGAAAAAGAAAGGTTAACAGAGTATCAATTACTAAATAAGTATGATTTGAAGTGGTTAATAGAAAATAAACTGGGCGAGGTATGTTCGAGCTATTTTAATGGTAGCCCCTATCAAATGTTGAATGCAGCATATCCCGATCGATTTAAAGAGTGGGAATTGAAATGTGTTCCTAAGAATTTTTGGACTAAGGAAAAAGGGTTGTTGGCCTTACGTTGGTGGATTGAGAAAAAAGAAAAATTAACAAAAGAAGACGTACTTGATGTGCATAGTGGGGAGTGGTTAAGAGAAAGAAATTTAGGTACACCACTGTTGAAGTATTGGAATAACAACGCTTATCAGATGTTAAATGCAGCATATCCCAATGAATATAGAGAATGGGAATTAAAAAGAGTTTCCAATAAATTTTGGAACGATAAAGAAAAGAGTTTAAAGATTTTTAAGCAGATCATCAAAGAAAAGGGCATGTCTCAGGAAGATATAAAGAAACATTATAGTTTGAAGTGGATTGTAAATAACGGATTGAGGACACCGCTCATGAAGTTTTGGTCGGATAGCCCCTATAAGATGTTAAATGAGGCGTATCCAAATCAATTTAAAGAATGGGAATTAAAAGTAGTACCTAATAGGTTTTGGGAAAAAGAGAAAGCGAAAAAAATAATTAAGGATGAAATAAATAAAGCAGGGATATCTGTTTCACAGTTATTAAAAATGGGAGGAAGGAAATGGATGGTGAAAAATAAATTAAGTACACCTTTTAATAAATATTGGGGGGGGAGTACCTCTACGATGTTAAAAGAAATATATCCGAAAGAATTTGAAGTGGAAAATAGTAAGAAAGTGAACTGATTGTATGAAAAGATTGTTATTCAGTACCATATTATTTATTAAGGAAGAGATACACGGTTCTTTCAAACGGATAGGGAAGGAATATATGTCGTGGTGACATTTCAATTTCACCTTCCGTCTCAAAAACTAAGATTACTTTTTATTTTGAGATGGAAGGTTCTTTTCTGTATATCTATTTATTTTATTCATACCATAATATAAACCTTGTAATTTCTAAAAAATAGGATATTCGAATGAATAAAAATCACAATGTAATGCAGATAAAAAACTAGCTTAGAAATTTTTAATTATATCTCAATAAGATAAGAATACTTTTGATTTTGAGACGGAATATTTTTTGTTTTTACAACTACCGATAAGATTACTTATGTAAACTAGGTGATTATAAACTCATATAATTTTATGAGCTTTATCGTTTTCTGTCAGTAGGCGTAAGCCTACGTTTTTGTATACTATGCCGTATTCCATAATACAATTACTGACATCAGAAGTTGCAAACCAATCGCTCTATATAATTAATTCTCATAAGAACGATTACGAATTTCTCCTAATCGATTAAAAAATACAGCCCGAGCAAGTACATGTTTTGCTCCACCTTTATCAAACCTGTACACATTTTCTAAGCACAGGGATCTGCAACCATTCTAATGTATATAAAGTTCTTTTAATCCTTCCTACCATACACAAAGTTGCAGATAAGCTATTCTGCCTTGGATAGGCCGCAATCTTTGCACCAGAACCAGAAAGATTACTACTTTTCACTTACAATTAATAGTTTTGTTTTGAGCACTATATTGAGACTCCCACGACTGAAGTCGCAAGCCCTAATCCTTACGGATTAACGGGTGGGATTCTTGAATGACTAAGTGTTCGCAGTCCATTTCTGTTTTGAACAGCCTTCAAGATGAGGGCATCTCATTGCCCCTCCTAAACCAGACCATATAGGTGCTTAGGCTGATTGACTGTTACCATCAATCACAGTTGCGTAGCGAATATTCATCGCCCCAACGATATCACGATGTTTCTCAAACCCACATTTACAATTGTATTTTCTGTCTTGTGCCTTGTTCTTTTCAGAACATTTTGGACAGTTTTGACTTGTATAAGCAGGGTTCACATATTCAATCTTAATACCAACTAATGTCGCTTTGTACTCGATAAATTGTGCTAAACGATAAAATGACCAAGTATGTAGATTTTTTTCGTTTTTACGGCTTGTTCTTGCCGTCTGTCTAATATTCGTTAGTTGTTCCAATCGAATGACAGATATATTATTATATATTGCAAAATCAATAATTTTACGACTTACTTTGTGATCCTCGTTTTTCATCCATCTTTGTTCTTTATCATTATATTGGCGAATAGCATTCAATTGCTTACCTTCTCCTAGCTGCTTGCGGACACTACGAAACTTACGTTTCATATATTTATTTCGTCTTCCGTTTCCGAAGAAACGAACCCTGTCACCGTCTGTTACTGCAACGGCGGGAACTTTTAGCCCTAAATCGACTCCCATTATCTTTGTTCCTGTTTTTTCGGTTGTAGGAATTGTAACAGATATTTGGGCAATCCATTTGTGAGATTTTTTTGTGATGCGGAGTGTGCCTAACTTGTGTTTTAACAAATTATAGTTACGATTATTCTTATCTACTAATAAAGCACGTATTTTCAAACGAGTTGATTTTTCATTCACCATAAATGGAATCGAGATGTGTGTGAAGTTAAATGAATAATTTTGGTTATTCCATACGCAAACGGGTTTCTTTAAAATCGGAACGATTTTGTATTTACTTTTTTTCACCTTTGCAGAAAACACACTTTTCGCATCTTTAATCGCTTGATTCTTAACCGCACTTGGTAGGTTAGCGAGAACATCTTTTGTACTTTTCTTAGTGCTTTTCTTTAAATCAACCATTTCAGATACAAGTTCATTAATGACTCTGATATATTCGTGGCTACTTTGTTCTAATAAACAGATTTGTTCTTTTGTTGGAAGCAATTTAACTTGAACTGTTATGGTTTGCGACATAAGTTTCACCCCCGTGTTTTTTGATTTTCAACATAATGTTTTATTGTCTCACTTGATACATTTCCAGCAGTAGAAACAAAATAGGAACGTGTCCATAGACTTGGCAGGTGCATAAGGTGAGGAAATTCTTCCCTCAATCGCTTTGATGTCACCCCTTTAATTTTTGCCATTGTATCGGCGGGACTAAGTGTTGGCATTGTATTTAAAAACAAGTGAACGTGGTCTATATCACATTCCATTGCGATAATAACAATATCCAGTCCGTTACATATTTCTTGAACCAACATTTTGAAACGTTCTTCTACTTTTGTGTTTAGAAAAATCTTTCTTCTGTATCGTGGACAAAACACAAAATGATAGTTAATGAATGATACGGTTGTTTTAGTTCTTCTATAATCATTTATCATGGTTATACTGTATCAATTTGTTTATTAAACTGCAACAAAAAGGATAAAAAATATCAACACTTTGGATACTTAAAGTACCACAAACCTTTCGATTTTTAATGGTACTCCGTATCTAACCTCACTATCAGCCCATGCCTAAAGGCGATGGGCTTTCTCGATCGGAAATGGCTGTAATTTTAAAAAAAGTATAAGCGACTTATAATAAGTCGCTTATACGTAAAAATCTATTTTATTTCGGTCAATACATCTCAATTTATTCACTGGTCTTCCCACATTTTGATACACCGTTTCATTCTCTAATACTCCGATTTCAGTCAAAAACATTACATACTTTCGAATAGAAACTCTAGAAACTCCTACTAATTGGGCCATTTCATCTGTTGTAAACGCTTGTCCATGAAGCGATTTGATTTGCTGCCAAATTAGTTGTAGCGTTTGCCTTGTTAGTCCTTTCGGAAGCTCTTTATCGTCAAAGGGCACTCTTTTTTCTTTTTGTAAAATTAGCGAATCTAATTCCGATTGACTAATTTTTGGTTGTTCTTTCATAAAAGTAAGTTTTCCTCGATATACAGTTAATGCCTCTTTAAATCGTTCAAATGTAAATGGTTTAATTAAATAATCTACTACGCCATATTGTAATGCTTTTTTGATACTCCCCATATCATGTACAGCTGAAATCATCATAATATCGATTTCTTTTTCTTGATTCCGAATATGCATTAAAAGCTCAAATCCGGTCTCTTCAGGCATAAAAATATCAAGTAATACTAAATCTACTCGTGATTTCTCTAATACTTCTATCGCTTCTTTAACTGATTTAACTGCATGGACAAGTTCAAACCCTCCCACTTGCTCTAAATAATGTGTATTTAACATTGCCACCATCGGATCATCTTCTACAATCAAAACTTTGATCATCTTATCTCTCATCCCTACTTTTAGGTATTTCAATCGTTATTGTCGTTCCCGTTCCTAACAATGAATGAACATAAATTTCCCCATTTATTCGCTGTATGCTTTCCTTTACAAGATGCAAACCATACCCCCGATTATCACCCTTTGTGGAATAACCTTTTATAAATAATGCATCAATTTCATCCTCTTGTATACCTTTCCCTGTATCTTGTACTGTAATGATTAATTAAAGATGGAGACGAAAAAAAGTTACCTTCACTAGTCAAAAACCAAATAATGAAAAAATGAAAGAAAATGCATTTTTACGCCTTTATATTAAACAAGATGACAAAAAGAAAACAGATATACCAGACACACAAGTTAAATCTTATGAAGAAGTACAAAAAACGGATTTACCTGCAAAAATAAAAGAAAAATTAGGTGTAAAATAATAAATGGTTATCAAAAACAAATAAAAAGGAGTATCTCTTATTTAATAAGAGATACTCCTTTTTATTTTATAAATTTAATTAACAAATATACCGTTTAAGATGTTTTATTTTTAGAATCATATTTTTGCATTATATGCAATTTTATGAGTAATTTAAAACTTTATTGTTGGAAGCATAAAATGGCCGTTTTAGTGTTGTCTATGAGTAAAGTGAATTTTCAAAACAAAAGAAAGTTGCATGATTTTTAAAAATAATACCTAACTAGGTTTATTGGGTGTACGCATTTTTAATGATAAATTGTATTTTAAGAGTTTTTTAGTTTATTTGAGCGAAAGTTCATTTTGTTTCCGTTCTTAAGTTGATGGGCATGTATGGTGCCCCCTATTAAAAGATGTTGTAATCGATTTAGCTCGCGAAGAGAAAAAATAAAGTATACGATAAAAAATACAGTGAAAAAAGGACACCCTCGTCAGATACTCCTAGCAAGCGTGTCCTTTTACACTTTTCTATCAATGAAACTATTATTTTACTCCTACGTCATTCCAAGCTTTTTGCACAGCTTGATATGTCGCGCTATTAACGCCATCGTAATCAGCAACAGATTGTAATAATGCAGCACGTGCCTTGCTGAAATCACTAGTTGGTGTAAGGTACGTTGTTAAAGCACGGTAGTAGATTTTTTCTGCTTTTTCCTTACCAATAGCATTGATTGTTAAATAAGCAGCTTTATTTGGAATACCGCTATTGATATGTACGCCCCCATTGTCTCCTTCTTCTGTTGGTGGTAAATATTGATAGTCATTCATATGAGCAGGTTGGCCATACTTTTCAGGATTTGATAAGCTGCGAAGTGCATCTCCTGCAACTTTTGGCGTAGTTACAGCTTCTCCTAAATCCCAGTTGGCTGGATCAACGAAATATCCAAATACATCAGAAAAAGATTCATTTAGTGCCCCGGATTGATTTAGGTATTCAAGCTCAGCTGACTTGTCAGTTACCGCATGTGTTAGTTCGTGTGCAACAACATCAAGAGAACCTGACAGCGGTGCGAATTGAACACCATCGCCATCACCATATACCATTTGTTGTCCATTCCAGAATGCATTATTGTAGTTGGTCCCGAAATTAATTCCAGAACGAATCGTTGCACCTTTTCCATCAAAACTGTTACGGTTATGAACATTTTTATAATAATCATATACTTTTCCTGCATTAAAATGAGCATCAACTGCAGGAGCTTGGCTCTTATCTATCCAAGCATTATCTGTATCGAATAGAGAGGAATTACTTGGATTTTGCCAATCAGTGCCATGATTAGTTGTAGTTGTCTCAATAACGCCACCATTCATCGGTTTTGTTGTGTCTTTTAAATAGTATTTTCCATATTGACTGCTATAAGTTGTATTCAGGCTTTTTCGATCCCCCAATACGCCGTTGCCGTAGCCTTTTTGCGGAGTATCTGCATCTGTAACTGCATTATATGAATTTACAATTGTTCCATCTTCTGCGTTTACATAGATTTTCCAGTTTGCTCCATAAGGTTTAATGAATTGTAATTGTACTTTATAAGCCAAGTAATAATTTCCGTCTTTTTCATAAACAACTAAATCAGCTTTTTCATTTGTAGATTTTGCGGTTTCTTTCATTTGTTCTAACGGAGTCCCACTTGTTTCTACAAATGTATCTTTTTTTGCTAGATTAATATGTTTCCATGCATTTGAAAGGGCAGTTTCATTTGAAATCTTTGCCTTTGTATTTCCTTTCAAATGGTCAGCGGCAGCGGGATGTACGTCTCCGTTTACCGTTGTTACTTTGCCCTCACGATTTGTATGAACAATGAAACGTGCACCATCAACTGGAACTTTATTAATAGATTGAATGTACACATAATGTTTCATTCCTAAATCATCTGACTTTACTTCTTTCAGTGTTAAGTCAGTTTGTGGGTTGATTTTAAATAATTCCTTATTTTCTTCAAGGAACGATTTTACCTCTTTTTCTGAATCTACTTTTTTATCAGATAATTTCCCTGAAAGGAAAGATGGATTTCCTTGTTCATCATTCCACTTTTTTTGAACGACTTCCATTTTGTCCAAAGCTTCTTGCTGCGATACTTGTTCCTCTGCAAAGGCATTTGAAAATGGAGCCCCTAAAACCATTCCGGTTGCTAGTAATGTAACGACGGATTTCTTCATTTTTATTTCTCCTCTCAATACTATGTATAATAAAGATGCATCTTATTAAAGAATTATACAAAAAAAACGTTATCTTGTTATTATTAATGCAAAATTGCATTTTAAAAATTCTGATATTTTTAATTTTCTTTCTGTTTCTTATTATAGAAATATCCTTTTTTATAATGATTTATGGATAGAGGAATTTAGGGGGAAAGGTGGCATGATTTGAGTACTTATATTCTTATACAATAAAAAAAGAGAGCAACATGCTATATAAGGTTTTGGTGCAAAGACTGTATTTATAGTTCTGGTGCCAAAACTTTGAAGTATATGAAAATGGTCTATCAAACTTGGAAATACTGATAGTACTACTCTTTAAAAGGTGTGTGATCAGTATGGAAAAGGAGAATTTCTTAACTTTCAAGTTGGACCTGTAAAGTGATAATAAAGTTATTTAATTCTGATCTAACAATATAAGAGCCTCGCTACAAATCATATTGTAGTAAGGCTCTTTAAAGTTGTTTAATTTCTAATCATTTAAATGTGTTTGTAGGCAAAAATCAATAATAAAGTTGTTTAAATCTTGTTCAACTAAAGCACCCGTTAGTTCAATAAGAAAAAATTATCTATGATTATTAAAGTGGCCCACCTTCAAAACCAATAGGCCATCCATCCTCTTTAAACTTTACTTTATACTGAAACTCAAAGTGACCATCAAAAATAAAAGCTAAACTAAACCCTGAAAATATATAATCGTCAAAATTAACCATCTTTCCAAAATATATTGTGGATAGATAGTAGTTCTTCATTTCTTGATTAGGGAAGAATTTCTGTAAATATTTTAATGCATTGCTTATATGTAGATGGAGTTCATCGAATATTTTTTCTGCCATTTCGATAATCTCCACATTGGGATTTTCATTATTCCCTTGAATAAAAATCTCCACATCTTCCCATTCTCCAATATTAATACTATAAAACCACCGTTCTTGAATGAGATACTTCTCATTTTCGTATACAGTGGGATTAACTAGGTTTAATTTTTTCACCTCATCTTTAGTTAACGGTTTATCAAGTATAAGCTTTTTATGCAAAATGTTTTTGATATTAGAGACAATATATTTAGATTTGTCTAATTCTAAAGAGTCCATTTTCCACCTCATAAATTATAAAATAAAGTAAATTCCCCCTTAATTATATCATCATCCTTATTCAACTATCCTGCACCGTTAGTTCAAGAAGAATTAAACAACTTTATTATTTTTCAAAGGACTTTATTGTAAATTAAACAAATTTATTATCTCTTAACAGGACCAGGAAAAAATAATGACAAAACATTTGGTACGGAGTGCTTAGATACCTTACGACCAGGAGATTTATGTATTCGTGATTTGGGTTATTTTTCATTGGAAGACTTAGATCGAATGGAACAACGAGGTACATACTATATTTCTCGTTTAAAAAATGCTTATATTGGTGATAAGCAACAACTGTTTGCACGCATCATTTTTAATCGATTAACAGAAAAACACCCAAGAAATAACAAAGATTCTGAGCCACCTATTCCACCTACTACAGAAAAATAGGCGAAAATCTCATCGATATGAGAAGAAAACAGTCTTTGATATTATGGGTGTTGTCTATGAGTATAACCGATTTGAAAAACAAAAGAAAGCTGTATAATTTTTGAAAATGATACCTACTTAGGCTTATTTGGCATGCTCATTTTTAAGGACAAAAAGCATTTTAAGAGGTTTTTAGTTCATATGAACGAAAGTTCATTTTGTCTCCGTTCTTAAGTTGATGGGCATGTATGGTGCCCCCCTTTAAAGCGTCTTTTCTTTATTTTTATAATTTAGTTGTCTGACGTTTGAAAATCATAAATCTTTTCACGAATTGCGGATGCAATAAATTCTTCAATAGAACTGTTCGTTTCTTTTACAATGTTTGTGATTGCATGGTATTCACTGCTTGTTATCGTTACTGCCTTAGTAACACTACTGCTATCTAAATACACGCTATTATTAACACGTCTTGTTAATTTTCCTTCTATTATATATGGGGTTAAACAATCAATCCATTCTACCTGCATTTGCATTGGTAATTGAATAATGGATTGACGTACATCAAAGTACCAAAAACCATCTTCCTCAGAAATCTTAATATTTCTTGGTGATACATACTGTAATACTAAGTCAATTAAGTGAAAAATGTTACTTCGCAATTGATTTGATTTAGGAAAACGAAACTTTACAAACTTTTGGTGATGACTTCTTGGTTTATCAGATAAAATATATGCAGGCTTATACCCCATTTTAATTGAATCTTCTAGTGTCATATTGTTTCCAAACTCATCAATAAGCACAATATCCCCGCGCTTCGGAATGGATATAATGCGTGCTAATTTATTACCTTCCATAAATTTTTGGAACAATACTACATTATATTTTTGTGAGAATGTATACAGCGTATTGGCCTGATCCAATCGCTGTACCAATCCGTTTATTTCTTCCTCATTTACAAATTTAGTCTCACGATTACGATGTTTCTGTATAGTACAAGTCAATACTCCTTCTTCTATCCACTTTTCAAGTTGATACATGCTCACATTATAATCTTTTGCTGCCTGATATAAGGTAATTCCTTCTGTTTCACGATCTTTTTTGAGTTTTTCTATGTCTTCTCGCTTAAATAAAAAGCTACCATCTAAACGCCAGGTCTCTCGATTAATTGGATTTAATTGTCCTTGTTTCATAAGAGTATTAAAAATGAAGCTACTAATTCCTAAATAAGCTTTTACTTCATTCGTGTTCATATTTATTTCCTGTCTTTCAAACATACCTTTTCCTCCTATGTGTAAACTTCTGTTATGTGAAATCAATAATTTTATTATGTAAAGTTAAATTAATAAAAATATATAATGTAAATTTAATTATAACACAATCACAACTTAATTTATTTTTAAAATTATATGAAATTAAAATTCACTTTATAATTAAATTATCTTT
>NZ_MACH01000012.1 GCF_001884065.1 Bacillus proteolyticus
AAGAAACATACTAAGATTAGTAGTGCAGGCCAAGGCATTGGTTCGCACTACTATTTTTTATATAGTAGAAGTGAAGAAAGGGGCGTGTATGCTTTAGGATTCCGAATCCGTAAAAAAAACTGACCTTCTTCACTTACCTTATTTGAATCAGTTTTTAGTATGTTGGTCCTCGAGATCGTGTATAAGAAATGGGAATCGATAAGTGTAAGATGAAGACTTCAACTTTACGTCAGGAGGAACCTTATGAGACACGTAATTGCATTTGATATCAGTATGGGTAAAAGTTATATGGTCATTTATAATGCACAAAAACAATGTATCTTTGAAAAAGAAATCAAACATTCAAAGTCTGAATTTGAAGAGCTACAAAAAAAGATACATGAGCTTACCAATGAAACTGGCAAATCACCTGAAATTGTGTTCGAAGCAACAGGTATTTATTCCAGGCAGCTAGAACGATTTATGCAAGATAACCAATATACATATTGTCTATTAAACCCCTTAGAAGCAAAATTACAATGTGATTCCTTACGGATTCATAAAACGGACC
>NZ_MACH01000013.1 GCF_001884065.1 Bacillus proteolyticus
TCGGCTAAATGGTGGAGGATGACGGGATCGAACCGCCGACCCCCTGCTTGTAAGGCAGGTGCTCTCCCAGCTGAGCTAATCCTCCGAAAATTGCCTGGCAACGTCCTACTCTCACAGGGACAAGGTCCCAACTACCATCGGCGCTAGAGAGCTTAACTTCCGTGTTCGGTATGGGAACGGGTGTGGCCTCTCTGCCATCATTACCAGACTGTATTCTTTTAAGACAAGAATTATTGTAACTCATTTAACTTTTAAAGTCAACAAGTTTTTTATATTCTTTCAAAACTAG
>NZ_MACH01000014.1 GCF_001884065.1 Bacillus proteolyticus
TCGGCGCTAGAGAGCTTAACTTCCGTGTTCGGTATGGGAACGGGTGTGACCTCTCTGCCATCATTACCAGACATTATTCTTTTGAGACAATCATTATTATAACTTATTCACTTTAAAAGTCAACAAGTTTTTTTATGTTCTCTCAAAACTAGATAACATTGCTACATATTATATGGTTAAGTCCTCGATCTATTAGTATTCGTCAGCTCCACAT
>NZ_MACH01000015.1 GCF_001884065.1 Bacillus proteolyticus
TTCGTTAGTTAATGTCAACTAAGTTTTTCATTTTGTTTGCCGCGTTCTGCGTTATTGCATCGGCGACTTGTCTTATATTACACCTCTAAACCTTAATCGTCAACATGTTTTTCTAAAAAAATATAAAAAGGCTTATTTCCTTTAAAATAAGCCTCTTTTTCATATACCATTCTATTCGTTTATTATTTTTCTATAATTGGTAACGAGACGATAAACTGAATAATACCATCCTCATATTCTGCTCGAATACTACCACCTTGCAACTCAACAATACTTTTCGCAATCGCTAATCCAAGTCCCGATCCTTCTGTTACTCTACTTCTAGATTGATCTTTCTTATAAAAGCGTTCAAACAAACTCCCTAACTCTTCTCTCGTAAACTCTTCACTATGATTCGCAATTACAATTTGTATATCCTGGCGCTGCCTTTGAAGAGAAACTTTTATCTCCCCATCATCTTTACTATACTTAATCGCATTCATTAATAGATTATCAAATACACGAACCATCTTTTCTGAATCAATCGCTGCATAGGTACGTTCCTCAGGAAACTTCTTAACAAACATAAGTCCATGCTCTTCTGCCTGCGGTACTAACTCTTCTATTAATTGCTCCAATAACTCATTTATACAAACCTCTTGTTTTTCCATTACAACTTGCTCATTTGTTAGCTTCGTATACTCAAATAAATCTTCTATTAAATTCTTTAACTGCTCCGACTTTGCAAAAGCAATTCTTGTATATTCATCATGCTGCTCTTTATTTTCATATTTAGAATCTCGAAGTAATCTCAAGTAACCCATGATAGAAGTAAGTGGTGTACGCAAATCATGAGATACATTCGTAATAAGCTCATTCTTTTGCTTCTCTAATTTACGTTCCTTTTCTATATTATTCATAAGCTCTTCTGCCATATTATTAATATTCTCAGTTAAAGACGCAATCTCATCTTCACCTTTCTTCTCAATACGGTAAGCTAAGTTTCCTTTTTCTATTTCCTTTACACCTTCTGCCATCGCTTCAATTTGCTTCATCTTTCTCTTTGTTATATAGAAGAAAGAGAAAATGAATACGAGTACACCTATGAAAAATGGGAATGGTCCTTCCTGTGTCTCATACATTACTACACCATCCGGAATCCCGCTAACGAACATATATAAATTCTTATCTTCTATTGTAATAGGCGAAAAAGATATAAATTCTTTTCTCGTATTTTCAAATACATCTCGACCGTTTGAATAATTAATCGCAAATGATGCTGCATTACGAATCGTGTTATGCAAATCAATTTGCTCTTCTTGCGCCTGCTTCGTCTTATATAAAACTTTACCACTCTCGTCAGTAACCAATACCTTTAAGGCCCTAGAGCCTCGTTCTAAATTTTGATTCTCTAGTTCAATCATACTTGATATAGCCTCTAATTTATTTTCATGAACTGAACTATTTGCCACACTTTGAGCTTGCTGATTAATTCGCTCCATACCAGCTCGATAATCGATAGTAGCCTCACGATTTGCATTTTCAAAAAATGGTGCGGCTGCTTTCGTTGACAAAACTCCTAATAACGCACAAGCTGCAAAAGTAGTAATCAGCTGGATTCTTATACTCTTCCGCACGCTCTTCACTAATTTCTCGATTAATTCTCTTGTTTTCCTTACATAAGTAAACGGATTAAATATCTTTTTCAATCTTATACCCCACTCCCCATACCGTTTTTATATATCTCGGTTTCCTTGGATTCTCCTCAATCTTTTCACGTACTTTCCGAATATGCACCATTACAGTATTATCAGACTGGAAAGATCGTTCGTTCCAAACCTTTTCATAAATTTGTTCCGCGCTAAAGACCATACCTGGATTACGAGCTAGCAATTCTAAAATTGAAAATTCCCTCGGGGTCAGTTTCACTTCTTCTCCATCCACAATGACTTTATGGGTTGAGATGTTTATCTTCATCTCTCCAATTTCTAACTCGTCCTCATTTTGAATAGCAAAACCATTCATTTTCATATAACGACGTAACTGAGATTTAATTCTTGCGATTAACTCTAACGGATTAAATGGTTTCGTTACGTAATCATCCGCACCTGTTGTTAATCCTAAAATTTTATCCATATCTTGCGTTTTTGCCGAAAGCATAATAATTGGCATTTCTTTCGATTCTCTTACTTTCATACACATATGAATGCCATCTATTTTCGGCATCATAATATCTAATACAACTAAGTGCACTTCATTTTCTTCTAATAAACGTAGACCTTCTTCTCCGTCTCCTGCTTGCAGTACTTTATATCCTTCATTCTTTAAATAGATTGTAATTAAGTTTCGAATTTCTTTTTCATCATCTACGACAAGTATTGTTTCGTGTGCCACAATATCTCCCCCATCACTTTTTTAATCCCTAACTTCTATTATAGGAAAACTTCTGAAGAAAAACGCTTGGAAATCCTTAAGATTTTCTGAAGACGCAAAAAAGGTCTAGACTCCCCTTAAGTCTAGACCTTTCAAAAAACCCCTTTTATTTACGAACGTAGATGAAATATAGTACGAATAAAACTCCCATAACATACATAATTGGATGAATCTCTTTCCGACGACCACTCACAACCATTGTAATTGGATAGAAGATAAATCCAATCGCAATTCCCGTTGCGATACTATACGTAAGTGGCATAGAGATGATTGTAAAGAATGCTGGTACTGCAATCTCGAATTTCTTCCACTCAATTTCTCCTAAAGATGAAACCATCAAGATTCCTACAATAATTAATGCTGGTGCCGTTACAGCTGGTGTCACAACACTTAATAGTGGTGAGAAGAAAAGTGCTAATAAGAAGAAACCTGCTGTTACAACTGCCGTAAATCCAGAACGTCCACCCGCTGCTACCCCTGCAGAAGATTCAATATAAGACGTTGTTGTTGATGTACCTAAAATCGCACCGATTACAGTTGCAATCGCATCTGCAAATAGTGCTTTTCCTGCACGTGGTAATTTATTATTCTTCATTAATCCCGCTTGATTCGCAACCGCCACGAGCGTACCTGCTGTATCAAAGAAATCGATAAAGAAGAACGTTATAATAACAATACCCATTTCAACAGTGAAAATGTCTCCAAAGTGAGTTAACGCCACACCGAACGTTGGTTCTAGACTCGGTATTGCTCCCACTACAGCTTTCGGAGTATCGATTAATCCCGTTGCCACTCCTAAGATCGCTGTAAGAATCATACCGTAGAATACTGCACCATTAACTTTCTTAATCATGAAGATGATCGTAGTAACAACTCCGAAGATTGCTAGTAACGTTGTGCCCTTTGTTAAATCCCCCAACCCAACAAGGACAGCATCATTTTTCACGATAATTCCGGCATTTTGGAATCCAAGGAATGCAATAAACAATCCGATACCTGCTGCTACTGCAAACTTTAACTCTGATGGAATTGCATTAATGATTTTTTCACGAATACCTGAAGCAGTAAGAATAATAAAGATAATACCTGACATTAATGTTCCAGCAATTGCCGTTTGCCACGGAATTCCCATCGTTAACACCGCTGTATAAGCAAAGAATGCGTTAATTCCCATACCTGGCGCTAATGCTATTGGATACTTCGCGAATACCCCCATAATTAACGAACCAACCGCTGCTGCTAATGCTGTAGCAACGAATACTGCACCTGGATCCATTCCTGTACCTGCCGGTAATCCTTTAACATTCCCAAGCGACAGCGTAGCAGGATTGACAAATAGTACGTAAGCCATAGATAGAAATGTCGTTAAACCTGCTATGAACTCTGTTTTATAATTTGTGCCGAGTTCATCAAACTGAAAATAGCGTTTCATCTTACGTTTCCCCCGTTATATGATTACTCGCCGTATTTCACCCTAGCCCTCTTTTATCTCGAAAAATAAAAAAGGCTTCCATTGCATATACATGGAAGCGTTCTATAAACAAAGACAAGTTTCCCCTCATCTTTATACAAACGCCTCGTAGTCAAGCCATTTACGGTAGCTAGGTAGAAACTTTCGGGCCATATCCCCGATATTATACGACGGCATAATATTCACTTTTCGTTTGAATTACATACTCATATTAACTCGATGATGGGCTTTTGTCAATTTAAAAACGAACATTTTTATAAACTTTTATAATTTCGTTCGTATTAAGAAGAAAAATAAAAAGATCCATCTATACATAAACGATAGATGGATCTTTTTTATTACAATACTATTCCCACTCGATAGTTGCTGGTGGCTTACTCGTTATATCATACACGATACGGTTAACGTGTTTTACTTCATTTACGATACGTACAGAAATTTTCTCTAATACGTCCCAAGGGATACGTGCCCAGTCAGCTGTCATACCGTCGATAGATGTTACTGCACGGATACCTACTGTGTAATCGTAAGTACGCTCGTCACCCATAACACCTACGCTACGCATACCAGGAAGCGCAGTGAAGTATTGCCAAACTTCACGGTCTAATCCTGCTTTTATAATTTCTTCACGTAAAATCGCATCAGATTCACGAACGATTTCTAATTTCTCTTCTGTGATTTCACCTAATACACGAATACCAAGACCAGGGCCTGGGAATGGTTGACGCCATACGATTTCATCAGGAATTCCTAGTTCTGATCCTAATACACGTACTTCATCTTTAAATAAAGTGTTTAAAGGCTCAATTAATTTGAACTGCATGTCTTCTGGAAGTCCACCAACGTTATGGTGAGATTTAATTGTTTGTGCAGTTGCTGTACCACTTTCAACGATGTCTGTGTAAAGTGTACCTTGCGCTAAGAAGTCCATACCTTGTAATTTAGAAGCTTCATCATCAAATACGTAAATGAATTCATTACCGATGATTTTACGTTTTTGCTCTGGATCTTCTACACCTTTTAACTTGTTCATGAAGCGCTCTTTCGCATCCACTTTAATAACGTTCATATGGAAGCCTTCGCTAAATGTTTTCATAACACCTTCTGCTTCATCTTTACGAAGTAAACCGTGGTCCACGAAAATACATGTTAATTGATCGCCGATTGCTTTATGAATTAATACTGCTACAACAGAAGAGTCTACACCGCCACTAAGTGCGCATAGTACTTTTTTGTCTCCAACAGTTTCACGGATTTTCTCTAATTCTACTTCGATAAAGTTCTCCATGTTCCATCCTTCAGAACAACCACATGCGCCGAATACGAAGTTTTTAATTAAATCGTTACCGTGCTCAGAGTGACGTACTTCTGGGTGGAATTGTACACCGTATAAGTTTTTCGCTTCATTGCTCATACCAGCAATTGGACAAGACTCACTTGTTGCATCTACTACGAATCCTTCAGGTAAACCAGTTACTAAGTCACCATGGCTCATCCATACAACTTGCTCTTCTGGAAGGTTCGCATATAATTTTGATTCGTTCTCTACTTTAAGAACAGCTTTTCCGTACTCACGGTGGTTTGCACGTTCTACTTTACCACCGAAGTGTTGTGTCATAAGTTGCATACCGTAACAAATACCGAAGATCGGTAATCCTAGTTCAAAGATTTTTTCATCACAATGTAATGCGCCTTCACCGTATACACTATTCGGTCCACCAGAGAAGATAATCCCTTTTGGATTCATTGCTTTAATTTCTTCTGCAGTAATTGTATGTGGATGAAGTTCACTGTATACACCGAACTCACGAATTCGACGTGCTATTAACTGATTGTACTGACTCCCAAAATCTAAAACGATAATTGTATCATGCTGCTTCTTCAAAATAATCACCCCAACGTTAGTTCTCGTATATAAATATTTTCACCAATTTGGCAAAAAGCATTACTAATATAATAAAAAAAGCCAGTCCTCCGCCTCTAGTCTCATAACAAAGAAAAGGCAGGGGTCTGGCTTTATAAAGAAAGATAGTCTCCGCTCTTTATAAATATAAGACACACTGCCTTCATAGTCAGGTTGTTTACGGTAACCCGGTAGAGACTCTCAAACCTTATCTTTGAGGATATATGAAGGATCGTTTTATATTATCTTCCTAGATTCTAACAATGAAGTATCGATATGGTCAAGAGAGAAAGCGACAAAATTCTACAGAAATTCATTTCCTTTTCTAAAAAACATAAAAAAACATCCATTTCTATATAGAAATGGATGTTTTCCGAGCAAACGGAATTACATCATTCCGCCCATACCGCCCATGCCCATGCCGCCCATATCAGGCATTCCAGCAGCACCAGCTGGTTCTGGCTTGTCAGCTACTACAGCTTCAGTTGTTAAGAACATAGCTGCAACAGATGCTGCGTTTTGAAGTGCAGAGCGAGTTACTTTAGCTGGATCTACGATACCAGACTCAAGCATGTTAACCCACTCGCCAGTAGCTGCGTTGAAACCAACGCCTACTTTTTCGCCTTTTAGACGCTCTACAACTACAGATCCTTCTAGACCAGCGTTGATTGCGATTTGACGAACTGGCTCTTCTAGTGCACGAAGTACGATGTTGATACCTGTTGCTTCGTCGCCTTCAGCTACGATAGAAGCTACTTTCGTGTATACGTTCATAAGTGAAGTACCACCACCCGCAACGATACCTTCTTCTACTGCTGCACGAGTTGAGTTAAGTGCATCTTCAATACGAAGTTTGCGCTCTTTTAACTCAGTTTCAGTTGCTGCACCTACTTTAATTACTGCTACACCGCCCGCAAGTTTAGCAAGACGCTCTTGTAATTTTTCACGATCGAATTCAGAAGTAGTTTCTTCTAATTGCGCGCGGATTTGGCCAATGCGAGCTTCGATTTGTTGTGAATTTCCAATACCTTCAACTACAGTTGTGTTTTCTTTCGTTACAACGATTTTACCAGCGCGTCCTAAAGATTCAACTGTAGCAGATTTTAAGTCACGTCCTAATTCTTCAGTGATTACTTCGCCACCAGTTAAGATTGCGATATCTTCTAGCATTGCTTTACGACGGTCACCAAATCCAGGAGCTTTAACAGCTACTACATTGAATGTACCACGAAGTTTGTTCACTACTAATGTAGCTAACGCTTCGCCTTCTACATCTTCAGCAATGATAAGAAGTGGTTTACCTTGTTGTACCACTTGCTCTAATACTGGTAAGATTTCTTGGATGTTAGAAATCTTTTTGTCAGTGATTAAGATGTATGGGTTATCAAGAACCGCTTCCATTTTGTCAGAATCAGTAATCATGTAAGGAGATGCATATCCACGATCAAATTGCATACCTTCTACTACGTCTAATTCTGTTGTGAATCCTTTAGATTCTTCTAAAGTAATAACGCCGTCGTTACCAACGCGCTCCATTGCTTCAGCGATTAATTGACCTACTTCTTCGTCAGCTGCAGAAATAGCAGCTACTTGTGCGATAGAAGATTTACCTTCGATTGGTTTAGAAATCGCTTTTAATTCTTCAATTGCAGCAGTAACAGCTTTTTCGATACCTTTACGAAGACCCATTGGGTTTGCACCAGCTGTTACGTTTTTTAAACCTTCACGAATCATAGCTTGCGCTAATACAGTTGCAGTTGTCGTTCCGTCACCAGCTACATCGTTTGTTTTGCTAGCAACTTCTGCCACTAATTTCGCACCCATGTTTTCGAATGCATCTTCTAATTCGATTTCTTTTGCGATTGTTACACCGTCATTTGTAATAAGTGGTGAACCGAATTTTTTCTCAAGTACAACGTTACGACCTTTTGGTCCAAGCGTTACTTTTACTGCGTTTGCAAGAGTGTCGACACCGCGAAGCATCGAACGACGTGCTTCTTCACTAAATTTAATATCTTTTGCCATAATAATTGACCCCCTTGGATTTTTAAAATGTATATAATTAACCGATAATTGCTAAAATGTCACTTTCACGTAAAATCAAGTAGTCTGTACCTTCGTATTTCACTTCAGTACCTGCATATTTTGAGAAGATGATAAGATCACCTGCTGCTACCTCTAAAGCAACACGCTCACCATTTTCAAGCACTCGGCCTGTACCTACTGCAATAACTTTACCCTCTTGTGGTTTTTCTTTTGCAGTGTCTGGTAATACAATACCACTTGCTGTTTTTTCTTCTGCTTGAACAAGTTCAATTACAACGCGATCACCTAATGGCTTTAGCATGAACAATAACCTCCTCATTTTGTTGTGTAAATTTTATTTATTAGCACTCAAGTCACACGAGTGCTAACACACTTCTAATAATAAATAATCTCAATTTCTTTTGCAAGTAAAAAAATCATAATTTTTTCGCAAATTACTTTATACACTTTCCTATATAGCATTACTTCTTCTACTGCCTTTACCATATGAATCGTTGTTCCCACTTCTTGTATGTTACAATATGAAAGACACCCTAAGTTGTTTTCGCTAAACACACAACTTTTTCCTGTCTTCTATTTTAATTTCAAATAAAGATTTACAAAAGAATCATAATTCGAATGAAAGTTTATATGATAGGTAGCATATTTACATGTTATCCTACTTTATCTCATACACTAGAGTTAGAAAGGATGGTTAAACCATTTGAAGAAACAATATTGGTGGGTTATCGTTACATACATTTTAATGCAGCTATCAGGCATTGCCGGGTTACCGCTTCTCCTGAAAACTGGACTATACGATAATAGGGGATTTACTAGAGAGGAAAAGATTCAGCTCATAACTGGTCATTGGGCTATCATTAGCTTTTTCATTGCATTATGCGTTGTACTTTGGTTACTCAGAACAGACATTCGCGACAGGCATTTAGATAAAATGCGCTCTACTGTTCCAGCTACAGTTGGATGGATTTTCATCGGATTTTTCTTAGCACTATTTTCACAAAGTATTGCCGGTATGATCGAAATGCGGTTATTAGGGATTACACCTGGCTCTGAAAATACAGAAAGACTTATGGACATCGCAAGAACGACACCTTGGTTCCTTATCGTCATATCTATAATAGGACCTATTTTGGAAGAAATCGTATTTAGAAAAATTTTATTCGGTACACTTTATAAGAAGTTTAACTTCTTTATTGCTGCTATCATTAGTTCACTTGTATTCGCGGCGATTCATTTTGATTTTACTCACTTATTGGTATACACTTCTATGGGGCTCGTATTCGCCTTTTTATATGTAAAAACGAAGCGTATTATCGTCCCTATTGCAGCCCATGTTGCAATGAATACATTAGTTGCAGTTGCTCAAGTTTTAGTAAGCAATGAACAAATTCAAGAAATGATTAAAGAAGCTGAAAAAATGCAAGGCTTTATCGGAGGATTTTTAGTATGAGAAACTCACCATTGTTCATGGCTGCATTGTACTTTCTTCTTGGATGTATCTTTACACGTTTCGCCATTACAAACGTAACAGATACAATCTGGAATATGTGGACAATACTATTTGCAGTTATGGCAACAATTGATTTTAATTTGGCACTTCGCCTTATCTTAGTTAAATTCACAAAGAAAAAACAATAATAAAACGCAGAGGTCGCTTCCTCTGCGTTTTATTGTGGATAATTCTTCAAAAAGTAAACAAGTGTTTGTAACTCTACAGCTAAATCAATATGATGAATCCTTATATTCTCTGACACATTTAAGCGTGCTGGTGTGAAATTTAAAATACCATGCACGTTCGTTTCTGCCAATCTATCTGCCACAGATTGTGCTACTGTAGCGGGTACTGTTAATATTGCCACTTGTATATCAGTTGATAAACGTTCTTCTAGTTCATCCAAATGATATACAGGAATGCCTCCGATTTCTGTTCCAACTTTCTCTTCACTAACGTCAAACGCCATTTCAATTTTTGTATTATTGTTTTTCGTGAAATTATAATGTAAGAAAGCGGTCCCTAAATTACCTACTCCAATAAGTGCTACACGTGTTATATCATCTTGGTCGAGTGTTTCACGGAAAAATGATAATAAATAATTTACGTTATATCCATATCCTTTTTTCCCTAACGCTCCGAAATATGAAAAATCTCTTCGAATAGTTGCGGAGTCAACTTTTACCGCTTCACTCAATTCGGCTGATGAAACACGTTGCTTACCAGAAAGAGATAAGTTTTGGATAAATCGATAGTATAGAGGCAAACGTTTGGCAGTGGCCTGTGGAATTTTTTGCTGATCCATATAACCTCTCCTCTCTTCCTATCTTTATTCATATACTTGAATCAAATACAGAAGTTTAGCACTCATGAATTTCCTTGTATAATAAAGAGAAGAAGTATTCTCTCTTTATTTTAAACTATACACTATTTTTAGTATGATTGAGAAATATAAACATGGCAAAGTTAAGAAATTATTTGAGGTGAAAACATTGATTTTATTACAAGTAAACGCGCTTTCGAAATTATACGGTGCAGAAACGATTCTTGCAAACATAAAATTGGAAGTACAAACGAAAGATCGTATCGCATTAGTCGGACGAAATGGAGCCGGAAAATCTACATTATTAAAAATAATAGCTGGTGAGTTATCTCATGATGGTGGTGAAATTATAAAACCGAAAGATGTCTCAATGGGGTATTTAGCTCAAAATACCGGATTAGAAACGTCTTTAACAATTTGGGATGAAATGTTAACCGTCTTTACACACTTACAGCAAATGGAGACAAAACTTCGAAGGCTAGAGCAAGAGATGGGCAAAGAAGAAAACTTTTCAAATGCGGCTATATACGAGAAATTATTAGCTGACTATGACCAATTACAATTAGATTATAAAGATCAAGGTGGCTATCAGTACGAAGCGGATATCCGTTCGATTTTAAGTGGTCTTGGCTTCCCAGTTGAGATGCACCAGACGACAATTTCCACATTAAGTGGTGGGCAAAAAACACGATTAGCTCTTGGTAAATTATTATTAACTAAACCAGACTTACTTATTTTAGACGAGCCTACAAACCATTTGGACATTGAAACATTGACTTGGCTTGAACAATATTTACAAGGCTATCCTGGCGCAATACTAATCGTTTCCCATGACCGTTATTTCTTAGATAAACTCGTTACACAAGTATATGAAATTTCGAATAAAGAAAGCAGACGATTTGTTGGTAACTACAGTAAATATTTAGATTTAAAATCAGCGCTATACGAGCAAGAAATGAAACGTTATGAAAAGCAACAAGATGAAATTGCTAAGCTTGAGGACTTCGTTCAAAAAAATATAGCTCGTGCATCTACGACAAAACGTGCGCAAAGCCGTCGTAAACAATTAGACCGAATGGAATTATTAACAAGACCATTAGGTGATTCTAAGTCAGCATCCTTCCACTTCGATATTGAAAAACAAAGCGGAAATGATGTTTTACAAGTAAAGGATGCAACTATCGGCTATGATGAGGATCCGATTATTGAACATGTAACAATGCGCTTAACTCGCGGGGATAGTGTTGCTTTAGTTGGACCGAACGGAATCGGGAAATCCACATTGTTAAAATCACTTGTGAATAAGTTACCTCTACTAAATGGTGATGTTTCTTTCGGATCCAATGTATCTGTTGGCTATTATGATCAAGAACAAGCTAACTTAACATCTTCTAAGCGAGTTTTAAATGAATTATGGGATGAATATCCATTGCAGCCTGAAAAAGAAATTCGCACGATACTAGGTAACTTTTTATTCACAGGAGATGATGTATTAAAGCCAGTATCTTCTCTTAGTGGTGGACAAAAAGCTCGATTAGCTCTCGCAAAACTTATGATGCAAAAATCGAATTTATTAATTCTCGATGAGCCAACGAACCATCTTGATTTAAATAGTAAAGAAATTTTGGAGAATGCTTTAATTGATTACCCAGGAACACTTCTATTCGTATCACATGACCGCTACTTTATTAATCGTGTAACGACGACCGTTATTGAGTTATCAACAGAAGGCGCACAAGAATATTTAGGCGATTACGATTACTACGTTGAAAAGAAAAATGAAATGATTGAACGTGCAGAATTTGAACAGCAAGAAAATCAGGCACCTGTTCAAAAAACTGTAGCTCAAGAAAAATTAAATTATCTCGAAGAAAAAGAGCGTAAACAGTTAGAGCGTCAACGCACTCGGAAAATTGAGGAGCTAGAACAAAACATCATAGAATTTGAAGAAGAAATTGCTACATTAGAAGATCAGCTTTGCTTACCAGAAATATATGCAGATTATGAAAAGGCTAGTGAAATTACAACGAAAAAGCAAACACTACAAGAGCAACTTGAAGCTTGTATGGCAGAATGGGAAGAATTGCATTTATAAAAGTATTAATAAAGAGGATGTCTCATAAGTCGGGATTTTTGACTATGCGACATCCTTTTTATCTTCTAGTTGGAATCAACGTCATATTGTCTAAATGATTTTTTAAACAAATCAACGATTCGACACAAGATATCAATTTACCGACAAAGTTTGACATTGTTAGCGACACCTATAATTAGAGCATATTTCAAAATGTTTTTTAAGGATATCTTCTTGTTTTTTATTTCCCAAAAAAGAATACATTTAAAGGTCAGACTTCATCCACTTTATCCACAAGTTTATACACATATCCACCTTTATAAAATAAACCCCAAAATAACTTTTCCACATTATCCACAATCACTGGAAAAGTTATCAACATTTTATATACACAACAAAACCCACATTATCAACAGATAATATGGGTTTTGTCCACAGGCTGTGGTTAATTTTGTGTATAACTATGCTTCAATATCTAATCCTGGGTTTGCATTTAAAGCTAATGTCGCACGTTTTCCTTGTTCGTATGCAATGGTCCCTGCAGCTGCAATCATCGCTGCATTGTCTGTGCATAAAGATAACGGCGGGATAATTAACTCTATATCTTCTTTTCGTGCAAACTCTTCTTCTAGACGTGCACGAAGCCCTTTATTAGCAGCTACGCCGCCAGCAAGGAGCACTTGCTTTACGTTATATGCATCCGCCGCACGAGACGCTTTCGTTACAAGTACGTCGATTACACTTTCTTGGAAACTTGCTGCTAAATCTTCCGGTGCAATTTCTATACCACGTTGTTTTGCGTTATGCACAGTGTTGATAACTGCCGATTTCAATCCACTAAAGCTAAAATCATACGAATCCGGCTCTAGCCATGCACGAGGCAAATCAATTGTCGGCTTTCCTTCATGTGCAAGGCGATCAATATGAGGACCACCTGGATATGGCATAGATAACGTACGAGCTACTTTATCATATGCTTCCCCTGCTGCATCATCTCGTGTTTCACCGATCACTTCAAATGAACCGTGTTCTTTCATATAAACAAGCTCCGTATGTCCACCAGATACAACAAGTGATAGTAATGGGAATTGTACTTCTTTTACTAAACGGTTTGCATAAATATGACCAGCAATATGATGAACACCAACTAGAGGGATATCATGCGCAAAAGCCACAGCTTTCGCTGCATTTACACCTATTAAAAGTGCTCCAACCAAACCAGGTCCTTCTGTTACGGCAATTGCATCAATATCCTCAAAAGTGATATTCGCTTCTTTTAAAGCTTCTTCTAGCACAACTGTAATTTCTTCTACATGGTGACGGGATGCAATCTCTGGTACGACTCCGCCAAAACGCTTATGACTTTCAATTTGTGATGCAACGATATTCGCAATAATTTCCGTTCCATTTTTAACAACTGCTACTGCTGTTTCATCACAGCTTGTTTCAATACCAAGTATAATCGTGTTTTTTTCCATTATATATTCACCCACATTACGAGACCATCTTCCTGATTGTCTGCATAGTATCGTTTACGAATCCCACCATTTTGAAATCCGTATTTTCTGTATAACTGTTTTGCTACTTCATTTGATACGCGTACTTCAAGTGTCATCGTTTTTACTCCTAGGTCTTTCGCCTCCGAAATAACTTCTTTCAATAAGGCATCTCCTAACTTTTGACCTCGGTACTCTGGCAAAATAGCTATATTTGTTATATGTGATTCATCAATAATTATCCACAATCCACAATAACCAATTACGCGATCATCTTTTTCTAGCACAAAATAATGTGCATGTTCATTCATCGCTAATTCACGTTGAAAGGCATCTGCAGTCCAAGGAGTTGAAAAAGATGCTTCTTCAATAGCTACAATTTGAGCAATATCATCGAGTGCCATCTTTCTAAATATCATATCCATTTTCTATAGACCTCTACTTCTTTTGACTTTCTAACCAGTTTGTTTCAGCTTCCGCTAAACGCAGGTAACTAGGTACAAACGTATGCACATCTTGTTCTTCTTTTTGTAACCCTAAAAATGCTAGCTCACTTGGTCTTGGGTTATTCTTAGTGAAAGGAGCAAATACAGCTTGATCACCTAAGTATTCTATAATTGTTTCTTTATGCAATTTAACATCGTTACCAATAAATAAAACAGGCTGTTCTTTATCTTTTAACATTTGCAACCAGTCAACAATAAGCATAATTCGGTCTTCTTCTATTGAAGTTAATTGCTCCCCTTCATATGTATATAGCCCCGTGTAAATTTGACCACGTCGACCATCAAATAAAGGAGAGATTAATCCCTTAAAATTAGCACCATTTGCTGCCACTACTTCTAGACTTGATACACCTACAATTGGTATTTGAAGCGACCAAGCTAATGTTTTTGCAGCTGTCACACCTATACGAACACCTGTATATGATCCAGGTCCAGCTGCTACAACGATTTTAGTCAATTCTTTCGGTTTTACACCACATTCTTTTAAAAGCTTCTCTACAGCTGGCATAAGTCGTACAGAATGGTTTTTTGTTAAATTTGTAATGATTTCTCCGATCACGTTCCCTTCCTCAATAAGGGATACACCCATTACGTAATTTGAAGTATCAATTGCTAGTACTTTCATCTTGTAATAGCTCCTCACATAATCTAATATAGCGATTTCCAATTGGTTCGAGTACAATTTTCCTTGTATCATCTCCAGCATGGAATAAACTGATTTGTAACTTTTCATTCGGTAAATATGCTTCTATTAAATAAGCCCATTCTACTACTGTAATCCCTTCACCGTAGAAATACTCATCAAAACCTAAGTCTTCTTCACTTTCCGCTAAACGATATACGTCCATATGATATAGCGGCAATCTTCCTTTATATTCTTTAATAATATTGAAGGTAGGACTATTTACAACTCTTTTCACACCAAGACCCTTTGCTAGTCCTTTTGTAAAAGTCGTTTTTCCAGCTCCAAGATCTCCTTCTAAAATAATTACATCTTGCGCCCCGACAAGTTCACCTAGTTTTTCTGATAATCTTTGTGTTTCCTCAGAAGATTTTGTTATTACTTCATATTTACTCACAGACTTCACCTACTTTATTCACAATGTTCTCTGCTCTTTATTATACAGGTTTTAAATATATAAAAAAGTCCTTAGGAGTTTTCCTAAGGATAGTTTGACTGTCTTTATTAGTTTTTTGTTAAAACAAATAAAAAAATACGAAACAACTTGTTTCGTTCTTTTCTTTATATAAAATGGCGGTCCCGACCGGGGTCGAACCGGCGATCTCCTGCGTGACAGGCAGGCATGTTAACCACTACAC
>NZ_MACH01000016.1 GCF_001884065.1 Bacillus proteolyticus
TGCTTAAGACTAGATTTCACTAGGAAACTTTTCGCATCTTTATATCTTTCCTAAGTATTTGCACCAGAACCCTTTATAAAATACCCATTAAATTTTCCCCAAAATTGTTCTAATGAAAGTAGTTTTCTCTTCTGTATATTTTTGTCTATTATTTTTATTTAACTTTGCTAAATTAAGTTTGAGTCGTTCATATTCAATTCTTGCTTCATCATTATCTCTCAAGTAATCTCTGAACTTTAGCTGTTCAAGTAAATGTTTATTTCCACATTGATGCATGTGGATTTGATGGGTTCTTGGTTCACCCTTACTAAAATAGTGTCTATCAGGCAAAATATTTGTTCCTCTATACGAATATCCCAACTTCTCTAAAGGTGAGGAAGTATTCGCACCATCTTTAAAATCTTTGATTTCTATGGCTATGTCAATAATTGGTTTTGCACTTAAATGTTTTACTGATGTACTTCCTATGTGGTGAATATTCATTATATATTCACCTATTTTATCTTGTATTTTTTCTTTCTCTGATAAAAAATTTTTATTCCATTCCTCTGTCCAAGGAACTAAGAATACCTCTCCTTTTGGCAAGCCTAACATCTTATTCCCCCTTTTAACGTTAATACCGTTTTTAAAACAGTTGAAACATTATACCATATTAAAAGACTCTTTTAATATTCTGCCCCGTTAGTTGAAGAAGAAATTGAGAACGTTGTTCTCCCTCCTTTTCCTCACTACCGAAGCATAGTCGAAGAGTCCTAATTGTTCAGCAAACGGGCTATTTTATGGAATAGCACTCAATAAGAAATAATTGGATATTCATGCTGGAATCTAATTAGGTTTGTGAAGTAATGTATCTAAACTAACATGAAAAAAAACTTCTGTAATTAAAGGAAAAAGGCAAAACTAAAATAGACGCAGCTCATTCAATTTTTTTAAAAAGAAAGCGTCTAATTCATTGATCAATTATTATAGTTGACTAGATTAAGAAGCTTCAGGTTCTTGCGACGTAACTGTGTATCCAAGACTTTGTAATCTTCGGAATAAATGTCGAATAATTGATTGCTGTCTCTGTTTGTCAAACTAGTCTTCGGCTAAATCTACATACATTTAATGTGAAAAAACATCAAAAACCTCATCAACCAAAGTTTGAAAGAAAAATGGTATCTTTTCAGATTGTTGGCGAAAAAGAACTGACGTTTCAGCAGGGTAGTGTCTTAATTAAACATTGGGTGATGTGCTATCCCTCATGGGGTTGTTTGGCAGGACTGTTCCAATATGTGTTACTATTTAGTTGTTCCATCAATAATTACTAAAATAAGGTAAAATATGTAGGGATGGAGAGACTAGCGATAAGTTTAGTATCTGAAAAAACTAATTTTACTGGTCAGTGAAGGGGGATCTGTATTCGAAATGTTAAAAGATGATATTATTTTGGATAAGCTGCAGCAATTTGTTTCTGGGGAATCTATTCAACGCCAAAGTATGAAGACTAGCCTTGCTGATTTTATATTGTCATCTGGTGAAACGTCGAAAGCTGCAAATTGGATAGCTAACTATATCGAGAGCTTATGTCATGACAAGCATGATAAGGGTGTTTACACTCAAATGAACAGCCCTGAATTAATTGCTGATTTATTAGAAGTGGCTTATGAAAGTCTGAGTAGGGACGCTGATCTGCAGCCATACGTTACGCAAATCGCACGATTATTGTATATTGACAAAGAGGAACGAGATAAATTAGATTCTGAACGATATGTTCAGTACCGGGCAGCTGTAATGTTGGATGAATTAATTTCCTTAAACGTTTCGTTGCCACCGGAAGTAGTAGAGCTAATGTTATCGGATTATTATAGAAATGATATACCGACAAAAGAGTTCATTTGCAGTATATGGCGGAGATTGGCTGAAAGAGGCATTAATATATCCAATCATATAAGTTCACTTGTCACCAATGTTAATAACCAAGAATCTTCTACTCTCACTAATAATAGTATACTAGCTTTATGGGCATGCATTCGCAGGGGATTCTTTGATACACCTATCCCTGATAGTAATCTAACTTACCACGTATGGCTTTGGCATATGACTACAAGCTGTGTTGGTAAACTGAAGAAAAGATATGAGGAACCTACCCGCTCAGTGGCGGTCGGCTGTCTTCTTGAAACTGCAAGGATATACCCGGAGGCTCAATCTTTGATTCTAGAGTGCATGGATAAATGGGGAATTGCAGAACCAAAGCGTCCACGTAGTGATTTTCAACGAGATTTAAAAGAGCTTTTTTCACGTTGCGAAAATCATCCAGGCATAAATTGCTTACCAGAGAATTATGTTATTACTAAAAGAGGAATCATGATTCAATAACGTAAGGATCGTACGAATCAAGTTTGGTTATTTTGAAAAAGTAATTGATAATAAAATAATGATAAAAAGATGTGATTTTTTTGCTTAATAAATGTATTATACTTTAATTAATTCTTTAGGTTATTATTTATGAGTTCTAGTAATTTTGGGTCATAATAGTAACATTTGGTTACAAGGGAACCTTTTTATTTGTACTAACGGGGACTTTAGCAACTAATAGAGTAACTATTTTGGAATTCTTTAATATTCAACAATCGGGCGCGATTGTGGAAGATAATAAGTACAAAAGGATCTTCATTCGAAGATCCTTTTTCAGTACCGATAATGAGACGTTATGTTAACTATACATGAATAGGGTATACAATAATATAAAGCAAATTAATTTAAGTATACTAATATCCGAATAACATTTATAATATTCTAAATACATAAATTAATAGATTATAAAAGGAGTAGATAAAATGAAAAATAAACCAGAGCCAATAGCGGCAGCCATTCAGTTTATTGACAAATATTTTCCGAACTGTCAGGGAGCTATATTAGCTGGTAGTGTAGTTCGTGGACAAGCAACTGAAACGTCAGATTTGGATATTGTGATTTTTGATGAAAGCTTATCTTCTTCTTATCGTCAATCTCTGATTGAATTTGAGTGGAATATTGAACTATTTGCACATAATTTAACGTCTTATCGCTTCTTTTTTGAAAGTGATTGTAAAGAAGCTAGACCTTGTATGCCGAGAATGGTAAGCGAAGGGAAGATTTTAAAAGACACAGGTGTTTTAAAAGAAATAAGAAAAGAAGCTAAAGACTTATTAGAACAAGGACCAAAAGAGTGGTCAAAAGAAACCATTGATATGAAGCGATATTTTATTACGGATGCGTTAGATGATTTAATTGGTTGCAAAGATAGGGGAGAAGGAATTTTTATTGCGAATAAACTCGGTGAGTTAGTAAGTGAGTTCATTCTTCGTAGTAATTGTAAATGGATTGGTTCATCAAAATGGGTTGTTCGTTCATTAGTTCATCATGATAAGGAACTTGCAAACGAATTTGTAGAAGCATTTGATACATTTTATAAAACAAATGACAATGATAAGATTGTTAGTTTAATTGATAAGGTGCTTAAACCTTTTGGTGGGCGATTATTTGAAGGTTTTTCTTTAGGGAAAAAGTAAATCTTATTGTACTAACGAGAGCTTTAGTTGAATGTAACTTCCGAGAACGATAATTATGTGAACACAAAAGTCCCCCAGTTAAATAATCTGGAGGACTTTTAATAGTCTTCTAAATACATTGAATCCCGATAATAGGACGTTATGTTAACCAAGCATAAATACAATATAAATATTACATTTTATCTATATTAGGTAAGTGTAACTGTCATATAATGAAGATATCTTTGTGAATTATAGGGGGGATAGAAATGAAAAAATTTATAGTTAGTTATTTAGTATGTCTCGTATTTTTTTCTATATTTACATCTAATTTGGAATTTATAAATAACTCTGAAGGTATGAAAGCATCATTTGGTTCCCCCTGGTCGATGGCTCTTCTTTACATTATGTATGGGAGTATACCTGTACTTATAGGCTGTTTACTAGGGGAATTTTCTTATAGAAAAATAAAAAGAAGTTATAAATTAAGTATTGGGATTCCCCTGTTTATATTATTAGGTGTTTTCTATACATATTTAATGTACATTGGATTATCTGGAGAATATGTATCTTATTCTATAATGGATTTTATTAAATTTAGTCTTCCTATTACTTTGTCCTCCTTAGTTTTCTATTTTATAAGACGAATAAACTGATGTTGATCAACTTCTGATAACGATAATTATGTGAACACAAAAGTCCCCCAGTTTAACAATCTGGAGGACTTTTAATAGTCTTCTAAATACATTGAATTCCCATAATGTTACGTTAGGTCAACCTTACATGAATTTTTATTCATCGCCATTTTCATAGTTTAAAAGGACAACTCGTACCCATTTTTTTAAGGATAGAGGGAACAATCATGACGTAAAGTGCAAAACAAGCCCCTTAGAATATTGATTCTTTACTCCCACCAATGTTTCATCTCACTAATTCCAACGTCCCACAACTTAGCGTTTCCGGAAACGCTAATGGTCAGCTCGTTTACCTCGTTAAAAGGCAACTCCTGTAAAGACTCTGCTCCTTGAGGAGATTGTTCGTTTAATCGATATACTTCTTGTCCATCTACGATTATTTTGGCTTCACCCTTAAAGTCTACATTGTCGGGAATGCCAAAATAGAAATAAAGCCAGACATTTTCTTTGTTCCCAAGAATATAGTTGTATGTTTTGGTTGATTCACCTTCACTGCTATACACGTTCATTTTCGGCTCTATTCGCTCACCTGCTATGGTGAAACTTGGGAGGTTCTCAGTCATAGGTGTAGTTCCTGTCATTTCTTTTATAACAGTTAATGTTTGAATAGGGCCTTCTCTTTTTTTGTTGATTTCAGAGACCACCATGACTCCAATTATAAGGACAACAATAGATAGAGCCGAAGCCATGAGCTTTTTATAAGAAATTTTTGAAGAAAATCCAACTCTATAGGCAACATAGCCAATCATTGCACCTAATGTATTGGAAATAACATCATTTACATCAAAGCTACCAAGATATGTTAAAGCCTGAATGGTTTCTAAAACGAGAATCGCTAAAACAAACAAGGATATAAACTTCCCAAATCTGACACGATACAATAGGGGAAATAGTATTCCAAAAGGGATAAAAGCAGCAATATTTCCAAAATCAACAATCCATGAATAATTTAGTTCTGGAAATTTAAGTGGTACTCCTTCTGGAACAAGGATAAAGGTGTACCGTTCTAAACTGGCTACACTATCGAGCCTGTTAAACGCAAAGAACATAAAAAATAAAACTAAAATCGTATAGCATATGGTGCCAGCTAAAATGATTTTCCGTGATTTCGTTTCCATAATATCTCCTTAATTTCAACATATTATTTACCACAAATATTATAATACTAAAATATCAGTTTAAAAAAAAACGGGAATATGATAATTCCGGCCAAAATCTAATTTTATTTATATGCTTAATTATATTTAGGGGTTTTGTTATTATTGTCAGTCTATCTAAGAAGGGCAAGATATAAATTTATTAACTTCCGAGAACGATAATTATGTAAATGAGCTGTCCAAATGGATGGCTTATTTTATTTTTTGCTTAGCGTGGTTTTTTTCAAAAATGCTGGCGGTACTCCTATTAACAACCTATCCTACTTATCTCCCAAATTATATTGCTGAAAATGGTGATTTTCCACGTGGTTATGAATTTTCTTATGGTACGAGCCTATCTACTCCTACAGTATCAGCGGTTGCGGCTCTTATATTAACAGAGTATAAAGAGGAAAAATTAAAAAACTTGTCTATTAATGAAATTCAAAATATTATGTATCAAACTACCTTAAAATCTGGAACAAATAGAAAAGAAAAACTTTCAGGAAGGGGTACGATAGATGCATATGAGGCCCTGAAATTAATCAACAATAAATAAGATTTGAATAAAACCAAAAACCATAATAGAAGGTTAAGTAATTTATTTTGCAGAGATATTAGTGCCTTTTAGAGACATATAAGAAATGTGTTCTTAAATAATTTTAATCGTTAAAATAACTGGTTATATCTTAGTGGGATAAACCAGTTGTTTTATAAACTAAATCCATTCATTCGGTCCATTATTATTTTTTCTGTGATGAGTAAAGTGGAATCTTCTAATTATATATCATGAATAAACTTAAAATACTAGAATCTTTATGACAAATAAATATTTTTAAAATTTAAAGAAAATTCATTGAAATTTCGATTAGAAAGGTATAAAATGGGATTTAATAGACTGAACAGTTCAGTTCAATTTTATTTTGAGGTAGGAACAGTTTTTGAAAAGTCAGAAAGAGGTGCTAGCTTTGAAAGAAAAAATCATAATATCTGCTTTGAAATTATTTGCGGAAAAGGGTTTTCATGCTACTAATGTGCAAGAGATTGCAAATCACGCCGGAGTTGCTAAGGGGACGTTATATGCTCATTTTACTTCCAAAAAGAATATTTTAATTTCTATATATGGTTATTACTTAGACTGCTTATACAATAGTTTAGATGTTAGCGTTATAAGTAATAATGAATCTTTTGAGGAACGACTAATAAAATTAAACAAAGTTTTAAATAATTATCTAAGTGTCGCATTTGAGCATGAAAATTTCCTTAAAATGCAAATGAAAGAACAAAATATTAATGATCCACAAATTATGGAATTTATTCAGGGAAAACGCAGGGAAATTTATATTAAGTTTCAGC
The DNA here is from genome assembly GCF_001884065.1 of Bacillus proteolyticus. Taxonomy (GTDB): domain Bacteria; phylum Bacillota; class Bacilli; order Bacillales; family Bacillaceae_G; genus Bacillus_A; species Bacillus_A proteolyticus. Next base: position 6,700 of record NZ_MACH01000016.1, read on the forward strand.
AACTAATGAAGTATGTCGGAGGAGAAGAACTGAAAAATTGTGTATTAGATGAGGCCGTTATATTAAATAGTCTAATTGAGGAATACTCAGCAGTTGTGATATTAGATGGAGCGGATATATCAGTTGAGGAATTAGTTAATTTTATTACACAAACCATATCCTGTATCTTAAAGGGATTTAAAAATAAGCATATATCCCCGATTCTTAGTGAAAATTACATGAAAAATAAGGAGATTAGAGAGGAGCTTATATATACAAATAAAATTAAGGAACGATTGAATGCAATCAATCAATTAATCCATAACATTTATTTTACTCAAGAAGAAAAACAAGAAGTCAATGCTTCTTTAATGTTTATTAACGATGAATTATCTAAGAGTAACCCAGATATCATAATTATCAAAGGGATGCTAAGAAATATAGGGCAATTTACAGAATTAGAATTCATAGTAGATGAGATATTTAGTTTATTACAACAAATAAAAAAAGATTTTTGATGGAAAACACTATTTCTAATAGAGGTGAGCTTTTATGTTAGGTGAATTAATAGAAGTTATAAAATTTATTATATAAATTTTTAGAGGGAATATTCCTGGTACTCAGTTGTATGTAATGATGAGTATTCTAGTTATAGTACTCATGGGTGAAGTATTATTTGAATTGAAAAAAGGAGCAGTTAAAATATATTTCTACTAGTTGGTGAGCGATTAATATTAAATATATATTATTTTATTAGTACCACTTGCTGTGCTCTTTGTTAAATTTAATAAAATATCATTAAAAGCAATAACATTAATAATTCATTTGATATTTACAGGAGTTACATTACAATCAGTTTGATTAATCAGTATTGGGAGCCTAATATAAAATTCCCTGTAATTTTATTAATCGCTAATATAGTTGCCCACACTTTTTTAAGTCTAGTAATAGTTACGTATGGATTAACTAAGGATGAACAAAAAAGGTCTAATAACTTAGTTAGAAAATCTAAAAAAGGGACTTTTTAAATTATTTTAGATTTTCTCTTGTAATACCTTATGTAAGTGAATGAAATACTCTTACTTGTTTCGGTTAAATAAGGGATTCTTATGTACAGGGAACCGGATAAGGTGTTTCCAAATCGTGTCCAAACGTACAGTTTTCTTTTTTGATATGGTGCCCTCATTGCCATCAACCTAAAAAACAGGTCACCTCCAAAACGATAAATAAGCTTTTTCATAAGAAATTTGTAAGGAATGGATAAGAAAAAAGCAATTTTAATTGTGGATGATAAAAATATAAAGAAGAGTGAAAGGGGGGATTAGATAAGATATATTTATGTGAAAAACAAACTAGTCATAAGAGTGTTGTAAGGAAAAGAAGTAATTTCTGGGGTTAACATACTTGTAAAAAAAGAGGGATTTACCGTTTGTTAGGACAAAAATAATCATTATGAAGATAATTACAAATTCCATGTTGTCCTTTTGTCATTGATGGAGATGATAGCTGTGTAATTAATACGAAACAACAAGCAACCACTCATACAATATGAATAGAGGAGAGGAATGCCTTATGAAAACACGTAGTCAAATTACATTTGTAAAAGCAGAGCCCACTGAAAATGTATCTAGTTCGTCACACACAAGCACTCAACGAGATCGTAATTCCGTCAAACAAGCAATGCGTGATATCTTGAAATTTGGAATCCCGGGGATACTTGCTAAAACTTCCGAGGATGGGAAAACGTGGAGTTATGCGGCCGGAGTAGCGGACCTGAGAACCAAGAAACCAATGGAAACAGATTTCCGCTTTCGCATCGGCAGCGTGACGAAGACGTTCACCGCAACAGTTGTATTTCAATTAGCCGAAGAGAACCGCTTGAATCTAGACGACTCTATTGAAAAATGGTTTCCTGGTGTCATTCAAGGAAACGGGTATGATGATAAACAGATTACTATCCGGCAATTATTGCACCACACAAGTGGTATCGCTAATTACACAATGTCAAAGGATTTTAATATCATGGATACAAAAAAATCTTATACTGCTGAAGAATTAGTAAAGATGGGAATATCCATGCCTCCAGATTTTGCTCCAGGAAAGAGCTGGTCGTATTCAAATACAGGATATGTATTACTAGGAATTCTTATTGAAAAAGTAACTGGGAACAGCTATGCGGAAGAGATTGAAAATCGAATCATTGAACCACTTGAATTAGCGAATACATTCTTAACTGGAAATTCAAGCGTCATTCCAGGAACCAACCATGCCCGTGGATATATCCAATTAGACGGAGCAAGTGAGCCAAAAGATGTTACTTATTATAACCCAAGTATGGGGAGCTCGGCCGGAGATATGATTTCTACGGCTGATGATTTAAACAAATTCTTCTCTTATTTACTTGGGGGTAAATTACTGAAAGAACAGCAACTAAAGCAAATGCTTACAACAGTCCCTACAGGAATAGATGAACTTGGCGATTCCGGGCTTGGAATTTTCAAAATTATGCTTCCAAACGGTGTCTCGATATGGGGACACTCAGGTGGCATTCCAGGGTTTAGTACTTTTGCTGGAGGCACACTTGGAGGCAGGCATACGCTGGCCGTTAATTTGAACATCCTTAAAGCTGATAGTCCTGAACCTTTTAAAAATATTTTACTTGCTGAATTTAGCAAGTAGGCAAAAAGGAAAACTGGATAAATTTTGTCATAGTTTTTATAGTTAAATATATACCTTTCTGGTTCAAAAACCCTAAATTACTCTAAAAAATGATTTTGGTATTTTTGGAATTCTGGTGGCAACTCAATGCTATTAAGCTAATAAAACAAAATCTTCCCTAAAATGAAAAAATACGCTATTCTTTCTGTAGAATCATAGGAAAGGATGGCGTGTTTGTATGTCTATTTCTATATCTGATGAAGTACAACTATTTGCTCAAGAGATTCAAAGTTTTTTATCTCCAAATATCTTACGAGATTTTGCTAGAGATGTTGGTTTCGTGCAACGAACCAGTAAATACCAAGCAAAAGATTTAGTCGCTTTATGTGTATGGGTGAGCCAAAATGTAGCTATGACTTCTTTAACTCAGTTATCTAGCTGTTTAGAAGCTGTACAGAGATAATAAAGTTGTTTAATTTACAATAAAGTCGTTTAAAACATAATAAAGTTGTTTAAAAAACGCCAGTCATGTTATTCAACAATCGGGCCATATTCTAAAATAATTAATTGTTAAAATATCTAAAATTTGAGATGATTTGGGTAGAAGAGCTAAAATTAAAAAATGTAATACAGGATGTGTATTACTATAGATATCATAGAAGGGAGAGGGGAAATATAGTAAATTCGTGGGGACGACCTAGAATAAAAATCCAAAAAACAAAAAGTGAATGGATTTGGGATATCATTGGATATTCATTTTTCTTAGGATCAATAATTTTTTTGATCACCATTTGGGGAAGATTACCCGAGGAAGTACCGGGACATTATAACGCAGCAGGGGTTGTAGATCGCTGGGGGGCAAAGTGGGAACTTTTGATTCTACCAGGAATAGGGGTATTTATACTTCTTTTAATGCAGACTTTAGAAAAGTTTCCAGAAGTTTACAACTATCCACAAAGACTTAATGAATCGAATGCTAAGCAGTTTTATTTAAATAGCCGAAAGCTGATTAATCAATTAAAAAATGTTTGTTTAGTTATTTTTACTTTAATCCAATTTGAGACAATTTCAATAGCTTTAGGTTGGAGAAGCGGTTTTGGTAAATTATTTTTACCGATAATAATTATCGGGACAGTTATTCCAATTGTTATAGGAATAATAAGGCAACGAAAAATTAAATAATACGTGCTGAATAAACAATCTAATTTATGACGTTATTTCGTTATCGGGCGCTATTGTTGAATAAAACTTAGATTTTTAAACGTCTTTATTGCTATATCTTTAAGTACAGTGAAGTATCTTATATCGAAAATCAAACAACTATATTTTAACCCCGTCTTAAATTTAGAACGGGGTTATGCTTGTTTTAGGTTTAAAAATTAAATAACTTTATTGTCTTTTTACATACATTTTTTATTCCCTGTTGCAGAATCCTTATAATATTATAAGGATTCTTTTTTTTGTATCAAAAATCTACAAAGAAAAAGATAAGATCGGGAACACAATCTTATCTTTAGCACAAGGAGTAAACAAAAGGAATAACCATCATATTTTTATAATACTACAATTTTTGTTAATTTTGAATATTAAAACCATAATTGATAAGTATATCTATATTGAGGAATTTATTACAAAATTAGCTATAAATGATTCAAAACCCGAAAGTAAACTTTTACCCATTAGTTTACTTTCATTACCCCGAAATCATTGACTCCACACCAATTAACCCGATATTCTCAATTTACACAATAAAAGTATACATTCAAAACAAGTATTAATAAAGAGATTGTAGTACCTGTAAACAAAAAGAGAAACAAACTAGAGTTGATCTAGCTTGTTTGAATAAATTACATCAGCGTAAGCAATACTCTCCTAGATACAAAAATTTAATTACAAATCCCTTATATGCTTTCTAATATCCGAAGCTACTTTAGTAGGATCATTGATTTCAAAATAAACATATTTATATTTTTCATGTCCTTCTAATTCAATCATTACGAGTGGTACTCTATTTTCATATGAAAGAAAGTACCATTCTTCAGCATATTTAAAACTACCTTCAAAAATGTTAAGTGCTGAAATTGAGGTTCCAGGCATACGGAGCATCCATTGTGGAGCATCAAAATGATCAACATATACATTCTTAATAGTATTATAAGGAATTTTTAATTTTAATTTTAAAGCAAAAAATCCTGTTACCCCACTTAACTTTAAAATTACACTTTCATTATCAAATAATACTTCTCTTCCCATGAACTCCCTCCTAACTTTGATTAATATATATTTTCTAAATTATACCATTCCGTTACGGAAACAATACCTACTTAATTACCATAACACCACTTATCAGTAGTCCATGTAATTAAAAGTAGTAAAGACACTAGCAGATAATAGACCTAATAAAAATTAGGTATATTATTTTTATTTAATTCAAACTCTTCTTCATGTATTACTATACTTGTAATTCTCACTTTTTTTTAGTATGTGACTTAATTTAAGAATTCAAATTATAAATGGAGTGTACAATGCGAAAATTCTGCCCCTGAAAAAACGTTAATTTTCTTGTTTACAAACAAGAGGGCATAGGAGTAATATATTGTACATAAATTCATATCACTATTCGCTGAATCCATATGGATCGGGGGAACCAAATTTTGTGCGATTGCACTCGGGGTGAATCCTTCTTAAATGAAGGTAGGGCTACTCTCAAGGCCCGAATCCGACAGCTAACCTCGTAAGCGTTCCGAGAGGGGATACTATGGTGACTTTTAAAAACACTGGGTGAACTTTGGTGTCTTTTTTTATACTCTTTTTCTGGAAAAATAATTCAAAAAAGGATGAGGCACTTGAAAGAGACACCCATAAAAACGAAAAATCCACTTTTTTCTTTCCCTTCTAATTCCCAACCTTCTAAATTAAGAAGAGAATTAGGGATGAGACATTTAACAATGATTTCTATAGGCGGAAGCATTGGGACTGGGTTATTTATAGCAAGCGGAAATACGATTCATACAGCAGGACCTGGTGGAGCAATTATAGCTTATTTGTTGATGGGGTGTATTGTTTACCTGTTGATGACCAGCTTGGGAGAGATGGCAGCGTATATGCCTACATCGGGTTCTTTTAGTACGTATGCTTCTAAATTTGTAGATCCTGCATTTGGTTTTGCAATTGGTTGGAATTACTGGTTTAGCTGGACTATTACTCTTGCAGTTGAAATTTCATCAGGAGCTATTCTTATGAAATATTGGTTTCCATACAGTCCATCTATTCTTTGGAGTGCGTTATTCATACTGTTTATGTTTGGAATTAATATTCTTTCAGTGAAACATTATGGAGAAATGGAGTTTTGGCTTTCACTTGTAAAAGTTATTACTATAGTCGTGTTTATTATGTTAGGAATAGCCACGATATTTGGAATTTTCAAAGGGAATCCTATTGGATTTCACAATCTAACAATTGGAGACGCACCGTTTCATGGAGGTTTTCTTTCTATTCTTAGTGTGTTTATGATTGCGGGATTTTCCTTTCAAGGTACAGAAATGGTCGGAATTGTAGCTGGAGAAAGTAAAGATCCTGAAAAGCATATTCCAAAAGCTGTGCGGCAAATCTTTTGGAGAATTCTTTTATTTTACATACTTACCATTTGCGTAATTGGAGTCATAGTTCCCTACACAGATCCGAATCTAGTTAACAATGACATTAGTAATATTACAATGAGTCCCTTCACACTAGTATTTGAAAAAATTGGCTTCGCATTCGCAGCTTCTATTATGAATGCAGTTATCTTGGTATCTGTTCTATCAGCTGGTAATTCTGGAATGTATGTTGCAACCCGAATGTTATGGGTAATGGCAAAAGAAGGGAAAGCTCCAAATTGCTTAAAAAAAGTAAATAAACAAGGTGTTCCTATTAATGCTTTACTTATGACAACGACTGTGGCAATCGTAGCGTTTGCAGCTTCTTTATTTGGAGAAGGGCAAGCATTTATATGGCTTTTGAATGCTTCGGGACTTTGTGGATTTATTGCATGGTTAGGGATTGCTATAAGCCATTATCGTTTTCGTCAGGCTTTTTTACATCAACAAAAGAATTTAAATGAGCTCCCGTATCAAGCAAAGTGGTATCCTATCGGTCCTATTTTGGCATTTGTAATATGTACTATTATTATTTTAGGACAGAATTATTCAGTCTTTATAGGATCACATGTCGATTGGTATGAAGTACTTGCTACTTATATTGGTTTACTGCTTTTTCTTGTATTTTGGTTCGGCTATAAAATTATAAAAAAAACAAAGGTGATTCCATTACAACAAGTCAATTTAGAGCATGATGATCATTAAGAATGGAAATTAAGGAGACAGAAATATGGAACTAGACATTCTACTCAGGTTACTTGTAGCAATACTTGTTGGAGCAATAATTGGATTAGAGCGTCAATGGCATAATTGCATTGCTGGATTACGTACAAATGTACTTGTTTCCGTTGGTGCTGCACTTTTTGTACTATTAAGTGTACTCACTCCAACTGATAATACACCTACAAGAATAGCTTCTCAAATTGTAAGCGGGATTGGTTTTTTAGGTGCTGGAGTTATTATGAAAGATGGATTGACAGTTCGAGGACTGGATACAGCAGCAACATTATGGTGTTCTGCGGCTGTAGGTACATTAGCAGGTAGCGGCTATTTACTTATAGCTATAACAGGAACCATTCTTATTGTCAGCATAAATAGTTTACTAAGACCTGTTTCGAAATGGGTTTCCGAAAAATCAGAAAAAGGTTTTAAATATTCCCAACAAGTTACCGCTCTCTCTTATAGAGTAACACATAAACCATCAGAGAAAAAAGATTGTTAAAAAGAAGCTAATTTTAAGAACGTTATCAATAATAATAAAAGAGACCTATTCTAGATGGGCAAATAGAGAAATAATAAGTGTGCAATTTATTCAATATTTGAACTGATGAAAAATACTTTCTACAAAGTAATCAAAGAATACGGAAGTACATTAAAACCAGCCCTGAGCTGTTTTTTGTAGTCCAACCTTACAGTAGCTGTTTATCTTTCTTCCAATATATAAACTAATTACTTAAGGCGTCTAGAAAGGTGGGAGATTCATATCAAAAAAATAGAATGTTTTACAGAACCATATTTTAAAACTGTTGGTGGACGAAAAAAGGCATATAGAGTGTTTGGTTACAAAGATGGGGAAAAAAATCTTTTCCGATTACATTTAAAACATTGAAACAGGTAAGAACGTTTACCTACAAACATGCTCTCGAAAATCCTGGATGGTTAAATGCCAATGGTGATATTAGTGAATATAATGTTAAAGTGGATAGAGATGAATATAAAAATGTCTGGCAAGATAATGTTATAGAAAATGTATATAAAAATTACACTGATTTTAATAATTGGTGGCAGTAATTCTTAAACTGCTATGATTCCAAATCAATTTTTTACAAAAAGCTATGAATAAATGTAAAAGTATGAGGCAAGGAAATTCACTCATGTAGAGCAACAAGAAATCAAAACTGGAATTGATAAATAGATGACTTAAAATGTTTCAGAAATGAAACTAATTGAGTCATCTATTTTTTTATTATGTAGGGAATGTTGTTGTTCGAAGTAACGAATATACGACTACAGATTGGGGTCGCGCCCACATTTTAACGAAAATATACGCTAATCGAATTTCAGAATAGAACGAGTCATCTTTTTTCTTAAAATAAAAAGATGACTCGTTCTATTTAAACTGTTGAATACTTAATATTTATATCACTATTCATAGCCAACAACCGTACAAAATGAAAATCTCCCTAACTATTTTCACGTATTTTTATTTTTTCAGAGGCAACTGTATAAGGCTTTTCTTAGTGCAAGTTCTCTTGGTTCATTGGCCATGCCAAATCCATGTTTGTTCATCGCATAAGCATAACCTAACTTTTCATCTGGATCGGCAAAACAGAATGATCCTCCTGCGCCTGGGTGACCAAAAGAGCTTTCGCTTCGCCCGAATTTCATATCTGAAAAGTGTTTCCAAAATCCCAAAGAATAGGCTATGTTTATACAATTCACATAATCATAATACCCTGATGTCGGAGGGATAGCTCTTTTCCTTAATTCATTTATTGTTTCTTCCCTCAATCCGAGAGTTTTTGCACCACTAGCAAAAGCACCATAAATTTTTGCCATTGCTCTTACTTGCCCCACACCATTTCCTGAAGGGAATTCTATAGATAAAATGGGACGATGATTAAAATTATCATTTGATACGAATTTTTTTGGATCTACTAAACTTCTAGCTACTAATGACTTAGTATTAAGAAAACCAAGTAACATTTTTATAGGTAGCTTTGTCATCCCCTTAAGTAACTGAATGGGGTGATTTATTCCTTCAATAGTTGTTATTTTCTCTTCAGAAATATCTTTAGGAAGACCAATATAAAACTCTGCTTTTAGTGGTTCTGCTATTTCTTCTTGAAAGAAATCTTTTAGGGTCCGATGTTTAGGGTCTGTTCTTTTAATCAGTTCTCCAATTAAGGTTCCAATTGTCCAGGCATGATAGCCCTGAATTTTCCCAACCTCCCAAGCAGGTTTGCTTGCAGCAAGAGAATTTGATAGACGAGAAGTATCTAAGTCTTCTAACATATCGATTTCAAGTTCATTGAGAGGCGATAATCCAGCTTGATGTGCTAGAAGCTGTCTAACGGTTATTTTGTCTTTTCCATTCTGAGCAAACTCAGGCCAATATGAACACACTTTCTCATCATAGTTAATGTGACCTCTAGAATGCGCTAAACTTAAGGCCAGTGCAGCAAAACCTTTTGTAGCTGAAAACACTTGAACCAGTGTATCTTTTTCCCATTCTGCACGAGTCTGTCGATCTCGATATCCACCCCATAAATCAACGACTGCTTCATTGTTAATGTATACAGAAAAGGCCGCTCCAATTTCTCCTCGCTCAGTAAAATTTCTAATGAACTCATCCTTTACCAATTCAAACCCCGGTGCAACAAATCCATGAATTAATATATTATTTTTTGTTGCCATGTCTTTTCCCCTTTATTTAGTATAATCTGGTCTTTTATCACAGATAACATTTATGTGTTTACAAAATACGAATAATTCAATAAAATAAACCTATCAGATATTCGACTAAATGTCTATAAATAGTCAAATAAAAACAGGTGGGGATACATTATGGCAAGAATTTCATCTGAGCAGAGAAAACAGATACATGAGAATCTTCTCTTTAAGAGTAAAGAACTGTTTATTCAATATGGATTCTCTAAAACTAGTATTGATGACATAGTAAATGCATGTGGAATCGCAAAGGGTTCTTTTTATTCATATTATTCATCAAAAGAAGAGTTGTTTTACGCAGTATTGCGAAAAGAGGAAGAAGTAAAAAATACAATTATTTCAGAAATTATGTGTGAGTCTCTACCTCCAAAAGAACTTTTAATTCGTTTCTTTGAATTATCTTTTAAAACTATAGAACAAAACCCATTTTTACAAAGTCTTTATCAAAGAGGTGAATATGATCGAATTGTGAAAAGACTTCCTAAGGAACTTCTAGATAAACATGCAAAGGAAGATTTAGATAGTTCTTTAGCATTTGTTAAATTTCTACAGGAAAAAGGCGTTACAGAGGATGATCCTGAAGTACTTATTGGCCTATTTCGAACAACCATACTTATTCCATTACATCGACAAGAGATTGGAGAACCGACTTTTTCGAAGATGATGAAAAAAATGATTGAATGCTTATCAGATGGTCTAACAAAACATAAGGAGTGAAATTCATTTATTATACATTTGCTGCTTTAGGGCTTCACTTTTCACTTCCAAAAAAATTATGATTCAGAGGTGTATGCTTTCATATCAAAAGTTTAGTACTCTATTTTATTATCGAAAACATTTATAAACGCTTGTTAAGTGATTACAACCTTTATAAACTTCTTAGCGTACAATTTTCTCGAAATGATATGGAATGTAGTTTCAGTGAAAATTGATGTAGATACAAAAGAAGCTAACGAAAACATTAAGGTATTAACTACTGCAGCTAATGATTGTGTTGAAGCGTTAGAACGATTAGAAAAGAAACTAGGAAGATTCTATGTCTTCTCCAATCCTCTTTAGAGCCGTCACTTCAGTGATCGCTTTTTGTTCATTTGAATAAAAGGATAATTATGTTTTCTGTTGAATGAATAGATTGGGAAAGGTGGAGAAATTATGCAATATGGAGAGATGTTGAAAGAATTAGCCGAAGGGGGAATATATACCGAAAAACAGATTTCTAATTTGTTATGCAATAATAGAAAGGAATTAACTATTTTATGCGATTCTGTAAAAAAGTTCGGTGAATCTGAAAAAGAAAGATTTCAAGTGATGGGTAAATATGAAATATATGTTCATAAAAATCAAGGTTACTCTTATCAAGCACTATCAAAAAAGACAATGGTTTATGTTATAGAAAAGATTTAAAAGCATCCAAAACGGGTGTTTTTTCTTTGTTATATAGAAATTACACATTAATGGACAAAATGGACATTTGATGAGGGTATAACATGTATATAGGAATTACTGTATTAGGCGCTGTTGAGATCGGTTTAGCATCTTATTTGTTATAAAGGGTAACAAAATAAACGAAAATAGAAATAGTTAACAAATGTCTGTTTTATAGTTTATAGGTGAACATAACTATATCTTCATTATATATAGAAATTACTATTGATTATAAGTATATGTGCTTCTATAAGAATACTTTCATTTTCTTAATAAAAAGTATAAAAGTTATTAGTTAAAATTTTATATTAATGTTATTTTA
>NZ_MACH01000017.1 GCF_001884065.1 Bacillus proteolyticus
AAAAAGGGCAACTTGTTTTATTGGACAAGTCTGTCCAAAATCAAGTGAAGTTCATCCATCAACTATTTGGAACTGCTGCTTAAGACTAGATTTCACTAGGAAACATTTCGCATCTTTATATCTTTCCTAAGTATTTGCACCAGAACCCATCATATATCCCCACTAATCGTTCTTCACCATGTACTATTTCATATATTTCATCTCCGTCATTTGGTTGCAAGCCTTGTCCATACGGTGACTCATATTCATAGAAGAAACGTATCCTAAGTGGAAAAATAAAGAAATAACTGGGGTTCAATTTATGGAACTGTTAGAACTGAAGAAAAATACTTTTTACAAAATAATCAAGGAATATGAAAGTACACTGAATCAAAACCAGCTATGAGCTGGTTTTTTTTATTCCAATAGATAGTTAAGTCCACATAACCCTTTCAGTATAAAAACGAATACAAAGTATAGGGAATCGGTTGAAATAAGTCTAAATTGTGTTTAAACTTACAATTTTCTTTTTTTGATACGGTGAATCCTTTTAACAAAAAGAGAGCAGATTATCTGCTCTCTTATGATACCTCCTTATGTTCAGGGGAATGCTCAACACTTCCCATTCTCTTTAGTTTATTCCATCCTACCGCTACCCCTCGAATAGATGAAAATATAGATTTAATTACAACATAAGTCATAAATTGACGATAAATAAAGCGTTGTAAAATTAACCATGCTAATGGTTTAGGATTCTCTTTCTCTAATTTAAATGCAAAAAGAGAAGCGAGAAGATCCATTGCAAAGAACACAAGATAAAATCCTAAAACTTTTAGAGGATTACTACCAAACATCCCCATAATCATTAATATATCTGCTAAAGGAGCAATGAATTGCAGGACATATTGGAACAACCACATATTAGGTAATGCAACAAACCCTAATGTATTATGCTTTGTATTAAACAATGCCTTTCGATGCTTCCAAAGACATTGGAGTGTACCATATGACCAACGATATCGCTGTTTAATGAGACTTTTCACATCTTCAGGTGACTCCGTAAAAGCATATGCTTTTTCTTCATATACAATTCTATGCCCTTGACGTAAAAACGTTATAGTAAGATCCGTATCTTCTGCTAATGTATCTTCGCTTAAATATCCAGATTCAACTACATTCTTTTTACGCCATGCTCCAATAGCTCCAGGAACTACCGTGATACAATTCAACTCATCAAAAGCTCTGCGTTCTAAATTAAATCCTGTAATGTATTCAACATGTTGCCAAGTAGTTAACAAATTTCGTCTATTTCCCACTTTGACATTGCCTGAAACTGCTGCTACATTATGATCTTCAAAGTGTCTAATCATTAGAGAAATAGCATCTTGCGCAATAATAGTATCCGCATCTAAAGTGACAATGATTTCTCCTCGTGATTTTTGAAATCCTAAATTCATTGCGGATGATTTCCCACCATTTTCTTTCTGAATTAAACAAACTTTGGGATGTTTATGAAATGCTTCTTGAATTACTTTTGACGTACCATCTATCGATCCGTCATCAACAACAATAACTTCAAACTCTCTATAATCACTATCCAAAATTGAGCGAATCGTCTTGGTTATAACCTTCTCTTCATTATATGCTGCTATCACAACACTAACAAAAGGTTGGTAAGAAGAATTAGCAAATAAACGGGATTTTGTTTTCTTTTTTTGCTTGAATGAAAAATAAATTAAAAATAGGAATCGGAAAATACCTAATCCAATAGCAATATAAAAAATAGTTGTTAATATATGCTTAGAATATCCTGCTCCTGAAAAAACAGCTTTATTGTAAAGTAAATATTGCTTATCCTCAGAAGAAACGGGGGGCATAACTTCATCTCGTTCTTTATTCATTAAATCTGAAATTGTTACAAAACTATATCCATTCTTTTTAAGATCTTTAATAATCATCGGCAGCGCCTCTACCGTATGGGTACGATTCCCTCCTGCATCATGGAGAAGAATAACATTTCCCTCCCCCTTATAAATGGGATTAAGAGTACGCTTTACTAATTCATTTGTGGATGGAGTCGCCCAATCCTCAGGATCAACATTTTCTGCCACCATTGTATAGTTCATATTTTGTGCACGCAAAATAGGCAGTATTTCATTTGATGAATCCGGGTTAGCATCTGCTTCA
>NZ_MACH01000018.1 GCF_001884065.1 Bacillus proteolyticus
ACCTAAATAAAACCGTAGAATGTCCAGTTATTTCCTGAATTAAGCGCTGAGTTGTATTAAGTTCTATTTTTGTACGTAGTAAAGACGTATCAGCGACGTTAGGATGCTTGAAGGTATGATTGCCAATTTCATGCCCTTCATCGTATATTCTTTTAACAATACTAGGGTTTAGTTGTGCATTTTCACCAAGTACAAAAAAGGCAGCTTTTATTTTATACTCTTTTAATATATCTAGAATTTCCGGCGTATATTTAGGATCCGGTCCATCATCAAATGTTAATACTACTTGTTTGCCTTTTGGTTTTCCATATCGTTGCACTTCGTATGCAGATGGTAGTGATTGATACACTTCATCTGTAAGATAACCATTTTTGTCTATCTTAAAATCTCTCAATCCATTTTGTCTTTCATTCTCAATCTGTAAAATTTCGCCTTGTCCAGAATAATTCACTTCATCTAAACTAGCGATTTTATGTAATGCATCAGGATTATTTTGTACCTCAATAGGATCTTTTAAAGCTTTCCATATAGTAGGATCTTCTGCTCCTAGTCTCCATAACGCAAATCCCTTCGCATTGTTGTTCATTGCGATTTTTACTTGATTATAAAGAGTAACACCATCTAAGAACCAAGCGGTATGTTCTTTCTCTCCTATTTTATATCGAAAATAAGGATTTCCACTAATGTTATCCCATTGAATTTTTATATTTGAATCCTGAGCCATTGTCATAACTTCTGAGAAAGTTACAGACTTCGCAGGTTCTTTACTATTTACTTCCCAATCATATCCATAGTTACCGAAAGCAACTATAAGTTTCTCAGACGGAATGTCTAGTTCATTGAGCGTATGTTCAAACCATTTATTTGAAGCAACTGGTCCTGGTACCCCTGCTCCATAGTGCTCGTCATACATCATTACAATCATACGATCTATTACTTTGGCTAATGCACCATAATCAAAGCTCTTATCATTAGCAGGGACATCTTGCGTAACGAGCAAATGATGTTCATGAAAGACCGTAGTAAGTTCTTTCATGAAATTGGTTAAGTTTTCTCTATCGCTTTCAGGTATTGCCTCAAAGTCAATATTAATACCTGAAAATTGATTCTTTTCAACTTGCTTTACTAAATCGTTAATAAACTTTGTCTTTACATGATCTGGAGAATTCAGTAACTTATGAATAAGTTCACTATCAGGACCAGAAGCTTCCTCTGTATAGTTAGTAAGTAAAGGCATAATTTTCACATGATTTTCTTTGGCTAACTTCACAATCTCAGGTTTTATCTCACTACTAACTGTTAAGTCTGCTTTTAAGTGATACCATTCTGGTACTAACGTGGTTAAGGAACCAATATTTTCTTTTAAAGAAGCAGTACTATTTTCATCCCAGTTTACATAAAAACCATACACTTCTTTAGATTGTTTGCTATCGTTCGTTGCATTCACCGAATTTTCATCGTTTTTCATTTCGGTATTAGGTTTAAATTCTTCTTTCTTTAACTGCTCGTCGCTGAGTTCTTGATTAATAGGTACAAGTTTAGTATCTTGTTTTACAGCAGGATTCATATTTGGAATTTCTGGTGTCGAAAAAATACTTTGGAAGAAAAAATAAAATACAATACTTATAATAACTATTGAGATACATAGAAACCAACTGAAAGCTATTTTTCTTCTTCCTTTAGGATCATAAAAAACGGGTTTTGAGTTATCTTTCTCTTGTTGAATTTTTTTCTCCATTATTTTTTTTACATACTCCTTTTCTTTTTATTCTAAGTACAAACGCAAGCTATTTTAATAGATAGACCTTCTAGGGTTTTGGTGCGAAAATAGCTTAATAAGAATATAGAACAGTAATTTCCTGTTAACTTTGAGATCAAACGACTAATCCAAATATCTTATGAATAACTTCAACCTCATTTTTGGCAGATTTCGCCCTTTGGTGAAGTTGCCCTTTTTTCATCATATGCATGGCTTCTATGCCTCTCAAAATCAAGGTTTCTGTACGAAATGATTTCAATTCTAATTGCTTTCTTCACTATACATATTCGGAGGAAATAAAAATTTTATGGGGGTCAAAAAAATATTTTTTTATAAAAATAGATAAACTATTTTTTTCAAAAATAAAAAGCTGACAATTTCATCATTTTTTCATATATTCACATATAAAAATATTTTCATTCATTTTATCTCGCTATTCGCGGGCAGTGAAACCCTCACATATCAATATTCGGTTCTGGTGCAAAAACTGGTTCTGGTGCAAAGATTGCATTTATTTGAAAGAGGTATATAGATTCCTAATGGAATCTATTCTTATGCAGCCATTCCGAATAGTTGATGAATAAACTTCACTTCATTTTGGACAGACTTGTCCCGTAAAATAAGTTAGCCTTTTTTAATGATATGCATCGCTTCTATTCCTGAAAGAATAGATTTAGCTGTACGAAAAGATTTCAATCCTAACATTGAACGAACTCTCTTTTTAATAAAACGATGATCTTGCTCTACAATGTTATTCAGGTATTTTACCTGCCTTATTTGGATGCCTACAGGCATCTTTTTCTCTGTCTTCAACTCTTCAATCGCTATAGGATAGGCCGGGTTTTTGTCCACTGTAATCACACGGGGCTTTGAAACATGAAAAGACTGCAAAGCTTTCTTGAAAAAACGCTTTGCAGCCCTATGATCTCTTGTTTTGCTTAAATGAAAATCAATTGTATTTCCTTTTGAATCAACAGCACGATATAGGTACATCCATTGATCTTGGACTTTCACATACGTCTCATCGACTCGCCAAGAATCATTGGTTGACTTAAGATGACGTCGTACTCGCTTATCTAATTCGGGACCATATTGATGAACCCATCGCATGATAGTTGTATGGGCCAGGGGTAGCCCGCGTTCTTCCATCATTTCGACTAAATCACGAAAACTGAGGTTGTACCGTAGGTACCATCTCACGGTTAATAAAATAATATCCGGTTGATAATGTTTCCACTTGAATAGATTTTGCTTTTCCATACCAATCACATCCTTTTTTAGAGTACCAGTATCAGTATGTCCAAGTCTGAAAGACCTTTTTTAGATATTTTGAAGTTTTTGCACCAGAACCAGAAATCCTTTCCTTGATATTATTAGTCCCAGAGACTCTCAATAACACTTATCAAAATTATGTTTGAAATGAGGAGAAAAATGGTCTATGGATACGCTCGTGTAAGTGCACAAGATCAAAATCTAGATACACAGATTGAACAGCTCATGAAATATGGAGTAGATGAAATTATTAAAGAGAAAATAAGTGGAGTAACAAAACAAAGGCCAGAGTTAGACACTATACTGTCAAAACTAATTATCGGGGATACTTTGGTCGTAACTAGAATGGATCGTTTAGGTCGAAATACCATTCAGCTATTACAGTTAGTAGAACAACTTCGGGAAAAGGATGTTCACTTTGCAATTTTAAATTTAGGAATTGATACAAGAACTCCAACGGGCAAGTTCTTCTTAACTGTCATGGCTGCCTTTAGTGAATTAGATCGTGAAATGATTAAAGAAAAACAACATGCGGGAATAAAGCTAGCAAAACAAAAAGGAGTATATAGAGGAAGAGTGAAGAAATACACAGATAAACATCCTGGCATGAACCATGCAATTGAATTACGAAAACATACCAATAAAACAGTAAAGGAAATATGTCAGATTACAGGAGTGAGTCAGGCCGCTCTATATCGTAGATTAAAAGAACTTGAATAAAGTTCTTTTTTATATTTGTAATTAAATTCCAGAGTGGCCCCTCATACCCAGAATCGTTTCCGTACCCCTTTATGAACAGAGGATAAAACTCAATAATAGAATATTAATATTCAATTTTTATATAAAAAAAATAAGCTCCGAAGAGCTTATTTTAATAATAATATCAACG
>NZ_MACH01000019.1 GCF_001884065.1 Bacillus proteolyticus
CATACCTGTTCCAGGGAAGCCACCCATACCCATTCCAGGAAAACCGCCCATACCTGTTCCAGGGAAGCCACCTATACCCATTCCAGGAAAACCTATAATACGGTGAGAATCTAATGTCATGTTTCCACCTACTTTTTATAAATATTTCATACTCTTTTACATGCTATGCTTAAAGAAAATAAAGGAGCTTATTCTCATTTGAAATTAGGCAAACTAGCTACTGATAAGTGGGGTTATGTGAACTTCGTATGTATAGGATATAGATAAAAGGACTTTCAATCTTCGAATAAGAATTTAATAATTTATACAATGAATTGATAAACTGGGCAATCTGTTCATGTTAGAGTTTGTTATCATCAATTCTTTAATCGAAAGATATAGTATTATCATTTCGAGAAGATTCTTTTATCTCCAGTTTTGGTAGCGATAAGGACTTTTGGGGAGGAGAAATCAATTACTCTTGTTTAGTTTATAGTAAACAAATTAGTCTCATGCGTAGGCTTTTAGTTCAACAATAGGTAGATTACTTTCCTTTAGTTTGTAATTAAATATTATATCGTCCATGCGAAAATTCACATCAACTTCAAGAGAAATGAGAGTACCCCCGATTTCTACTTGCTTTCCGTTCTCAGTCTCAAAAGTGAGCGCACCGTCAAATATTGCTATATACTCATCGCAGGTGTATAAATATATAGCAATAAGTGTGAAATGTATAATTACCCCTAAAGTATCATCGTTAGTCTGAATATTTCTCTTAAACTTATCGATTTTTTTAGTACATCAACCCATAACTTCACCCCGTTTTTCTATTGTAAAGAAATTCTGTATATATTGATTATATATGGTGTGGAATAAATTGGTGATGGTTATTGTTAAAATTCCAAATATAGAAAACCAGAAAATTTAGTTTTATGAGAAGGGAAAATGTGATAAACTGTAAAAAATAACTAAAAAGCAATGAAAGAGAAGAGTACATATTCAAAACTTTTCAGAGAGCTGATATGTGGTGGGAATCAGTAAGGGATGGATATGGAATGGGCTCTGGAGCTTCTCACTGAAATGAGTAGGTAAAGACGGTTACTTCACGTTATCGAAGTATGAAGTGAGCTAATGATAGCTAATTAAGGTGGTACCGCGGGAGTCTCTCGTCCTTTTTATAGGATGAGGGGCTCTTTTTATTTTTATTTTGAGGAAGGAGGAGTTAGTGTGAGTGAAAAAATAATGTTAACAGGAATTAAGCCAACAGGTTATCCGCATTTAGGAAATTATATTGGTGCAATTAAACCAGCATTACAAATGTCAAAAAATAATGAAGGAAAAGCATTATTTTTTATAGCTGACTATCATGCGTTAAATGCTGTGCATGATCCGGCGAAGTTCAATAGTTATACGAAAGAGGTAGCAGCAACTTGGTTATCGCTTGGACTTAGTGAAGGCGTTATTTTTTATCGCCAAACAGAAATACCGGAGATTTTGGAATTAACGTGGATACTATCTTGCCTAACTCCGAAAGGACTTATGAACCGCGCTCACGCGTACAAAGCGAAGGTAGAGCATAATAAAGAAGCAGGAGTAGAGATCGATGCAGGTGTGAATATGGGGTTATACACATATCCTATTTTAATGGCGGCTGACATATTATTATTTCAAGCTACTCATGTACCTGTCGGAAAGGATCAAATTCAGCATATTGAAATCGCTCGTGACATTGCGACGTATTTTAATCATACATTTGGCATAACATTTACGCTTCCAGAGTATGTAATACAAGAAGAGGGTGCTATTTTACCTGGTCTTGATGGAAGAAAAATGAGTAAAAGTTATGGGAATGTGATCCCGTTATTTGCAGAGCAAGAAAAACTGCGGAAATTAATATTTAAAATAAAAACAGATTCTTCACTTCCAAATGAACCGAAAGAGCTAGAAACGTTATTTACAATTTATAAAGAATTTGCGACAGAAGATGAAATTCAGTCGATGAGTGAAAAGTATGGAACCGGCATTGGATGGGGCGATGTGAAAAAAGAACTATTCCGTGTTGTTGACCGTGAATTAGCAGGTCCTCGGGAAAAATACGAAATGTATATGAATGAGCCGTATTTATTATATGAAGCGTTAGAGAGAGGTGCTGAGAGGGCACGAGCTATCGCGAAGGTAAATTTAGCGGAAATTAAAAAACGGATTGGATTTGAGAGGGGACGCTGAGCGTTCCCTTGTTTTTTTCTATATAAGATTTAATGATTTATTCGTCATATTGTTACGTAAAGTAAGGGGTTTTATATTTCCTTTCAAAACTTATTAGTTGCATATATTAAAAAGTATGCTAATATAGGGATACTTATTAAACGTGTTTAATAAGTATAATTAAAGTCACTTATTAAAGTTGTTTAATAAGTGTAATTCATTCTATAACGAAGGAGATGATTCTATGAAAACGGAAAAAGAAAAGATGTTGGCGGGGGAGCTATTATTAACCCTGGTATTTCAATTGGAGACAATGTTGTAATTGCTTCAGGAGCAGTTGTGACAAAAGATGTACCTAATAATGTAGTAGTTGGTGGTAATCCAGCTAAAGTTATTAAAACGATAGAAGAATAAAAGGCGTTTTCATTAGTGTGTAAATTATCGTATAGACAATTTGAAAGGTGTTTCATATGGAGAAATATAGTGCGGACAATCATACAAAGACATTACTTGCCTCCCGAAACGTTCTTTTTCTCTTATTTGCTTTGCCAGGTGTCGCGTTTGCTACATGGATTTCGAGAACGGCAGCGGTGCGAGAGATTTTAGGAGTGTCAAATGCAGAAATGGGCTGGATTTTGTTCGGACTATCAGTCGGTTCAATAATTGGTTTACTGAGTGCAAGTCGCTTCATTGACTGTAAGGGAGCTAGAGACGTTATTATAGGCAGTATGTTTTTTATGATTGTTGGATTGCTTTGTTTAGGTATTAATATTTATTTTGTTTCTAGTATGGGGGTTTTTGGTAGCTTACTAGTATTTGGGGTAGGATATGGATTAGCAGAAGTCGCATTAAATGTAGAAGGTTCTTCCATTGAGCGGAAATTAGGAACAACACTTCTACCGAAATTTCACGGTTTTTTTAGCGTAGGAACTTTAGTAGGCGCGCTTAGTGGTTCTGTCGCGGCTTCGCTTCACATCCCAATTCTGTATCAGTTTCTTGCAATTTCGATCGTATTTGTATTACTTGTATGTATGTTGTATCGTTTTCTTCCGCATGGAACAGGAAAGAAGGAGAAATCGCGGAACAAACAGCGAGCAAAGCATACTTCCTTACGTATGGAAAAAAAGGTGCTTTTACTTGGTCTTTTTGTACTTGGAATGGCATTTGCAGAAGGGAGTGCTAATGATTGGCTACCTATCGTGATGGTAGACGGACATCAGCAAAGTGTAGTGACAGGTTCTATTATGTACACTATTTTTGTATTGGCAATGACGTTAGCTCGTATGTGTAGTAGTTATTTTCTTGATCGATTCGGTCGTGTCGCTGTTATGCGTGCTACTATTATGATGGCGATTATAGGAATTTCAATCGTCATATTTGGGAGTAACTCGTATTTTCTAGCAGTTGGTGTCGTACTATGGGGGATTGGTGCGTCGTTAGGTTTCCCAATTGGGCTTTCTGCTGCTGGAGATGGCGGCGAAAATGCGACTTCTAATGTTGCTACAGTTTCTATAATCGGTTTTACAGCGTTTTTAGTCGGACCACCATTTTTAGGGATACTTGGAGAAGCATTTGGAATACGTAATGCTTTGCTAGCTGTTTTATTATTTGTTATCTTGTCTGGAATTGTATCGTCTGTTACGAGAGAGAATACATCGAGTTAAATACGGAGTGCCGCTAGTAGAAATATATCATCTCTATTGCTTTAGAAAATGATGTATGATATATTGTCAACGCAACTTATTAAAAGTGTTTAATAAGTATGTTGATTAAGGTGGTGAGCGATTTGAGTGAACAATTTGTTACTCAAAAATCGATTAAAGAGACAATCTTTCGCGGCATTCGTACAGCTCTTCTAGAGCGAGGTAGTGCAACGAAAATTGAACTTAGTAATACATTAGAAATTAGTTTTCCAACGATAAGTAAATTTATAGAAAAAATGAAACAAGACGGTGAAGTAACTTTAGCCGGTTTAGATGATTCAAGTGGCGGAAGAAGAGCAAAACGATATGAATATAATCCAGAATATATGTTAGGTTTAGCGATATTTTTAGAGAGAAATGAGACGAACTATACAATTTTTAACTGTTTAGGGGAAGTAAAAGAACAAGGGAGTACTTCAAGTGCATTAATTGATACGGGCCTAAGTGTATTAACAGAACATATAGAAAGTCTTATAGCTACGTTTCCAAAAATAAATTCTATATCAATTGGTGTTCCTGGTGCGGTCGATAATGGGCGTATTTTCTATATTCCTGGATATGAAAAGTTCCAAAATTTTAATTTGAAAAGTCATTTGGAGGAACTGTTTTCTATACCAGTAGTAATAGAAAACGATATGAATGCTGCTGTGCTCGGCTATCATAAAAACACAGGAAGTAATGACAATTCATCTCTTGTATATTTGTATTCAGGTCAAAATGGGCCAGGTGCGGGGATTATGGTAAATGGAGATGTTGTACGCGGAAGTACATTTTTCTCAGGAGAGATATCTTTCGTCCCGCAGTACGATAATAAAAATTTCTTGCAAGCTTTGAGAAGTGGAGACGAAGTTGAAAATTCTAATAATCCAGAGGAATATAATATAGATGCTATTACCCGATTAATAGCTACATGTATAGCTATTATTAACCCTCATGGATTCATCTTCTGTGATGATGAAGTGAACCAATTCGTAATAGATCAAATTGTAAAAAGTTGTCCGCAGTATATCCCGGCAGAACATATTCCGAAAATAACAGTGAGTAATTGGAAAGAAGATTATTTATATGGATTAAAAAGTCTTGGACTTGATCTTATGATTACGAGAACAAATAAAGAAAATTAAATGTGCTGGCAATGAAGCATCCAATTGTCAGTTGAATAACATAAAAGAAAAGGTGTCGATTATGAAAATTGAACATATAGCAATTTGGGTGAATGATTTAGAAGGAATGCGTGATTTCTATAAACAGTACTTTAATGGTGAAGAAAATAGCTTATATCACAATCCGAAAAAGCAGTTTGAATCTTATTTTATAACTTTTGAAGGTGGTGCGCGTCTAGAACTTATGAAGCAGGTAGGGATAGATGATGCATTACAAACACAAACAATAGGATATGCACATATTGCTTTTTCTGTAGGTAGTAAAGAAAAAGTGAACGAATTAACTAATACATTAAGAGAAGCAGGATACCCTGTATTAAACGGCCCGCGTACTACAGGGGATGGTTACTACGAAAGTGTAGTAAGTGATCCTGAAGGAAATCAGATTGAGATAACAATCTAACATTTTATTTACTAATAACGAATAAAAATATAAAACTTTGTTGTTCCCCAAAATGTTTACGAGAAACCTATTATTTCTTCAGAAAGGGGGACATAACATTGAGTGAGTCAATTTTTATTTTCTGTATATATCCATTGCTTATTTGTATTATATCAATAGCTGTGACATATAAAGTAGGTACATTTTATATGATGCCAATGGTAACATTTCTTATTTTTCTTATGTTAAATATTACATTATACGATCCATCATTTTTCTTTTGGGTGGGCATGTATACTATTTTTTCATTTATTACTTCTTATATAACACTCTTATTTGCAAAGGAATATAAAGCTGTAGAAAGAGAGCGTTAATATCATTTTGGGGAAATTGGAATTTATGGTGAACGGTAACAACCTCATTTCACGTTATAATGACGGGAGATGAGGTTGTTTTATTTCTATATAAAATATGTAATGTTTTTTAATTGGAGTGTTGGAACTCTTTAATAATCCGCTCAATGACTGGATGAAGATTAATAGGCAGCTTATCAAGCGAAAAGAAGCGCAGTTCTTTCGATTCCGTTTGATCGCATACAAGCTCGCCGTGGAATTCTCGGCAAATATAAACAACGAGTACACCATGTACTTGATCACCGTTTGGATAGGTTTGAAAGAAATCAGGTCCTGAGTATGTACGGAAAAGTTCTGGATTTTTGATAATAAGTCCAGTTTCTTCAAATACTTCTCGTTTTAACGCGTCTTCTAACGTTTCGTTATATTCTAAGGCGCCGCCAATAATGCCCCAGCGCTTAAAATCTGTACGGAGCTGCAATAATATTTCATTTTTCTCATTTAATATAATGGCGTGTGATCCGATTAAAATAAGTGGTTGATTTCCTACTAGATTTCTCATGTCTTCAATATACCCCATATTTCTTCTCCTTATATTTAATAATAATTAGGCAGTTCTTTTAACATTTTTTCTGTTTTACGTGCTGTAAATGCTAAGTTATGATCATCTTTTGTTCTAAAAAATAATGTGCGTAAAAAGAGTTTAATGTTTGCGCATAAAATACAATACTCATTAAGGGAAAGGCGTTTTCTAATTTGAGGAAGCCTTTTTATTTTTTTATAAATAATTGAAATTAACTCATCTTGCGGAAAGTCATGATATAGCATCGATAGTAACGGCGTAACAATGCGTTCATCTTCGTTATTATGAAATAGATCCGATGGAATGAACATTTTATTTAATAAACAATGAATTAATTCTTCGTACCACTCAAAGGTCGTATAGGAATTATGAACAATTTCAGTGAAGGCATCAGATACGTGTGCAAGACAATGAGCCCATCCTTTATTTTCAATATAGCCTCGAAAATCCATTTCTAAGTTTGTGTATGTAATGAGTTTGTTTTTTATTTCTTCGATATCCTCCTCTGTAAAAAAGTAGTGCGAGTTAGCGAATTGGAGTATTAACGCGATTAACGAAACAGTGTAAGAACGTGTGAAAACCCCATCTGTATGTGGGGAGTGAATGTCACAATATAAATACTCATCACTTAAACAAGTTTGTAAAAGTAATTTTAGTTGATCATCCATAAGAAATTCGTGATGAATAAAATGGGAAAAACATTTATAGATAAGTTGGTAACGAACGTAACTATCAGTCGTTCCGACATACTGAAGCATGTTCAACGTTAACTCATTAATATCTATATGTTGCAGTTGCGTATAGTCATTTTGTTGTATAAGCTCTAACTGTTGTTGCAGCGCTGTAATATCCAATGGAGAACCTCCTCCGCACTTTAAAGATGCGATGTTTTCTAGTATTCTATATATTCAAGGACAATCCTGCTCATGCAAGGAGAACAAGTAGAAATTCGGGTATGACATAGATGAGGGAAGTATATGATGACTATAGAACAGTTAGAAAAATATTTTAAAATAAGAAGAAATGCTTCTTCTGTCATGATAAAAGAAAATAATGCAGAGATTTTTACAGAAGAGCAATTAGAAGAGATGATGCAATATTGCGTTGCTGAAGCTGAAAAAGATGGATTAGAAAAACTACATTTTGAAATCTCTTCAAAAAGCCCAAATTATGATGTGTATAAAAAATGTTTCGAAACGTATTCATTTGAATATATTACTGAAAACATGATCGTATTTAAGGATATATATGAAGTAGAAGCTGTAGAAAGTGAAATTGATTTTAAGCTTATTGAAGAAGTAGGAGAAGATACTTTTTATTCTCTTTGGAACGAAATGACGGAAGAACAAGTCACTTATGATCAATTTGTAAATATGATGCTACAAGAAATTGGTGGGCAATGGAAAGAACATTGTTTAACAGCGAGTATCGATGAAGAAGAGCCAATAGGAATTGTAATCCCGCATATTGAAAGAGGTACGTTAGAAGAAGGAAAACTTATGTATTTCGCAGTCGCTCCAAATATGCGAAATAAAGGGTATGAAGCAGCATTCTTTACAGGGGCAATGTTTGTCTTAAAGGAAATAGGCGCATCTTATTATATTGGTGAGACAAATGTGCAAAACGAGTGGATGAAGGATGTCTTTGAAAAGAACGGATGTCAGCAACTGAGCTCTACTGAGCGATATGTGAGAATATTTTAGAAGGATGGATGGCTTACTCTCTCGAACTCATTTAGCGGGAGGGTTATATATGCTGGAAAAACAATTCCATTCTTTTGTTTTACTGTATCCAGAGATCTTGTTAGAAGGTTGGAACATCGAAAAATTTTCAGAGCGTTATGAGGGTGAAAAGTGGGAAACATTTTGGTTTCAAGTTGTTACGCCAACTAGTATGTTTCGGGTAAAAGAGTTTTTCCTCGATATAATGGAGCCGGTATTTCCAGATAGTTGTATTTCTCAAGCAAAAGGAGCTTGTTTTCAATATAAAGGGCTTGTGTATTGGAAAGGTGTAAATTATAAGGGAAAAGAAAGTTACGTTACATCTAAATGGAAAACGCAAATTGAAATTTCTATTGATCGTGGGTATGTAAACCAAGATGAAATGGAAAGATTTCTATTTGGGTTACAGCCGGTAAATATGGAGTTTGCGAAAACGATATTACATACACCATTTCACTTATTAAGCTTTCAAGCGAAGAGAGGTGAAATGGGTGAGATAGGAAGATGTCGTGAGTGGAATGCTCCAGATGACGTAATCTATTCGAAATTGCCAATTCATGAAAAGTTAAGTTGGAAGCTCGAATCGGTCGGATTAGGAAATGACGAAACGCAGTATGTATACTGGGATGAAGATAGTAAACTATATGCACTTTGGGTTTGTAGGCATAAAAACAAAGCGTACTATCCTGTTTCTTCATGGACAACGAATTATAGCGTTAAACAGATGATAAACGGGTTAGAGTTTTATTCGCACCCAGATCGGGGAACAGTTGTATATGAAGATTTAGATGATGAGCAAATCGCATATGTATTTCGAGGGACTCCGTGTACAAATTTTGAACAAGTAAAAGAACTTTTTGCCTGTTTGTAAGATAAAAAGAAAAATGAGAACGACAAAGTAGATATTCCTATAATACAATAGAGTAAGATTCGATTATAAGAGAAAGCGTTGGTGAAAGAATGGAGCAGCAAAGAAATTGGCTACAAGCAACTGTAGAAAGAAACGAAGATAATACGTTACAAATAAAGTGGGAAAATAATATAGAAGAAGTTCGTATTTATTGGAGTACTTCACCAGATCATATTGAAGAAACTGGAGAATTACTTGCAACGGTAAATGGAGAATCATCATATACAATTGAAAACTTAAGCGGAAATGAGCGTCCATATTTTAGACTAGTAGGTAGTAATGGACAAGCAGTAACAGTAGCTGAGCGTAGACTGCCATTACAAGGCGCGTTTAACTTCCGTGATATGGGCGGATATGAAACGACAGAAGGCCGTAAAGTAAAATGGGGCAAGTTGTACCGCTCTGAAGAATTAGCAGGATTAACAGAGTGGGATATCGAGTATTTACAAAAGTCTGGCTTAAAATTAATTTGTGATTATCGTACAGATTTTGAAGTGAAACATAAGCCAAATCCAGGTATTACAGGCGCTCGTCAAATATGCTTACCAGTTATGCAAGAATTAGCGAAAGATTTAAATATAAATGAGTTTTTCCAAGTTGGTGATTTATCAGTATTAGGCAAACCAGGCGAATACCTTGTGAAAATGAATCAAGATTTTGTAAATGGTAATGAGGCGTTTGTGAGCTTCTTAAAACTAGCTCGAAATCCAGAAAACTTACCGTTAGTAAACCACTGTACAGCTGGAAAAGACCGTACTGGATTTGGTTCTGCATTATTATTACTTCTATTAGGTGTATCAGAAGAAACAGTCATGGAAGACTATTTATTAAGTAACGGCTTCCGTGAAAAGTTAAATGAAAAAATGATGGCCTTTTTAGGTGCGAAATTACAAAACGATGAAAGTAGAGCAATATTAGGTGCGATGTTTGAAGCTCGTGCTGAATATTTACAAGCTGCGATTGATGAAGTTAAAAAGCAATATGGATCAGTTGAAGTATACGCTGAAAAAGCTCTTGGCTTTACGAAGGAATCGTTAGAGGAAATGAAAGAATTATTGCTAGAAGATAAATAATGAGGAGGGAGGCTGATTGGATTAGCCTCCTTTTATTATTGTTGCTATAATTTTGCTTATGAGGATTGTTGTGCACCGGGGAGAAAATGGATGAAAAGAACTTACGAATCGGGGGATAAAATGATTCATACACGTTTAAAAGCAGAGGGGTTAAGAGGAAAGCTATCAACAATACTAAGTCAAGATTATAAGGAACTAGCTGTTCAGAATTTAAAGGTGATTGGAACGGGAGTGCAAAATATTGTTTTTCGCGGAGATTCAGAAAAGGGAGCTTTAGCTTTTCGAGTGCCGTGGGAACGTGAAGTAGAAAATATAAATGAAGATTTATTTAATAGCCGGATTTCTTTGCAAAAGGAAACAGAGCTTTCTAAGTTTTGTTATTCAAAAGGTATTCCAGTGCCAAAGATACATGAATTGCATCTTTCTGCCGAACTTGATTTTTTAATATCGGATTATGTATCTACTGATCATATGCCAATTTCTGCATGTAAAATAGGGAAGTTAGTTAGTGAGCTTCATAGTATACCAATCGATGGTTTACAATATGAGCAGAACATTAGAGAGCCGATTAGTAAGTATATAGCGGAACGCATTGTGAAAAGAGTGGAAGGGTTTAATACAATTACAGATTGTGGGATTAAACTTCCGGATGTACAAACAATTAAACATATTCTTAGTAGGGCTGATCATATAAAGAGTTTATTGCATATGGACATTCGACCAGCAAACTTAATTGGATATAATGGAGAAGTTAAAGCGATAGTTGATTGGGATAACGCTCTAATTGGTCATCCATTATTGGAGCTTATGAGAATAGCTGAAACGAATGAGGTTAATTGGGAAGAATTTAAAGCGGGATATAAGAATGATAGTATCTTTAACGCTACCCCGCATATTGTTAGTTTATTTTATAGGTTAGATACAGCGGTCATGCTTGCAAACTTATTTATAGCACATTTGAAAATAGAAGATAAAGGTGTATTCTATAAAGAGCGAGTCAAAGCACTTTATAATGAAATATATATAAGCTTATAATTAAGCTATGAGAATGAAGTTTTTAAATTAGGAATTGAGGAGAACATCATGAAATACAAAGTAATACTATTCGACGTAGACGATACATTATTAGATTTCCCTGAAACGGAAAGGAACGCATTACATAACGCGTTTGTACAGTTCGGCATGCCTACAGGATATGATGATTATCTTGCAAGTTATAAAGAGATTAGTAATGGATTATGGAGAGATTTAGAAAATAAAATGATTACGCTAAGTGAATTAGCGGTAGACCGATTTAGACAATTATTTGCACTTCATAATATAGAAGTAGATGCACAGCAATTTAGTGATGTATACCTTGAAAACTTAGGGAAAGAAGTACATCTTATAGAAGGTGCAGTGCAATTATGTGAGAACCTTCAAGATTGCAAGTTAGGTATTATTACGAATGGATATACTAAGGTGCAACAATCAAGAATTGGAAATTCGCCTGTATGTAACCTCTTTGAACATATTATTATTTCAGAAGAGGTTGGCCATCAAAAACCAGCACGTGAGATTTTTGATTATGCATTTGAAAAGTTAGGAATTACTGATAAATCCAGTGTACTAATGGTTGGAGATTCCTTAACTTCTGATATGAAAGGCGGAGAAGATTACGGTATTGATACTTGTTGGTATAATCCGAGTCTGAAAGAAAACAAGACAAGTGTTAAGCCGACTTATGAAGTGGAGAGTTTGCTGCAAATTTTAGGGATTGTAGATATTGCGGAAAAAAGTGTAGTCTGTTCCTAATCTGAATGAAATTGTATCGACGTTTCGACAAGAGATATCGTTTTAACGACATGTTATGACAAAAAAGCCCTTTATTATAAGGGCTTTTTTTACATTAATCCTCAAAAATAAAAATCTCATCAATCGTACTATGAAGTACCTTCGCAATATCATGAGCAAGCTGCAAGGAAGGGTTGTATTTCCCTTTTTCGAGATGGCTAATCGTTTCACGGCGTACACCAACACTTTTCGCTAAATCTTCTTGTGTCATATTCAATTTGGCGCGGTATTCTTTTATCTTCGTTACGAACGCCATGGTGCATCTTCCATTTCATCAACAGGTTTATCGTAAAAGAACATAGAGAACCCAAACGTAAGAATAAGTGTGCCGAAAATAAGAGCGATATCAATCTCTTGTAGCGCCGGGTTTGGAAATAACATTTCAATAAACATAATGATAGCGGTAGTTAGTAATGTAACGATAAATGCATTGCGGCACGATTTATTGACGATTTGTTCAAACAGTTCATCGTGTTGAACCGTTCTATATGTTGTGAAAAAGGAGAAGAAACAGAACATAGTAAACAATCCTTTTTCATAAAAAAAGCCGAGGAAACCGAAGAAACCGAGAAATCCTAAATATTTTATCCAAGTTGTTTTCACGATAGATTCTCCTTTCGATGTTAGAAATAAATCACGTTATGTTATAAATATATCACATATGGATATGAATGGTAATAATAGTTTTCCGATTCTTTTCATAATAATAGTAAAAAGACTAAATATACTGCGAAATAAAGAGGATAATATTGTAAAATGGTTGTGAGGAGGGGGAGGAAGGAATGTTAACTGGGATAATGATCGTTATATTACTTGTAGTGATTACTGTAATTGCAACGGTGTTAATTGGGCGAAATGGTGATGCGAATTATAGTAAAGCGACGAAAGGGAATATTAAACGGCTTACGATGATTTATATTATACTAGCCGTTGTTTTAATCGTTGGATTAGGAGTGTACATTTATTTTAAAGGTTAAATAAACTGAAAAATGTAAAAATCTAAAAATAGAATTATGCTATAATATTAATATAGTTAATTGGTAATTAAGGAAAGGATTGGATATAATGATTGAAATTACGAATGTGTCAAAAAGTTATAATGGGTCTACCTATGCAGTAAAAGATTTAAGTTTATCTGTGCCTAGCGGAGAAATCTTTGGATTTTTAGGACCGAATGGTGCTGGTAAATCAACGACAATTAAGATGATTACTGGTATTCATGGGGTGGACAAAGGGACCATTACGATCAATGGCAAAGATATTATGAAAGAGCCGATGGAAGCGAAAAAGACGTTTGGATATGTTCCGGATAGTCCAGATATGTTTTTGCGATTGAAAGGAATCGAATATTTAAACTTTATGGCAGATATGTATGAAGTGCCGAAAGAGCAAAGGCAAGAGCGAATAGAGTCGTTAGCGAAGAAGTTTGATCTTTATAATGCTTTATCTGATCAAATTCAAAGTTACTCGCACGGTATGAGACAAAAAATCGTTATTATTGGTGTGCTCGTGCACGAGCCAGATGTATGGATTTTAGATGAACCGTTAACAGGTCTTGATCCGAAATCTGCATATATTTTGAAAGAAATGATGAGAGAACATGCAGATAAAGGGAAGATTGTATTTTTCTCTACACACGTATTAGAAGTTGCGGAAAAAATATGTGACCGTGTTGCTATTATTAATAAGGGAAATCTTCAGTTTAAAGGAAATTTAAATGAAATGAGAGATCATTTTAAATCCAATGAATCACTTGAAAAAATGTTCTTGGAGATGACGGGTAATGAGTAAAATTTGGACGTTAACGAAGGTATTATTGAAATTAAATTATGCAGATTTTATAACTGATAAGAAGAAACGATGGGCATATTTATTCTCCTTTGCAGCTATTTTATTTGTTGGCTTTTTAATATTTGGTTCTATAACGCACGCGATGTATGAGGGGATGAAACATTTAGGGCAAGACCCAGGAATGATTATCGCAATGGGACTTGCGATTGCGAGTATATGGGTATTTTTAATGAGTATAACGAACATTTTAACCGTATTTTATTACAGTAATGACATTGAAATGTTACTGCCGTTACCATTAAAACCAGCACAAATTATCTCGGCAAAATTTTTAACGGTATTAATTACACAATACGTAATGAGTTCATTCATTTTATTACCAATCTTTATTACGTACGGTTTGAAAAGTGGCGCATTTATTACATATTACATATACATGATTTTTATTTACTTACTCTTCCCGATTGTGCCGTTAGTATTAGCTTCGTTACTGATGACAGTTATTATGAGGTATACAAATATAGCGAAAAATAAAGACCGAGGCAATATATTTATTGGAATCGTAAGTATACTATTTATTGTAGGAATTAATGTATTTTTGCAGTGGAGAAATAAAAGTTCGTTTTCTGAAGATGCAATTACGAATTACCTTGCGAACAACGAATCCTCTCTTTTAATACAAATGACAAATTATTTTCCAACTACATATTTTGGAGCAGTCGCATTGGTAGAAAATGCGAATTGGAAGGGTCCTTTATACGTAATGATCTTTGCAGTTATTTCATTTGTATTTTTTGTGTTGTTTTATTATATTTCAGAGCGTACATATTTAAAAGGGGTTATTGGACTTTCAACGAGTACAGCAAAGAAACAAGCTATTACGTCGGAAGGTTTACAGAAATCAACGGTACAAAGTTCACATTTAAAAGCATATATGAAAAAAGAATTTAATACGTTATTCCGTACACCGCAATTTTTCTTAAATTGCATTGTGCAAACTTTCGTTATGCCAATTATGCTGTTCTTTGTTTTATTCGTACAAGATGGAAATTTAAAGTGGATTACAGGATACATTAATAATCCAGAATCAGCAGGTTTCGCGATTGGTGTTGGCCTTTGTGCATCCTTATTTTTAATGGGGAGTAACGTTATTGCAACAACGTCATTTTCACGAGATGGAAGCTCTTGGTTTGTGAATCGTTACTTACCAGTAAAAGCTTCAGATATCTTTTTTGCGAAAGCAATCACCGCTTGGTTAATTAATGTAATCATTTTAGCAGTATTCGGTATTACGATGGCAGTTGTAGCGGGAGTTTCACCAGTCTTTATGATACTTTGGTACTTGCTAAGTGCGAACGGGTTATTGTTAATTAATTTAATCGGTACACGCTGGGATGCACAAACTGCAGATATACATTGGGATACCGAACAGAAATTATTTAAAAGTCGATATACAACTTTATGGAATTTTTTAGCTAATATTTTAATAGCTTTAGTTATTGTAGCGGGAGTAAGTGTATTATACTTCTTCCTTCAAGTAGGACTGTGGGTTATGTTTATTGTTTTATTTATAATGTTTACGATTGTAAATTATATCTTTATTAAAATTTTAAAAATAGGTGCAGAACGCATATTGTCAAATATTAATTAAGAAGGTAGATCCTCTGTATTCGTGCAGGGGATTTATCCATAGATGGAGGAGAAAAGGTGAAGAAAATAGCAATTGTAACAGGGGCAACTCGTCTGAATGGAATTGGTGCAGCTGTATGCAAGGTGCTTGCTCAAAAGGGGATAGACATTTTTTTCACGTACTGGTCTCAGTATGATAAAGCGATGCCATGGGGAATAAATGATCAAGAGCCCTTTTTGTTGAAAAAGGAGATTGAAAGTTACGGTGTTCGATGTGAAATGGCAGAGATCAACTTATCGCAGTCTTATTCGCCTAATCGTGTATTGTATATGGTATCAGAACGTTTAGGTGAGCCATCTATTCTTATTAATAATGCGGCGTATTCTACTCATACGAAAATTGAAGAGTTAGATGTAGAACAGTTAGATAAACATTACACGGTCAATGTTCGTGCTACTATGTTATTAAGTTCATTATTTATTAGACATTTTTCACTTAAAACGAGTGGTAGTATTATAAATCTTACTTCTGGGCAATCATTGGGACCGATGCCAGATGAATTGGCATACGCAGCAACAAAGGGAGCAATTGAAGCATTTACAAAATCAGTAGCACCAGTTGCGATGGAGAAGGGGATTACATGAATGCTGTTGATCCAGGACCGACGAATACAGGATGGATTACAGAGGAGCTGAAGCATCATTTAGTATGGAAGTTCCCGCAAGGTAAAGTAGGAGAACCGGCGGATGCAGCACGCTTAATTTCTTTTTTAGTAAGCGAAGAAGCAAAATGGATTACCGGGCAAGTCATTCATTCAAATGGTGGTTACTCATAAATATATTATGTTAACAATTGTTGAGAAACAAAAAAATAAAAGAAAATTTTATTTTTTTGTATAAATAAAATGTCAAGAAAGATAAAAATTTGATAGGAGAGCATATCGTCATATGAAGATAGTAATTCTTGATGTGACAATATACTCTTTTTCTTTTACTACAGAGCAGAAAAATGAAGTAGAAGAAACTCGAATATTCAAATCGGCTTATCAGTTTTTGTACGTATTATTATGAAGATTACTGTCGGAAAGATGGTAATTCATGTGAAAAGGGATTTTTTAAGGGGAAATCGAATCGTAAAGGGGAGGATAAATTACGTAAACATAGGGGGATTTATATGAAAATGAAAAAGGTCGCTATCGCATCGATAACAATTGGTACAATGCTTACTATGGCAGCTTGTAGCCCTTCGGCAGATAAAGAGACAGAAAAGAAGGAGCAAGTAACTGCACAAAATGATGGAGAAGCAAAAACGACAAGTACAGACGAAACGTCAAAAACAACGAAAGATAATGAAAAAGAAACAAATACTTCTTCAAATGAAAAAACAGATAAGGATGCAAAAAATACAAAAGAATCATCAGGAACAGAAAGTAACGGTAAAACATCAACTCAAAACGAGAATGTGAAAACAAAAGAAAAAGAAACGACAGGAAAAACGAATGATCAAACTACTAGTGGGAACACAACGAAAGATCCGAAGAAAAGTGTTGCTGTGAAAACAAGTGTAAAAGAAGTTGTTGCGTTAGTTGACAGCTTAGACAAGCAATTAGCTGCGAATCCTAAATTAGAAACAGTAAATAAACTTGGAAAACAAATTAATGAGAAGTGGGATGTAATTGAAAAAGATATAGAGGCATCACATCCAACTGAATACAAAACAATTGAACAAAGTTTGTATCCATTAATTATAAGAGCGGAAAAAGAAAAGATAGATGTTAATAAAATGAAGTCATTAACGACGAAAACGAAAAAGGATTTAAATCAGTTATTGACTAAGCTTTCATAGTTTCAAACAAGCCTACTCGTATGAGTAGGCCTTCTTAGTTTGTTGAGGTAGTATGTGAGGCTGGCCATAGCTAGTCTGACTCTATTAATGTTCATCTTTAATTACGATGCGAAATGAACCGAATGCTTGTTGGCTCATATAATTATTTTTGCTGACTTTATAAGGAAATGGAAAAGCAACTAATTGGAAATTACTTTCTTGTTCCACTATAGGTAATGTGAAATTAAAAATTTGTCTCGTTTCAGGAGCGACCGTAGCATAAGCAACTTTTTGGTTATTTAATAGTTCAACTTGCTCCCAATCTTTAAAGGCCACGATTGCATAACTCATTTCTTCTGTCGTTTCATTTCCGCTAGATATAGTTAGCTCTTTACCTTCATTCTCAGAGAGCACCGCTTGTAGTTTTTCCTCATTTCTAGTAACAAATAATGGTTCATAAAGATCATCTTTTAAAACAGTTTTCGGCTGTACAGGAGTAAGTTGTATTTTCTCAGTATCTTTATGATGAGTATTAATCGAATATCGCATACTTAGAACCTCTTCTAATATAGCGGCTTTATTTAGGTCATTATCTATTAATTTATATTCAGGTTTTTTAATTATTAAAAAGGTTAATTCCCTAGCAGTAGGAGAAATTTGTAAATGGATTTTAGTAGTGAGCGAACTGTTTGGCTTTATATCGAAAGAATAGTGGGATACCGCATTTGGAGTGTCGTCTATTTTAAAAGGCTTTTGTTCGTAATCTTCTAAAATAATTAATCCATATTTTCGGTCTTCATTAATATTATGTACAAATGATAACGATACGTTGATCTTATTATTCTCACTAATAATTTCACTTCCATTGTCGATATGTTGACCTTGATCATCCTTTAAGCCGTAAGAAACGGTGTTAGTTTGCGGCTCTCTCTGTTTTTCTTCTTTCATCTTTTCTTTAGAAGGTGCGTGAGATAAATTCGGGCTTTGTATAATTGAAGTATTGAACAAATTATAAATTATAAGTATCGAAACTAGTAAAATACCGATAATAAGATATACCTTTTTCATAAATAACACCTCTTACATTCAAGAGTTTAAACCCGATTAAAACAATATATGAAAATTTCAAAAATCTCAATGATTTGTCTTGAAATTAACTTTTATTTTACATTTGATTAATCTTATTGAATAGAAAGAAATTTAGGGATTGCAAGATGATAAGTCCCAGGAATTGTCCACTTTAATTCAATATTCATAGTATGAAACATGAAGACAAAAATATATGCAGAGGTGAGGTGAATAAAGAATGCTTTGCAATTATTTTTACAATGAAACGCAAATGCGCCCTTTAGGAGGACAGGGGCCAGCGCAAAGTATAATTCTAGCTTGTTTATCAGGCTATACAAGCACAACATATGCAACGTAGTTATTATTCATTATAATCGTATTATGTGATGTGGATTATACAAGGATGGAATTTATTTTCGATCGTTACCATATGAAACTGTATATGTTTTATAGTGAACAATGCCAAAACAGAAATAGCTCTTTGATGGAGAGAGGCTACAAAAACATAAATTTCATACTTAATAAAAATTTGAAAAAGAAAAAAAGATTGCCTCTTAAGAGGCAATCTTTTTTAGAGAGAGTGTCTTAAAAATAGTTGAATTGCTTTTTCAGGTACATAGAATTTCCCGTTGCTCTCTACAACGATGCCTCCTAATTCATAATCTTTTCCACCAATATAGATAATGTTTTTATTAACAAACAATTTGGCCTCCGTATTATTGCGTTTTACTACAAGCACAGGGTTAAGTGCATCTTGCTTGTCAATCGTTACATTTGCACCAATTTGTTTAAAGGATGTTTCAGCATCTAAGAATAATTTCTTAGTTATTTCTTCTAATTGAAAGCCCATTGCTTTAGCCATTATTTTCGCAATGTCTGTATTTTGGACTAAACCGTATGGCTTTTGAGGACCGTAAGAGTATAAGAATACATCTTCACCTGTATGCCCACCAGTTGTAAAACCGATGTTCGCACGGTTGGCCAATAATTTAGTAAGAATTGGACCTACATCAGTTTTCTTATTTGCAGTTTTTAACTTTTCTCTTTCATCATTAGTTAGGTTGTCTAAACCATAAAGTGCAGCTACTTCTTTTATATTAGATAAATCATCTTTTAGTTTATTTGTAGCACCTTCAAGTGTCATTTTCGCCTTTTTCAGTGGGGCAATGTAAGCTGATACTGGTGTAGTATCATATCCTTTTGTTGTATTACTGTTACCAATGGAAATACCGCTATTACCATGATCCGCTAAAGCAATAACCATAGTGTTACCATCTTTCTTCGCAAATTCTAATGCTTCTGTAACTGCATCATCAAACGCCAATACATCGCTAATCATCCCGATTGGGTCATTTGCATGTGCTGCCCAATCTGCCTTACTGCCTTCAACGAATAAGAAGAAGCCATCTTTATCTTTTGATAATGTTTGAATGGCTTTGCTTGTCATCTGGGAAAGAGTTGGCTGCTTAGGATTGGTTATTCTACGATCCATATCGAACGCAAGGGCAGTATTAGAGAAAGAACCCCAGATTTTATTTGATTTAGAGTTTAATAACGCATCTTTTGTTTCGACAAAGTCGTAGCCTTTGTCTCGAATGACTTTTACTAAATCTTCGTTGTCTTTACGAATTCCATTGCTTGTCGTCGGCTGAAGCGCTGCCTTTCCACCACCTAAAACAACTGCTATATTTTGGTAAACTTGCTGTTCACCAAGCACTTCGAAATTTTTACGATTAACGTGGTGGGCAGAGAAACTAGCAGGAGTAGCATGCTGGATTTCTGAGGTAGCAATGATTCCTGTCGCACGGCCGGAACGTTTTGCGCCTTCTAAGACGTTGGCAACTGGACGAAACTTGCATTCTTCTTTCACTGGTTCTAAGCCAGGTGAATTCACAACAGAAGGTAATACGCCCACGTAACCTGAATTTGATTTGTTTCCTGTCGCTAAAGCTGTGGCTGCCGGTGCAGAGTCCGTAATAGCTGATTCTGCGGAATACGTACGAACACCTCCGGATACAATTTGATCTAGTGCAAGAGGTGAACCTTTATACCACCGAGCCAATGTTGTAGCAGAAGAACTTGTCCCATCTATAACCATGAAAATTACATTTTTAGGTTGCTTTTCTGCTTTTTTCACCTCAGCTTTTACCTCGTTATCGTTCATCATGATTCCTGCTGCCAATGTACCTATAACTATCGTTCCTGCTAAAGTTAGTCCTATTATCTTTTTACGAAGATTAGTCATTGTGGTTCCTCCATAGGTTGTTTTCGATATCCCAATCTACCGTTCGTATGTAAACAAAATTTATTATTAGTAGTACCCTATTACCACGAAACTAACAATAATAATTGAGTCAAAATACTGGGCACAAAAAGTTAAATTCAAGCTATTTCTTCAGCAAAATATTTTCTTCATATAAAACCTCTTTGCATCCTTAGTTACACAGTCTTTTCTATAAAAAGAATCTTCTCTTTATTTTATGGGAAACATTAGAAAAAGGATGGTGGGAACATGACAATTGATCGAGTTTGTACAATTGGGCCAGCGAGTAATAATGAAGAAACATTAACGCAGTTAATAAACAATGGTATGAAAATTGTTCGGTTAAATTTATCACATGGCACGCATGAAAGTCATAAAACAATCATGCGTTTAGTAAAATCGTTAGATGATTCTATTAAAATTCTAGGGGATGTACAAGGTCCTAAAATAAGATTGGGTGAAATGAAAGAGGAACAAATTACACTTGAAGCAGGGGAGTTATTTACTTTACATACCAATCCAGTACAAGGGAGTAAAGAAGAAGCAAGTGTTGATTATGTAGGGATTGTGAATGACGTGAAAGTTGGAAGTAGAATTCTTATTAATGATGGAGAAGTTGAACTACTTGTTGAAAAGGTAAGTGCGGACAAAATAGAAACGAGGATAAAAACAGGTGGAAATATTGCCTCTCATAAGGGGGTAAACTTACCAGGTACAATAGTTAGTTTACCAGCTATTACAGAAAAAGATAAAAAAGATATTCAGTTTCTTTTAGAAGAGAATGTTGATTTTATTGCGTGTTCTTTCGTTCGAAAACCTAGTCATATAAAGGAAATACGAAGTTTTATACATGAACATAAAGAAACATCTCCTAATTTAATTGCAAAAATAGAAACGATGGAAGCGATCGAGAATTTTCAAGACATATGCAAAGAAGCGGATGGCATTATGATCGCAAGGGGAGATTTAGGTGTGGAATTACCGTATCAATTTATTCCGCTTTTGCAAAAAATGATGATTCGTGAGTGCAATCGAACGAATACATATGTCATTACAGCGACACAAATGCTTCAATCTATGGTAGATCATTCTATTCCTACAAGAGCTGAAGTAACTGATGTATTTCAAGCTGTACTGGACGGGACGAATGCTGTTATGCTTTCTGCTGAAAGTGCGTCAGGGGAGCATCCAATCGAAAGTGTGAAAACGTTACGTCTCGTTTCGGAATTCGCTGAGCATGTGAAAAAAGATGGGCCTTTTGCGATGAAAGATGTACTGGAATTGCTGCATAAGTCTCTTTAGTATGAAAATATATATTTATCGATTATAGTATTAATTGGATACTTATGCTAAACCAGCGAAAATTTGTTGTTCTTTCTGTATGAATTTAACTTTTTATGGAAAGATATGTTAGTAAGTATACGATTTGAACGTTCTATTTTTTAGAGTGTGATAGGAGGAGAATGAATATGTCAGATATTGAAGTAGGCGAAGTTTTTAGCCTTAGCGACGAGAATAATGAAGAACAAGAAGTTGAAGTACTTGGAGCGATGGATGTCGAAGGAGCAGAATATATTGCGGTTGCCTTTGTTGAAGATATTCAAACAGAAACTGAGGAAGACATTGATATCTTCTTTTTAAAAGTAGAAGAAGATAGTGAATTCTCATACATTGAGAGTGACGAAGTATTTGAAAAAGTATCTGCTGCGTTTGAGAAGATTTTGGACGAGCAAGAACAAGAATAGTTTGACACAAGAGGGAGATGTATATCTGCCCTCTTTTTTGTATATGATTGAAAAATTTTTCTCGAACTTCTGTTTTTCAATCTACTATGAATCATACACTTCTTTTGTGTTCGCGGAAGCCGCATCTAATAAAAGGAAAATCGCTGCTATAATATGCAGAACGATTGCTATATAAGGAAAGAAGGCAACTAGAATAGTTAGGATACCTATATAATTAGAATAGGTTTTCATGCCTTTCTTTTTAGCCAATAAAATTGTAATGATATGTAAAGTGATTACTATAAGTAGCGGTATCCCGTATAAGTCAACTATTCCTTGATGTAAATAATAAGGAATTAATAAAAGGTGGGATATACCTGTAGTCCACTTCAATGCTTTTATGACTGTCTTCAAAGTTAATTCCTCCTAAATAATATGTACGTATGAATATGTTACCAAATATAGTGGTGAATGGATATTTTTTTGTATTCACATTTCGGGAAAATAGATAATTATATTATGTTAACTGATTAGTTCTTTATCCCGCTATTTGTGGGAGTCGGGCTACTCGTAAACGCCCGTTTGATGAAGGCTAATAATCAGTGGGGGGTGTCCCCCACTGATTATAGTTTCACTTTTATGCACAAGAAAAACCACCAAAATGAGGATGGTTCGTATTATAAATAATTAGGTAAGTAAGAAAGGGGAACCTTTACTTCACTACCTTCCTTCATATTTCGTAGCATAACTGTTTCTGTAGATAGTTCCTCTTCACCAATGATAAGCACATACGGGATATTTTCTTTATTGGCATAATTAAGGGCACGTTTCAATTTACGTCCGGCTAGTTCAAGCTCGATTTTTAAGGAAGTAGTAGAACGTAATTGCTGGGCGATTTGTAAGCATTGTAATTCTGTCCCGAGTGGGATGATAAAAAGATCTGCTGTAGATGCTATTGTTTCTTGTTTTTGAAGCGCGGTATAAATAACATCTAATCCGAATGAAATACCGACTGTTGGATAGTTCATATTATCACCACGGAATGACCCAATAATATTATCGTATCGACCACCGCTACCGATGCTGGATGTAATCGAGCCGTCTTTTAGAAAAATTTCATACACGGTACCTGTGTACATCGTGAGCCCTCGTGCTAAAAACGGATTGAATATAGCATTTTCATTTATTCCGAGGGCGATTAAATATTGCTGTAATTGTTGCAATTCGTTTACTCCATCGGCGACAAGTGTATTATTGAAAGTGTCCTTAAAGTCGGCAATAGTGAGCTTTAGGCAAGATAAAACAGTATTACATATTGTATCGGCCATTTCTACAGTAATCCCGCGCTCCAATACATCTTTTCGTACACCATCAATCCCAATCTTTTCGATTTTATCCAATGATAAAATTATGTCACTCGTTAATTCGGTAGGGATGTTAATAGACTGGAGAATACCATTTAATAATTTTCGGTTATTATATTGAATCGTTACTTTTAAGTTTAACGTTCGGAACAGTTCAAATGCCATGCTCATGAGTTCAGCTTCGGCCATGACTGATTCTACACCAACTATATCAACATCGCATTGTATGAACTCACGAAATCTCCCTTGTTTAATTGGACCATCTCGAAATACTTTCCCAATTTCATAACGTTTAAAAGGGAGGCGAATATTTGGATTCATCGCCACGACTTTTGCGAATGGAATTGTTAAATCGTAACGTAAAGCAAGCTCGCGTTTTCCTTGATCTTGCAGTGTATATATTTCCTTTAAAATTTCATCACCACCGCCGTACTTGTATGACATAAGTTCATACATATTTAACGTTGGTGTCTCTAACGGTTTACAGCCATAACGTTCAAACGTATCTTCACAAGCTCTTTTAATTTTATTTCGCAATACTTGCTCCTTTGGTAAATAGTCTTTTGTTCCTTTTACATTTTTCATTTCCACCCAAATCACTCCTTTTTTAAATTAAAAAAAGCTATGCAGGTATAAAAATACCCACATAGCTTTATGAATGCTTCGTGGGTCAACAGGAAAAGCCCTGTACCCACGAAGAAAAAATTTTCTTCGGATACACGGCGTTACGTATGATGATGAAGTTGGAAAGAAGTATTAAAATTTTGCATTAGAAATCTCTCCTTAACAATAAGTTTTTCCAAATTATATCAGATGATTTTTGAAATATCAATATTTTCAGTTTTGAAAAATACGTGAAGTTATGTAGGAGAAATGGAAAAGAGTGTATAATAAAACTTAATAATATGAAATAACCTTTTAAGGAGAGCGCTATGAAAAAAGATAAGACTAATGCGATGCGAATATTAGATAAAGAAAAAATTGAATATTCGATGATGTCATATGATCCGGACGATGGGAAAATTGATGGTGTTTCAGTTGCTGGGAAAATTGGTAGAGAAGTGAGAGAGGTATATAAAACGCTTGTCGCTCAAGGGAATAGTAAAGATTATCATGTTTTTATAATCCCGGTAGATGAGGAATTGAATTTAAAAGCAGCTGCAAAAGCAGTAAGTGAAAAGAAGATTGAAATGATTCCTGTAAAAGATATTACGAAAGTATCAGGATATATTCGCGGCGGTTGTTCACCGGTCGGAATGAAGAAATTATTTTCTACATGTATTGATGCGAGTGCCCAATCACTTGAAACAATTATTGTAAGCGGTGGGAAAATTGGCGTGCAAATTGAGCTGAAAGTTGATGACTTGGCGAAAGTGACGAGAGCGCAGTTTGGTGAGGTAACGAAGTAAACATACATAGGAAAAGAAGTTCTAATTTAATTAACTTTAGATAATGATTTATAGGATAGTTAGTCCATTATGAGGGCTGATTATCCTTTTTTATTTACATAATGAATGAAATGAAAAAGGATATTTAATTTAATCAGCGTAATCTGTATATGTAATTTAAATTGTTTGGCTTTGGGAAGAGGACAAAGTCTCGGTGTGAGGATCTTAAATAAACAATCATAATTATCAATATTATGATTAGAGGTGCTTTTAAAGATAGATAAAGGACAGGAGAGTGTTTTTATGAATAAACAAGCAAAAATTAAGAGTGTGTTTTGAAAAAAGATTGATTAAAACACGCTCTTAAATTATTTAATTGAATCATTCTTTTATAAAAAGTCTGATCATTTCTGTGAGTCTTCTTCCATTAAAGCGCCCGATTGCTTAAAAACGTTCTGAAGTTTAAGAAAATATTTACATTAGCGGTTTATAAAATAGTCTTGAACAATCTTGGAAAATTCTGTTGCGGCTGGAGTTAGTTCTTTTGCTGATTTCTTAACTAATCCAATCTCTCTGAAGATTTTTGGATTCAGCGGCAGACTACGTATATTTTTTAGTTTTTTTGATAAAGCAAGGTCAGGAATAATTGAAATTCCTAGCTTTCCGGCAACCATTGAAAGTACTGTTTGGTTGTCTTTAATATCGTATGAAATGCTTGGTTTTATTTTTGCTTCACGAAATTTTTCTTCTATCAGTGTTTCACAGCCAGATCGTAACATAATAAAGCTTTCTCCAATAAAGTTTTCTAAATTGATAATAGAATTCTTTTCAAAATGATGACCTTCGTATATCACGGCGGATAAAGGGTCATTTAACAGATGAATAAATTCCACGTTTTTGACTGGTAATGCTGCAAAACCAAAATCTACTGTTCCTTCTTCCACCCATTTAATGATTTCATCGTAACCACCTTCATAAAGCCTTATCTCAATGTTAGGGAATTTTTCTTTAAAGATAGAAAATAAAAACGGTATAAACCTAGCAGTAAAGCTTGGAAAACTCCCAATTGAAAGTTTCCCCATTTCTATCCCATTCACAGCTGCAACCTTTTGTTCAATATGTGCCATATTTTCAACAATTGCACGTATATGAGGGATAATATACTCACCTGCAGTCGTTAAAGATACTCCATTTCGCCCACGTTTTAATAAGTTCACACCAAGTTCTGTCTCTAGCGCTGTTATATTATGGCTGACTCCTGATTGTGTAAGTCCTATTTGGTCTCCTGCTTTTGTAAAACTTCCATTCTCTACAACTTTTAAAAAGACTTCCAACTGAAAAAAATTCAATATTTTTCATCTCCTTCTTCTTTTTATTATACATGAGAAAGTCGAATGTAATAAATGAAAAACATTCATTTTACTTATGCAAAAATCAAGAATACAATAAATTCAGCTTCAGAAAAATAGAATGATGGGGGAATCATATAATGATGAAACAAAAATATAACAAGATACTATCTCCGTATAATCTTTCCAATGGAACGACTCTTAAAAATAGGGTTGTAGTTGCACCTATGACAACTTACTCAGGTCAAGAAGATGGGTGTGTTTCCGACGAAGAGCTTGCCTACTATAGAAGAAGAGCAGCAGGTCCGGGTATGTTTATTACAGCTGCAGCTACGATTTCACCTGTAGCTACAAGCTTTCCTAGACAAATGAAAGTGTATGACAAGCAAAGTATCAGGGGTCTTACAGATCTAGCAAATTCAATTAAAGAAAAAGGGGCAAAAGCAATTTTACAGCTTCATCATGGCGGCAGTGAATCTCTTCCAGGGTATACAGGCGGAGAACAAATGGTTAGTCCAAGTGGTATTGTAGCAAGCATTTATAAAGAAGCTGGAGAAGAATATATCCCTCGTGAGTTAAGCCAAGATGAAATTGTATCTACGATTCAAGACTTTGGAAGAGCAACCTATTGGGCCATCAAATCGGGATTTGATGGTGTAGAAATTCATGGTGCGAATGGATATTTAATTCAACAATTTTTCTCTTCGTATTCTAATCACCGTAGCGACTATTGGGGAGGTACATTGGAGAAAAGAATGAATTTCCCACTTGCTGTTATAGAGGAAGTGAAACGTGTACGTGATCAGTATGCTAGCA
The DNA here is from genome assembly GCF_001884065.1 of Bacillus proteolyticus. Classification (GTDB taxonomy): domain Bacteria; phylum Bacillota; class Bacilli; order Bacillales; family Bacillaceae_G; genus Bacillus_A; species Bacillus_A proteolyticus. Next base: position 27,123 of record NZ_MACH01000019.1, read on the forward strand.
AGCAGTTTATTATAGGCTATCGATTTTCACCTGAAGAACAGGAGGAATCGGGTATAAAGATGGATGATACAGTAGCATTTGTAAATAGATTGGCTGACCAAGAGCTTTCCTATCTACATCTTTCTGTAAAGAATGTGTGGTCTCTTCCTCGGAGTGGTTCAAATCGAACATTAACACGGACAGAAATCTTTCGAGATGTCATTGCTGGAAGAACCAGTTTTATTTCACTAGGATCCATTCATACACCTGATGAAGCGCTAGATGTATTGGAGAATGATGTACCACTCTTTGCATTAGGTAGAGAAATATTAATGGAACCAGATTGGGTGAAAAAAGTAGAGGAGGGCAGGGAAGAAAATATTGTGAACATCCTGCCTCGAGATAGCAGAAGAAAATTAGAAATTCCTAATCAAATGTGGGCTAACATAATCACACGAGGTGGTATGCCAGAGAAGAGATAATCTTGTTTTACAAATATGTGCAGATATAAGGAGATTCATCATGAACAAAAAAGCATTAACGCAACTAGCACTAGCTATGTCCATATTTGGTTCTGTTGGCCTCTTTTCTCGTCTCACGGGACTTTTCGCAATTGAACTCGTTTTTGTTCGCTTAGTATGTGCTGCTATATTTTTGTTTACGGTTTGGCTTATAAAAGGGGATTTTAAGAACGAAATATGGAACCAAAAAGAATTGGTGTTCATTATTCTTTGTGCAACAGCTAACTTGTTGAACTGGATATTTCTTTTTAAATCATTTGAACAGACTTCTGTAACTATTGCTATTTCTTTCTATCATTTAGCGCCTATATTTGTTCTTATCATAGGAAGATCTATCTTTCGAGAGAAATTGACATGGAATTCGATTTTAGCAATCTCTCTATGTTTTACAGGCACTTTATTTATTATGGGGTTAGGTGAGATTCGTTCATCATCCCTTGAATGGAATGGAATTACATATAGTGTGGTTGCTGCATTTTTCTACGCAGCAACTATGCTTTTGGGAAAAAGTATTACAAAGACGAGTGTATATGCGACAACTTTTCTGCAAATGACCATAGGTATTTTGTTACTAATCCCATTTGTTGATTTTTCAGCATACACTTCGATAAACTCAACCGAGTGGTTCTATTCGATTCTTACCGGGGTTGTCCATACAGGGGTTGTCTATCTTCTTTTCTTTAATAGCTTACGTAATCTTCCTGCTAAGGTCATTTCTTTTATGATATTTGTAGATCCTGCTGTGGCCATTCTATTAGATATTTTACTGACTGAATTTCGTCCAGATTGGCTGCAATGTTTGGGGATTTTATTAATTTTCAGCGGTTTGCTTTTTACGATTAGGCAGTCTAAATCCCTTGCTAATTCTGAAAACATAGTTAGTGGAAAAGATTCAGCGGTCTAGCTATTGATATAGGACCTCCTTTCATTTAGTTTAAAGAATTATGTCTAGTTCCTCTCTATCTCACGAAAAAATATTAAATTCAAATAACACTTACGGTAGAATAAGAGGCTATTTTTAATTATTCGTAATCTAAAATAATCAAATTTTATTTTAAAGTTATAATAAAATTTGATTTATTGACCATTCGGCACAAAAGATGTATTAATATGCGGGCAGTAAGATTCCCGCATCAAAATTGGGTGAATATGAAGAAGGTAGAAGGGAGAGTAACTACCTGTAAAAGATTGATTGGTGTGAGTGAATCGAGTTTAGTATATTTTTTTGCGATATAATCCGATTAAAAATGAGATTTTTATTTATTATCCCTTTAAATACGAACATTTTTTTGTTTTTTATTAAAAATGTTCATATTTTGATTGCGTATACACTATAGGTTTGTTATATTATCAATATAATAATTTTAAATAACATCACTCGTATATACTCGGTAATATGGTCCGAGCGTTTCTACCTAGTTCCCAATGAAAGAACTGGACTACGGGTTAAAGTATTCGGTCGTTCGATGTATTGAGCCGCTACCGATCTATAATTAAGCAATGGCCTCATCTTTTGCTTAATTAACTTTGACTACCGTAGTTCTAGAAAGTAGAGATTCTTCTACAGTTTCTAGAACTTTTTTCTTTGGACCAAAACATTGAGTATAGAAAACAACAAGAGAAAGAGGAGAGATTATTTATGAAGAAAAATCTGTTGAAAAAATATGGTGCCCTAGCAACTACTATCGCATTGTCATTCGCAATACTTGCAGGATGTAATGCTAGTCCAAAACAAGTAGTTGAGGCAAAAAGTAATCAAAACCCTATCTTAATTCAAGGCCCAATGCCAATAGAAGCTGAAAAATTTGCAAAAAGGTTAAAAAATGTGAAAGAAGAAAAATCTGGGAGTTTTGTATTTTATAAAGGAACTGTAGACAATTATCCTGTAATCGTTGCGAAAACAGGTAAAGGAATGGAAAATACAGCAGCCGCTACAGCAGTGGCTATTGAAAAATATAAGCCTATAGCAATTATTAACCAAGGAACATCAGGTGGACATGATCCTAATTTAAATGTATTTGATATTGTGTTAGGAAAACAAGTCGCGAATATAGGTTCACTAAAAACAACAAATATGGATGAGAACCAAGGAATTGAACCGGAAAAATGGATATCTATGGACTTGATGGCTTCTGAAGGGAGTGCAGGAGAAGATCCAAATGCTGAGAAAATCCGATACTACGAGGGAGATAAAGATTTACTTGCAGCAGCTAATGCGGTAAAAGATAAATATACAAAAGGTAAAGTGGTTGAAGGTACTATTGGTTCAGCAGACGTTTGGAATAATGAAGTTGATAGAATTAAGTGGTTCCATACAAAATACGGTACATCTGTAGAAGAAATGGAAGGTGCAGCAGCAGCGCAAATCGCAAAAGCTTATGACGTACCATTTTTAGGGATTCGAGTATTATCTAACAATAAAACAAACGGTGGAAAATACAACCCAAATACAGCAGCAGCAAATCAAGAATATGTATATGAAGTAGTTAGAAAGTATATAGATTCGGTGCCAAATAAATAAGCATATAAATAAAAGTAGTACTATTTTTACCATAAACGTCAAGTAACTCCAAAAGTTTCCGAGACAGATAGACCTATATTAGGATTAGTAGTTGGAAAAGAAAAGCTTGTTTCTTATTTGAAAAAGATAAGAAATGAGCTTTTTTATGTAAAATTGCATAAAAAAATTGAAGTTTATAAGTTATCATTAAACTACTTTTTACTGTAAGAGAATATTTTAATAGTCTTTACTAGAGAAGAATATTCTTTGTGAAAATTAAAATTGTTTATGTAATTGAAGAAACTGAAATTTAGGAGAACAGTATGAAAAAGAAACTATGTACATAGGCTTTTTGGATTAATCAATTCAAATTATATTTTAAAGGGGAAATGGGTATATGAAGTTCCGAAACACAAAACTTGCTATGGTTACACTATCTTCATTTTTCATTTTAGGTTTTGCATCTCTATCATTCACAGATATCATACATGGTGAAGTAGTTTCTACATCTCCACAAGTAGATGCGTTTTTAGCACAAGAGATTACTGTAAAAAACTATGACGATACATATTATAATAACGCTATAGGAAAAACGGGTTTAGAATTAAAGAAGGAACTTCATAATGTTATTGATAATCATACAAAGATATCATACAGTGCGGTTTGGGAAGCGCTAAGAGATACTGATGAAGATCCAAATAATAAAAATAATGTGTTGCTCTTATATACTGGGCGTTCGCAAGGGAAATTTACGAATGGTTCAGGAGTTGATAACTGGAACCGAGAGCATGTTTGGGCAAAATCTCACGGTGATTTTGGAACGGCTGCAGGACCTGGAACAGATCTACATCATTTAAGAGCGACGGATGTATCTGTAAATAGTTCACGTGGAAATCTGGATTTTGATAATGGTGGTATGAATCATTCGGAAGCGACAGAATGTAAATATGATAGTGATTCTTGGGAACCTCGTGATAGTGTAAAAGGAGATATCGCTAGAATGCTGTTTTACATGGCTGTTCGTTACGAAGGAGACAACGGCGAAATAGACTTAGAACTAAATGAAAAGGTGAATAACAACAAAGATCCATACATGGGGAAACTATCTATTTTACTAAAATGGAATGAACAAGACCCTGTCGATGATTTAGAGCGAAAGCGTAATGAAGTGATTTTTACAAAATATCAACATAATCGCAATCCTTTTATTGATCATCCTGAATGGGTAAATGAAATTTGGAACTAAGATTTTTAAAGGATTTTTAGTGACATTATACTTTGACAGAAGGGATTGATCATTATGATCAATCCCTTCTTATGTTTATGCTAGAATAAATGGTTTTCATAGGAGTGGAATAGATTATAATAAAGCTTTTTACTTAAAGCAATAGTTTCAAGTGGTAAGCTTTATTTTCCTTCATTTGTATATGACTTTCACCGCACATACAAATTATTGCAACATTAGACAGGGAAACGAAAAAAATCCAAGAATATGTAATATAAAAAGAAAAGAGGGAAAGAGATGTGGAAAACTACGGATCTATGTGATGAATTTGAAAAGGAATTACAAATATGTCGCCAGTCTTTTCAATCTTATGGAAAGAAAGAACAATTCTATGGGAAAATCGCAACGGTAAAAGTGAAGGATGATAATGTACTAGTAAAAGAGGGGTTACAAACACTGCCGGAAGGTACAGTATTAGTTGTTGATGGCGGAGCTTCTAAAAATTGTGCGTTACTCGGTGATAATTTGGCAGCTATTGCAGAAGAAAGAAACTTAGCAGGAATTATTGTAAATGGGTATGTTCGTGATTCTAGTGAATTAAAAAATATTAATATTGGTATTGTAGCGTTAGGGACAATGCCAAATAGAAGTGTAAAAGAAGGAAAAGGAGAAAGAAATATTCCGGTGCAATTTGGTGAAGTTGAATGGAAGCCGAATGAATATGTTTATGTAGATGAAGATGGAATTATTGTTAGTGATAAAAGTTTATATAGTGAGGGATGACTTCTATTAATGGAAGCTTATTAAACTATTATTCTTAGAAAATAAATCTGATAAAGCATGGACAAAATTCTTTGTCAATAGTAAAATAATACAGAAAATCAAAATTTGCAGAATGTATAGGTTTATCGTTTTACGATAAAGTGAAACTTTAATCAGTGGGGATTTTGTTCATCCCCACTGATTATTAGCCTTCACCAATCGGACATTTACGGGCAGCCCGACCCCGACCTAACTTCTTTGCTTTCGCTGAATTTGAGGTGGGGGTCTTACTGCTCGGCAAATAGCGGGATAACTTGAAAAGGGAGTAAATTTTGCCTAGAAAAATGAATGTAATCACAATGGTGCGTTCATAAACGAAATTATTTTTCCTATACAAATATAGCCGCGAATAATGCGGGTAGGAGGTGTTGTGCATTTTGTTCGACACTTACAAAAAGAGAGTGTCAATCACACGCCCTTAAAGGGTCTTTTTTTGTGTAAATGTTAGTAAAGGGAGGGAATTTTGGAATGGCAATGTTAAAGAAATGGCTGCTTACATCATTAATGGCAGTGGCACTTGTATTTGTTTCTTTTGCGAATACAGTACATATTACGTTTGCTGAAGGAAAGACGGCGAAACTTGCAATTATTGGTGAATCACAAAAAGGAATTATGTTATGTCCAAAAGAAGTTTCCATTGAAGATGGAGAAACAGCTTTTAGTTTGTTACAAAAAGTCATGGGTGACAAAGTAATATCTGAAAGTATGTCATTTGGAACGTATATAAAGGGCATCGACGGATTAATGGCCGGAGCAACGAGCGGTTGGTTGTATGATGTAAATGACAAATCTGCAGAAGTTGGGGCAGATAGTTATAAATTAGAGTCTGGGGATGTCGTTGCATTTCGTTACGTTGCGGACTGGAGCAATATGAGTCAAGAAACATTGCAACAAACGTTAGATAAATTTGGCACTTGTAAAACTGTAGAAGAGCCAAAGACAGAGGAACCAAAACCAGAGGAACCCAAAACAGAAAAACCCGATGGTAAAACAGAGGAACCAAAACCAGAAGAACCGAAAACAGAAAAACCAGACGGTAAAACAGAAGAACCAAAACCAGAAGATAAAACAACAGAACAACCAAAGCAAGAGAAAGTTGAAATTCCAGCAGCACAATTAAATGAAGCAATTTCTAAAACGTCAGAAAAGATGTTACAAGATGGAATTGGTAGTGATTGGGTTGCGATTGGACTCGCTCGTTCAGGTGTAAATATTCCACTTGAAACGAAAATAAACTATGTTCAGCCAGTAGCTGAAAAGGTTAAGAAGCGTTTAAATCGTTTTTCAGCAACAGATTTAGCTAGAACGATTATTATGATGAATGCAATGAATGTAGATCCTACAAAGGTAGAGGGACAAAATTTAGTACAAAATTTATTTGAATCAGATAAAGTGAATTCTGTTACTGGATACGCATTTACATTACTTGCATTAGATACAAAGAAATATGAGGTTCCGGCCGAAGCGAAATGGAATCGAGCTACTTTAGTACAAGCACTTTTAAACACGCAGCATACAGACGGTGGCTGGACGTATGATAGTTCAAGTAGTAAAGAAAGTGCTAGTAGCGTTGATGTAACAAGTATGGTATTAGCAGCATTAGCTCCTTATCAAGATCAAGCAGATGTAAAGCCATCTATCCAAAAAGCTGTTGATTATTTATACAAGCAGCAGCTAGGTAATGGTGGTTTTGCCGCTGATGGACAAGAGAATTCTAATAGTACTGCACAAGCGATTATTGGACTATCGCTAGTTAAAGATGTAGATCACGATCGTCTTAATAAAGCGGTACAAAATTTAATGTCATACCAGCTTCCAAATGGTGAGTTCAAATGGTTACCGAGTGATCAAAAAGGTAGCGGAATGGCTACAGAGCAAGCATTTTTAGCGTTACTTCAGTTTAAAGATTTTGGAAAATCGATTTATGATTGGTCAAATGTAGTAGAGAATGAAATCGATACGAAACCAATTGTAGAGCCAGAGACAACTGTAGAAGAAAAAGAAGTTGTAGAACAGCCGAAACAACAAGAAGAGTTACAAAAACAACCAAAAGATGAAAATCTAAAAGTTGTTGTAGATAACGAACGAGTTAATAAAGAAACAAACAAGAATAAGAATCAATTACCACAAACAGGAGCATCTTCTCATAGTGCAGCAACAGAAGTAGGTATGGGTGTATTATGTATTGCTTCTGCATATGTATTATGGAGACGTAAAGCAGCTTAACAAAAATTAGGAGCAATCATTTGCTCCTAATTTTATTATAAAAGTGAGAGCCAATAATGAGTGGGGATGAACAAAATCTCCACTCATTAAAGTTTCACTTTAATATGAAAGGTGAGGGACAGCATGAGTAAGATGAAATGGTTCATTTCTTTAATTCTTTCATTGGGATTATTAGCCGGATGTGAAGAAACGGCTGTAAAGCCTGAGAAGAAGGCAGAACCGAAGCAAGAAGAGCAAAAAGAAGTAGCGAAACAGGAAGAACAAAAAGATGTACCGAAACCGGAAGAGAAACAAGCTGAACCGGAGCAGAAACCACAAGAAGAGCAGAAAGATAAACAAGAACAAAAAGTAGAAGAGAAACAAAAAGAAGAAAAAGCGCAGGCACAACCGGAAGTAAAAAAAGAAGAGCAACCAAAGGAACAGCCTGCTGCAAATAAACAACCAGAACAACAAAAAGTACAAGAAGAGAAACCTCAGCAACCGAAAGCACCAGAAGTAAAAGAAGAAGCAAAGGTTGTTAATCAGCCGAAAGAAACACCAAAGCAGGAGCAAAAAGAAGATCCAAATAAAGGGCAACAGGTAACTGTGCCGGTTCCACCAACACCGGTACCAGATCCAGTACCGCCAGTGCCAGATCCAGTAATACCAAAACCAAAACAAGTTACTATCTCCGTAAAAGGAAATGAAGGATACTTATTAGGTGCGAAAAAGGTTGATGTTCAAGAAGGCGACACAGTGTATAGTGTGTTAAAGAGCACAGGATTAGATGTTGATGCAATGGGCTCTAAAGGAGATGTTTACGTAAAAGGTATTGAAAATTTATATGAAAAAGATGTAAATGATAATAGCGGATGGAAATATCGTGTGAACGGATCGTTTCCAAACCGTAGTGCTGGTGTAGTTACAGTTAAACCAGGAGATACAGTTGAATGGGTGTATGTATACTAAATTAAGAAAGGATCTTCGGTAAAGGACTATGAAAATAAGCTTTTCTTCTTTACATCCTTTTGTGAATTTTTTCTATTATATTGGGGTGATGATACTATGTATGATGTGTCTTCATCCTCTTTTTTTAATTGGAGCGATTGTACTAATAGTAATCTTAAATATAGTACAAGGGAATGGTGAGAAAATAAGAAAGATGCTGCCTAGTACTTTTATATTCTTTTTGATGGTAATTTTATTCAATTCTTTGTTAACGCATAGAGGAGCGACTACTTTATTTTATTTAGGAGATAGCCGGATTAAGCTTGAGGCTTGTATGTATGGACTTGTAATGGGGTTATTATTAGTTGCGATTATGTTTACGTTTGCTTCTTATAACGATATTATTTCGAGTCATAAATTTTTATATTTGTTTTCAAGAATTTCACCGAAAGTTGCATTGTTAACGATGATTACAGTGCGATTTGTTCCTTTATTTATTAGGCGGTTAAAGAAAATTACACTCGTCCAAAAAACGAAAGGTGTACAATTAGATTCAGGTTCACTCATTGAGCGTATAAAAAATGGGATGAAATTACTGCAAGTGTTATTAGTTTGTTCGTTAGAAGATGCACTACAAACAGCAGATTCTATGCAAGCTCGTGGATTTGGTGTAACGAAACGTACGACTTATATTCGGTATAGAATGGAAAGACGCGATTGGTACACGCTAAGTTATTTAAGTATTCTATTTATAGCCTCATTCATATTTAGTTATTATGGCGGAGGGAAATTGATTATTTATCCGAAAGTGGAATCAATACTGTTCCAGCAATATGATGGAATGATGTTTTTCCTATTTATGATGTTTATTAGTTTACCGATTGTAATGGAAGGAAGGGAATGGATATGGTGGCGCATGCAGAAATGAAGAATTTATCATTTATATATGCTGATGAAAATGAATACGCGTTACAGCATATTTCTCTTTCTGTTCAAAAAGGAGAATTTATAGTACTTGCTGGTGGTTCTGGTTCTGGGAAGACAACTTTATTGAAACATTTTAAAAAGGAGTTACTTCCAATTGGCACGCGTTCTGGGCATACATATTATGATGGTGCTTTATTAGAAGATGTACCAGATTTATTATCTGCACAAGAAATTGGTATGGTATTTCAAAACCCAGAAAATCAGCTCGTAATGGATACAGTTATTCAAGAATTAGCATTCTCTTTAGAAAATATCGGGCTACCATCACATATTATTCAAAAAAGAATAGCGGAACTCATTAGCTTTTTAGGATTTCAAGATTTGTTACATCAATCTGTTCATACTTTATCTGGTGGTCAAAAACAACTAGTAAATTTAGCAGCAGTATTAGTCATGCAGCCGAAGCTACTATTACTGGATGAACCGACAGCGCAGCTAGATCCGATTGCTGCAAAAGAGTTTTTAGGATTGTTAAAACGTATTAATGAAGAACTCGGAATTACGATAGTTTTAAGTGAACATCGTTTAGATGAAGTTATACCGCTCGCAACACGCGTTGTTTGTATGGATAATGGCAGAATCATTTATGATGGTACTTCTAAAAGTGTGATAGCGAACATGTGGGAAGTAGAAAAGTTCCATCCATTCATTCCCCAAATTCCAAGATTGTTTTTAGAGTGGAATGTAGAAGATATTCCGTTTACAGTACGAGAAGCGCAAATGAAAATGAATGATTTTTCAGCGCTATCATATAGGAATGAGCAAGTAGAACAATGTGAAAAGCAAGAAGTAATTTTAAGTGCAGAACATATATCTTTTCAATATGAAAAAAATAGTCCACTTATTTTACGAGATTTAACAGTGAACATCGAAAAAGGAAAATGGACAGCTCTAGTTGGGAAAAACGGAACTGGGAAGTCTACACTGTTAACGATTTTAGCAGGATTGCAAAAAGCTAGAAGAGGTAAGGTAAAGTGGAATGGAAAAGTGATACATAAAATTGATTCGAAAGAACGATTTAAAAGTATTGGGTATGTATCACAGCATCCATACTATCATTTTACATTTGATACAGTATGGGAAGAGGTTTATGAGCGTGCTCGTGAATTATATGGCGAAGAGGGAAAAGTAATAGCAGAAGAAATGTTGGAAAAGTTCTGGTTAGATTCGCTTAAAGAGCGCCATCCGCATGATTGTAGCGGCGGGGAGCAACAACTACTTGCATTATGTACAACGTTATTATCAAAACCAACTTTATTATTACTCGATGAGCCGACAAAGGGACTAGATCCATGGAAAAAGGAAAGAGTAGGAGAGCTGTTTAAACAATTGCAAAAAGAAGGTGCAACAATTGTAATGGCAACGCACGATATTGAGTTTGCAGCGAAATACGTTGATCAATGTATGATGTTATTTGACGGGAAAGTCATTATGAATGATGCACCGAAAGAGTTCTTTAGTGGTAACTTCTTTTATACAACATCTATTAACCGATTCATCCGTAGAGAGTTGCCATTTGCATTAACGTGGGAGGATGTGTACGAAGCGTGTCCAAACGATATGTTGCGTTTATAATATTTATTTTTGCCGTTGTAATATGTACACTACTCTTTACGACTCTTATTATGGACGGGTATTACATGGTAAGTAGTTTGTTTTTATTAGCTGTCATTATGCTACCTTTCTACGTCCGTTTTGAAAGGAGGGCGTTTGTTTCACGTGAAATTGTTATCGTTGCTGTGTTAGCAGCGATTGCAGCAGTTAGCCGGGTACCATTTTCGATATTACCGAGTGTACAACCGACTTCCTTTGTCATTATCGTTTCTGCAATTGTTTTTGGAAGTGAAACTGGCTTTATGATCGGGGCAACGGCGGCCACTGTATCTAATATTTTTTTAGGACAAGGTCCGTGGACGCCGTGGCAAATGTTCTCTTGGGGTATGATCGGATTTATAGCGGGATTACTCCGAAATACATTTTTGATGAAAAAACTGTGGGGGAGACTGTTGTACGGATTCGTCGTTGGATTTTTATTTGGCTGGATTATGAATTTCTGGGGTCTTCTCGGTTTTATACAGGAAGCAACTTGGGAAACAGTTATTGCTTACTATGTCGCAAGTTTTTCTTTCGATCTTAGTCACGCGATATCGAATGTTATTTTCCTGCTGTTATTTAGTACGTCATGGATTACGATCCTCACAAGATTTAAAAAGAAATACGGTATATTAGATGAGCATAACGTGACATAGAAAAGCATACTCATATAAGGTAGGGTCGCGACTTACATATTCGTTTGCCTCTTTCATGCTTCTTACATATTGTAAGGAGCATTTTTTTATTGTCAAAAAATAGATCCAATATAAGTCGGCTATTATATAAAAATATTTGTATAATATTAGGTGAGAATTATTTTCAAAGAGGAGGTGTATAGTTAATGAAGTTAGTTATTCCGAAGCAACATGGTGCATGGGCTATGCTTGTTATACCATTTCTATTAAGTGTCATACTTGGGAACCCTACTTTCTATCATATCCCACTGTTTTTAGCGTGGTTCTTTATCTATTTAGCTACGTATCCATTTCTTATGTACATAAGGAAAAGACGAAACAAAGAGTTTCTACACGCTACAATTGTTTATTCTATCATTGCATTCGTATTTGGGATGATTTCTTTATTATATGAATGGCGAATTCTTTTATTCGCAGTATTAATGATTCCATTGTTTATTGTAAATATGTATTACGCTCGTCAAAAAAATGAACGAGCATTACTAAATGATATTTGTGCGATTATAGTGTTTTGTATAGGTGGTTTAATAAGTTATTATTTTTCAATGAAGCAAATCGATAAAACCGCAGTAATCATTGCGCTTATTTCATTTTTGTATTTTTTAGGAAGTACGTTTTATGTGAAAACAATGATTCGTGAGAAAAATAATCCGAAGTATCGTCTCATATCTTGGGGGTATCATATTGTATTGACGGTAATTGTATTTGCTATCAATCCATGGTGTTCTCTTATATTCGTACCAAGTGTCATTCGAGCAATTATATTGTATGGTAAAAAAATTTCTATATTAAAAGTAGGGGTTTTAGAAATTGTTAATTCTGTATATTTTTTAATCATAACGGCAATAATAATGAAGTATGCCATTTGAAAAAACTTCCCATCTATTGATGGGAAGTTTTCAATCTTTTTCTAAAATGTGAACGGTATAATCACATCTTTGCAATGCTTGCTCTACGGCGTAAAGGGATTGTTCAATACGTGCGCGATTAAAATCTTTTTCAACTGTTTGTAGTGCTTCTTCTAAACAATGTTTTGCTTCTTTTAATGATTGAAAAGAATCTTGTACATATCCGCGGGCGTTTTGATACATTTCATAGTCCTCCTTTTTTACTCATATACATGTAGTATGAACACTGAGGAGAAAAATATAATTTGTTATATTTATTTGACAATTAAAATGAAATTACGTATAGTTTATTATAAAGTGAATATTTTCTTATCCAGAGAGGTGGAGGGACTGGCCCGATGAAACCCAGCAACCGCGATGCAGGTGCTAATTCCAGCAGAACATTTTTGTTCTGGGAGATAAGACGAAGATATACGTAACTTCTTCTTATCGGAGAGGTTTTTTTGTTGCAAAAAAACCGATTACGAAAACATATAATAAGAAGAAAGGGGTTGCGAAGTACTGTGACACTCGAAAAATACGTAAAACTGCGTAGTACAGTTTATGAATATATGATAGAGCAAGATAAGCCAATATCATTGTTAGATATTCAAGAACATATCGTTTCGCATCATGAAGGAAAATTCACGAAAAAAATGTTACATCAATTTTATTTATCAAGACTATTAGATGAACTCAAACTGGATGGGAAAATTACTTTAGCTGATGATGAATATCGCTATGCTGAAAAAGGGGTATTTTATAAAGCGGGAAAAGGGAGCTAGGCTCTCTTTTTTTTTGAAGTATGTAGTGTAAAAGACTGCTAAAGCAGCCTGATACAAGGGAATGGTGTTGAGTGTGTAGTGTCAAAGATTGAATGTGCCTGAAAGAGGCACTTCATTATCGGCTGCAAATAAAAGAGACACCTTCGCCGAATAGGTGTCAGTCGTTTTGTCACGTAGACTCGCTACTTGACAGTAATTAGAATAACATGTGGGGTTTTTGAAGTCAAAAGGGAATTAAAGGAAGAGGTGATAGGATGTACGCTTACTTATTAAAAGATATAACGAAATGGATTCCAAAGTACATTATAGATAAAGGTTATGAATATTATGAAGAGGGACATGTAGAAGATGTTGAAATACAAGAAAAGAAAGTATTTGCTTTCGTTACTGGAAATGCAGGAAACTATGAAGTAATTATTGACCTTACTGATTTTACAAAAAGCAGCTGCGAGTGTCCGAATGAAAATTATTGTAAGCATATGGCGGCAGTTGTGTATGATATTCAAGATGCTGGTGAGAGTACAGTTAAAGAACAACTGAAAGGTTTAGAAAAAGAAGAATTACTAACAGTACTAAATCGTTTGTTACAAAGTTCAAAAAATGTCCAAATCGTAGAGACGATGTTAAAGAAAGGGAAGATTTAACTGTAGAGGGGAGTTGCTTTGTAGTGAACGTACTAATTATATACGCTCACCCTAGTCCTTCAAGCTTTAACGCAGCGATTTTAGAGCATGTGCAAAAAGGACTTGGGGAAACAAATCATTCTGTTACGCTACTTGATTTATATAAAGAACAATTTGATCCAGTGCTTGTATTTAATGAAGAGAAAAAAAGACGGGATTTACTATATGAAGAAGAGACGAAGCGATATAGAGAATTAGTGAAAGCGGCGGATACTCTTCTTTTCATATATCCGATATGGTGGTGGGGCATGCCTGCTATTTTAAAAGGATTTATCGATCGTATTTTTGTAGCTGGATTTGCTTATAAATATGAAGGAGCCCTGCCGAAAGGTTTATTGAAAGGAAAGAAAGCATGGGTTATTAATACGTTAGACTCACCGTTATGGTACGTGGCACTATTATATCGATCAGCGGATTGGATTATGATGAAAAGAGGAGTTTTACGTTTTTGTGGTATTCGTGATATAAAACGGTCTGTTTTTCAATCTGTGAAAACGAGTAAACTAGAGAAGCGGGAAAAGTGGTTATTACAAATAGAAGAAAAGGCTCGTACATTATGAATGAACTTGATCGTATTATAAATTGTTGTCAGTATGATAATGAACTTTTTCGGACGTATATTACATGTTTACTTCAATTGAAAAAATGTAGTGAAACGTTTCAACAAATGAAGATTCAATTAAGAAATGATTACTTAATAAGAGGGATTTGTGAAAGAGAAGTTGATGAGGTAGTACGGGGAAGTAAAGAATATGAAACGTATTGTCTTCCTAAAGCGTTACAGTGGAATTTCTTGGGGGAAAATCCACATCTGATTGAAAAAGTATGTGAGGATTTTTTTGCATTTGCGGCATTAAATCTTACGGAGATAGAGTGGAAGAAGATTATAAATTGCATGGGAAATAAAGTGAAACTTTAATCAGTGGGGTGTTCCCTCCCACTGATTATTAGCCTTCACCAATCGGGCATTTACGGGCAGTTAATCTCCTGCCTAACATAGGGGAAGGTTTACTGCCCGTTAATGCGGGGTAAATGAATTATTATGTAAAAAAGCTAGTATAAAACTAGCTTTTCGTTTAAATAAATAAGAAACACAGACTAATGATAAATCCTGCATAAAGTAAATTAACAACACAAAATCCCATAATATCACGAGCGCCTAAACCAGCTATTGCTAATGCCGGTAATGCCCAGAAAGGTTGAATTAAATTTGTCCAAGCATCGCCCCATGCAATTGCCATCGCTGTTTTCGCAGCAGGTACACCAAGTTCAGCGCCAGCTGGAATCATAATTGGTGCTTGCACAGCCCATTGTCCGCCTCCAGATGGAACGAAAATATTAACAATTCCAGCACTTAAAAATGTAAAGAGCGGGAATGTGGTTTCATTTGAAATGCTAATAAAGAAAGTAGAAATAGCTCCTCCAAGCGAAAGCCCTTCACTATTTACTCCAATCATCATCCCCATAATTCCGGCATAGAACGGAAACTGAAGTAAAATACCAGAAGCGCTCTTTGTTGAGTCAGAGAAAGCGCGAATATATTGAATCGGAGTACGGTGGAAAATAAGACCCGCAATTAATAACATAAAAATAACGATATCAAGTGTAAGGTTAAAGCCTTTCGTACTAAAATAGTTAAAAATATAAATAAGACCTAATAGCCCGATGCAAAGTGTAATAATCATACTATTTTCCATTTTTTCAGCGAATGTTTTTTGCTCTACTTCTTGAGCAGCAGCCTCTTCATGGAACACGCTAGGGTCTACTGTAATCGTATGTTTTTCATCTGGATGCATTGCTTTATTAATGAGAGGCATCGTAATTAAAAAGATAATGACTGGAACGAGAGCGTATGGTGAGAATAACGTTTCTGTTATTGGAATCGCTTCTTTAATACTTCCAGCTGTCGTTTTAATTAACGTTTCACCGCCTGTTGCTAACGTAAGAGGGATAGAAGCAGAAAGGCCTGCATGCCAAATGAGAAATCCGGAGTAAGAAGAAGCGATTGCTAACCTATAATCTAATCCTTCTAACTGTCTTGCCACTTCTTTTGCATATAAAACAGAGACAACAATACCAAATCCCCAGTTTATGTATGCTCCTAGTAAACTTACAATTGAAATTGCGATAATACCTTGGCCATTCGTTTTCGGTAGTTTTGCTGCTTTCGTTAACCCTTTTTTAATAAGAGGGGCATTTGCTAAAGCAGATCCCGTCACGAGTACAAGAGCCATTTGCATAGAAAAGGCAAGAAGTCCCCAAATTCCATTGCCCCAATGCGTAATCATTTCTACCGGTGTTTGGTGCGTTGCAAACATGCCGAAGAAGATAACGAAAACAGTTAATAAGCATGATAAAATAAACGGTTCTGGCAAGAAACGCTGCACAAGGGCAACACATCCATTTGTAAATGAACGAAACAAAATAAATCAACCTCCTTATGTATGTTCATCCCGCTATTTGCGGGCTAATAATCAGTGGGGGATGAACAAACCCCCACTGATTAAAGTTTCACTGTATTACAATATTCGAGGTTGTTTGAGTAATATTCTTTAATATATAGAAAATTCAGATTTTTAAGGTGGTTGTCATAATGTCTAGGTAGATTGATATTTTATATTGAAATGTTATTTCATTTTGAACTGAAATTGAAAAGAATGCTCTATATACAAGGGAAAGAGGTGGTCATAGACGAATATGTCCATCAAATTACAGTTTACCCCGCTATTTGCGAGCAGTAAAACTCCTACCTCGAAATTCGGCGAATGCTAGGAAGTTAGGCGGGAGATAACTGCCCGTAAACGCCCGATTGGTGCGGGCTAATAATCAGTGGGGGATGGACAAAACCCCCACTGATTAAAGTTTCACTGTATGTAAGAGCCAGATTATTGAAGAAGGATATCAGCTATTTTTAACGAATTCTGAATTACAAACAAACTTTATCAAAAGTGGTGAGATAATATAGAGAATAAAACAAATTTCTTTTTGGATATGAAAATGGAAAAATATATAGTTAGCAAGCTTCGGAGCGCTGGTTGTGTTTTCGCAGAAGATGAGACCCGGTTACTTATTTCAGAGGCACTAACTTCAGAGGACCTTATGGAAATGGTAGAAATGCGAGTCAACGGTTTACCTCTGGAATACGTTGTTGGATATACGGAGTTCTGTGGTTTACGAGTAGAAGTGGATCGAGGCATTTTTGTACCGCGTAAACGTACCGAGTTCCTTGTTCATCAAACAGAGGCGTTGTCACGTTCTAGCGATATCATTGTTGACCTATGTTGTGGGTCAGGTGCTGTGGGTGCAGCACTGGCAGCAACTTTGGGACGAGTTGAATTGTATTCTGTTGATATTGACCCTATCGCAGTACAATGCGCTAGCCGTAATGTAACGAATTTTGGCGGTCATGCTTTTGAAGGTGACTTGTATAAAGCTCTACCAGACTCACTTAAGGGCCATGTAAATATCCTAGTTGCGAACGTACCTTACGTTCCTACCGAAATAATAAAGTTTCTCCCCCGGGAGGCACGCCTATATGAACCAAATGTGACGCTTGACGGGGGGGAGGATGGTCTTAACATTCTGCGAAGAGTCGCAGAAGAAGCTTTACTCTGGTTAGCTTTGGATGGACATCTTTTGATAGAGACGAGCGAAGTTCAGGCACCCCAGGCTTTTGAAATCTTTGCTGGTGCTGGGCTTAGCACAAAAGTCGCTAGAAATAAGGAACTGGACGCTACTGTCATTATCGGTTCTAATTCTAGCTGTTAGAGTAAATAGGCATTATTCAATGAATATAATTAATCCCTACAAGGGGGCGAATCCGTAAAAAGTGCACCTCCGATTGTTAGACTGTGTCTAATAATC
>NZ_MACH01000020.1 GCF_001884065.1 Bacillus proteolyticus
TTTACCTTATTGAACTAAAGTATCTGTTAGCTTAATAGCAAATGATTAAAATCCACTATTTCTCCCAAAGCTCGATCAATCGACCTTCAGGATCTTTAATCCAAATAAACTTTCCAAATTCACTAATCTCTTCTTTCTTTTCAAGAGGTACACCAATATGTTCAAGATGCTGAATAGTCTCGTTTAGATTATGTACTTGGAAATTTAACATTACTTGTTGTTCTGTTGGAAAATAACTGTCATTCTCGGCAAAGAAAGAAAAGATAGTCTCAGTTCCTAATTCGGGTTTAATCACGGTCCCATTCCAATTTTCTATTTCAATCTTCAACACTTCACTGTACCATTTTTTTATAACATCAAGATTTTTAGTTCTCCAAAATATTCCTCCGAAACCTTTTATCATTGTATTTAACCCCTGTCTGTCTTTTAATTTTTAATGTGACTATGTATTCAATATATCAAAACAAAAGAGTAATAGTAAGTGGGAAATAGGAGGCCTGGAAAAATGAATAAAGCAATGATAAAAGACCGCACATGAGGTAAAAGCAATGTGCGGTCTTTTAAATATAGTACAGTATTACGAAGTTTCGCTAATTTTAGTCTCTGTATGAGTGTTAGTAGCAATTCTTTTCTTAACCTTAAAGTGATAGTAGGTGTAGCAAAAGATAATAAATGGTACAGTACAATAGATTCCTAGTCTTTGATCTGGGATAAAGATAAGACTTAATAATATAATGCCATACAATCCAAATCCAAGAATTGGTACAAGAGGATAAAGTGGAGTTTTGAATTTTAAGTCTTCTAATTTTCCACCTTCGGCTAAATAATGTTTACGGAAAAAGAATTGAGAAACACAAATTGACATCCAAACAATAATTGTAATGACTCCAGAAATTGAAATTAACCATAAGTAAACCGTTTCAGCAGCTACAACGCTTGTCAAAAGAGAAAAAGCAGAAATAGCGATCGTCAAGATTAAAGCGTTTAAAGGTATTCCTCGTGATGATAATTTCTTTAAAAAGGCTGGGGCCATTTCATTTTTTGATAATGACCAAAGCATTCGAGTTGCAGCATACAGTCCTGAGTTTGCGACAGAAAGAACAGCAGTAAGAATAACAAAGTTCATAATATCAGCTGCATATGGAATACCGATATTATCAAAAACAGCAACAAATGGGCTCTTCGTTAATCCTGCTTCTTCCCAAGGAATTAAAGCTACAAGAACAAAGATTGCTAAGACGAAGAAAAACATCGTGCGCCATATAATATTTCTAATAGAACGAGGTAAAGTTTTCGCTGGATCTTCACTTTCACCTGCTGCAATTCCGACAAGTTCGGTACCTTGGAAGGAATAATTGACCGTAACCATTGTTAATAAAATAGCGGCCAGTCCATTCGGGAATAAACCACCATGATTTACGAAATTTGAAAATAACGGAGCTGGTTCGTCTCCTTTTAAGTCAATAAAACCGAAC
The DNA here is from genome assembly GCF_001884065.1 of Bacillus proteolyticus. Taxonomy (GTDB): domain Bacteria; phylum Bacillota; class Bacilli; order Bacillales; family Bacillaceae_G; genus Bacillus_A; species Bacillus_A proteolyticus. The sequence continues at coordinate 1,476 of NZ_MACH01000020.1, forward strand.
ATAGCCGCGCCGCCAAGGATAATAAAAGCAATAATGGCAGATACTTTAATACTTGAAAACCAAAATTCTGTTTCTGCATAACTACGAGCGGATAATGCGTTAATCGTGAATATTGTAACGCCAAATACTAAACACCAGACCCAGACGGGAATATCAGGAAACCAGCGCTGCATCGTAATACCGGCAGTTGTAAATTCAAGACCGGTCGTATTCGCCCAGCTTAGCCAATACAACCATCCGATTGTAAACCCAGTTGCAGGGTTAATAAACTTGGTTGCATATTCCTGGAAAGAACCTGATACAGGCATTGCTACGGCAAGCTCACCAAGACATAGCATAACGAGATACATTAATAACCCACCGGCCACAAAGGCAAGTACGGATCCACCAGGTCCAGCTTTACTTATAATAAAACCAGATCCGTTAAATAACCCCGTTCCAATCACACCACCGAGTGCAATCATGAATAAATGTCTACTTTTCATCGTGCGCTTTAATTCATTGTTTGTATTGTTTACTTGCGTCATTGTTTTCCTCACTTTCATAATTGGTAGTATGAAAATTGATGTTTTTCCGTATTATGGAATGTATTCCGTGATGTGAAATCTTGTTCTAATTTTCAGATAATTAAGAGAAAAAGTCAATATTTTTTTGTTTGCGTTTTCAAAATGTTGATAGCGTATCTTTTGTTTATTTTGAAAATTAAATAAATTAATTGATTTCAGTTTGAAATTTTGTTAAATTGATAGTTAATTAGGCTAAACACACTACAAGTAAAGTTGAGGCGAGTTATGGTACAGTCCATTGATCGAGCAATAGGTATTATTAAGCTATTGAATTCTACAAATGAAAAAGAGTATTGGGCTATTTCTGATATAGCTGATAGAACACATCTCCCGGTTAGTACAGTACATAGGTTACTGAACTCTCTAATGGAGCATGGGTTAGTTACGCAGATTTCAGAAACAAAACAGTACAAGATTGGACCAATGTGGATGGAAATAGGATTACGTCAATTGGAGAAGGTAGACTACAGATCTGTTGCAAGAGAAGTGATGAAGCGGTTGGCCTCTGAAGTTGAAGAAAGTGTTTATTTGAACATTCCAAATGGAACACATTCTATTATCATTGAAAGAATTGATAGCCCTTTAAAAATTAGAGTTATCGATAACTTAGGGGAGCAGATTCCACTTTCGATTGGCGCCGCAAATAAAACGATGCTTGCCAATATGAACACGAATGAAATGGAACACATTGTAGAACATTTACTTTCTTCTTTACCAGAACAAAAGCAAATTCTTTTCGATCAAATAAAGCAGATAAGAAACGAAGGGTATGCTGTGAGTTATGGTGAAAAAACAGAAGGGACAGCTTCAGTAGCTGCACCTATTATAGGATTTAATCATAAAGTAGTAGGAGCATTAAGTATCGGATTGATTAGTCATCGCATTAATGATGATCGACTATCTTTTCTTATTAGTAAGGTAAAACAAGCTGCTCATGAAATATCAATAAAAATCGGCAGAACATCAGAAGTATAATTTTGATAACTGTCGTCATTTTTTATTCATATATTGGAATTGATTTTCATAATGCGGAAAAATAGGGGGATTTATATGTCAAAGTGGCAATCTAAAGAACAAATGGTGCAATTATTAAGCGATCTTGTTGAAATTCCTAGTATTACAGGTTCAGAAGCTGAAGTTATATTGCCAGACTTTGTTGTAGAACAATTATCTGACTTACAGTATTTCAAACAAAATCCGCATCATTTGCAAAAAAATCCGACGGGGGATGGACGATATTTTGTTACAGCCCTAGTAAAGAAAAGTGATAGTACGAAAAATACTGTAATTCTTGTTAGTCACTTTGATGTTGTAGATGTACAAGATTATGGAGTATGGAAAGAAGATGCATTTAACCCTAAAAAATTAACATCTATGTTTTATTCTCATAAAGATGAGCTACCAGATCATGTACGTGAAGATATTGAACAAGGAGATTGGCTCTTTGGTAGAGGAACAATGGATATGAAATGTGGTCTAGCTTTACAAATGGCGATGGTTGAGCAAGCTTGTGAAGGAAGATTTGATGGGAATGTTCTTTTATTGGCTGTTCCAGATGAAGAAGTGAACTCTGTAGGGATGAGAGCTGCAGTGCCGAGATTATTAGATTTAGCAAAAGAACATGACTTAGATTATAAAACGGTCTTAAATTCAGAGCCTATGTTTTCAAGACATCCTGGTGACCAAAATAAGTATATTTATACTGGTTCTATTGGTAAAGTGTTACCTGGTTTCCTTTGCTATGGAAAAGAGACACATGTAGGCGAACCTTTTGCAGGATTAAATGGGAGCTATATGGCTGCATTATTAACAGCTGAATTAGAGTTGAATACTGACCTTTGTGATATTGTAGATGGTGAGGCGAGTCCTCCACCAACTAACTTGCTTCAAAGAGACTTAAAGGAGGATTATTCTGTACAAATTCCTCATCGTGCTGTCACGTTATTTAATTTGTTTTTACTAGAAAAAAAGATGACAGATGTAGTTTCATTGTTACGTCAAAAAGTAACGAAAGTAGCAGAGAAAATCGAAGAATCATATGAGGAGCGCGCGTATCATTTTTCTAAGTATAATCCGTTCATACCGCCGAGTCTCAAAGTAAATGTATTAACGTATGAAGAGCTTATCGCTTATGCAATTGAACAACATGGAAGAGAAAAAATAAATGAAATTCAATCCGATATTATAAAAAATAGAGAAGATAAAGATGATCGTGCGGTAACTATTGATTTAGTAGACAAATTAACTATCTTATGTAAAGAAAAGGCTCCAATGATTGTACTTTTCTTTGCTCCGCCATACTATCCAGCTGTGAGTTCACGCAACAATCCTTTAATTAAAGAGGTAGTCGTAGAAATGGAAAAGTATGCCCACTATAATCATAGCATTACATTTGAAAATCAAAATTATTTTGGAGGAATTTCAGATTTGAGCTATGTGGGCTTACAGAACCCATTGGATTCAATGAGTTCTCTTGTAGACAATATGCCATTATGGGATAAAGGATATTCGATTCCACTTCAGGAATTAGAAGAGTTTGACGTTCCAGTATTAAATATGGGACCGGTAGGAAAAGATGCACATCAATGGACGGAGCGTTTGGACGTAAATTACGCATTTGAAACGTTATTAGATATGTTACCTATATGTATTGAAAAACTACTTGTTTCTAATAAAGTTACACAGTCATAGTTTCTGTGTAAGGGGGATAAAAAAAGACCGTAATAATACGGTCTTTTTTTGCTTAATGAATGGTTTGAAGCCTTAGCTTTATGAGAATGTGACAGTACCTCATTTATTAATGTTGCTTGAAAATCAGTTGTTTCACCATTCTGAACAATCGGTACATACGAAGTGCACCCAGTGCTTTCTCCATCTGCTAATCTATTTCCTCCGACAAAAAATAAACCAATCCATTTGTTAACTCCTTGAGTATATGGGAGTAAATGGTTTGAAGTTTCTGGTTTAAAACAGTCAATTTTATCTGCGAAATATTCTTCATTGAACAACTTGTATAAGTTGTATATTATTAATAAATGTAGCGTGTACACTTTTTGTAACGGTATTTGCAGAGTTTTTGTATAATATAATCATGTGAAGTTAACATAACTTATTAATAGTATATATTTGCGTAGAATATCCATTTTAAGTTTTTGAAGTACCCCCCTAAATGAAAATTTTATTTCTCTAAAGTTAGTTACTTAGTGAAGTCTGCTCATTTTTTTGTATTAGGGAAAAATGTACTTTTTAACTTGATGGGTATGGGGTAGTACACCTTTTAGCAAAACCGGAGTGGAAATGATGAGTATAAATAGTTTTGTAAGATTGATAAAGGACGAATTATTAAAAGAGGTAAGCATAAGAAGTGAGGATGAATTCGAGCCTGTAGTAGTTAAAGATATTCCTAGACTTTGGAAGTGTTTAGGGACAGGTAATTATGCCGCAGTATTTATGCACAAAGAATACAAAGATTGGGTAGTGAAAGTTTACGCGCGAGAAGGAGAAGGAATTGAAAAAGAGTCAGAAGTATACCGAAGAATCGGAAATCATCCTTCTTATTCGAAGCTTATATATAAAGGAGAAAATTTCATAGTATTGAAACGTTTAAAAGAAATTACCTTATACGATGCTATTCATAAGGGGATTAAAATTCCTAAGCAGGTAATCCTTGATATCAATGAAGCTATAGAGTATGCAAGGGAGCAAGGATTAACTCCTTGTGATGTTCACGGGAAAAATGTGATGATGGAAAACGGAAGGGGATATGTAGTCGATGTATCTGATTTCTTAAAAACAAAAGAAGATAGTAAGTGGAGAGACCTAGAAAAGGCATATTTTACATTTTACTTGCCTTTTATTTATAAATTGCCTTTCCCTGTTAAAATACCATATTTCATGTTAAACATTGTTAGACGTTCATATAGAAAATATAAGAAGCTTAAAAAGAAATTCAAATTGTAAAAGGACCGTACATTTTAGATATGTCTAATATGTACGGTCCTAATTTTATAACTTCATGAAGTTATTTATAAAATGATTGTAACATCTATAATACTGATATTATTACTATGAGAAGTAAAATTTATTGTTTTAATAGAATATATCATTTCAGTACATTGCATTTTAAATATATAGATGTACTATAGTTCTGAACAAATCACAATAATGGATTAGAAGGGGAATAAACTATGTACACAGACTCAATTGAGTATTAAAATTTCAATCTAATTTACCTTTGTATAGATGCAGGTATCAGTTAGTTGTTTGCCGTCAGCTGAAAAATCTTCATTACGTAATATCCCTTCAAGTTCAAAGCCTAGTTTTTCAGGGATCGCACGACTTTTCGTGTTATTAGATTCACATCGTATTTCAATCCTTCTAAATTTGAATAACTGAAATCCAAGGTTTGTTAAAGCACTTACTGTTTCTGTCATATATCCACTGCCACTAAATTGGGTGTTAATCCAGTATCCAATTTCACATTTAAAACCTTCCAATTAATTCGGTGAAGGCTAGCCGTTCCAACGAAATCATTCGTCTCCTTATTATAGATAAGATAGCGAAAGCTTTCTCTTTTCAAAAAATCTATATGCGCATTTCTCAGGAGAATTTCCGTTTCTTCAACAGTAGGAATTGACTGGAATAAAGACAACCATTGCTTTAACTCACTAATTGAATCATTAATAGCTTGGTGTACGACATTCCCTTCACCAGCTGGAAGTGGTGCTCGAAGAATTAGTCTGTCTGTTTCTATTTGTAACGGAACATCTAATAAAATAGGATTCATATCATTTCTCCTCTCGAAAACTTTAAATTATGACAGAATGAAACTTATATAGTAAAAAAACTTTCACCCAAAAGAAATAATTCTTGAGGACGAGAGTTGCAATTTCGTGGTACCACCTCAGTTGGTTGATATGTCACCATATCAATCTCTTCGGGTACGTTACTATAATACATAAATTAAAAAACACCCTATCTCACTAACAGGAGATCCTGTCACAGCATCACTATAAGTTATTATAGAACCGTGCGAAGCTCCTAGTCTTTCTTCATTAAGAACTTGATAGCAAGTAAAGCTTATCTCCCCTAAAGGCTCCTCCAAAAAATTAGTAAACAATAAATATATATTCAATTAATCACTTAGAAATCCCTTTTCACATATTGAAAACTAAACTGCCAGTTGGTACGAAAAAATGGCTACCGAAGCAGCCTTAGGTTATTCAACTAATGCATGCGTTAGTTGAATAAGGAATTATTATTTTTCATCTATTAGCTTCCAATTTTTATCTTTTGCATAATGGGGTAGCGTCACATCGCTATCAAGCTAACAAAATAAAATCCCCCTAAAATGAATAAATACGCTATTCTTTCTGTAGAATCATAGGAAAGGATGGCGTGTTTTCATTTTGAGCAAGATTTTGCTTTTCCAGCCTGAGAGAAATGTGGTGGGAACATATACAGAATGAATTTAAAATATAATGGGAAGGGAATTTATGAATATAATAAAAGATTGTAATTTTTATCTGGTTAAATTTATCTCAAATGAAGAAATAGGACCCAATCATGAGTCCTATTTCTTCATTTGCAGGTATTGGTGGTTATATACTATGATTCTGTGTCACTGTATTTATCAATAAACTTTTAGACATAACAGTTCTGCAATGTCCCCTTATCCTTAAAAACCTTCAATTAATCCTTTTTTAATCCCTTTTACGACTGCTCCAACTCTTGAATCTACACCCAGTTTTCTAATAATTGAAGAAATGTGATATTCTACAGTTCTTTTACTGATTGAAAGGTCCGTACTAATCTCATAATTTGTTTTATCTTTTGAGATTAAGAGTAATATTCTTTGTTCAGCAGAAGTTAGTGCTTCAATATTATTTCCTATAATCTGATTCTTAGAAAATAGTATATATCCCATGTGACTTTGACGAATTGCGTTAGCTAGGTCAAATGCTGATCTTTCTTTCGTAATGTATGCACTTGCTCCAGCTTCAAAGGCCGCATTATAATATTCTTCATGATCATATCCTGATAGAATTACAACCTTTACATCCGGAAATTTTGACAATAAATCTTTTGTAAGTTCAATACCATTATACTGCTTCATCCTGATGTCTGTAACAATTACATCAGGACGGGTATCTTCCACAGTTTTAATTAATATGGAAGGATCGTGAACGGTATTAATCACCTCAATATCTTCCTCAGATTCTAGTAGTCTTTGGATGCCTAGCATAACCAACAAATGGTCATCCACTAGTAGTGTATGTATACTCATTATTTTCCTCCCAATTTACTGGTATGGTAAATGTGACTAATGTTCCATGTTCTTTTTCAGAAGATATCCTCAAATTTCCGTTCAACTCGGAAATTTGACGCTGGATGGTCATTAGACCAAGGTGGTTGCTTGTACTAAATTCAGAAAAACTGTTCGGAACACAAAAGCCTATGCCGTCATCTTCAACAGTACAAACATAGCAGCCTCTTTCTTCTATGATATGTATTTGAACATTATTCCCCTTGGAATGCTTTATAGCATTATTCAGTAGCTCTTTTATAATACGATAAATCTGTATTTCGATATTTTTCGAGAGAATTTTTAATTTGCAATTAAATTGTATATGAATGAGAATGCGATAATTTAATTCGAACTCGCGTTTTAGTGTGTGTAAACTCGCTTCTAAACCTAAATCTTCTACGATAATAGGGTGAAGATTATGACACATTTTTCTAATGCTATAGATAATATCTTCAAGTTGCTCATCCATTGAATTTAATATGTCTATAGAAAAGTTTCTTTTGGTCTGAAGCATTCTTATTTCGTTTAATTGCAAAATAAGAATTTGAAGAATTTCATCATGTAAGAAAATCGAAAGCCTTTTCCTTTCACTCTCTAGAGATTGAATAATCTGATAATTAAATTGTTTCCAGTTTTGAGCTTTTACCTTTGCTTTTCGAATTTCTTTTTTATTACTATTGAGAGTATTAACACTTAATAGTAAATTTGCCGAGTTTATTACAACCTCTTCAAGTTCATTAATTTCTTGAGGTTTAAATAATGTATAATCATTTTTTTCACCAATAATAATAGCTCCCTGCATGCCTTGGTAAATGAGTATTGGAAAACAAATTAAGTGGTATTTTTCAAACTGAATATGAATTGGAGTAGTACCTTCCTTTAGTAAGTAATTCTGTTCAAGTTGATTCAATTGGTTAAACAGCTCAAATTTATCCATATCCTGAAAAATACCTGTCTCATATAATGAATGATAAATACTATTTGAGTTCCATATTACGGAAACGCCGTTAATGTTAAACATCTGGTTAATAAGCTGTCCGACTAATTTTGCAAGCTCTTTAGCATGTTTTTCCTTCGAGAGTGTTTGAAAAAGCTCAATCTTATGTAAACCTGATTGTGCATCCTTTTTTATGTTTAAATACCTAAATAATGAGAGAATAAGTTTATATATATATACAGAGAGTACAACAGATAATACACTTAAGCTGCATAGTATAAATATTTCTTTTTGTGACAAATCTATGAATTGCTCAACTGAAAAATTAAAAAATAAGAAATTGAGCAAGTAAAAGAGTAAGTTTGTTAGCCATTTAGAAATTCTAATCTCAAATTCGATAACTTCTTGCTTTATTAATAAATAAGAAATAGTTAAAGGAAATATAATAATACTAGGTAAACAATATGTAAATGGAATTTTAGATTCCCCAAAAAGTAGACCGGGAATCAGATTAAGTAGAACAATAGGTAAAAAACTAAGAATAATACCAAAAATCAGAATATATAATTGACTTTTCACCTTAAGATTATTTTCTCGTAAATGTAATGAAACAAGAAAAACACAGATGCTAATACTCAGAAATAGGTTAGTAATTAGTAAAACTTTAAATAAAAAGCTAAAATTATTGTTAGACATATATCCAAAACAACAAAAAATTATATAAATAATTGTCAATCCTGTTGAAATTACAAATGATACAAGGTTGAATATTTTTACATATTTTGGTTTAGTAGATACAGGGAAATTAGAGAAAAAACTTATTAAGAGATAAGAAAGCATAAAAATACTACTCACCTCTATAGCTTTAAAAATATTTATATCATAGCTAGATAATAAGGATGTTAAAATAGCTATCCCAAAGACTGATGTTAGAGAAAAGAATTTTTTTGCTACAATAGATTGTCTTTTTTTTAAAAAGCTAATTAATCCTATAGTAAAAAAAATAAGACTAATAACGCTGATCATATAAAAATGACTAATTAATAAAGAGTTAACGCTTTCTTTAAAATTACTAGAGTGAAAATAGTAGTTATTTATTAAAAGTATTAATAAATATAAAATGCTTAAAGGTATACAGAACCAAATATTACGCATAGGAGTGACCTCTGCCCATAACCATCATTTGAAAATAAGTCATTTCGTCTTTAGAAAGAACAAAATGCATTTCTAAGAGTGCAAATGCTTTTCTATAATATAGTTGAGATAGGATACGACAATAGTGTAGTGCTCCAGATTGTTCTATGTAATCCCGGACTAATGCCCGAACTTCAGGTGAAGAAGATATTTGTTTATCCGTTAAATTTTCAAAAAAATTATCCTGTGTTTTGCAACTATATTCATAAGCTTTTAAAAAAGGAAGATAAGCCTTTAAGTCCTGAAGGTCATTTTTATTATCTGTCATGGCATCATTAGCATCATTTCTTAGCTGACCAGCTATCCCTATATAAGATGTGATTTCTTTTAAAATTCTATTTTCAGGATTAATAGTTCGAAAGATAATTTCTGTGAGTAGACCAGATTTCTTTTCAATAAGTTTCACATATTCTTCTTCACTTAAAATTATTTTTTTATCTATTGAAAAACAAAATTGGATATCTTTCCATTCTCCACAACACGAATGTATCAATTGTTGGAGAAGATCTCGTGTTGCAGTATCTTTTGTCTTATAAGTTAAGTATATCAGTCCTTGCATAAGTAAATATTGAGAAACTAACAAAAAACGAGGATATTCGTTTTTAAAATATAATGGATCTAATACGTCTCCATCACACAAATCATCTATTATATCCGCTGATAAAAAGATAAATTCAACCCCCATTGCCTTATCTAATTCTCTTTTTGTTATTGGTTGTCGTTTGGTCAAAAAAGAAAGAGCTAGATATAGCTCTCCCCACGAGAAGCCAGAAGATTCAGGATTTAAAATCTTTCCTTTATGAGAAAGACATTTCTGAATAAGTAGAAGTATTTCAGATTCATCACTTTGATTACGGTAGGAGATATGGTAATCAATATGATTGATTAAACAATCTTTAAACCCACTGATTTCCACCATCAATTTTCACCCGGAAATCCTTTGCATACTCATCTAATACAATTCGCTCTTCAACTGATAGTGTCTCCAATGAAGGACATAATTCATAAGTTTCAAAGGTAAGTTTGTTTTTTTTCATCTCCATTAAAAATTCCCATATTGCTTTATTCATAAAAAACCCTCTTTCCAAATATTCTGTATTTTAGTTCTATATAAAAAAATACAATAAAAACGGGATATTTTCAATATAGTCCTTAAATTTTTAATACTTAATTTACATATATTTTTTTATTATGCGTGAATTTACAATATAAACTTGCGGAATATACGGATTCTACTAGGATATTTATCTGATAAATTAGACACATAAGACATAACGTCTTAATAAAAATTTTAGGGGGAAAAGAAAATGATTAATGAAAAAAACCTTTTTGATTTAGATGTTCAAGTAACAACAGCTTCAGGTGATGTAGATCCACAAATTACAAGTATTTCAGCTTGTACGCCTGGCTGTGGAAACACAGGTTCATTCAATAGCTTCTGTTGCTAATTGCTATATAAGACATATTATCTTAAAAAAATTTAGGGGGAAAGAAAATGATTAATGAAAAAAACCTTTTTGATTTAGATGTTCAAGTAACAACAGCTTCAGGTGATGTAGATCCACAAATTACAAGTATTTCAGCTTGTACGCCTGGCTGTGGAAACACAGGTTCATTCAATAGCTTCTGTTGCTAATTGAATGCCCAAAAAGAGGGAACACAGATGTGTCCCTCTTTTTCTCCTATTATAATATTTGATTAGAACAGAAGGGAAGATTCCAAATGATTACAGAAAAAAGGAAGACTATTCATACATCAAATAAAACCGCATGTAATAATATATTTGAACCTCTACCATTTTTTATGATTAGATCCCCGTTTTTACCATTTAACGCACTATATCAAATTAAGGATCAAGAATTATTGATTGGAAAATTAAGGGAATATGCAGAAATGGATTACATTAAGGAAGCCATTGCCATTGCAAGTCCTTCATTGCTTGAATCTCTTAAATATATACATGGTGATTTAAGTAATAGGAAAACACAACAAGTAATATCTTCTGTATTAAGATATATGTTAAGAATGACAACACGCCCAACACCTTTTGGAGCTTTTTCCGGGGTAGCATCCGGAGAGTTTAAAGAAAAATCTTTACTTGAAATGAGCCATTTTGAACAATTTAAGAAAAGAACTCGGCCTGATATGGAATGGTTATTGGGAGTGGTTTCATCACTTGAAAAAAATCCTTGTATTCTCCAATTTTTAATGGTTAGTAAAAATCATGCTACTTATCGTGTCGGAAACCGCCTATATTTACCTTTTTCAACTGAATGTGGACAACTTCGTAAGAAAGATATGGAGAAAAAAGAAAATATTTCAATTACATATAGTGAAGTTGTTAAGAAAGTTTTAGATTTAGCTGAAACACATATTACAGTGAAAGAGCTTCTCCAAAAGTTGAATAATGACTATCCAGGCACAGATATAAAGGTAATGGAAAACTTTATTCTCCAGTTGGTAGAGCAAGAATACCTTATAACTGAGCTAAGACCGCCACTTACATATGACTCCCCATTTGATTATGTGATTGACAAGTTAAAAGTAAGAGTTGGTGAAAATCAAATATGGGAAGATTTATTGAAGGTAAAAGATTTAATACTTGTTTATGATCAATTACAGCTTGGAAAGGGGCTTTCTATATACAACGATCTTATCCTATTAATGAAGGGGATTTATGAAGTTTCAACGCCTCTTCAAGTAGATTTCGCTTTAAATATGCATGATTTAGCTATAGGAAAAAACGTAGCAAATGATGTTAGTAAAGCAGCTCAAGTGTTATGGAGCATAGCCGATAGCGGAGTTGGATTTCCTCATCTCCAAAAATATCATATTGAATTTTTAGAAAAATACGGAACAACTAGGGAAGTTCCATTGGTAGAACTTTTAAGTGAGGAATTAGGGCTTGGAGCACCCGCGACATATAAAAATCCAAAAGGAAATAGGGATGGAGAAAATTTTACGCCGCCTTTAGATGAAGAACGTAATGTCCAATTATCATATATGCTTATTGAAGCTATTCATAATCAGCAAAAAGAAATTGAAATTACTGATGAAATAATTAGCAGAATTGGAATAGAAAAAGATACTCGATACGCTCCAGATTCATTTGAAGTATATGGAGAATTGTATGCTACTTCGCAAGAGGAATTAGACAATGGAAAGTATAATTTATGCCTAAGCCCAAATCCAGGATCTCATGCAGCAGGAAGCACATTTGGTCGATTTTTAGATATCTTAGATCCAAATGTTAGACGTGAAATTCAGCAACAAGAAGTGGAGATTGACCATCAATTTAATAATGATGTCGTTATGGTAGAGGGAAGTTTTCTTCCGGCAACTGGCCGTTCAGCGAATGTGGCAATTGGAAAAACTACAAGAGAAGTAACTGTAACTCTTGGAACAAATGGAGATGAAGATACTTTGCAAATTCCAATTGATGATATTGTCGTTGGAGCATCATTAGAAAACTTTTATCTGAAATCTAAAAAATTAGGGAAAAGAATTAAAGTGGTAGCTGGTAATGTACTAAATTACCAAAGTGGCCCTAATATTTATCGCTTTATGAGAGAAGTTTCCCTAAATGATTTAGACCACTGGAGAACATTCAATTGGGGTAATATGACATCTTCACCTTATTATCCAAGGATTCGTTACAAAAATATCATTCTGTCTCCTGCAATTTGGAAGTTAAATAGAGAAACTATCGGTATGAAAAATAAACCTAAAAGTGATGATGAATTTTTAATCCTATTTGAAAAATGGAGAGTGAAATGGGCTGTTCCACGCTATGTATTTATGACGTATAGTGACAATAGGATTTTAATTGATCTTGAAAATATTCTTCATCTTCGAGAATTAAAGAATGAACTTTTTAAGCAGGGTAGATTACAGTTGAGGGAATCATTACATGACATCAATAAAAATTGCCTTAGCAGCCCGCTGGGTAGTCATGCAATGGAAGTTGTATTTCCGTTGAAAAAAATGAACGATGTCGCTAAAAGGAAGAGTTTAGGAGCTGTTGAAGACGGAAAAAAAGAGATGGTTAGTGAGAAAATGATTTATCGTTTGCCCGGAAGTGAATGGCTATATGTTAAGCTCTATGTTCCACAAGCAAGAGAGAATGAATTTATTTCAAAATATATGACATCATTTGCTAATAATATTGTACAAAATGGTTTGGCTCAATCATGGTTCTTCATGCGATATCGTGATCCAGATGCTCATATTCGTTTGCGATTTTATGGAGATCCCAAGAAGTTGAATGCATCTGTTCTTACTCATTTAAGGGATTGGGCAAATAATTTAATGAACTCTGGATTTATTCACAAAATGACGATTGATACGTATGAACGAGAAGTAGAGCGATATGGTGGTCCGTATCTGATAGAATTGGCCGAGAATTTCTTCCATTACGATAGTAGGTCAGTAACAATGCTTCTTAATGTGATCGGACAACAAGCTGAATTGCCAGTACATGCACTGGCATCCTTAAACATAATTGAGATTATGGAGAATTTTGGTTTAACTTATGAACAACAATTGGAAACTATTGAAAGAAATACAGATAAATATGAATTCATGGATGAATTTAGACCAATGAGAAAATTATTAAGTAACATTGGAAATCCTGAAGGTGATTGGAATAATTTACGTAATTACAATTCATCAATTGGACTAGAGATTTATAAAAGTCTATTAGTTCGGAGAGAATCATTAAAAGAATATGTTTCCAGTATTAAACAATATAAAAATGAAGACAAGCTCTGGAATAAACAGCAAACAATTATGGGAGCAATTATTCATATGCATTGTAATCGACTATTGGGAGCTAATCGGGAACTAGAAAAAAAAGCACTTGCCTTTACGCGGCATATCTTATCAAGCCAGCGATATTGGAGGAATGAGAATGAAACAGATACTCAATCACACACCTGAAGATGAGAAACTATCATTTTCAAATATTTTAAAGTCTTTTCATTATTGGCCTGGTTTATTTAAACTTTTATGGGAAACGCACAGAGGATATTTCTTCTGTGTGCTTACCTTAAATTTTTTAAATGGATTATTACCTGCAGCATTGATTTTGACAATCCAATACCTTGTTAATACAGTACAAAACATCTACCAGAATGGGTACAAGGATGATTATTTTACTCATGTTTTACCGTTTTTTATAGCCTTTGCACTAGTTACAATTTTAACGGGTGTTACAGGATCAGTTTTGGAAACATATAAACAGCTTTACCGAAATCTTCTTTCTAATAAAATCAATGTAAAATTAATAGAAAAAGCAAAAAGATTACCTTATTCCAGTTTCGAGAACCCAGAAATTTACAATAAACTTCAAAGGGCGCGCCAAGATTCCACATATAAACCATTTGCTATTTTTGAAGAACTTATGGGGATTATAAAAAGTGGAATAACTGTGATTTCTATTTCCGGTATCTTAATGATTTGGAACTGGCAGTTTACCCTAATTTTAATTCTATTACCACTAATCTCTTCCTGGTCAATCATGAAAATTGGAAAAGAAATTTTTTTAATTGGTCATAAGCGTGCCGAAGAAACAAGAAAACAATTTTACTACTACTATTTGCTAACGACAGACATCACAGTAAAAGAAGTGAAATTATTTGGATTGGGCAATTTACTTCTAAAAAATTATTCAAATATGTTCAATCGATTTTATCTGCAAGATAGACGTCTGCTTTTAAAAAAGATGAGGATTGACCTATTTTTTCAATTAATTAGCGTGGCTTTTGTAATGTTTGTGCAGTTTATGGTGGTTATGGATGCTGTAACAGGGATTATTGCTATTGGAAGTCTTATCGCTTATTTTCAAGCTGTAAATACTACACAAAAAACATCTAATGAATTAATGTATATGATTTTTAATATGCACCAAAACAATCTTTATATGACTCAACTATTCTCATTTTTGGACGTTCCTGAAGAAAGGGATGTTTCAAATAATGGAGACAATACTTATTTAGATAGCATCTCTTTTGAGGAAAAAGGTATTCGATTTATAAATGTCTCTTTTAAGTATCCTGGTCAAAAAGAGTATACATTAAAAAAAGTGAATTTTCACATAAAACCAGGTGAAACATTGGCTCTTGTCGGATCTAATGGTTCGGGTAAATCTACGATTGTAAAGTTAATTACAAAACTTTATACGGACTTTGAAGGGATTATTCTATTAGATGGAAAACCCATTCATCAATACAGTACAAACGAATGGCAGGATAAGATTAGTGCTATTTTCCAAGACTTTGTTAGATATGAACTAGATGTTAAAGATAATATTGGCTATGGTGACTATAAAAAAGCCGATCAAGTAATGGCTATACAAGCTGCTGCTAAAAAATCTGGAGCATTAAAGATGATTAATAGTTTGCCTAACCAAATGGATACACAACTTGGGAAAACTTTTGCGAACGGAATTCAGTTATCCGGAGGGCAATGGCAAAGAATCGCCATTTCAAGAGCATACATGAGGGATGCGAGCCTATATATTCTAGATGAACCTACTGCCGCATTAGATCCAGAAGCAGAAGAAGAGGTTTTTAGAGATTTTAAAGAAATTACAAAGAATTGTATGGGGCTCTTTATATCCCATCGGTATTCAACTGTAAGGCATGCTACAAAAATTATGGTCCTCGATAAAGGTAGAGTCGTGGAACTAGGTACTCATAATGAACTATTAAAGATAAAAGGAATATACGCAAGACTATTTGAGTTACAAGCTAAAAATTTTATAGATTATTCCAAAATTCAAGTGAATGTTTAATTAGAGAGGAGAAAACTATGCAATTAACTACAGAAAAAAAGTCATTTTGGTTACAGGGAATTAGTATTGAAAAAAGAAATAAAGCATTAAAGTTAGTTCGTGATATAGCAGAGCAATTAAAGGATCCGATGTATGTAGAAAAAATTGTTATGGAGCCTGATAATATACCAAATGGAGGAACACTTCATCCATGGGACCCCATTACTTTATCCCATGGCTATCCAGGTACTATAATGTTATTTGCAGAATTAGATCGACAGTTTCCAAAAGAGGGATGGGATCTTATTGCACATAGTCACTTGGTAGAAATACAAAAGGCAATAGAAAAACAAGGTGTGAATAGTATTTCTATGTTTGGCGGTGTTTCTGGTATTGCATATGCGACATCATATGCTTCGCGTAACTATGAAAGATATCACATATTTTTGCAAAAGTTAAATGAATTTGTACTTTCGCAGTTACATCTTGTATTGAACTACGGGAAAGAAGAATGTGGTGTTCATCCATTTATGTACGATACAATCCAAGGTGCTACTGGAGTAGGGCGTTATTTGCTGCAAAATATTCAACTTGAATCAAATTTGGAAGCACTCAAACAAATTCTCAATTGTTTTGTTAGTATGTCTAATGACATTGAGGTGAATGGAGAAGTTCTACCTGGTTGGTACGTACCGTACACCAATCAGTTTTTGGAAACAGATAAGATACTATTTCCGGATGGGAATTTCAATTGCGGCCATGCTCATGGAATGCCTGGCCCACTTTCCTTGATGGCGTTGGCTATCGAACAAGGAATTGAAGTTCCTGGACAAAAGCAAGCGATTCGTAAAATGATAGATTGGCTAATAAAATGGCAAGATGAAGGTTCGTGGCCTGCGAGGCTTAGTTTTAAAGAAGTGGTCAATGACCAATCATACCACGTGTATCCGAAGCGAAAAGGCTGGTGCTATGGAAATCCAGGAGTAGCAAGAGCTCTCTATCTGGCTGGGAGATCCTTGAAGGATCAGAAGGCCATGAAAATTGCATTAAGTTCTTATCAAGATACACTTTTACAAAGTGAGGAAGAATGGGATTTATCGTCTCCAACATTTTGTCATGGAAGAGCGGGATTATTACAAATGTCTATTAGGATGGCAAAAGATGAAGACGGGGAAATATCGATGCAATCCATTACAAAATTAATAGATTATGTAATGGATGCATATGATCCTCAAGCACCATTTGGCTTTAAAGACTTACAATCCAATGAGCAGACTTCAAACGAGCTAAACAAGGTAGGACTATTGGAAGGTGTAAGTGGTGTACTTTTAACATTATTAAGTCTAAGCGCAGTAGAGGAACCATGGTGGGACGGAGTATTTCTAATTTCCTAATCAAGAATTGAGAGGATGTTACAGTATGAACCAAATGAATCAATTGCTTAATTCTAAGAAAATATTAGTAGGAGTAAGCGGCTCTATTGCAGTAGCTGGAATTTTTCAATATTTAGCTATATTGAAAGCGAATTTTAGTGAAGTAAAGGTTATCATGACAAAAAGTGCAATAAAACTTATCCCTGCAGAAACCGTGAAATTATATTGTAATGAGGTATTTATCGATGAGGAACTTACCCTAAGTGGTAAACCAGGTCATGTGGAATTGGCTAGATGGGCAGACTTACTAATGGTATTACCAGCTACAGGAAATACTATTTCAAAAGTAGCTCATGGTTTAGCTGATGATTTATTAAGTACAGTCATTCTTGCTCATGATAAACCAGTTCTCTTTTTTCCTAATATGAACAAATTAATGTGGGAGAAAAAAGTAGTTCAGAATAATGTTAAACTTTTAAAAGAATATGATCATATAGTGATTCCGCCTTTGAAAACAACAGCTTTTGAAATTGCGACTATGTCTTTGAAACCGAACTATGTTTTACCTAATAATCAAGAAGTATTGCATATACTCTTTAAGGAATTTGAGAAAAGAAAGTCAGTAACTGTACATGAAACGGTTGAAATGTACTAAAACTCACATTTTTGTGAGTTTTTTTCTTTTCTTTATTCTTTTCTTTATTTTTTTTCTTTTCTTTATTTTTTTTTAATATTTGTCTTCTATATTAGTCCATAAGGAGGGATTTTATATGAATAATGAAATAGTTTTAGAAGCAAATCACTTAACAAAAACTGTAGGTGGCAAGACAATAGTAAATGATTTTTCAACTAAAATATATAAAGGAGATATTTGTGGTTTTCTGGGGCCGAATGGGGCAGGAAAAACAACTGTTATGCGTATGTTTACAGGATTAATTCGCCCGACAAAAGGAGTCATAAAAATAAGTGGTCAAGATGTAAATCAAAATAGACAACAGGCTTTGATGAATATGGGCGCAATTATCGAATCACCAATATTCTTCCCATATATGACGGGTAGAAAAATGCTACAAAATTTAGCGAGATTATACCCTGCTCTTTCTCGAAAGGAACAATTGGAACAAGTAGAAGCAATACTATCTATTGTAAGGTTAACTGACGATGCAGATGTGAAAATTAAAAATTATTCATTAGGAATGAGACAGCGACTCGGGATTGCACAAGCTCTTCTAGGTGATCCAGATGTTATTTTATTAGATGAGCCAGCCAATGGTCTGGATCCTATGGGCATGAGAGAGCTAAGGGAATTAATTCTTGAACTTCGTGAAAAGAAAAATTTAACCTTTTTTATTTCAAGCCATTTACTAGATGAAATTCAGCAAATGTGTGACCGCCTTGTCATAATTAGAAATGGAAAGCTTATCACCCAAGGAAGGAAAGAAGAGTTAATTACAGATCCAACAAAAAGGTTGGAAGATGTGTTTGTGGAGATGATGACATCATGAGGGGGCTTTTTATTTCTGAATTTGAAAGGCTTTGGACGCAAAAAATAACTTGGATAATCTTGTTTTTCTTACCTTTAATGGTAGTTGCGTCAGTTAAATATTATCTAAACTGGAATCAACATACTTCTCCTGGAAGACCAGATTACGTTACTGCTTTAAATTTTCCTATAATAAGTATTTCTGAGCATCTTGTGGTTTCGTTTAATATTATTGCTATAATACTGATTTCTACTGTTATAGCGCATGAAGTAGAAAATGGACAATTAAGAATGATTTTGATTCGTCCATTTTCTACCTCACAACTTTTTGTAGCTAAGCTTGCTACTATATTAACTACCATGTTCCTATATTTAACTTTGTTTTGGATTTTTAATTCCATAGCAGGCTATTTATTCTTTCCAAAAGTAGATACATTAATAACATTTATAGATGAAACCAAGGTTTCTATTGCAGGGGCGATACTATATAACTTAAAGTATTTCTTTGCATGTTTCATTACTATGATTTGTATTGTTTCTGTATTTACATTAATAGGGGCGTTAAGTAGAAGTACGATGATTACTCTTGGATCAGGGGTGGCCTTTATTTTCTTTGCTATTGCAATTCCACAGATTTTAGAATTCTCTAGCCAAACGATAATTAGCGCTAATACTGTACTACATCTTATGTACATGTCAATCGTTAAAATTCAGCATACAGGTATAGCGTTTCTACTTTCATCAAGTAATAGTATAAATATTTACATTGTTATAGTGGAAGCGATTTATATTTTCCTATTTGGAGTGTTCGCATACTTGTCATTTGTGAAAAGAGATTATTTTATTTGAAAACTAGGAGGGAGTTCAATTGAAAGCATTAGTTATAAGTGAATGGGAACGACTATGGAATCAGAAAAAAAGTAAATGGATGTTGGGGATTTTTACTGTTATTGTTTTTCTTCAAGCTTGGTTTTTGAAGTACTATGGGGTTGGGATTTATAATGATGGGCAACAAGTGCCACTAAATTCTTGGAATTTTTCATGGTTTTTATTAAAGGAATCTTCTTTCTTAATTACTTTGATTTTCATGCCTGTATGTTTCTTGAATAGCTTAAATGTAGAATACAACTCAGGAGCATATCGTCTATTTTTAATTAGGCCTTTTCAACGATTCACCTTTCTTATGTCAAAATGGTTTTCTCTTTCTGTAATGGTATTACTCTACTTATTTGTTGTTCTTTTTATTGGCATAGTACTTGGGTTGGTGTTTTTTAAAGCAGATGATGCTTTTACTTTCTACGGTCAACAAAAGACCTCTATAGAAGCAATATTCTATACGGTACAAGTATATGGATTGTTTTTTGTTATTCAAATGTGTGGTTTAGCTATTGCTAGTTTAATAAGTATCATAATTTCAAATGCAGTTATT
Organism: Bacillus proteolyticus; assembly: GCF_001884065.1. Classification (GTDB taxonomy): domain Bacteria; phylum Bacillota; class Bacilli; order Bacillales; family Bacillaceae_G; genus Bacillus_A; species Bacillus_A proteolyticus. The sequence goes on from NZ_MACH01000020.1 coordinate 21,537, forward strand.
AGCTTTTTCCTTCTGATTGGAATTTACATCGGCTGCTTGTACATAAGTCAGTTATCGTTCTTTTTATTATCCGTTCAAAGTATCTTCCGTGCTCTCAGCACAGGAAGTAACACTTTATACGTCCTGATTCTAGGTATCATGATTATTAGTGTTAGCGTTTGTATAAGCATTTGGAATAAAAAAGAATTTACATGTTAATAAAAGGATAGAAGGGAGGTTTACCATGATTATGTTAGAAGCTAAAGGAATTGAGAAAGTTTATAAAACTAATTTCCAAGAATATCCAGTTTTAAATAATGTCAACTTAACTGTTCATGAAGGAGATTTTGTAGGGATTATGGGACCTTCAGGGAGTGGAAAGTCTACACTTTTAAATGTGCTTTCCTCTCTTGATTTTCCTTCAAATGGAGAAATTACAATTAAGGGACAGAATTTAACTAACATGAATAGTGATCAATTAAGCAATTATCGTCGTGAAAATATTGGTTTTATTTTTCAAAATTACAATTTGTTAGATCACTTAACAATTGAAGAAAATATTCTTCTACCCGCAGCTTTAAGAATGGGGAGCAAAAAGGGTGTTAGGGATAAACTCGAAACATTAGTGAATGAACTAAATATTGAACCGCTTTTGCCAAAGTATCCCTATGAAATCTCTGGGGGACAACAGCAAAGAGCTGCTATTATTCGTTCGTTAATTAACGATCCTTATCTGTTATTTGCTGATGAACCGACGGGAAATCTAGATTCAAAATCTGCTTATGATGTATTGAATATACTAAAAACATTGAATGAAACACATAAATCAACAATCTTAATGGTAACTCACGACTCTGTAGCTGCTAGTTTTTGCAACAGGGTCATATTTTTGAAAGATGGCAAGATTGTTCATGAGATGCAACGTTCCCATGAAGAAAAGCAATTCAGTTTCAATCAACGTATACTACTCTATATATCTAAAGAAGTGGGGGAGAATGATGTCAATATTTTCACTCGCACTTAAAAATATAACTCGCAATCTTTCACTGTATATAGTGTATCTTGTAAGTTGTATTCTATCAGTTACGATTTTTTATATGTACGCAGCATTTCTTTCATATCCAAAAGTTTCTGGAATAGAGCAACTGTTAATTGCGTGTGAATTCATCATCTTGCTATTTTCATGCTTTTTCATTTCATATTCTTATGACCATTTTCTTACTGAACGGAAAAAGGAAATTGGTATTTGGAAAACATTCGGAGCTTCAAAAAAACAATTATTTATTATCATAGTTTTAGAAAATTCGATAATTGGAGCAATTTCTATCTTAATTGGGATTATGATTGGTATAGTACTATCCAAAAGCTTTTTTGATTTCATCGGGAAATCGCTCTTCTTAAGCGAGTCATTTTCCTATTTCTTCTCTCCAATTGCTACTTTTTTTACAGTTATTTTGTTTGGAGTTCTGTTCTTTTTTGTTTCATTGCGTAGTTATTATAAAATCGGACGCATTTCTGTTTTGGAATTATTTCAAGAGACAAGAAAACCAAAGGATTTACCTAGGTTTTCAAAGAAGAAATTCATTATTTCCCTGTTAATTTTGGTTATTTCTTATGTTTTTATCCTTAATGCATCTTTACCCGTACTATTATTCTCTTTTCTACCTGTAGCTACTCTTTTATTATTAGGAACGTACCTTTTTTGTTCGCACGGATTAGTAGGGACTGTATCCTATTTAATCAATAAAGAAAAAAAGCATTTAAATGGCATTCGAATGCTAATATTTATAAGTCTAAGGAAAAAACTTTATTATAATGCTAAAATTATCTTCCTTGTTTCAATACTCTTATCAATGATAATGATATTAATCAGCTCCATATATTTATATTCAGAGTTGAATGATCAAAGAATGCGAAATAGCCACCCACAGCCAGCTATATTTATTGTTGATAAAAAACAAGAGAATACACTAGAATCTGCTTTAGAGAAAAACTTCAAAGGAGAGGTTGAGGGATTTCATAAGAAAAAATGGGAAGGTATATTACTGAATTCATCAAAGGGAGAAGGTAAAACCTTTATACTACAAACAGATTCATTCTTTATAAAGGACTGGACAGAAACAAAAAAAGATAACCTGTTATTTAGTAAAAAAAATGAGAATATCGATAAGTTGTATATCCAAACAAATAACGGTAATACAAAATTGATAGTAAAAAATATGGTCGAAAAACAGGCGATTAACTCGGTATCTTGGATAGATAATGTAGCTTTTGTACCAGCAGATACTTTTAATGAATTAGAGAAGGGATCATTACCTACTCAACATGTTTCATTTTACACATTAGATTTCAAGGAAAATAATAAGGGTTATAGTGCACTAAAAAAATTATTTGAGACACTCCCTTTAGAGATAAAGGAACAGTCCAGTGTTCGTCTTCTACATTATGAAAATACAGTTCAATTAACTTCAGTTTTATGGATAATAGCATTATTTATCGGTTTTATCTTGTTAATTGCTTTATCCAGTCTTCTTTGGTTTAAGTTATATGAAGATATATCTAATGATAGAAAAATATTTCACTCTTTAAGAAAAATTGGTTTGAATTTCAATGAAATAAAAAAAACATTAAGGGTTCAAATTGCTATAATTTTCTTTGTACCAATTATTCTGGGGGGGGTAAATCTGTTTATAGCAATCTATGCCTTGCAAAATATATTGGGAGGAATTAAAATTTACTCAATAATATTAATATTTTTTATTTTCTTAGTCTTCCAATTGATATTTTTCTTCATTTCAAACCACTATTACTATAAAAAAGTTGTTCATGAAAAGAATATTAATTAACAAGAAAATATATTTTACAAAATAATAAGATTTTTAATCTAAATTAGAAAGGAGTGTTTTTTTATGAATGGAACGATTCTTGTTGTAGATGATGAGTCAGAAATTGTAGATGTACTCTCTGATATATTCTCTGATCGTGATTATAAAGTTCTCAAGGCCTACAATGGAGAACAAGCGCTAGATCATTTAAAAACACAAGTTGATTTAGTCATTTTAGATATTATGATGCCTAAAATGGACGGTTTTGAATTTTGTAAGGTCGTTCGTGAACAAATAAAATGCCCGATTCTATTTTTGAGTGCTAAACATTCAGAAATAGATAAAGTAAAAGGCTTTACTTTTGGTGGAGATGACTATATTACAAAACCATTCCAAGTTAAGGAGCTAATTGCACGTGTTGAGGCCCACTTGAGGCGTGAGAAAAGAGAACGTGTAAACTTGCAAAATCAACGTTTCTTAGGAAACTTGACCATTAACTATTCACAGCATGATGTTTTCATTGATGGAGTAAAAATAGATGTAACGAGTAAAGAGTTTAAAATATTAGAGCTTTTAACGGTAAATCTAGGGCAAATCTTTTCTAAGGAACAAATTTATGAAAAAATTTGGGGGCTGGATGCAGTTGGGGATCTCAATACAATAATAGTACATATTAATAACTTAAGAGCTAAGTTAAGTTTAGGTATGTCAACTTACCATATTAAAACCGTATGGGGAGTTGGCTATAAGTTGGAGAAATGTTAATGTTAAAAAAATTATCGTTGAAAAACCAATTTATTCTAACATTTGCAGCTGTAATATTTTTAAGTATTGTCAGTACGGTTTGTACGTTAATTTTAATATACTCTTTTCTTTTTATTTATAATGAAAAATCTGTTTTACCTGCCAACCATTATGAAAAACAAGTGCCTAGTATTGAAAAATTTGTAGAAATGAATGGGGATAAAATAGTAGATTTATCCTATCAAAAAAAACTAGAGAAAGTGATTCCAATGCAAGGAATTACTTATCAAGTTATGAATACGAATGGAAATAGATTATATGGTACATTGAGCGATGAATTATTGAAAAATGATAAAGAAGTGTATCATAAAATAAATACATCTACTCAAAATGGTAAACTAATTACAAAATACATTCCAATTATAAGTCATGGTAAGCTAGTTGGTGTGCTTGCTGCACGATACATATTAGCTGCATCTATTGATTATTACATAGAATATGTATTTATTATTGCTTTTCTTGTTCCTTTTATATTTTTAACGCTTTATTCTTATTTATTAGCTAAGCGTTTAGGAAAACAGTTGAATAAACCTATCAAAGAGGTAATAATGGCCTCACAAAAAATTAAAAACAAGGATTTAGACTTTGAAATAAAATATGAAAGTGAAAATGAAATAGGTATATTAATTGATTCTTTCAATAGTATGAAGGAAGAATTAAAAAATTCATTGTATGTTCAATGGAAATTAGAACAGGAACGTCGGGATATAGTTGCTTCCATTGCACATGATTTGCGAACACCGTTAACTATTATTTTGTCTCATGTAGAAGTATTAATGGAACCCATGCCAAATAATCAAAAACGGATTCATCACTACTTGCAAACAATTAAGAATAATACAGAAAGAGTATTGCATTTAACAGAAGAAATGAGGAGAGTCTCTGAAGTGGACAACCCTGATTTCACTCTTATGATTTGCAATATAGCTCCAGCTGAAATGATTCCAGAAATGCTTGAAGAGTTTAAGGAATTGGCAGAAAATGAAGATATACAATTAACCTATACTTTACTTATTAAATCAGAAGAAAAAAATCTTAAGTTTGCACTTGATCCGAATCGTTTGCATCAAATTCTTACGAATATTATTTCTAATAGCATTCGTTTTACTCCAAAAAAAGGAAGAATTGATGTGCAAGTGGAGATAGAAGAAGACGTTATGTCTTTTTCTATCTCGGATTCTGGGGTTGGATTTAATACAAAAGATATTCCGTTTTTATTTAGCAAATTCTACCAGGGTGACCTTTCAAGGTCAAATCAACTACATCATGGACTTGGTTTGTATATCGTGGAAAAATTGGTTAAAAAACACGGTGGAGAAATTCATGCTGAAAATAATGAGATTCAAGGGGCATGCATTTCATTCACGATACATTCTCTTTTTAGTAACGAAAAAAGGAACTATGAATTGTCATAGTTCCTTTTCACTATTTAATAGCATTATATACGTCCAGCTGTCCGTTCCCCCAAGAGGCTTTATCAGGTGCTATATCTTTCTTTATTCCGTTTTTGTAAAGGTGTGAAATTGATCTTTTCGGTTGATTTTTAAAATTATAGTGATTGATAATTAGAGCTAGTGTAGCGGATACTTTCGGAACTGCCATTGATGTACCAGCGGCAAATAAGTATCTTCCAGTATTAAAAGTTGTCAGTACTTCCTCTTGTCGGAAAAGACCAGTATTCCACCATACTTCTTCGCCATATTGTTGCCATAAACGATAATCTCCTCCTGGAGCAGATATGTCAATGACCCCTTCTCCGTAATTAGAGAATACAGAACGTTGTCCGGTTGGACCAGTTGATGACACTGTTACTACACCTGGTAATTCCCCAGGTGCTTCTATTCCTACACCAGTAAATATTTTCCCCTCTTTTTCATATTTTTGTTTAAGAAAGTTATTTAGCTCCTGTTTATTAGCCACGTTTACAGAATCATTTCCTGCAGAAGCTACTACTACACTACCATGCTGATTGGCATATTCTATAGCACGTTTGTAACCTTCTACTTCTGCCCATCCATTGTCTACAAGTTTTCCATTTTCATAGACTTTTCCATTTACATAATAGGAACCAAGACTAAGGTTGATAACATCTACATCATCCTTAGCTGCTTCGATGATGGCATTAATGACCCAGGCTGCATCAGCTGATTTATTTCCAAATACACGATATGCTCTGATTCCCGTATCAGGAGCAACGCCTTTTAATTCCCCATTTGCAGCAATAGATCCTGAAACGAGAGTTCCATGGCCATTGATATCATTTATATTATTAATATCACCTATCTCTTCAGGTTCAGTACCTCTCAATCCTCCCTTTGGAACGAAGTTTTTAGATCCAGGAATAAGGTTTTTTACTAAGTCAGGATGATCCACATCGACTCCTGAATCAATAATTCCAACAACCACATTATGAGAGCCAGTTTCTTTTTTATAACTTTCTCCATTATGAGTAATTTCCTTCATGTCCCATTGCATATCCCATAAGGGAGGTAGGTTTGTATCTAATGTTTTTGTTGAAAGAGTTGATAAATTAGGCATTTTTATGGAATGAGGAACCTCTGGTTTTTCGACTTGCAAAGAAGGATTAACTGATTCAAATAATGGAGATTGATTTTTAGAAATTTGTGTATCTCCTTTGAATTGAATGAGTCCTATCTCCGGGACAGTATAAGTAATTTCTCCATTCTCCTTTTTTATCTCAGTGATGCCTTGCTCAAATTTTGATGGGTCTTTTAATAAAACGGTGTAATATTGCTTAGGTTTTTCCTGAGCATGTCCTACATTAGAAAGTAAAAAACACGTTAACGCGGTTGAAATGACAGTGATTGCTTGTTTTTTCATAATTATCCCCTTACTTTTATAAATTGGAGTTGGAATTTGAAGATGAACCGCAGAACAAGGCCCTATTGCCCACTTTATAATTCCACTTAGATCCTATAAATAAGGTAACAAATCATTCAGAATTTCAAATCTGTATATACCGTACATATAAGTGGTATTTAGCGCAATATTACTTTCTTTGGAGTTACTTTAAAAACAGAAGCATAATTCTTTTGGTGGAGAAGCCATCAATTTTTTTGTTCTAATGAGTGAATGAAATTAAAAAAGCATCCTAAAGTAAATAGGGGGTATCTGTATTTAGGTCTTTATTCAGTAGAAAACTTATTATTTTTGTATTTGAAGGTTATAAATATGTATAGCAATAGCAATAAAAATGAGATGTGAATTTAAATATTTAGGAGAGTGTATGATGGGATATTTAAGAGTTTTCACCTTAAGGGATGGTCGTGAAAAAGCAATAATAGTAGAGCCATGGCGTTTATTTAAAGAAGAAATGAATGTTTTAGGAATCAAAGATTCGGATGCGTTCTAAATTCATCTAATCGAGTATAAAAAAGAAAAGCAATTTACTAGACAGAATATGAGACAGAAATGAATCGTGTTATGTATAAATATCATAATTACGCACATGTTATATACGAATAAAATGGCGGTGTAATTATGAATATTCAAAGACACGAAAATAATAATAATGAAATTCATATTTCCGCTGTTGCGAGTGCAATCGAGCAGATGAAATGTGAATTTGCTCGTGAACTAGGGATTACACTTGGTCCAGAAACATCTGCTAAATCTAGCTATGTATCCTTTAGTGATTTTAAGCTCGCTTTTTTACCTCGTATAAACTCAATTAATTTAATTAAATCCTGTGTGTTACGAGTGATCCGAGTTAAGTTTGTAACATAAATAATGTCACATTCCTGTAAATCTTCTAACATTTTTTGAAGTTGCTCGCGATCCTTTGTTGCTCCAGAAACTTTTTCTTCAAAAATAATATCCATTCCAATTTCGTTCAGTTGCTGAAATTGCCTTGAAGGGTTCTGGCTAGTCGAACTGACATGTATATAACCGATTTTCCGCAAAACATCACCCCCTTTTTTGAGATTAAGTCTTATGAGACGCTCTTAACTAAGATTTTATAAGTCTACTATCCTTATTATTAAATCTCTATAAATTTAAATTAGCCTATCTTTATTAATTCATTATGTATCAGCATTTGGATTTTTTATAAAGAAAAGGCACTATCCTCAGAGTGCCTCTTCCTACTTAATCTACAATGGGATAGCAACACATCGCCATCCATTCTGTATATTTCTACAAAAAGAATAACGTTCTCTGTGAAGTATGGATATAAATTTATCTTAGGTTGATAGTGATGTATGATGCCTCCATTTACATAAATACATTTTGTCGAAATTATTAAAGAGGGGAATTTTTCTATTTGAAGAACTAATAATTGATTGTCAATATGTATTAGAAATCTCACTCTAAACTAAAGGAGAACAAAATGGGACAAAACAATAAAGGCTTTTCTGAAACTGGATTGCGCAAAATGCGCAATATACTGGCGCAGCATGTCGATTCTGGAAAGATTCCTGGGCTCGTCGCCTTAGTCAGCCGAAACGGCGAGACGCACGTCGAAGCGCTTGGAACAATGAGGCATGATGGTGGCGCACCAATGCGTCGGGACACGATCTTTCGATTGGCGTCCACTAGTAAGCCGATCGCAGTTTCACCAGTAATGGTTCTGCTCGACGAGTGCAAACTGCATTTAGACGACCCAGTAGACAAATGGCTGCCCGAACTCGCTGACCGGCAGGTGTTGAAACAGCCCGATGGTCCACTGGAAGAGACCGTCCCAGCACGGCGTCCTATCACTGTACGAGACCTGTTGACCTCCACATTCGGGCTCGGAGTGGATCTCACGTTGATGGGTTCTCCGATCATGAACGCGTTCTTCGAGAGTGGGATATTCGACACGCCAGGGCAGGATATGCCCGATCCAGATGAGTTTATGTGTCGCCTAGGTGCACTTCCGCTAAGCTACCATCCCGGAGAGCGGTGGCAGTATCATATCAGTATTGAAGTGCTCGGCATTCTTGTTGCCAGGGTCACGGGTCAGACATTTGAGTCGTTCCTGCGCGAACGCATATTCGATCCACTGGGAATGAAGGACACTGGTTTCTACGTGCCTGAGCTCAAGATTGACCGGCTTCCACCTGCCTTCAACCCCGATCAGACAGGTGAGTTCATCGTGTGGGATGAGGGTGCAGGCGGACGTTACAGCAAACCTCCAGCATTTCAAGCAGGCGGTGGTGGGCTGCTCGCAACCATCGATGATTATCACGCGTATTTGCAGATGCTGTTGAATAAAGGGATGCATGGAACCAAACGGATTCTGTCTAGGCCCGCAGTCCAGCTGATGACCACCAACCGTCTTACTCCTGAACAACAAGTATACCGAGACGATTTGGCCAAAAACAACGTCCATTTGTCGTTTGGACAAGGGATACAAGGTGGCTGGGGCTTTGGGATGGCGGTGCGTACCTATCTTGGAGACTACGCGTCTATCGGTCAATTCGGCTGGGATGGCGGAACTGGCACTACAGCTTACGCTGATCCAGACAAACAGTTTATTGGAATTCTGTTCACCCAGGTTGGGATGTCCACTCCGGCCCCATCGCATCTTATCCAAGACTTCTGGACCACGGTCTACCAAGCAATCGAAGACTGAAACCGAACTTAGGTATTGTTTAAAGGAAAACTCCAAGACAATTATACGCATGATGGCCACCATCAACACCATGGTTAAAAGCTATGGTAGGACGGGAAGTGTTGGAAGTACTACGAGAACAGTTTGGCATTATTAATAAGAGCCAAATAAAAAATCCTCTTGGATGCAAGAGGATTTTTTTTATTGGGAATAGTAAGGATGAGGGGAGGTGCATTACATATGGGAAAAGGTAGAAGTAATAATGCTGGTAAAAAGCAACCTAATTTCGATGATTCATCTAATTTCGCTAAACAAAGCCAACCGACAGAAAAGAAGAAGAAATAAGAAAAGGATCTCTCTTTATCAAGAGAGATCCTTTTTTAAATATATTGACGTTTCAGCACAACATATCGATTGCTCAACCAAATAGTCATAAATGCAAGGCCAAAACTCCTGTGAATGGAAGCCAATTTAATATTATTTTCCTGCTGTTTCTAATGGGTGGAATGATTGCTCAAATTGTAGCCTTGAGGAACCCTCAGAGAGTTCTAAGTATAACTTTGATTGCATCAAGTATTTTTGGCTCTGAAGACAACAAACGGAATTTGCCACCGATCGATGAGAAGATACTCACTTACCATGCTAATGGGGCCAAACTAAATTGGTCGGATGAAGAATCTGTTGCAAATTACCTGGTTACAGGATCAGTGTTACTCTGTGGTTCAAAGCATAAGTTCGACGAGAAGAGGGCTTATAAGCAGGTAGAAAAAGAAATAAAACGAGCAAATAACCTACTCAGTATGTTTAATTACTCACTTCTTAAAGGCGATGATTCTTATGAGGGGAAATTAAAAGAAATTAATATACCTACTTTGGTTATCCACGGTACAGAAGATATAGTGCTTCCATACGAGCATGGTCTTGCTCTTGTTAATGAAATTCCCCATGCTGTATTACTAACTCTAGAAGGATCGGGGCACGAGATTCATTGCGACGATTTGGTTCATATAATCAGTGCTATTTCGAACCATACTTCACTCTTATAATCATTATAGGAATCGCATAAAAACAAAAACACTTGGAAAAAGGGCTACAATTGAATTTGTACCCCTTTTTTTCTATTGAAAATCAGTTTTGGAGCTGTTACTCAATTATAGAATATTAATACTCAGTGATTGATAATTCTGTCTTGTAAGGGGTAGTACCACATTGCTTGTTATTTGACTATTACTTTTCCATCCATTCCTTTCAAGTAGTGGAACCGACATATTAGTTCATATGTACCGGGAGTTTCAGGTTTTACGGTAATTGTAATTTCTTTTCCTGACGGGACTTCTACGTCAATTCCGAGCTTTTTCACCGTAAAGGTATGTTCTCTATTTCCTTTGTTTTTTAATAGCAACGTTGTCGTTTTTCCAGCCGAAACAGTGATGATATTCGGATTAAAGTAATCATCATTCAATTCAACCTCAATAGGCTGTCTCACAGCGTCGGATTCGGCAAATACACAGAGCGAACCTAAAGTAGTCATCACTACAATCATCGCAAGTGAAATGATTAATCCAGTTAATAGTTTTTTCACAGACATTTGCAATCCCTCCTTTCCTAAGCACTAGTGTTTTCAAATTTATAAAATATTATCACGATAAATAGGGTTTAGGCGTGGCTCACATAGTAATTCTTTCGGCAACTTCTAATAACCAAGTGATAACTGGAATAGGATTTGTGTAAATAAAAAAAGCCGCCACTACTGTGGAAGCTTTTCCAAATGATGTGCAATATCAATATACATATCGGAATAAACCGAATGGATTTCATTACTAGGCGCAGCGTTAGAAGAGAAGTGGACGATTACCATATTTGCTTTCGGATCGATGTAAAGCGTTTGTCCGTAACTACCTAACACTTCGAAAGCACCTTGTTCATTATGCGGAATCCACCATTGATTATGATAAGAAATGGAAGCACCACGACTAATTGCGAGCTCACCTTCTTGTACATTTTTCACACTTTCTGTAATAGCAGAAGGGACGATTTGTTTTCCGTTATATTGACCATTACTTAATAGTAATTGTCCGAACCTCGCCATATCTCTAGCAGTTGCATTTAAGCCAGCGCTTGCTTGTTCTACTTTTGTTTCATCTGTAACGTAATACGCGTTTTCTTCCATACCAATTTGAGACCAAATTCGCTCGCTTACATTTTCAGCTAACGATTTCCCTGTAATAGTTCGGATAATCCAAGCGAGTGTTTCTGTTGATCCGTTATTGTAAGAAAAAGCGGAGCCGGGTGGTGCAGTTTCTTCTGCTTCTAGTAACATATCATAAATTTTCATAGGACCCTCGTAGTTTTTACCTCGGGGTAAAATATTACTAGCTAAATATAGTTGTGCATCTTGATTTTCTAGTCCTAGCTGCATATATCCGTGAGTAGGGTATTCAGCGGAAACTTGCATGTCCAGTAATTGCTGAAGTGTAGCTGTTCCGAATGGTGTATTTTTTAATTCTTTTATGTAAGTTTCAGCTGTTTTCTCTACGTCAATTCGATTTTCTTCAGCGAGAGATTGTATAATTGCACCGGTAAACACCTTGGCTAACGATGCCATTCCATGAGGTTCACTCTCGTTATATTCATTGAAATATCGTTCATAAACAAGTTGACCATTCTGTACAACGACAAAAGCATCTGTTTTGTTTTCGTCTAAAAGTTTTTTTAGGGGAGTCGTATTTCCAAATCCACGCTCCACAGCAAAATCGTCTAAGCTTTGTAACGCGGTAGGGAAGGGAGCAACTTGGTCAGGGTTGTTTTTTACTTCATTTATTAAAGTGAATTCTTTCATATGTGTATACGACCAGCGTAAGTAAGGATCGTCTAACCAGTTTTCCTTCGTCACGTTATTTTTCGAGGGGGTCGTTTTATTATGTTTGAAGTATGTAAAACCAAGCCCTGTAATTCCAAATATCACTGTTAGCATAAGTAAGAGTAGGGGAGATTTTTTTAATTTCATATAGGTACCTCCTTTAGTTTCTATTATAAGTATACGCTCGTCGTAAAAGAAATACAAAATAAGGAAAGTAAACGGGTAAGTTTACTTTCCTTATGAACGTTAAGCAGATATTTGTCCGTCTGTATGTTGCTTTTTGAATTTTTGTTTTCGTCCGTGTAATCCATAATAAAGTAGTAAAGTGAACGCAACGATAATAGCTGCGATAAAATACATATTATGATAACTTGATTTGGCAGCGACTATACCTAAAATGAAAGAACCAAAGCCAATGCCGCTATCAAAGAACGAGTAGTAAGTAGCTGTCGCAGAACCACGTCGATGGTTTGGAGCGGCAGAAATCGCGATCGTTTGGAAACTTGGAATTAATGTTCCGTATCCTAAACCGATTAGCATACCTGCGCCAAGGAACCAAAATGAAGTTTGCGCTTGGCTTAAAATAAACATTCCAATCGTGAAAATAATGATAGCTGGATAAATAAGTACATTTTCACCGAAACGATCAAAGATTTTTCCTGTGAATGGACGAGAAATTACAACAACAAGTGCGTATAAAATAAAGAAATAACTAGCAACTTCGCTTAAACCGAGTTCTTTTGCATAAATAGGAATAAAGGATAAAATACCACTATAAGAAAAGGCTAAAACAAATCCTGTTAGGGCAATCGGAATAGAAGATGGTTCAATTAAGTCTTTCCATTTCATTTTTTCTCGTGTTTGTTTACTTACTGGTTTTTCATGAGGAATATTCACTATTAATCCTAATAAAAATGCGAGTAATGAAAATACCGAACAAACGATAAATAATGCAGTAAATGAAAAATGAGAAATAATTGTTAAACCTAAAAAAGGACCAATTACCATTGGTAGACTCATAAATACACCGTAATAAGCAAGTGCTTCACCGCGTCTATGAGCTGGTGCTACATCAGTTACAATTGTTCCAGTTGCTGTTGTTGCCATTCCGAATCCAATACCATGTAAGAAACGAAGGGCAAGTAATAAAAATAAACTTTGCGTACCGAAATACATAACAGTAGCGGCTAAAAATAGTGAAAGTGAAATGAATAATATTTTTTTTCTTCCTAAATCATCGAGCCATTTTCCTGTGAATGGTCTACATAAAACAGATGAAATAAGAAAAACAGTTGCAACTAAACCAATTTCCTCAGGTTTTCCTTTTAGGCCGTCTATAACGTAGACGGGCAGAGTAGTCATAAGCATGTAAAATGTTAAAAAGAGAAACAGACTACTAAAACAAGTTCCGAGGAAATCCTTCGTCCAAAGTTTTTCACTTTGCATCGTCATCCCTCCAATTTAATCTAAATTTTTAATAATTTGTTGTAACACTTGAAAAGCTTGATGTAAGTCTTCTTCTTTAATACCTTCTAGCGTTTTTTCTTCAAAAGAATCAACTTCTTCTTGCCATACTGGTATCATTTCTAGTGCTGTTTCCGATAATGAAATGAGCTTCTCACGGCGATCTTTTCCTTCTGTACGAATAATCCAGCCCATCGTTTCCATACGAGTTAATGTGCGAGTCATCGTTGGTGATTCCACATTTAAATACTGGCATAATTCTGTTTGGGTACAAGATCCACTTTGATTGATGCGGAAAATAACAGCCCACTGCGCACTAAATAATCCTGTTGGAGATACACGTTCATTAAATTTCTTCGTAAACTTACGAGAAGTTTGACTGACAATGTGGAAAAAATGTTGTTTTTCGTCCATGTATTTGGATCCTTTCAAATTAGTTACCTAGCTAACTATATACTTTTTTATTATAATTGTCTAGTAATAGACATGTTGTATTATGTAAAAATTTCGTATAGTTTTTTTGTTGAGAACATACATTCTGCGTGGTATTCTTTAAGTAAGTAAAGAATTTTCTTTCTATTAAAAAGAATGGGGGAAATTGTGATGATTAAGCCTGCAACAATGGAGTTTGTTTCACTATCGAATGGAGAAACGATTGCGTATCAAGAAGTTGGAAGGCAAAATGAAGAAATGCTCGTACTCATTCATGGGAATATGACATCGTCACAACACTTTGATTTAGTTATTGAGAAACTACAAAAGCAATATCATATTTACGCAATTGATTTAAGAGGATTTGGACAATCGACGTATAATAAGCCGATAGATTCATTACAAGACTTCGCAGAAGATGTAAAACTATTTATCGATCAATTAAAGCTAGAGAAGTTTTCGTTAATGGGATGGTCAATGGGCGGTGGTGTTGCGATGGAGTTTACAGCGAGCTACCCAACTTTTGTAGAAAAACTAATATTAGTAGAATCGGTAGGGATGAAAGGGTACCCGATATTTAAAAAAGATATTAACGGGCAACCAATTGGATCGAGTTTATTAAAAACGAAAGAAGAAATTGCGCTAGACCCAGTGCAAATTGCACCAGTACTAGATGCAATAAAAAATATGAATAAAGTATACTACCGTACAGTGTGGAATCTATTAATATATACACATAATCAACCTGAACCGGATCGTTATGAAAAGTATTTAGATGATATGTTAACACAGCGCAATTTCGTTGATGTGAATTATTCATTAGTTACATTTAATATTTCAGATGAACATAATGGTGTTGTGCGAGGAAATGGACACATTCACCGTATCCAAGCTCCAACACTCGTCATACAAGGTGACCGCGATTATGTCGTACCACAAGTAGTTGGTGAGGAATTAGCGAAACATTTGCCAAATGCGGAGTTGAAGGTGTTAGAAGATTGCGGGCATTCACCGTTTATTGATTGTTTAGATGTATTTATACAGCATGTAGAGGATTGGTTAGACAATAAATAATTCCCGAAATATTAAACCTTGCATATACTATAGCATTTGTATGTATAAGGGGAGAGAGTCAATGCATAATCCATTTTTAATATATCATTCTCCATATAATCATCAATATATAAAAATTATTATTGATCCGATGTATATGCAAGTTTCACCAGCAGTAGTTCCTTTACAAGTGCAGCAGCAACCAATAGTTCATTCACATCAATACTTATATGGTCCTTCATTTTATGAAAATCCATATTTTAAACATTTTCATTACCATGTGAAAGCGCAAGTTTGGGAAGGATAAGAAGCTAAAAACTATATTTTTTAGCTTCTTTTTTATTGTGAATATTCGTACACGCATGTAAAGAAACCGTTTATAATGAAAAGTGGAAAGTGTGAGAAGGAGGGGGAAAAGGATGTCAATGCGTTTTACTTTTTGGATTATGGCTGGAGTTGCTGCAATTTCCGGTTTATCACAAGGAATGTTACTACCTACAATCGCCATGATTTTTGAACAAGAAGGAGTTAGTTCAACTATTAACGGTATTCATGCGACGGCATTATACATCGGGATATTATTTATTTCACCATTTCTTGAAAAACCGATGCAAAGATTTGGAATGAAACCAATTATCGTAATTGGTGTTTTTCTCGTTATTATTTCATTACTCTTTTTTACACAAACATTTTCATTTTGGGTATGGTTTATTCTTAGATTTTTAGTTGGCGTTGGAGATCATATGCTTCATGTCGGAACACAAACGTGGATTACAACAACGACAGACCCTAGTAAAATAGGTAGGCAAGTATCGATATACGGCGTATTCTGCGGAATTGGTTTTGCAATTGGCCCTTATCTAGCAAGTACAGTTCAGTATGGTCTAGCAACGCCATTTATCATATCTACTATACTTTGCTTAATAGGCTGGATTTTACTTTTACCAACGAAAAATGCATTCCCAGCACAAGATGAAACGAAAACTGAAAGTGAATCATCCTTTTCTCGTTATAAACAAGTCGTGGGATTAGCTTGGATTGCACTTATTGGTCCACTTGCATATGGTGTGCTTGAAGCAATGCTAAATAGTAATTTACCAGTATACGCCCTTCGCAAAGGGTGGTCTGTATCAGATGTTTCTTTCTTAATACCAGCATTCGCGATTGGGGGTATTATTACACAAATTCCGCTCGGTATATTGAGTGATAAATACGGAAGAGACCGTATTTTAACATGGACATTCAGCATAAGTACTGGCATTTTCCTACTTGCAGCAGTATTTAATCAATATTACTGGATCGTCTTTGCCTGTATGCTTTTAGCCGGTATGGTCATTGGATCGTGCTTCTCATTAGGACTTGGATTCATGACAGATTTATTACCGAGACACTTACTACCAGCAGGTAATATATTATCAGGAATCGCCTTTAGTATAGGGAGCATTATGGGCCCTGTATTAGGAGGCGTATTTATAGAGAAAATACAGTATACAAGCTTTTTTATTGCGGTTATGATTATAATGGGTATTCTCGCAATGTTATATATTATTTACATGAAGAATCAATTCGCATCAAGAAAAATAGAAAGTAGGTTAGGGCATGACAAAACAACCTAATAAAAAGAAATTTGAAGTTCTCGAAAATGAAACAATTACAGACTGTTTAGCACGTATGGAACAAGAAGGATATGCACCATCTCGTCGCATGGAAGAGCCGATCTTTCATGAAGTGAAGAAAGGCGGGAAAACAGAAGTTGAACCGTGTGGTAGAAAAATTGTTTTTGAGGGGAAATTGAAGTAATTTAATAACAGATTTTCTTTACGGTATAGAGCCATCCAGTTCATTTGAGTTGGATGGCTTGTTTTTTTATCCCACATTAACGGGCAGCCCGATTGGTGAGGGCTGATTAAAGTTTCACTTTATTGATCAATGAAGAAATAGGGAGATTAGGAATTGAATAGAATGAACGGATATTTTTTAGGAAGAACGAAAAGAAATTAGTTGTACGGACATGGATTCTAGAGCTACTATAATAAATTAAAAATAAAACTTTGCAACAGAGCCTTTATTTATTGTTTTTGCTAAAACTTATGTACAATTCACAGTACGAAACAACAAATATAAAATGCTACTTCCTTTTTTATTTCTCCTAATCGGCTTCTTTATATTGGGTGGAGAAAAGATTGCTACTTTATTCGTATATTGATAAAATAAGTTCTTGGGTCTTACTTGTTGTTATCAGAATAATGATTGTCGCTCAACTTAAAGAAATTAGTTACACAGATTTCGCGCTATCTAAAGAGGGGACGGCAGCGATTCCCTCTTTTTGGAGCCACTCACAAACGTAAAGCAAGAGAGGAGGCTATATGAGCTATTCTCCTCTCTTGTTTAGATTAACCAACTACTACAATTGGAACTGGTATTTCAAATTTAACATCCTGTTGGATAATGTTTTTCTAGCAATCTATTAATTCTGATGGAAACGATAGGTTGTTAGAAAGTGTAAAACCAAAATAAGCTGTTTAAAAGTTATTTGTTAGAATTGGTTATAAGTAATAAAACAGAAAAGAGGATTACATGTTACATAATTTACAGAGAAATAAAAAGTTTTTTTTATTATGTCTTATTTTTTTAGTGATTTTAACCGCTTGTGATAAAACAGATGTTAAGACATCTAAAGCATCATTACCACCGGCTCAATCAAATACAGATAAATCATTAAAAGCACCGAATTGGGTAGATAAAAGTCCTATTCAAAAGGCTCCTAATTTTATTGAAGATAAAAAAGTAAAATCGGTAGTGAATTTATTAGCAACGGGTGATAATTTATATCATGACGCAGTAATTAAAGATGGCAAACAAAAAGACGGTTCATATGATTATAACTATATTTATGAAAATATCAAAAAAGCTGTTAAATCAAGTGATCTTGCTATAGTGAACCAGGAGACTCCAATTGCAGGAAATAATCTAAAAGTACAGGGATATCCTACTTTCAATACACCTGAAGAAGTAGGTCAATCTTTAGTGGACACTGGATTCAATATAGTGACTCAAGCGACAAATCACGCTATGGATATGGGGATCAAAGGTGTTTTGAATACAAGAGAATACTGGAAGAAATATCCGGATGTTATCCCAGTAGGTATTAATGAGAGTCAAAACGAGCGTAATGAAATAAAAACGATTACCAAAAATGGTATTCGCTTTGCGTTACTTAATTATACATATGGTACGAATGGAATTAAAATTCCAGCTGATAAGTCTTGGGCATTAAATTTAATTGATAAAAAAGCGATACAAAATGATGTGGAAAAGGCAAAGAGTAGCTCTGATATGGTGATTGTTATGGTGCATTGGGGAGTAGAATATACCTCTACACCTTCAAAGCAACAAAAAGAAGTTGCTCAATATTTAACAGATTTAGGTGTAGATGTAGTAATTGGAAATCATCCACACGTAATTCAACCAATTGAGTGGAAACAAAATAAAGATGGACATCAAACACTAATCTATTATTCTCTTGGAAATCTTATTTCTGCTCAAGAAAAATTAGAAACATTGGTTGGCGGACTATCTTATATACAATTTGTGAAGTATGAAGATGAAACTTTTGGTATACGACAAGCGGCATTCGTACCGACAGTAACTGACTATGCTGATGGTAAGACACATTTTAAAATTCAATTTTTAAAAGATTATTCGGATGAAGATTCTAAAAATCATGGGATTAAAAAATTTGTTGGCCCCGTTTCTTTAGAAAATTTCAAGGATATTCCTAGAGATGTGTTGGGAAATTGGTATAAAGACTAATAAACAAAAAGGGAATGAGATACAATTAAAAAATTTATAATTTTAGCATTGGTATTGACATTGGGATGGAGCCTTGCTGCTTGTAGTGGAAAACAAACATCTCAGGAAACTACTAATAATAACGATAAAAATAAAAATGAGATAAATGCGAATAAAAAAGATGTTTTACCTATCTCTGATCTTAATGATTGGAGAATTATTCTTGTAAATAGAGAACATATGTTACCAAAGGAACTAGGGATTGAATTAACAAGTATCACCCAAAATGCTAAGCCCAATATGAAAATAGATAGCAGAATTGCAACTTCCTATCAGGATATGGTAACAGCTGCAAAAAAAGATGGAATCAATCTTTATTTAAGATCAGGTTATCGAGCTATAAAATTACAACAAACTTATTATGATGCGTCAGTTAAAAGTTATAAATCTCAAGGTTTGTCGGATAAAGAGGCTAGTGCTAAGGCATTGGAATATCTTCAGTATCCTGGTGCAAGTGAACATCATACTGGATTAGCGTTAGACATTATTTCAGTTGAATGGCAGAATACTGTAGAAGATTTAAATGCCAAATTTGAAACTACCGATGCATTCAAATGGTTAGATAAGAATGCTGCAGAGTATGGGTTTATTCTCCGCTATCCGAAAGATAAAGAGAATATTACTGGCATTAAGTATGAGCCATGGCACTATCGTTATGTAGGAAAAGAAGTTGCTATTTATCTAAAAGAAAAGGGATTAACTTTAGAAGAGTATTGCGAAAAAATTAAGTCCGACAAATAAAAATACACTTTGATTCTATTAAAAAGCCAGTGGATCTGGAGGATGTGTTAATCTTTCTCCTAGTATTGCGAAAACTGTGTATGATAATGTAAGCACGTATGAACCGATATATGTATCAAGAACTTAAATCTATAAAAGAAGCAGTGAAAAAGGATCTGATATTCGTATCAGATCCTTTTTCATGCGTAACATAGAATACTTACAGTATCTGCTTAACTAGGCTTTAGAGACTGCCTGTTTTACAGGTGCTACAATATTGACCTTGCTATCTTTTTTGTTTTGGATGCTGGATTTTCTTAGCTTGATAGAAATGTAGAGGTAGACCAAATACTACGATTGGTAGTGTTTTTTATTTATTAGGATATTGAGAAATTTATTAAGGTGAAATAGTTGGTGTAGGGAAAAAATTTTAGGAGCTGAGTAGGGTGAAGAGATATTTTGTTAATAATAGATTGGTTGAATGAAATAGTAGATATTCTTGAGATTGACCAATTTTACTCTTGATCGCGTTCTTTGGGGAGTTTTTATAGCTTTGTATTATGTAAAATGGATAGGAACAAAATAAACCCCCTCAAGAATAAGGGTGTTCTTGAAGGGTTTTTTTATGCTGTATATATTTTATATTGCTTGTAACGTATTAATGATGTTCAATTTTAGAAATTTCAGCGCGTTGAATATAACCATCAGAGAAGCTGAAATAAAGAGAATAGCTTCCTCGATTATATATAAAGCCTTCACTAGTCATATCCTCTCCGATTCCATCTGGTTCACCAAACCACTCTTTTAATTCGTTGATAGAGATATCCATTTTCACCCATATATATCTAGCGTCCGAAGGGTACATATCAATATTATAATCTCCGTATACCGCTGTATTAGGTGCATCACATTCTGTACATGGTGCTTGCTTCCAAACATCAGGCGCTCCAAATTCTTTTTTTACCTCAGATATATCTTTACCTAGTGCATCTAATTTAAATGGACCAAACGTCCCATTCTGTAAAGCTGTTGTTAACATTTGTTTCAGTTCTTCTTTTGAATTGATGTTGAAATTATAAGATCTGTTCTTTGCTATTGCATTATAGAAAAATTGGGCATACTGTTCACGCTTCACAAGCATGTTGCCATTAAAATTAGCTGCCTCGTCACCTTGTGCTATACGGTTACTACGCAGTGCATTGGCAGATTCGTAGGCCCAATGATCTTTTGGTACATCTTTAAAGTTCTCTTGTCCTTTTGAATTTAATTGAAATGCTTTTTGTAACACTACTGCCATCTCATACCGAGTTAATACATCATCTGGACGAAATGTACCTGTTCCATCACCTTTCATAATTCCAGCTTGCGCAATGGCTTTAATATCCTTTTCAAACATATGATTTGTAATGTCACTAAACATATTCGCCTGTTTATCGTCTGCTATTAAACCTAAATGTCGATTGACTAAAGAAGCTACCTGTCCTCTAGTAACATTGTCCCCAAAACCAAATTTCCCATTTCCATATCCCTTATAAATCCCTGCTGACGCTAAGTAATCGATAGCAACTTTTGACCAGTGGTCCTTTGGTACATCTGTAAATACAGTGTCATTATTGCTAACTACCTTATAGCTATTTTCATTAAAGTTTGTTTTCGTAGTTGTTTCTGCATTTACTGTGCCTACCATCGTTGTAGTTGCTAGTGCTGCAGTTATTACTAATCCGAAAAAATTTTTAACTTTACTTGTTTTAAAGCCCATTTTGGAACCCCCCTGTTATATCAAATATTTACATCGTGATTATAACATATAAACGATAAGTATTTACCATAAATTTCTATGGAATAAATATCTATTTTACTAATCTGCATGAAACTTAATCATAATATCTATAAATATTCATCTCTATTTAAAAATGGTATATAGAGTGAAATGTAAAGTAACTCAAAAATATACAATAAAAGTTGATGTTGAAGTTATTTTTGCTTAATTTACTTTTATAAATCCATTCAACAAAATCATCTAAATACCTTTTCGCTATTTGTGGACAGTAAAATGCTTCTTTTTTCAATCTACGATAGAAGACAGAACGTATATTTGGTATAATCAAAACATACTATATGAAACGATGTACATGAGTTTGAGATTTATGTAATAAGGTAAGTAATACATAACAATAACTACTCTTTATAGGATTCAGTTCATGTTATACAAATCAATCGTTAGAAAGGAAAAGAAGTAATGAATCAAATTTCATTTGAAGATTTATTTGAAGAAGAAAACGAAAAAGAAAAAGAAAAGGTGGAGGTAGCTGAAATACCAGTACCTTTATCGCCATTGCAACAAGATATATTAGGATTATTTAATTCTGAAGAAATAAGTGCACTGGAGCTGTGCGAACAATTAATACGAGCTGGTAAAATACCCGATGAAAGATTCACTACGAATAAGCCGAAAGCATATGGACAAGTATGCTTACTATTAGAAGGTTTTGTTAAAGAAGGAAAGCTTATTTTTGTCAAAAGTGATGAGAAAAGAGATAGGGTTTATAAATTGAATGAAGAAGTTTTTAACGGATAAGGTGTACAGGGGGGATGAATAATTTCCTAGGGGAGTTCATTCGTTTTTCTCATCAAAAAGGTGTCAATCTTGCTTAGATTGACACCTTTTTTGATCATCTAACATCTAACATATTTACGTTTGAAACCAAGTCTTCCTCTATCAAGTTCTTTCTGAATACTCTCTGTAGCATTTAGCAAACTGCTCTTTTTATTTTCACGTTTTATTTCAACTATACCAACTTCTTTTGCAATTTCGACTGCTTTTTCGTGTAGTGGCACATATGAAATTGCTACAGTGTTTAGGAAATTATTCATAGCGGATTTTGTTCGTTCTGGCGAATCATGAATCGTATTTTTCACAATTGTATAGGCTTGTAGAAAAAGTATATTAAAAAATGCACTAATAAATTATTCTCCTTTTATTTATGATGATCGCCGTAAGGTCATTGCCCAAAATAAAAGAGCACAAGCACTAACAGATACACCTAATATGCATACCCCATCCCAACCATATTTTGCATACATATTTGTTGAAAGAATTGCACCTGTAGCACTACCGATAGAATAAAAAATCATGTAACTGGCAGTGAGTCGACTTCTTGCTTCGGGACGCACTGTGAACAGCATACTTTGATTGGTTACATGTACAGCTTGCACAGCTAAATCTAAAAGGATAACACCGATAACTAGTAGGAATAGAGAATGGTTCATTAATTTAATTAAGAGCCATGAAAGTAATAATAAGGATAAGGCTATGCCAGTAGTTCTTTCTCCGAATCCGTGATCAGCAAGTTGTCCGGCCTTAGTGGCAGCTAATGCACCAGCAACTCCAGCAAGACCAAATACTCCGATAGCTGTATGTGATAGATTTTATGGTGCAGCACTTAGAGGTAAAACTAATGAAGTCCATAAAATACTGAATGAAGTGAAAATGAGCAATGCTAATATTCCGCGAATGCGTAAGTGGCGCTCTTCTACAAATAATAAGAGAACGGAATGTAATAATTTACGATAGGTCATAGCTGTTTTTTTATGTTCAAAATTAGGTAAATTACGATATAACAAACAAATTACGAAGAGCATAAGTACAGCAGAGGTAAGATAAACGGAACGCCATCCGGCTAGATCTGTTAATGTTCCGGAAAATGTACGTGCAAGTAGAATTCCTATTACGACACCACTCGTGACGGAACCTACTATTCGCCCACGGTCTTTTGGATTAGCTAAAATGGATGCGTATGCGACGAGTGTCTGCGTAACAGTCGCAAGAATTCCGACTAAGGCCATACCTATAAAAAGTACGGTACTTGAAGGAGCAGATCCGATTACAATTAAAGCGAAAACGGATAAAAGCATTTGGAAAATAATAAGTCTTTTTTGGTTTAACAAATCACCAAGTGGAACTAATAAAAGTAATCCGAGTGCATAACAAACTTGAGTAATAGTAATAACGAAGCCAATAGTTGAATGGTTGATTTTAAACTCATTTGATAAAGAATCAAGTAGGGGATGAGCGAAGTATATATTCGCCACAGCCATCCCGCAAGCTATTGAAAATAATAGAGTTATATAGCGGGGCATGATTGTATTGATAGTTGATTGGAACTGATCATTATTCTGTGTAAAAGCAGTTGTCATTTGTTCTTTAGCATCCATAATATCATCTCCTTTTGTTTTTAAAATAATGTACCGAACGGTATTTTATTTATTAAATAAAATATAACCAGGGATAAATTATTGTGTCAAGTGAATTGATTTCAGTTTATTTTGACATATCATTTATAATTTAATACGATATATAATATACTGATTGGTACATAAAAACGTGATTTGTAATTTAGAAAACAGGTAAAAAAAGAGGTAAAAAAAGAGGAGGGGTTAAATGGCTCGACTACGCGAATTTGATAAAGAAAAAGCTTTGGATGCTGCTATGCAACTTTTTTGGGAGAAAGGATACGCTGCTACTTCATTAAGTGATCTAACTGCTAAAATGGAAATACAAAGACCGAGTTTATATGCGGCATTTGGTGATAAAGAAGGGCTGTTTGAAGCTGCATTACGGAGATACACAAATATACACGCGACCAGCATTCGAACAAAACTTCAAAAAGAACGATCTGTAAAAGAGGCCATTCGTACATTTTTTGAAAATATGGTGGAAGAGGAATATAAAAGAGAATCAAATAAAGGCTGTTTTTGTATTAACACAATGGTTGAGCTTTCTCCTCATAATGAAAAATTTGAAGTGTTGACTAGAGAACATCAAATGTACCTTTCAATTATATTTCAAGAATTAATCGCCAAAGGTATTCAGTCTGGAGAACTGCAAAGTGATGTGAATGCTAAAGCTTTAGCACAAACGCTAGTCACTTCATTAATTGGATTAACAGTGTTAATGAAATCTCGCCCAGAACGTTCAGTTGTAGATAATACGGTATGTATCATATTATCGTTACTAAAATAAATATTTCAATCAACTATGTCGATTGTAGACACTCTTATTTATAAACTTTCAACCTTAAGCACTGAATTGTCTATGAAGGCAACAAGTGCTTTTTGTTTTCGGGTAAATATGAGCAGGTGAATCATAATGGTTGTCTGCAATGTATGAAGATTGTTGGAGACATTTGTAATTAGATATTAGATAAGAGGGGAATGAAAAAACTATATAAGCCCCTTCAAAGCCCCTCATAAGCACCTACCAAGTAATAAATCACTAAGAAAAAACAAAAACAAAAACAACTACAAGAACAAAACAAGTGCGAAAAAATAAAACCGGCGTAGTAGTAGTAAAAAAATTTGGAACTCGAATGCCAAAACCGTTTGCTCATTCCTATATTTATATTGAAGGATTGGAATTTTCCTTTTTACTAGTAAAGAGCGGAGGGGAAACTGATGGCGGTGTACCGTAATGTGCAGGTGAACTTTTGGCAAGATGAATTTATTTTAGATTTAACGCCAGAAGAGCGTTATTTTTACATATATTTGTTAACTGGTACGAAAACGAAGCAATGTGGTATTTACATATTACCGAAGCGTTTGGCAGAGCTTGAAACTGGTTACAGTATGGAGACTGTTGAGAAGTTATTGAACCGGTTTGTGGAATACGGGAAGATTTTATATGATGCGGAAACGAAAGAGTTATTCATTATAAATTGGTTACACTATAATCCTATTTTTAATATGAACATAGAGAAATGTGTATTACGTGAGCTGAAAATGGTGAAAAGTAAAGAGTTCCTGCATATGTTTTTACGTAAATGTATTGAAGAAGAATGCAAGATTCCGTTATTACTTCAACATTTTGGAATGCCAGAGGAAGAGGTTAGTAGTAATTCGCAACAAGCGATTATTCAAGAGAAGGAAGAGGCAGAAGAGGTAGAAAGAGTAGAGGATGCCACTCCGCATAGTGAAGTTTATAAGTTTTACGAACAAAACATTAGTAATCTATCTCCATATATCGCGAAGGAATTAAAGGAATGGATGCAAAGGATTTCAGGAGATAGAGTACTAGAGGCACTTAAAATTGCGTTTGAAAATAATAAGGGAACGTTCGCTTATGTAAAGGGGATTTTGAGGAATTGGTGTGGGGATATTAGTGAGGAAAAGTGTGTAATAGGAAGTTTAGAGCGAAGGAGAAGTATTTTGAGTAGTGTTTTTTTATTTACATAAATTTAATACAGAATATACGTTCGTATTCGGTAGGTTGTATGCTATACTATTTTTGAATGATAGAGAAAAAATATGGGTATTTTGCTTTTATAATAGATAAAAAGATGCGGGAGGAACAGAGTTTGATAACTAGTACATCAAAGTTGTTTCAATATATTAATATGACAGAAGAGCAGAAACAATTAGCACTGCGGTATTTAGAATCGAGAGAAGAAGCAATTTTAAAAGATATTCAACTAACGACAATTAGAGATCAAAAGAGAGCCGATTTTGCGGAGCGATTTATAAGCGATTTTAGGAAAGTACATAAACAAGATCCGGCTTTCTTTCGGTTATTTTATTATTTGTTAGGGGAGCAATTGTTAAACGTTCTTATAATAAGGTTTAAATATGTGGACTTTTCTAATATGAAGGTTTATTTAGAAAAAAGTGAACTTCCTTTGGAGAAACTTGTAGTAAGTGCATGTAAATATTTAACTAATATTTCAAGTTATGTGGATGAAGCGTATGTTTTTCTTCGAGAATTAATAGGTGAGAATCCGAACTATATAGAAGAGTGGTTATCAAAATTATCAAATCAACAGCAATTATCGTTACTTCTCGTAATGTTTGAAGTAGATTATGAGAGATTCTGTACATATAGCTCTTTATTGGACGAGAGATTAAAAGAACATGCTGAATTTATATTGAATTTGAATGGAGAAAAGGAAAAGATTGAAGCAGTTGAAAGATATATAAAAGGTGAAAGTGATAGGGAATTATTTTTAGGTGGAAGCTTACCAGAATACATTTGGCGGCTATTATTTAGTATTCATCAGTATTCAAATGTTGCGAAGCGATATGTTGAAATATTAGCGAAGAAAAACGTTTGGGGTTTTATGAATCATGCTACGCGTTACGTGTGTCAAGCTCTCAATCAGCCTCAAAACTATAAACGAACAGGGAGTGTAAATAAGAAAACCTATGATGAAATTCAAAGTTTTTGTAAACAGTTTTGGATTTCTGAGGAAAGATTCTTTGCACACCGGCTGAGGCAACATGATTTAAATAATGAAGGATTTTGTAAGACGTATGAATATGAAATGTTATGCTCCGTGGCGGAAGAAAATCCTGAATTTGTTCAACGTACTTTGCAATATGTAAGTAAAATTAATTATCTCATTATCGTACGAACGTTAGCTGGAAAAGGGTATGAGTTAAATAGAGGGAGAATGCGAGAAGAATTTTTTGTCGCTGCTTTGCAAATTAAATTGTCTACAATACGTGATACATATCGTGATTATTTACTAGGGAAATTGTCACTTGAGGATATGGAGCAAATACTTAAAGATCCTAAGTATAGAAGTATGTATTGGGGGATGCCAGTATTAGAGGTTACACTCCTTTGGGATTTAGATGATGTAGCGAAGAGGGAAGCTGTACTTACACTGCAATTCGGAGATGAATATAACGTTAATTTATACGAACTTCTGTACGAATGTTCTGTCAGAGGGATAGAACCGAAACAAGTATTAGAAGATCTTCTTTCGTATGGATTAAGTAAGGCAAAGCTTATCACTTATGCAGTTGAACAAGCTGCATGCTACAGTGAAGAGAGAAACAAGGCGAAGGAAGCGCTTGTTCATGTCATTGTAAAAGAACAAGCGTACATAATTGAACGATTTGATGAGTATTCTGCTCAGGCAAAAGCATATATTTTGGATGAATTAGCGAGGGAAAACATGGTTAAAATGCGTCCGATTTTAATCAAAAGCTTAGGTGCTTCTTCTAAAAAAATCCGTGAGTCTGTAGTGAGACTGCTTTCGAAAGATGTAGAGTCGGCAGAAGATGTAGCAGCCGAACTTAATAATAAAAAGAAAATTGTCCGTGAACATGTGATGGAAATACTAATAGATTATAAGATTGAAAAGTATATGCAACTTGTACAGGAAGCTTTACAAGAAAAGAAGAATGCTTCTTTTGTTGAGAAATTTGCTCCGTTACTTGAAGTGGGTGGAGATTCAGAAAATATAGAAGAACTTTGCAGTCGTATAGTAACGGAACAAAAAAGAAATTCATTTGTGCAATGGATGGGGAATGAACCACAAATCCGTCTTCGTAATTCAAATGAAATAGCAGATGCAACAATTCCGTTAGCCTATTTACAACAGTATATTTCAGATTCTGTTATTGAGAAGAAAGAGGCAGCTGAAGTAATTGGTGGTACTTTGAATGAGCAAGACTTGAAAGAGTATGTGCAAACAATATATCAAATATGGATTTCTCAAGATGCAGATGTGAAGAAACGCGGAATCCTTTCATTATATGGAATGTATAGCGATGACAAAATGGTCGGCATACTTAAAAAGCAAATTGATGAATGGGTGCTTCATATGAGAGGAAAGATTGCAGCAGATGCTGTTCGGGCTCTAGGGTTGTCCTCATCTAAGCTTGCACTTGTGTCTATTCAAGCGATGACATTTAAATATAAGCATAAGTTAGTGCGTAATGCGGCAAAAGAAGCACTAGGTCTTGCTGCGCAAACACGCGGTATAACGGAAGAAGAGCTGGAAGATCAACTGGTACCGGATCTTGGTTTTACTATACGTGGTGAAAAGCCGATTGATTTTGGGAATCGAATTTTTACTTCTATTTTAACTTCAGATTCAAAAATTGAATTAGAGACAGAAGAAGGAAAACGTATGAAGTCACTTCCGAAGCCGAATGCAAAAGATGATGTAGTAAAAGCTGAGGAGGCTAAGAAAGAGTTATCCTCTTTAAAGAAGGAATTCCGAAGTGCTCTTTCTATGCAGAAACAACGCTTGGAAACTGCTCTATCACTAAAGCGCTATTGGTCATACGATACGTGGAAGCCGGTATTTTTGGAAAATCCAATTATGAAGCAATTTGCCATTTCACTTATTTGGGGTGAATATACGGAAGGAAAGTTGCTGAAAACGTTCCGTTATGCGGAGGATGATACGTTTTATTCAATGATAGGAGAGAATCATGAACTTTCATCTGGAACTGTTATTGGTTTAATTCATCCGTTAGAATTATCCGAGGCGGAAAAGGAATTGTGGAAAGGGCAACTGACAATTGCGGGAATTGTTCAGCCGTTTGTACAAATTGAACGTCCAGTGTTTGTAGTAGAAGAGAATGATGAGATTGCTATTGAGAGATTTGGCGGTATTTTATTAAATGGTCGCTCGTTATTTGGTAAGATGACGAAACTTGGATGGACTCGCGGATCGGTTCAAGATGGCGGTGTTTATTATACATTTTATAAAGAAGATACTCGAACTGGATTAGGAGCGGAACTTTCATTTAGCGGAGCGCCGATCGGATATGAAGGTGAAGAAGATGTATGTGTATTTGAGATTCAATTTTATAAAGCGGATACAGTGAACCGTGGTTCATATGAATATGACGAAATTGATGATGAGAGACGCATTGTACCAAAACAAGTAGATAAGCGATTCTTTAGTGAAGTATCATATGATGTGCAATTAGCGACCGAGTCAAATCTTGGTCATAATGAAAGCTGGCGTAACAAACGTTAAGAAAACCCCCTTCATTTGTAGGAAAATGAAGGGGGTTTTTCAACTTTTCTAAAAGGTTCTTCCTTAAATAGAAGCGAATAGTTTGAGAAAGGAGGGGTTATATGGATATGGAAGTCGTCATAAAGAAGAAACGAACTAGGGGTAAGAGAATTTTTATTTGGTCTAGTAGTATCGTTCTTTTGTTAGTTATCTGTACAGCGATTTTTTTGAACATATATACGCTTAGTTCTGTGCCAAAGATAGATGGAACGATAAAGCTAGAGGATTTACAACATGCTGTTGCGGTAAAGCGAGATAGTAAAGGTGTACCGCATATTAAAGCGGAAAATGCGCATGATTTATATTTCTCGCAAGGGTACGTACAAGCGCAAGATCGTTTGTTTCAAATGGATTTAAGTAGAAGACAAGCTTCTGGTATGTTAAGTGAAGTTGTAGGGGAGGCAGCTGTTGATCGAGATAAGTTGTTTCGAACGCTCGGTTTACGGCGAGCAGCCGAAGCGTCTGTTAGTCAATATGACGGAGAAGCGAAATATGCCCTGCAGTCATTTGCTGATGGCGTAAACGCTTTTATACGCGAGGCGAAAGAGGAAAAGAAATTGCCAGTTGAGTTTACTTTATTAGGCTATGAGCCTGCTGAATGGTCAATCGTGGATTCTTTAACGATTGGAAAGTATATGGCGTTTGATTTGGGGGGACATTGGCACGGACAGGCATTTCGATATTGGGCGCTGAAAAACCTACCGAAAGAGCAAGCAAATGAGCTATTTCCTACATATCCAAAAGATGCACCTAGATTGCTAGCTGAACTGAAAAATACAAATGTGGACGTAGCACAAAGTTTTGCAAAAACGGTCATTCCACCAGAGTTTAATGGTAGTAATAACTGGGTGATAAGCGGTGAAAAGAGTGTGTCTGGTAAGCCGATTCTAGCGGATGATCCTCATTTATCTCTTGCGACACCTTCAATATGGTATCAATCGAAACTTGAAATGAAAGACTTAAATGTGAGTGGCGTTATTTTCGCGGGAGTGCCAGGTGTTATATTAGGTCACAATGACAAAATAGCATGGGGCGTTACGAATACAGGTCCTGATGTGCAAGATTTATATATTGAGAAGCGAAATCCTAATAATGAAAATGAATTTTTGTATAACGATAAGTGGGAAAAGGCTACTATTGTTGATGAGTCTATTAAAGTAAAAGGCGGGAAAACAATTCCGTATAACGTGACGGTTACGAGGCATGGTCCAGTCATTTCAGAGTTTGCAGATAAAGGGAAAGAGAAAACGAAAACAGTATTCGCTTTGAAATGGACTGCTTTGGAGCCTTCCGCTGAATTAAAGGCAGTATTAAATATGAATAAAGCAAAAAACTGGAATGAGTTTGAAACAGCTCTTCAAGATTTTCATACACCAACTCAAAATTTTGTGTTTGCATCAAACGATGGCACGATTGCTTATAAAGCAAATGGAAATATACCAGTGCGTAAAAAAGGCGATGGTAGTTTGCCAGTTCCTGGATGGACAGATGAGTATGAATGGGAAGGATATATTCCGTTTGAGCAGCTTCCAAAAGTAATAAATCCAGAACAAGGGTTTATTTCAACTGCGAATAATAAAATTGTTGATGATAATTATCCGTACCATATTAGTAATACGTGGGCGCAACCGTATAGGCAAATGCGTATTCAAGAGTTTTTGCAAGAGAAGGATAAGTATACGGTAAAAGATTTAGAAGAGTTACAGATGGATCAAAAAAATTTATACGGGAAAGAATTTGCTCCTATATTTTTAAAAGAATTAAATAAAACATCTTTAAATGAAGTAGAGAAAGAAGGCGTAAAACAATTAACAAAGTGGAATTTTTACGATAGTAAAGATGAAGCGGCACCATTAATTTTCCATTTGTTAATGAAAGAGATTTCGAATACGTTATTTCCAAAAGAAATTCCAAAAGATGTGATGGAGTTATTTGAAGGGAAGTCACAAGTTGTTGATGAATTGATTCGAAAACAAGTAGCAGGAGAAAATAGCGCTTGGTTTACGAAGTACGGAGGCTTCACGAAAGTTGTGCATACATCGTACGAGAATGTAATGAAGAAATTACAGAAGGAATATGGACCTGATGTTGCGGAGTGGGAGTGGGGCGATTACCATCAACTTGCTTTTACACATCCAATTTCAAAATCATCTAGTATGTTAGCGCTACTTGCGTTTAATCGCGAAAAACCAATTCCAATTGGCGGAAGTCAAGTTACTGTTCAAGCAGCGAGTTACGGAGATAACGGTATTGTCAATCACGGAGCTTCTTGGCGATTCGTAATTGATACGAAAGATATGTCAAACGGTTACCATATCGTAGGGCCGGGACAATCAGGACATTTTAGAAGTGATTGGTATCATGATCAAATAGATGATTGGGTAAATGGTGAGTATCATACGACTACTTTAAATACAGACGGAATTGAAGGGAAAGTATTAACTTTAAAGCCGAGATGATATGTGAAGAGACTCTTACTATATGTAAGGGTCTTTTTTTTTATTTACCTTACTATTTTTAGGGAGATTATATGGATAACACTTTAATTAATGGAAATGTATTTAATTTTTCTGGAATATATGTGAAATGTTGTATAAAATAATCAAGAAAGTCAAAAATTATGGGGGAAAGTTGTGAAAAAAAATAAGAGTTTAGTAAGTTTTTTAGGAGTGTGTATCATGTTGTTTTCTTTTTGTTTCCAGGGAAATGTACAGGCAGATGTAAATACTGTTCAATCTGGAAAAATAAAATCAGGAAACGTAACGGTATGGGAAGTAGGCAATGTAGAGAAAGTATTAGCAGATGTGGAGCGTTTGAATTTAAATACGGTGAATGTACCGATCCAAGTTGATATTCCGAATGTGAATTCTGCTAATATGGTAATTAATCAGGTGCAAAAGAAACAAGCTATTATTTTAATTCAAGAATTATTAAAGCGTAATATTCAAGTTATAGTGGAGCCGTTCCCGTTTATTCAGCAAGGAAATATTGGAGAGACGGAATGGAACCCGAGTAATATTAACGATTTCTTCTGGAATTGGAAAACAGTTGTTTTACAAGATATTTTTAATTCCATTACAAGTAAGTACAATGTTTACGGGCTGAAAATCGCTTCTAATTTCGTTAACATGGAATATGCAGAAGGATATTGGAATGATACAATCGATTTTGTTCGCCAGCAGTATAAAGGAAATGTTTTGTATCAAATGAACTGGTGGTTAACTGCAAGTTTTGATCCATCTTATGAAGCGAAGTTTCTCGCAAAAATAAATCGTCCGTATTTAAAAAAGGTGGACATCGTAAGTATTGATAGTTGGTTTGAAGTTTCAGGAAAAAGAAATCCATCGTACGAAGAAGTAAAACAAAGTTTATTTGCGACGACAGTATATAATCGTGGCCAAAATGTCGTTCAGCAACTTGAGAAATTACATAAAACAACAGGAAAGCCAGTGTATTTTGGCGGATTTAACGTGCCAGCACGTGAACTTGGACTGCAAAATCCGTGGAACCCAGATGTTACGAATGTGTTTTCAAAAGATGTACAACTTAACGGGTGGCGTGCTTACCGTGATGTATTAGAACCGAAGCCGTATTTTAAAGGGTTTTCAATATGGTTTATTGGCTCTAATGATAGTAATCATTCGTATCAAATACATAGTAAAGAAGCAGAGGCAGTTATTAATGGATGGTATCGAAAATAATTTTTATAAAATAGGTAAGTTTTAGAATCTATTACATATATTTTAGTGAAAGGCCTTTCACCATCTTATCACCTAGGGGGCAATCATAATGAAATTTTTGTCTTACCTTACAGTAATACTGGTGATTCTTGGCGGTTTGAATTGGTTGTTTGTGGCGTTAGATTACAATGTAGTTGAGGAATGGTTTGGTTCTATGCCGGCGCTTGTGGATACCATTTATTGGCTCTTTGGTCTTTCAGCTATTTATCAAATTTTTGATCGGTTCTTTACGAGTAAGTAGCTATTATACTTTATTACTAGAGTGTTAAGTACGATTATGTACTTAACACTTTTTTGTATGTTTATAAAAAAGTCTGCACTTGCAAGCGATTCCATCGCGTCTTGCGCTGTAATAATAGAAAACAAATTGACCATATATTATATTTCAGGTTATAATTCAGAAAGTTTAAAAAATAATCGAATGAGAAATAGGGAGGTTATCCGGGTGATGGAGAGAGTGTATAATTTTTCAGCAGGACCATCTATACTCCCTTTGCCAGTTTTAGAGAAAGTGCAAAAGGAGCTTGTAAATTATAACGGGACAGGCATGTCTGTTATGGAAATGAGCCATAGATCTTCTTATTTCCAAAGTATTATAGATGAAGCGAGTAACTTACTTCGTGAATTAATGAACATTCCTGATGAGTATGAAGTATTGTTTTTACAAGGCGGTGCGTCATTACAGTTCTCAATGATACCGTTAAATTTAATGAGTACGTATAAAAAAGCTGGGTACGTACTGACAGGATCATGGTCTAAAAAGGCGCTGCAAGAAGCCGAAAAAGTAGGGGAAGTACAAGTGATTGCTTCTTCTGCAAAAGAGAAGTTTACTACGATTCCTAAAATGGATGATTTACCAAATGATGAAGAACTAGATTATGTACATATTACAACGAACAATACAATTGAGGGGACAAAATATGTGGATATTCCACATGTAGATAAAGTACCGCTCGTTGCGGATATGTCCTCAAATATTTTATCAGAACAATATGATGTTTCGAAGTTTGGTCTTATATATGCGGGTGCGCAAAAGAATTTAGGGCCAGCGGGCTTAACGATTGCGATTATAAAAAGAGATTTAATTGGAGGAGCAGATCGCTCTTGTCCTACAATGTTAAACTATGAAACTTACAGCAAAAATAACTCCTTATATAATACACCGCCATCCTTTAGTATTTACGTAACGAAACTTGTATTAGAGTGGTTGAAAGAGCAAGGCGGCGTATCTGCGATTGAAGAACAAAATAGAATGAAATCTTCACTTCTTTACAATTTCTTAGATGAATCAAAATTGTTTACTTCACCAGTTGATCCTACGTATCGATCACTTATGAACATTCCGTTTACAACACCGTCAGAAGAGCTGAACAGTGAGTTTTTACAAAAAGCGAAAGAACGCGGCCTTGTTACGCTAAAAGGACATCGCTCAGTAGGTGGTATGCGTGCAAGTATTTACAATGCGATGCCAGCACACGGTGTGCAGCAATTAGTGAATTATATGAAGGAATTTGAGCTTGAGAATAGATAGGGAGATGGGGATATGTTTCGTGTTCAAACGTTAAATCAAATTGCAGAAAAAGGTTTGCAAGTTCTTGGCGGAGAGCGTTATGAAGTAGGGGATAGAATGGAATACCCAGATGGCATTTTACTTCGCAGCTATTCTTTACATCAAGAAGAGTTTTCAAAAGACTTAAAGGCGATTGCAAGAGCTGGTGCTGGTGTAAATAATATTCCTGTCGAGCGATGTACAGAAAAAGGGATTGTAGTATTTAATACACCAGGAGCTAATGCCAATGCAGTAAAGGAACTCATTATCGCAAGTCTTATTATGTCTTCACGTAACATTATTAATGGCGTAAGCTGGACGAAAAATCTAGAGGGTGAAGAAGTACCTCAGCTAGTTGAATCAGGGAAAAAACAATTTGTTGGATCAGAAATTGCGGGGAAACGTTTAGGGGTTATTGGCCTTGGTGCAATCGGTGCTTTAGTTGCGAATGATGCGCTAGCTTTAGGAATGGATGTTGTCGGATATGATCCTTACATTTCAGTAGAAACAGCTTGGCGCCTTTCTACACATGTACAAAGAGCATTTAGTTTAGATGAAATTTTTGCAACATGTGATTATATTACACTGCATATTCCTCTTACGAATCAAACGAAGGGAATTATTGGTGAACACGCTGTAGAGAAGATGAAAAAAGGTATGCGTCTATTCAATTTCTCTAGAGGGGAACTTGTGGATGAAAAGGTTCTTCAAAAAGCGTTAGAAGAAGATATTATTACACATTACGTAACGGACTTCCCAAATGAAAATGTTATAAAGATGAAAAATGTAACAGCAACGCCTCACCTTGGTGCATCTACATCTGAATCGGAAGAAAATTGTGCGGTCATGGCAGCACGTCAATTACGTGAATATTTAGAGACAGGAAATATTCGTAATTCAGTAAACTATCCAAACGTCGAACTGCCGTATATAGGAAAGAAACGTATTACAATAATGCATCAAAACGTTCCGAACATGGTAGGACAAATTACAGGATGTTTAGCAGAACATCATATTAATATTGCGGATATGATTAATCGTAGTAAACATTCTTGGGCATACACAATGATTGATATTGATAACGGAATTGATGATATAATAAAAGAGAATATTGTGGAAAATATAAGCAAAATTACAGGTGTTGTAGCCGTTCGAATGATTGTGTAAAGGAGAGAGGAACTTGGCAAAAATCCGACCGTTTCGGGCTATTCGTCCAGTAGAAGAAAAAGCAGTGGAAGTCGCAGCTTTACCTTACGATGTATTAAATAGTGAAGAGGCAAGAGAAGTTGTAAAAGGGAATCTATATTCTTTTTTACATGTCGATAAAGCAGAAATCGATTTAGATCCGGCACTTTCACCATACGATGATCGCGTATATGAAAAAGCAGGTGAAAATCTAAATCGATTTATACAAGAAGAAGTGTTCATTCAAGACGAAGAGCCAGCACTATACATTTATGAACTGACGATGCAAGGACGAACACAATCAGGCCTTGTCGTTTGTACATCTATTGACGAGTATGAAGATGATACAATTAAAAAACATGAAAGAACGCGTCATGAAAAAGAGCTAGATCGTATTCGCCACGTAGATGTGTGTGATGCAAATACGGGTCCTATCTTTTTAACGTATCGTACAAAAGAAGATGTGAAACGTATCATCGCAAGCTGGAAAGAAGAACATGCGCCAATCTATACATTTACAGCAGAAGATGGCGTTAGGCATGTTGCTTGGAAGATTGAAGATGAAGATGTAATTGCGGATTTAGTAAACGCATTTGAAGATATTCCTAATCTTTATATTGCAGATGGACATCACCGCTCTGCATCAGCTGCAAAAGTAGGACTTATGCGAAGAGAACAATATCCGAATTACACAGGAGAAGAGGAATTTAACTTCTTCTTATCCGTTTTATTCCCTCACGATGAATTATCAATTTGGGACTATAACCGAGTTGTGAAAGATTTAAATGGCTTATCTGAAGAACAGTTTTTAAAGCAAATCGCGCAGTACTTTTATGTAGAAGAAGCAAATGTTTCTCCATATAAACCAAATGAGCCAAAATCATTTGGCATGTATATAAACGAGAAGTGGTATAAGCTTACTGTGAAAGAGGAAACATTTGATGCGAATGATCTCGTTAGAGGTTTAGATGTATCTATCCTGCAAGATCATTTATTAAGCCAAGTGCTTGAAATACATGATCCGCGATCTGATTCACGCATCGATTTTGTCGGTGGAATCCGCGGGCTAGAAGAACTAGAACGTCTTGTGAACAGCGGTGCATATAAAGCTGCATTCGCGTTATATCCGACGTCAATGGATGATTTATTAGCAATCGCAGATGCAGGGGAAGTTATGCCGCCAAAATCAACGTGGTTTGAACCGAAACTGCGCAGTGGGTTGTTTGTTCATTCATTAAAATAAATAGACTTCTTTAGAGTGAAAAACCGAAATGATTTTTAGTTTCGGTTTTTCTTATTTTAAAAGTGTTTTTGAGGAGGAGTATCGATGAAATTGCAAGTAGGCGAAAAAATCACCTTTGAACGAACTTTTACAAAAGAAGATGTTGTTTTATTTACAGAGGTATCTAAGGATGAGGGAATCCACCATGTTACACCAGATGAACAAGGTCGATTTGTTGTACAAGGACTTTTAACATCAACACTGCCTACGAAAGTCGGTGGTGATCATAACGTATTAGCTCGCAAGATGGATTTTGAATTTTTACGTCCTGTTTTTAGTGGTGATACCATTCGTTGTGATGTAACCATTGAACAATTTGAGCCCGATGAAAAAAATCGCACAAAAATTATTGCGATGTTTACATGTAAGAATCAACTTGAAAAAGAAGTTATGAAGGGGAGTTTTTCGGGGATTATTCTTTAATTGGTAGGAAAAGTAATGAATAAGTGGGGGGCCATGCCTCTCAGGCTTAGAGTTTTAATTCCCCCCCATAACGAAAATTTTATGTATCGTTGAATACTGATAATAAGACGTTATGTAATATACTCTGTTCTTTTCTTAACTATTAGAAAATAGTTGAATAAGCTCGTCAACAAAAAGGACATTCCTAGTATTACAAGAAATGTCCTTTCCACTAAATCATAGGATATTTTGCTAAAATTCAAACTCTAAAATTAGTTTACTAGT
Organism: Bacillus proteolyticus; assembly: GCF_001884065.1. Classification (GTDB taxonomy): domain Bacteria; phylum Bacillota; class Bacilli; order Bacillales; family Bacillaceae_G; genus Bacillus_A; species Bacillus_A proteolyticus. The sequence continues at coordinate 59,335 of NZ_MACH01000020.1, forward strand.
TTGACCTGTAAACTGATAATTATAGGATCCTCTCAGACCTTCTAAGTTACCGGTAGCTTTGATAATTGTTCCTGGGGAATCTAAATTTCCTTTATCCAATATACCTTGCTCTATAGCTGTAAATGTCCCTTGTTGCCCCTTATAAATTCCTTCAAAGTGTAAAAAACCAGAAATTTTAGCAGTAGCCAAGTGACCATCATTTATATTTGAGTCTAAATAATATAATAAGTATTCAACAAAAGCTTTTCCTTTTAATTCACCATCAATATCATATTCAACATGAGCAATATTAATAGGGAAATCTTTTCTAGTATCATCAATTGGTTTTTCATCCCATTTACTTACTGTAAATGTTATTTCCATACACGTAAATCCCCCTTTATCATTAGGTAAGTAATCTCCATATCATTTAAAAAGTACCAATTCAGAGTCATATCTCATAGGAGTGTTTTTATTATTTGAGTCCTGCCATATCGCTATTAAGCTAACAAAATAAAATACTCCCTAAAATGAAAAATAGGATCAGGAAAACATAATTATAAAACTTATGGCTCTACTTATTTAAAGTTTCACTTCACTCCACTTTCCAAAATAGAGAAAGATCTATTTTCACAATCAATTTCTGCCATCGCGCCGTAAGGTAAAATAAACTTCGGTTCAGTATGGCCAAAATTTAAATTGTAAAGAATCGGCAAATCTTCTAAATGATGTTCCTTCATAACTTGCAGTATTTCATGTTTATACTCTTCATAATATTGTTCATCTTTCGGTTTACCGAAGATGATACCGTTTGCTTTTTGCAGAATGCCTTGCGCTGCATAATTTCGTAACCAATACTTTATATAACTTGGTTCTGGATGATCTTCAGAAGTTTCAAAGAATAGAATACTATCCTCCCAATGTTTTTTCTCAGGCCAAAGCTCCGTTCCTTTTGCAAATTCCAATACTTCTATACAACCACCAATTAAACGCCCTTGTACAGTGGTAGAGCCTTGAAGTACCTCATATCCATTGTTTTGCTGCATCGTACGTCTTGTATCCTTATTTATTTCAATCCATTCTAAACGCTCACTCGTCCATTCATGAGCTGGTTGAATCTCGCCAATCGTTTCATTGGAAAAGAGAGTTCGATTTACCATTTCAATTGTATATGGATCCATTTCTACATTTTCGGCAAAGTCGGTCAAAATTGCCGGACCGTATAAAGAGGAAAGACCTGCTTTATGACAAAATAAATGTGAAATAGTAACGTCAGAGTATCCCATAAAAATTTTCGGGTTTTCACGTATCACATTAAAATCTATATAGGGAAGTAAGCGAATGCTATCTTCACCGCCAATATTCGCAATAATTGCTTTCACGCGCGTATCTTTAAATGCTGTCATTAAATCTTCCGCACGGGCCTCTGGATTGTTATAAAGGTATTCGCTACCTTTTAAGCTATTTGGCATGGGAGTAACCGTAAGACCAAAAACTTCCTCTAATCTTTTTACTCCTTGCTCATATCGCCACCTTATTTCAGAATCACCTGCACCGCCCCATGAAGGACTTACTGTCGCCACGATATCCCCTGGCTGTAATCGGTTTGGTTTTATTAACATTTTAACTCCGCTCCTACATAATTTAATGGACTACGATTATACAAACTGTAGCATTGAAAAATATGACGCATGACATTATTTTCTTCATCATCATTCCGTTTACCTGCTGTTATGCAAGAATTTAGCAGTAGTGCTGAATATAGGGGAAACCGCTTTATATTTAAAAAGTACAGTATGCAACATTGCATGAGAAAGATGGTCGTTATTCCTTATAACCCGTAACTGTAATAGTTACAGGTCGGGCGTATCAAATCAAACAAATAAAATCATCATGAATGGAGATGTTTCATAATGGGTATGAAAAAATCAATTTTAGCAGGTGCTTTAGGAATTGCAGCATTATCAGGAACGAATTTACCAGGATTAGAAGTAACAAAAGCGAATGCAGCTTCTATTGAATCGAATTTCTCGACGTTAGAAGGACGAGTAGTAGAAGTAGATAACGGTGTGATTGTCGTAAAATCTAAGCAATACGAAGAACCTGTTAGTGTGTATATAGATTCTCTTTCAAACGTGAAAGTAGGAGATGAAGTAAAAGCTACTGGATCTATGATGCGTAATTTTACAGAATATATGGTTGCAACCGCAGTTGAAAATACATCAAACAAGTTAGGTATGCACATGAAAGAAGACGGTTCTCCTGATTATGTAATTGGGGAGGTATCAAAAGTAGGAACGATGGAAGATGAGGGAGACGGTGTTACTATATATGTCGTAGTTGAGTATCCATCGCTAAACGGGAAGAAAGTTATTATTGATGTTTTCTTAACGGAGGGACAAGTATTTAATACGGGTGAGAAAGTGAAAATTGATATGAAGTATGTAGGTTGGGGCGGAAGTTCTATTAACTGGAACACAACGGATCATATTGAAAAGGTTTATGAGGTAAAGAGCAACGTTGAAAATAATGATGATGTTTGGATTTGGTCTTAATAAGGCGAGTATAAGTCGTTATTTGCAATTTACTCTAAACAATTAATGTAAAAACTAAATGTATCATGCATTACCCATTAAATTATCATGTGTATGACAATTTGATGGGTATTTTTTATTTTGTGTTTTTTTGAGAATAAGGGATTTTCTATTAGAATATGATGTTTAGATCGGAGCGAGATGAGGTTTATTTACGGGCTAAAAAAAGAATGGAGAATTTAAAAGCGTTTTACATTCATTTAACGGTTTATATACTAGTGAACTTAATGCTTTTTTTTATAAATATAAGCTCTGATTCAAGTAAATTATGGTTTTTATATCCACTTGCAGGTTGGGGGATTGGTATCGTTATACACGGATTGACAACCTTTCCATTTGGGATATTCGGAAAAGAGTGGGAAGAACGAAAGATTAAAGAATATATGGAGAAAGATAAGTGAATCCGTTTTGATCATTCTATTTTCAAAATAATACTGAGGATGGGGTATTGTTCTACGTCTGTTTAGGAAAATGGGATAGAAAGCAGTGAGGTGTGACGCTCGTGGTAAAGACCTTACGGAGGATTTCCATTCATATAAATCTCTTTAAAAAAACAAAGACGCGAAGTCTCTTCTATGACTTCGCGTCTTTGTTTTTTTTTTAGAAGGATTAATGAGTCATTCTCGTATTCACATAAGCGGCAAATATAACATGTCCAATGATAATAATAGAAGAAATAATTTTATAAACGAGGTAATAGCGATGGAGAAGCGAAGAGATCTATCGCTACACTTCTAAGGTTTATTCATGTACATTCTATAAATCGTTGAGCTCTTTTAGAAAGCTTCCGATCCTTCAGCCATATAATCGATGATTCGGACTGATAGGGGAAATCTATTAAATCTACTATTTTTATAAATTCTTGCGGGATATGAGATACAGCGCTTTTCGGCAAGATAGAGGCACCGATTCCAGTCATGATAAGCATAAGAATAAATGCTGAGTCAGGACATTCACATGCTATGTTTAATTTTATACCAAGGTGCTTGCATTCATCGATGACGAGCTGATGATAGCTGTTTTCTTTATCTTTATGTAAAAGTAAAAGGGGAATATGACTTAATTCGGTTAGAGGGATTGGGAGGTGTGAATGATATAGTTCCCATTTAGCGGGCATGACTAATACGAAAGGTTCCTTTGATAAACAAATGCTAGAAAAAACATCTTTATTAAAGGGTGTACGCAAGATAGCAAGTTCGATATACCGCTTTTCTAATTGCTCTATTAAGTATAAAGGGCCACCTTCCCATATTTTTAAGTTCACATTTGGATAGTTATCTTGAAAATAGCGGATTTTTTCAGAGAGAAAAGGAATGCAAGAATGAAATGCTCCAATAGATAGATTGCCCCTTAGCCCTTCACCGGTATCTTTAATCTCCGTAATGGTTTCTTCTAATTGATGAATAATGTTTTTGGCTTTCGTATATAAAATTTTTCCTTCTTCAGTCAAATGCATATTTCGACCGTTTCTTTCAAATAAGTTTACTGATAATTCTTGTTCTAGTAGCGATAGTTGCCTACTTAGAGGTGGCTGTGCCATATGAAGTCGGTGGGCAGCACGGGTAAGTTGTTTTTCTTCAGCGATTACAATAAAGTAACGAAGTTTTCTTATATCCATGTCAAAGTCCCTTTCTATACCATTTTTGTATACAAAAACAACCTTATAGATAGTTTTCATATAATATCCCACATGATATCATAAACAAAAAGTTTTAAAAATAGAAAATTCTAAAAATTTAAAATTCTGTTTAGAAAAGGAATAACTTAAAAATAGATTGTATCGCTTTGAGGGGGGATTTTTATGAAAGTTTCGTTATTTATTACTTGTTTATCAGATGTGTTTTTTCCTCAAGTGGGTAAGAGTGTCGTAGAAATTATGAATCAATGTGGAGTGGAACTAGATTTCCCTGAAGGACAGACTTGTTGCGGGCAACCAGCTTACAATAGCGGATATCAAGAAGAAGCAAAACTAGCAGCAAAGCAAATGATCAAAGCGTTTGAACATAGTGAATATATTGTGACTCCTTCAGGTTCTTGTGCTAGCATGGTTCATCTTTATTATAAAGAGATGTTTAAAGATGATAGTGAATGGTATGAAAAAGCGGTTCATTTAGCGGATAGAACGTATGAGTTGACGGATTTTTTAGTGAATGTACTTGGAAAAAGTGATTGGAAATCTAAGTTGGTTGAGAAAGCTGTTTTCCATCAATCTTGTCATATGAGTCGTGCGCTCGGGATAAAAGAGGAACCACTGAAGTTATTATCGCAAGTAGAAGGTCTAGATGTAAAAGAATTACCATATTGCCAAGATTGCTGCGGGTTTGGCGGTACTTTTGCAGTAAAAATGAGCTCGATTTCTGAAACGATGGTTGATGAAAAAATAAAACATATTGAGGCGGCAGAAGCAAATCTCTTAATTGGAGCAGATATGGGATGTCTTATGAATATTGGAGGAAGATTGCGCAGGAAAAATAAAAATATTCAAGTGTTACATGTAGCAGAAGTACTGGCAAAGGGGCTGAATAAATGAGTGTGGCGGGGGAACAAGGATTTTTGAAAAGAGTAGATAAAGCGTTGCACAATCCGCAGATGAGAAGTGCGGTTCCATTTACACAAGATAGGCTTCGGATGGGACGAGAACAAGCTATACATGAATTAGGGAATATTGAAGAATGGCGTGAGGCAGCATCTGAAATTCGGATGCATACAATTGAAAATTTAGATAGTTATTTGGAACAATTAGCTACTAATGTTCGAAAAAAGGGGGGGCATGTTCATTTCGCTTTCAAAGCAGAAGATGCCGTATCTTATGTTTCTGAAATCGCAAGAAAAAAAGGAGCGAAATCGGTAATTAAGTCAAAGTCCATGGTTTCAGAAGAAATACACCTTAATAAAAACTTAGAAGAGATAGGGGTGAAAGTAGTAGAGTCTGATCTTGGGGAGTATATTATTCAATTAGCTGGAGAAGCTCCATCCCATTTAATTGCTCCGGCCATTCATAAGACAAAGGAACAAGTAGCAGAGCTTTTTTCTAAGGAAGCTGGAAGAAAGATCCCAGTTGATACGAATCAATTACTACAATTTGCTAGAGAGCAATTGCGTAAAGAGTTTTTAGAAGCTGATATTGGTATTTCCGGTTGTAACTTTGCGGTAGCGGAATCTGGATCAGTTGTTCTTATAAGTAATGAGGGAAATGCTCGCCTTACTACGACATTGCCAAAAGTTCATATTGCGATTATGGGGATGGAACGCCTTGTTCCGACGTGGAAAGATCTTGATGTAGTCGTTTCAATGTTAACAAGAAGTGCTACAGGCCAAAAGGTTACATCTTATGTAACTGGAATTAATGGGGCGCGTTTACATGAAGATATGGATGGACCTGAAGAATTTCATTTAATTATTCTAGATAATGGTCGTTCTGATATTTTAGGAACTGCTTATGAAGAAGTATTAAAGTGTATAAGGTGCGGAGCTTGTGTAAATGTTTGTCCTGTGTATCGTAATATTGGGGGGCATGCTTATGGAAGTGTTTATAGCGGACCAATTGGGGCAGTACTAGCTCCTTTATTAGAAGGATATGAAGAATTAAAAGAATTACCTTTTGCATCAAGTTTGTGCGGAGCATGTACAGATGTTTGCCCCGTGAAAATTCCATTACATGACCTTCTCATTGAACATCGTAAAGATGTGGTGGAACAAGGGTTTATAACGAAATTTGAACAGCTGGCCTTTAAAGGTTTCACGTTTATGGCGGGGCATCCATTCGTTTATGAGAAAGCTATTAAAATGGCACACACAGGTTTATCAATATTTGCAAAAGATGGCTATATTGCGAATGGCCCAGGCCCATTAAAAGGGTGGACAGAAAGTAGAGATTTTCCAAAACCTGCGAAGCAATCATTCCGTGATTGGTGGAAAAAAGAAAAGAGGGATTCATAATATGAATACAGATGTACAACAATCTTTTTTAAACAATATCGCACGTAAACTAAACCGAGAACGTCGCTCGGGGGTAACTCCTCCCAGATGGAAAAATGATCCACTCAGCCACTTTCCTAAAGAGATAGATCACGAAAGTTTAATAGAGCAGTTTATTGCAAACTTGCATACTTTACATACAGAAGTAAGTCATATACACCGTTCAGAAATAGAGAGTGCACTTCAGTACGTTGTACATAAATTTAATGTTCAATCTGCGTTGTATTGGGATGATGATAGATTACATCAGCTTGAAATAGGAAAGCATTTAACAGGAAATTTCGTTTCTCATCGAATTTGGCAAAGTAAAGAAGGTGAAAGAGAACTACGGGATTATGCAGCTCAAGTGGATATGGGAATTACATATGCCGAAATGGGACTCGCTGAGACTGGAACAGTTGTTTTATGGAATGGTGGTGGACGTGGACGTTTAGTTAGCGTTTTGCCAGCAGTTTATGTTGCGATTCTCTCAGAACATACAATTTATAGACGTTTAACAGAAGGGGTAACTAGAGTTCATGAACAGGTTTTGAATGGATTACCCGCCTGTATTAATTTTATCACTGGGCCTAGCCGGACAGGTGATATTGAGATGGAATTAGCTTTTGGAGTTCATGGCCCTGGAAAGGTTCATGTCATTCTATTAAAGGATTAGAGAGAACAACAAAAGAATACGAGGGGGAGTGGGGATTTTGATGAAGAATAAATTTCGTTATTATGTCTTTACAATGCTCACGTTTATTACGATGGTGAATTATATTGATCGAGGGGCCATCGCTTATGCGCAGTCTTTCATTATAAAAGAATATGGCTTTGACCCGAAGGAGTGGGGAGCTATATTAGGGTATTTTGGTTACGGTTACATGATTGGTTCTTTATTAGGAGGTATTTTTTCAGATAAAAAGGGGCCGAAATTTGTATGGATCATAGCAGCAACCGCTTGGTCTATTTTTGAAATTGCGACCGCTTTTGCTGGAGAAATAGGGATTGCTGTCTTTGGAGGGTCTGCTTTAATAGGATTTGCTATCTTCCGCGTTTTATTTGGATTAACAGAAGGGCCATCTTTCGCGGTTTCGAATAAGACAGCAGCAAACTGGGCAGCTCCAAAAGAAAGAGCTTTTCTAACATCCCTTGGTTTTGTTGGCGTTCCGTTAGGAGCAGTATTAACTGCACCTGTAGCGGTCTTCTTACTATCTTTCACTAGTTGGAAAGTAATGTTTTTTATCCTTGGTACAATTGGGATTGTATGGGCGATTATTTGGTATTTTACTTTTAAGAATATGCCTGAGGATCATCCACGAGTGACAAAAGAAGAACTAGCTGAAATACGAAGTACGGAAGGTGTGCTTCAATCCGTAAAAGCAGAGAAAGAAATTCCAAAAGAGCCATGGTACTCCTTTTTTAAAGTTCCGACATTCGTTATGGTTACGCTAGCATATTTTTGCTTCCAATATATCAATTTTTTAATATTAACTTGGACACCGAAATATTTGCAAGATGTATTCCATTTTCAATTATCTTCCCTTTGGTATCTTGGGATGATTCCTTGGCTTGGAGCTTGTATAACATTGCCGCTAGGGGCGAAGCTATCTGATCGTATTTTACGTAAAACAGGGAATCTTCGTTTAGCTCGAACAGGGTTACCAATTATTTCTTTATTTCTTACAGCAATTTGTTTTAGTTTCATTCCCGCGATGGACAATTATGTAGCTGTATTAGCGCTTATGTCGCTTGGAAATGCGTTTGCTTTTTTACCGAGTTCATTATTTTGGGCAATTATTGTTGATACAGCTCCTGCTTATTCAGGAACATATAGTGGAATTATGCATTTCATCGCTAATATCGCGACAATCTTAGCCCCGACTTTAACTGGATACTTAGTTGTAAGTTATGGCTATCCTTCTATGTTTATCGTAGCTGCTATTTTGGCCGCTATTGCAATGGGGGCAATGTTGTTTGTAAGACCAGGGCAGCAAACGAAGACTGAAAGCTTATTTAACTGGAGAAGTAAGAAAGGGTTAGAGGAACCTCGTGCTAATTTTGAATGAGTAAAGTAAGCTATAAAAAATGAGTTATATGCATTTGAAGTGAATCCGAATAGTAGTAAATGAAAAAAACTCCTGAATTCGCATACTAAGTATGCAAATGTAGTGGAGTTTTTTTGTTTGAAGAAAAGAGTTCATTGCTCGGAAGAAATAAAGAGAAATGATTAACCAAGCAAAAAGAAAGTATTTGGATTAATTTTTTTCAAAATGCTCTCTTTTTATTTACCGTAGAATTTTGGATTGCGTGATGTTTTTATTCAAAGTTTGTGCGAGTAAGTGTTCCTATTCATTTTTTAGCGTGAATTGCATGTGAAATCAAAATTTTATTTGTAGCACATAATAAATACAGTTGTTATCTTTTTTTAATTACATGTGGAAATAGGAAAAAGTTGATTTATCAACCTATATTAAAATAAAAATAAACCACTGTTCGATTTGAATATTCCACGATATAATGGTGAGAGTTTATATCTGAAGAAATATTTACATAAGAAGTGAGGTACTTTATGAAAAAAAGAACGACAGACATTATTTTTATTATTATTGGTGCATTTCTTTTTGCGTTAGGTGTCAATTTGTTTGTTATTCCGAATGAATTTGGTGAGGGCGGGGTAACAGGTATCACGATTATTACCTACTATTTATTTGAGTGGTCACCAGGTTTAGTCAATCTAATTTTAAATGCGATTTTGTTAATAGCCGGCTATAAATTTTTAAATAAGATCACAACAATTTATACGATTATCGCTGTAGTTACCAACTCACTATTTCTTCATTTGACAGAAGGATGGACGATTACTTCTGATGAAATGCTCGTAAATGCTATTTTCGGTGGAATATTTATCGGGTGCGGGATTGGTCTCATCATTCGCGTTGGTGGAACGACAGCAGGTACTACTATCTTAGCGAGAATGACGCATAAGTATTTAGGATGGAGTATTAGTTACGGTCTACTGTTTTTCGATTTAATCGTTGCTTTTTCATCGTATTTCATCATTGGTGCAGAAAAGCTGATGCTGACGATTATTATGCTATATGTAGGAACGAAAGTAATGGAATTTGTAATCGAAGGTTTGAATCCGAAAAAGGCCATTACGATTATTTCTGATAACCCGAATGAAATTGCCGGGAAGGTGACTACCTTAATGGGCAGAGGGGTTACTGTGTATTCAGGTCATGGCTATTACACGAAAACTCCGAAGGAAATTCTTTATATTGTTATTAATAAGCAAGAAGTAGTGAAGCTAAAGCGGATTGTTCAAACTACGGATCCGGCTGCGTTCATCGCTATACACGATGTTCGTGATGTGTTTGGAGAAGGGTTTGTTGATATTTCTAAGGCTTAATAAGAATTAGAATTAGTTTTTAAAAAGGCAGAAAATGAGCAATATTTTTTATTGAAATAATCTTAATGCGAAAATATGAGAATCTATTTTGATCACTTAATTATCAAGACCTAAATTTTAAAAAAACAAATAAATTCAGGGACATTATATATTTTATATGACTAAATATGTAATGTCCTTTCTTATTCCACAATGATGCCCGTTTGTTGACGATTAATTTTCATTATGCTTTTTGTGCCGAGTCCAATGCTTTTTTTAATTCGTCCGGTTTTTGAGTGCCGATTACCACTGTGTTATATTTCAACTTTAACTCAATACCTTTCTTTCCATTCATATTATAGGCCGTTTCACCCTTAAGGTTAAAACGAATTCCCCATCCTCCGAATCTTTTTAGTGGACTGTAAGTAATGCTTTCATAGTGACGTATATTTTTGAAAAGGTACTGTTTATATTGAAAATGAAAAGGAACAAAACGAACATAAAGACCTTTTTCACGGACCTCTATGATTAGCTTCAATACCCCAAGCATTAATACAGGAAAGGCAATCCCAAAAAACAACCACAAAGCAATTAACACACCATTGGGAGCTGGTTTATCTCCAAACGGGGTATCAAGGATAATTTGTTGAATGAATCCATACCACATCAGTGCGGAAATCCCCAATATGAGTATCCATACCCAAATTTGTTGTGGTCGCTGAACCTCACGAAAGATAATACGTTCTTGTTGTTTCATTAATAATCGTCACCTCCTAAATGATTTATTACAGGGCATCCTTTTTGATCCAGTAATATGTATCCTTTGTTGTTATTCTCTATGAGAACCTCTTGTACTCTCATAGCACTGCACGCCTAAAGCAATTAAAGCTCAGTCTAAAGACCTCACAACGCTTTCCGTTACGAGATACGTTAGTTATCTAAATTATACAAACTTTTCTGGATTCGGTATACATATAGAGTTTTATTTTTATTATCTGTATAAGTAATCTAATGTTTATAAGAAAAGAGGATATATGCTCATATATTGAACGTAATATCCTCTGCTTAGTTTAGTCTGAACAGCTCCCTGTCAAGTAGACAGTGGAAATAATAAAAATACTTTAAGCGGCTTGAACCCTGTATTCCAA
>NZ_MACH01000021.1 GCF_001884065.1 Bacillus proteolyticus
TGGAGCGGGTGAAGAGAATCGAACTCTCGACCAGAGCTTGGAAGGCTCTTGTTTTACCACTAAACTACACCCGCATTAAATTAAAAATGGTGAGCCATGAAGGATTCGAACCTTCGACCCTCTGATTAAAAGTCAGATGCTCTACCAACTGAGCTAATGGCTCATACTCACCAACGTCATATTTCGTGACGACAAGATGTATCATAACATGTTTTCTTTTGTTTTTGCAATACCTTTTTTTATTTTTTTATAAAAGATAAGAAAAAACTCATGCGGACATGAGTTTTTTCAGGAAAATATCAATTAAGCTTCGTATACGTTACGAACGATATTTGTTTGATTACGATCTGGTCCAACTGAGAACATAGATAATTGAATTCCTGTTAACTCAGAAACACGCTCTACGTATTTTCTTGCATTTTCAGGAAGCTCATCTAATGATTTCACACCAGTAATATCTTCTGTCCAACCTGGAAGCTCTTCGTATACAGGCTCACATTTCGCTAAAATATTTAAGTTCGCTGGAACTTCATCGATAACTTCGCCATTGTACTTGTAAGCAACACAAATTTTAAGAGTTGAAATACCTGTTAGAACGTCGATAGAATTTAATGATAGATCCGTTAAACCACTAACACGACGTGCATGTCTTACAACAACGCTATCGAACCAACCTACGCGGCGTGGACGACCAGTTGTTGTTCCGTATTCACGACCAACTTCACGAATTTGATGACCGATTTCATCATTAAGTTCAGTAGGGAATGGACCATCACCAACGCGGCTTGTATATGCTTTACATACACCTACAACGCGAGTCACTTTCGCAGGACCAACTCCAGTTCCAACTGTTACACCACCAGCAATTGGGTTAGAAGATGTAACGAACGGATACGTACCGTGGTCAATATCAAGCATAACACCTTGTGCACCTTCGAATAATACACGATGATTGTTATCTAGTGCATCATTTAATACAACAGATGTATCACATACATATTGCGCGATTTGTTGTCCGTATTCGAAGTACTCTTCAAAGATATCTTCTACGCTGAAACCTTCTGTGTCGTACATTTTTTCAAATAAACGATTTTTCTCTACTAAGTTGCGCTCAAGCTTCTCTTTAAATGCTTCACGGTCTAAAAGATCAGCCATACGGATACCGATACGAGCAGCTTTATCCATATATGCAGGACCGATACCTTTTTTCGTTGTACCGATTTTGTTATCACCTTTACTCGCTTCTTCTAACTCATCTTGTTTTAAGTGATAAGGTAAAATAACGTGCGCACGGTTACTTACACGTAAATTATCAGTACTTACACCACGATCGTGTAAGTATTTTAACTCTTCAAGTAATGCTTTCGGATCTACTACTAATCCATTTCCGATTACACAAATTTTCTCTTTATAGAAAATACCAGATGGAATTAAGTGTAATTTATATTTAACTCCGCCGAAAACAATTGTATGTCCCGCGTTATTTCCACCTTGATATCTTGCAACTACTTCCGCATGCTCAGAAAGAAAATCAGTGATTTTACCTTTTCCTTCGTCGCCCCATTGTGTTCCTACAACTACTACTGAAGACATTATTAAAGCACCTCCGCGATTTTCAAACGATCTATTCAAACAATATAATTGTACCAAAACCGAAAAAGAAGTCAACCAAAAAGCGAACATTTTTTTATTAAAATTCATTTTCGTTCGTAAGAATTATATTTTCATCTTATGAAAGCCTTATCTTTCCTATATAAAAAAAGAAACACATCTTATTATAAGAAATGTGTTTCTTTTTTATACTGCCTTTATGCCCCATCCTCAAAGCGTCGTTCTAAGTTGACGAATTTATTAAATTCCTTAACAAATGCAAGCTCTACTGAACCTACGGGACCATTACGCTGCTTTGCAATAATAATTTCAATGGTGTTTTTATTTTCCGTTTCTCGGTCATAGTAATCTTCACGATACAGGAAAGCTACAATATCAGCATCCTGCTCGATACTTCCCGATTCACGAATATCAGACATCATTGGACGTTTATCTTGACGAGATTCTACACCACGAGATAACTGCGATAAGGCAATAACAGGCACTTGCAATTCACGTGCAATCCCTTTTAATGTACGAGAAATCTCAGATACTTCCTGCTGACGGTTTTCTCCTGATTTCCCGCTACCTTGAATAAGCTGCAAATAGTCAATTAAGACCATACCAAGACCTTGTTCTTGCTTTAACCTACGACATTTTGCTCGAATCTCATTCACTTTAATCCCTGGTGTATCATCAATATATATACCAGCATTAGAAAGGCTACCCATCGCCATTGTTAATTTTGCCCAATCATCAGAAGTTAATGAACCGGTACGAAGTCTTTGTGCATCAATATTTCCTTCTGCACAAAGCATACGCATAACAAGCTGATCAGAGCCCATCTCTAGACTGAAGATCGCTACATTTTCATCAGTTTTTGTCGCTACGTTTTGTGCGATATTTAATGAAAATGCAGTTTTCCCTACCGATGGACGCGCCGCCACGATGATCAAATCATTTCGCTGAAAACCCGCGGTCATCTTATCTAATTCAGTAAATCCAGTTGGTATTCCCGTAACTTCACCTTTTTGATTATGCAAAAGTTCAATTTTATCATAAGCATCTACAAGAACATCTTTAATATTTTGAAATGCTTTTGCATTTGTTTGATGAGATACTTCTAATATTTTTTTCTCAGCCTCATTTAAAAGGCCGTCCACATCATCTTCTCTCTCGTATCCATCCGATACAATATGAGTCGCCGTTCGAATTAAACGACGTAAAAGCGCCTTTTCAGCGATGATGCGTGCATAATATTCTACGTTAGCAGCTGTTGGAACAACTTCTGCTAACTCTGCTAGATAAGAAACCCCACCAACTTCTTCTAGTAATCCTTGATCAGCCATCGATGATGTCATTATTACTAAGTCAATTGGTTCTCCCTTATCAGACAACCCAAGCATGACTTCAAAAATCTTTTGATGTTTCGTTCGATAAAATGAGTCAGGTACCAATAGTTCCGATGCTGACGTTAACGCATCCTGATCAATTAATATGGCACCTAAGACTGCCTGCTCAGCTTCTATATTATGCGGAGGGGTACGATCAGCCATTACATCACTCATGCGCAATCCTCCTTGCTTAATTTATTTTTATTGTTCACTAACATGAACTTTTACTGTTGCTGTTACTTGCGGATGCAATTTCACAGTGACGTTTGTATAACCTAATGCACGGATTGCATCGTCCATTTCAAATTTACGTTTATCAAGTTTAATCTTGTGTGATTTTTGCATTACATCTACAATTTGTTTACTCGTGATAGAACCAAATAAGCGGCCACCTTCTCCAGATTTCGCCTTTAATTCTACAGTTAGTTCCTCTAATGTTCCTTTTAATTGTTTTGCGTTTTCAAGCTCTGCTGCTGCATCTTTTTCTTCTTTACGTTTTTGAGCTTCTAAAGTTTTCATACTGCTGTTTGTTGCTTCGGCAGCTAATCCTTGTTTTAATAAGAAATTATTTGCATAACCGTCTGGTACGTTTTTTATTTCTCCTTTTTTCCCTTTACCTTTTACGTCTTTTAGAAAAATTACTTTCATGATTGTGTGCCTCCCTGTAAATAGTCATCAATAACAAATTGAAGCTTCTCCTCAGCTTCATCTACTGTAACATTTTTCATTTGTGTGGCTGCATTTGTCAAATGCCCGCCACCTCCTAAATTCTCCATGATTAGCTGTACATTCAATTCACCTAAAGACCTACCGCTAATTCCAATGAAATTCTCTCCACGTTTCGCAATAACAAATGATGCAATGATACCTGTCATCGTCAATAACGTATCTGCTGATTGCGCAATAAGCACCTGATCATAATAATCATCACTATCAACTTTAGCAATCGCAATTCCATTTTTATAAATGTACGCATTTTTAATGGCTTTTGCAACTCGTAAATACTGATTCATGTCTTCTTTTAAAAGTTCTTGTACAAGTACAGTGTCTGCACCATGCGAGCGTAAATAAGAAGCTGCATCAAATGTGCGTGCACCTGTACGGAATGTAAAACTTTTCGTATCAACGATAATACCAGCTAACAATGCCGTTGCTTCTAACATTGTCATCTTTAAATTTTTCGGTTGATACTCAAGTAATTCTGTAACAAGCTCTGCTGTTGAAGAAGCATACGGTTCCATATAAACAAGCAATGGATCTTCAATGAAATCTTCCCCGCGGCGATGATGGTCAATAACCACTACATTTTCAATCTTATGTAACAGTTTTTCCTCCATCACCATCGAAGGTTTATGCGTGTCAACAACAACAAGTAATGAATCATCATTTGCAAATTCCATCGCTTGCCCTGGTGTAATAAAGTGTGACCATAACTCTTCATTTTGTTTCACTTTATCCATCAAACGTTTGATTCCTTTATCCGAATCATTTTCGTCTAGTACAATATATCCTTTGCGCTCATTTAATTGAGCTACCTTTAAAATACCAATCGCTGCACCAATCGCATCCATATCAGGAGCCCTATGCCCCATTATAATGACATTACTGCTTTCTAATACTAAATCCTTTAATGCATGTGAAATAACTCTAGCACGTACACGAGTACGCTTTTCGACCGGATTCGTTTTACCGCCGTAAAATTTAACTTTACCTGTCGCTTGTTTGATAGCTACTTGATCTCCACCACGTCCAAGCGCAAGGTCTAAACCAGATTGAGCCATTGCTCCAAGCTCTGATAAAGGCATATCACCTGATCCGACACCTACACTTAATGTAAGTGGTATATTCCTTTTGGACGTTTCTTCACGCACTTGATCTAAAATGCTAAACTTACCTTTCTCCATTTGCGCTAAAATACTTTCATTTAGTACAACGAAGAACCTCTCTGAAGATGCACGTTTTAAATAAGCACCATACTTAACAGCCCATTCATTTAGACGTGACGTTACAAGGCTTGTTATATTCGTACGTAATTGATCATCTAATCCTTGTGTAACTTCATCATAATTATCTAAATAAATAACGGCTAAAACCGTACGCTGATCCTCATACATTTTTTCAATCTCTGTTTGCTCAGTTACATCAAAAAAATAAATTAGTTTTTCTTCTTTCCTTACAAAAACACGGAACTTTCGACTATTTAAAGATACTATATCGTCAGAAGTCTCTCCTTTAATAAAAAGGAGTAATGTTTCTGATACATCGTACAGATGCCACCCAGCTAATGCGTGTTGCCCCAAACATGAAGACAAGTAAGGATTTGCCCAATCAATCCCATACTCCTTATTGTATAACAATATACCGATTGGCATCTGGTTGAATGCTTCGTTACTCACTTTTTTTACCCTAGTAATCATATCTGTCGTATACTTTTCAAAATTCCTTTGAAAGTTAAGTTCAAATCGTATAACTAAAAAGAAAACGATGCTAAAAATAAAAAAGGCGGCTATCCCCATAATTAAGTGAAAATAACAAAGAATCGAGATTAGCACCAACACAAAAAATGCCAATACGTAAACAGGATATAAAAACCACTGTTTCTTATAAAATTCAGGCATGTATACAACTCCTATAACGTAAAACCAACTCAATTTCTAGTTGGTTAAACAGATTAAACACCTTAAAACAGCATAAAAATGCTGTTTTATCCCTTTGTTTTTCATTGCATTTTAGAACGCAATGAAATCCCTAAATCAATTATACCTAAGATTGTCACAAGAGGAAACAGCATTGGAATAAACATACATACGATAAAACTAATAATAGGAACGCCTTTCGTAAAACCTTTTTTGTGTGCTAAAAAGGTGATAAACGTTAATCCTTGCAATACAAGCAGCAACGAAAAGATTGCATATAGATTAGAAAATACCATATGTAAATATGATGTTGGTTCAACTTTCATGAAAGTTGATAGCAAAATAAATATGACGTAATACCAGACAATACTCTTTGGCAATTGTATATCTTTAAATTTAGGCCAAGGTGTCGCGTCGTACTTTAACTTTCTCAAAACACTACCTGATATTATCACTGTGATCCAAGAAAAACATACAGAAACTAGCACAATTATACTTGGAAATAACGTTTGTAATATATCATTCATTTGTGCAAATAACTCTTTTTGCTCTTTACTAACTGGCATACCAGCCGCATTTGCTATTTTTTCACTTTGCACCATGCTTTCACTAAACATATTTTGCATTTGCTTCATTAAATCTATGTTAAAAAACTTTATACTTCCTACATAAATGAGCATCATACCAATTAAATATGCAAGTGTTCCAGCTATTAATATCTCCACTGGTTTTTTCCCTTTTTTATACATACATCCTAATACAACACCTATTAACCCAAACATCACTGTCTTTATGAGACTAATCGGTTGACTCACGATAATTGTAACAAAAAGCGCCGCTACAAAAATCACGAGCACATTAGATAGTTTATGTCTTACTGTTAATAATATAAATGGTAACGGCAACGCAAATATTGCAACTATACCTAAAATCGGAACATACATAGATATAAGCAATAAAATTGCATATATTGCCAATAACGCTGCACCCTCAGTAATAAATTTCGTACTTTTCATCATCTAACCTCTCTTTCAAAAAGAAAAGCATAGCAAAATGCACAGTAGAGTCCGACTCTACTGTGCATTTCATACGCTATTATTCACCAACATATGGTAAAAGTGCCATTTGACGAGCACGTTTAATTGCAACTGTAAGTTTGCGTTGGTATTTTGCGCTTGTTCCTGTTACACGACGAGGTAAAATTTTACCACGCTCAGAAACGAAACGTTTTAATAAATCAACATCTTTATAGTCAATGCGAGTGATGCCGTTAGATGTGAAGAAACACACCTTACGACGCTTCGCACGTCCACCTTTGCGTCCTGCCATGTCTATTCCCTCCATTCTTTGTTAAAAATAGCCGATTCATACCATTAAAATGGTAAATCGTCGTCCGAAATGTCAATCGGTTGACCAACATTCGAAAATGGATCGTCATTCTTCGTAAATCCAGAGTTACCTTGATTACCTGAATTACTAGATTGACCAAATGGGTTAGAGCTTTGGTTACCGAAACCAGCTCCTGATGGTTGCTGATTGAATGAACCACGTTGCTCCCCACCGCCATTACGCGGCTCTAAAAATTGTACGCTCTCCGCAAGAACTTCTGTTACATATACACGTTTACCATCTTGTCCATCGTAAGTACGAGTTTGAAGACGTCCGTCTACGCCTGCTAAGCTACCTTTTTTCAAATAATTTGCCACGTTTTCTGCTTGTTTACGCCATATTACACAATTAATAAAGTCAGCTTCACGCTCACCTTGTTGATTCGCAAATGCGCGATTCACAGCTAACGTAAAAGTAGCTACTGCAACACCATTGGGCGTGTAACGTAAGTCAGGGTCCTTAGTTAAACGACCAACGAGGATAACACGATTCATCAATCGAACCACTCTCCCTTATATATCAATTATTTTTCTTCTTCTTTAACAACGATATGACGAAGGATATCTTCGTTGATCTTAGCTAAACGGTCGAATTCGTTAATCGCCTCTGAGTTAGAGTTCACGTTTAAGATCATGTAGAAACCTTCACGTAAGTCGTTGATTTCGTAAGCTAAACGACGCTTACCCCACTCTTTCGTGTTAATGATTTCTGCACCATTGTTTGTTAAAACACCTGCAAAACGTTCAACTAAAGCTTTTTGAGCTTCTTCTTCAACGCCAGGACGAATGATGTACATAATTTCGTACTTTCTCATTACACTTTCACCTCCTTTTGGTCTAAACGGCCCATAATGGGCAAGGAGCAATTAATTTATAGTAATTACTCACGAGTTTAGATTATATCATAGTAAGTTATATGAATCAACTCACCAATACGTAAAAAACTTGGCAAACACATAATATATTTGCCAAGTTCATATCTTTATTTTTCCTAGGAAATATTAAATTAAACGTTAAAGCGGAAGTGCATAACATCTCCGTCTTTTACGATATACTCTTTTCCTTCTAAACGTACTTTTCCAGCTTCTTTTGCAGCTGTCATAGAACCGTTTGTCATTAAATCATCATAAGAAACTGTTTCTGCGCGAATAAATCCACGCTCAAAGTCTGTATGAATTACGCCAGCACATTGTGGTGCTTTCATACCTTGTTTAAACGTCCATGCACGCACTTCTTGCACACCAGCTGTGAAGTAAGTAGCAAGTCCTAATAAGTCATATGCAGCACGAATTAACTGATCTAAACCTGATTCTTCAATACCTAGTTCTTCCAGGAATACTTTTTTCTCTTCTTCGTCTAACTCAGCGATTTCTGATTCGATTTTTGCACATACAACGATAACTTGAGAATTTTCATTTGCAGCAAATTCTTTTACCATTTGTACATATTTATTTTCAGAAGGATCCATAATATCATCTTCACTTACGTTTGCTACGTATAGCATTTCTTTCGTTGTAAGTAAATGAAGGCCTTTAACAATCTTCATTTGCTCTTCTGTAAATTCAACAGTACGAGCCGGTTTTCCCTCTTCAAAAGCTTCTTTTAAACGAACTAAAATTTCATGCTCATATACAGCTTCTTTATCTTTTTGTCTTGCTAACTTCGCAACACGCTCGATACGTTTATCAACAGACTCTAAGTCTGCTAAGATTAGCTCTAAGTTGATTGTTTCAATATCATCAATTGGATCTACTTTTCCTGAAACGTGCGTAATATTTTCATCTTCAAAACAACGAACAACTTGGCAAATTGCATCTACTTGGCGAATGTGAGATAAGAATTTATTTCCTAATCCTTCACCTTTACTTGCACCTTTTACGATACCTGCAATATCAGTAAATTCGAATACAGTCGGAACAGTTTTTTTCGGTTCTACTAATTCCGTTAATTTATTTAAACGCTCATCTGGTACTTCTACGATCCCTACGTTTGGGTCAATTGTACAGAATGGATAGTTCGCAGATTCTGCTCCTGCTTGTGTAATTGCATTAAATAAAGTGGACTTTCCTACGTTAGGTAATCCAACGATCCCAGCCGTTAATCCCATATTTTTCACTCCTATGTCTCAATCTTTCATCATTATAGATAGTAACGAAAAAAATGACAAGTTTCCTCCAAACGAAAAAAAGTAACAATTGCCTACTGCAACTGTTACTTTCTCTCTATTCTTCATGCTTCACAAGTATTTTTTTTACCTTACGATCAAACTCTCTTCGAGGAATCATTACCGAATGGTCACATCCCTCGCACTTAATGCGGATATCCATTCCCATACGAATAATCTTCCATCGATTTACACCACATGGATGGGCCTTCTTCATTTCCACAACATCGTACAAGTTATATTGCTTTTGCTCCACTCTCCAAACCCCTCTCTATACTAAATTGCCTTTTCACTAACCAATTCTTCACGATTATATAAAACCATACGTGGATATGGAATTTCGATTCCATGTAAATCTAGACGATTTTTAATTTCTTTACGAAGGGCTCTTGCAATAACTGCATGTTGCATTGGCTCCACTTCAACAATAACACGTAATATAACTTCTGATGCAGCTAATGTTTGTACACCTAACAATTGGGGTGTTGTTACCATCTTCTCATACTTTGCAGGTAATTCTACTAATAACTCTTCAATTACTTGCTCTGCTTTTGCTATGTCAGCCTCATACGAAATAGATACATCAACGAATGCCACACTATTACTGACTGAAAAATTAGTAACTTGAATGATACTTCCGTTTGGCAAAGTATGAATTTCACCTGTCCAACTCTTTACTTTTGTCGTACGAAGTCCAATTTCTAAAACGACTCCTTCAAACTGACCAATTCTTACATAGTCACCTACTGAAAACTGATCTTCTAACAAAATAAATAGTCCTGTAATGACATCTTTCACTAAACTTTGGGCACCAAATCCGACCGCTAAACCAATGACCCCAGCACCAGCTAATAGACCTGATGCATTAATATTGAACACGCCTAAAATCGCAATTAACATAATAAACATAACAACGTATGCCACAATATTTTCAAGTAACTTCGCTACTGTAACTGTACGACGTTCTGAAATTTGAATTGGCGAGCGACTTCCCATACGAAATGCATTTCGTACAATTGCCCTTGCAACTCGTACAACGATTGCACCAAGTATTAAAATAACGACTATTTGTAGTGATTTTACACCTATATTCGTCCAATCAATAGACTCAAACCATTTCAACGCTAAATCCATGTACCTCTACCTCTCCAGCTAAAATTTCTTTTTAGTTATCCTTCTTATTGTATCAGAAGTCTCTCTGATTTCTGAAAAAATTTTATGACTTTAATTCCATTTGTTAGCTTTTATCCAGGTATAAAATGGAGCGAATATATATATACTAGTACTATTATTTCCGTTTTCACTCACATTTTGCAAAAAGTACGCACTTATAGTTTTCCATTTTACTCAACGTATAACATATTTTGAAAATTTATTAAAAGGATGGGTGCTTCATGAATATTGGAAGTTTTCGCTTACCTTTTTTCGAAAAAGAAACTCAAAATGTTATGCATCAAGACTTAGAAGCCTCCGAGACAATCAGTAATTTCCTACTTTCCCATATCCCTATTAGAACTAATACACCACTTATTCTCGTTTGTATTGGGACGGATCGTTCCACCGGTGACGCACTCGGTCCATTAGTCGGTACAAAACTGGAACAAGTAGAAATTAAGAACTTCCAAGTATTCGGCACACTAGATGAACCAATACATGCGTTAAATTTAGAAGAGAAAATTCAGAATATACAGAAAGAAAATCCTACCTCTTTTATAATTGCTGTTGATGCATGCTTAGGAAAATCTCAAAGTATCGGTTCAATCACTACCGGAAAGGGACCTAGTAAACCTGGAGCTGCGATGAATAAGAAATTACCTGCAGTTGGTGATTTGCATATACATGGCATCGTCAATCTAAATGGTTTTATGGAGTTTTTCGTTCTTCAAAATACAAGGTTAAGTTTAGTCATGAAAATGGCTGATGTAATCGCACAAAGTATCAAAGAAACGGACCAAAAATTATCTGCGTTAAAAAAAGCAAACCATCTCTAAATAATAAGATGGTTTGCTTTTTAGTTTTTCTGTGATAATAATTCTAAAATACGATTTAAATCTTCTTTATTGAAAAATTCAATTTCAATTTTACCTTTTTCTTTTTTTGTTTCTTTAATTTTTACATCTGTACCAAACTTTTCTCTTAAGAACGTTTCGCGCTCTACGAAGAATATATTTCGCTCTTTTTTTATCTGTTTTGTTTCACGTGAAACGCTTTGATTAATCTCCTGGACAATTTTTTCTAATTGGCGAACATTTAATCCTTCTTTTTCGATTCGTTTCAATAAAGACTTCAGCTGTTCTTCATCTTTTATCGTAAGTAAGGTTCTACCGTGAGCCATTGAAAGTTGACCATTTGCAATCATATCTTGTACGAACGAAGGGAGGCTTAATAACCGAGTATAATTTGCAATGTAAGGTCTGCTTTTACCAAGACGTTTCGCTAATTGTTCTTGCGTTACATTTAGCTCATTCATTAACATCTGATATGCCATTGCCTCTTCCATAGGATTTAAATCTTCTCGTTGTAAGTTTTCAAGCAAAGCAAATTCCATCATTTGCTGCTCGTTTAATTGCCTTACAACAGCAGGCACCTTTTCAAGTCCAGCCTCTTTAGCAGCACGATATCTTCTTTCACCTGCAACAATTTCATATCCCTTAATACTCTTTCTAGCGATTAATGGTTGCAATATGCCATGTTCTTTAATAGAAGCCGCCAATTCCTGAATTGCTTCTTTATTGAAATGCTTACGTGGTTGATATGGATTTGGCCTTAATTCAGTTACTATAATCTCCTGAATTGTTTCTTCTTCCTTCACATCCAAATCAGGAAAAAACACATTAATCCCTCTTCCTAATCCTTTAGCCACCTGCAATCACTTCCTCTGCTAAATCTATATATACTTCTGCTCCTCTTGATTTAGCGTCATACTGCATAATCGGTTTCCCATGACTTGGCGCCTCACTTAAGCGCACATTTCGAGGAATAATCGAACGATATACTTTATCCCTAAAGTATTTTTTCACCTCATCTATAACTTGAATCCCTAAATTTGTACGGGCATCCAACATCGTTAACAATACACCTTGAATTGCTAAATTTTTATTTAAATGTTTTTGCACAAGTCGAACTGTATTTAATAGCTGACTTAATCCTTCTAGTGCGTAATATTCACACTGAACAGGAATAATAACTGAATCTGCTGCTGTTAATGCATTAATCGTTAATAACCCTAAGGATGGGGGACAGTCGATAATAATATAATCATATTCATCACGAACTGGCTGTAATGCCCTTTGCAAACGTACTTCCCGGGAAATAGTCGGTACCAATTCAATTTCAGCACCGGCCAATTGAATTGTAGCGGGTAGAACATCTAAGTTTTCAGTTGCGGTTTTCCGTATAACTCCTTGAACATCTGCATCTTCTACAAGAACATTATAAATACATTGATCTAATTCAGACTTTTCAATTCCTACACCAGTCGTGGCATTTCCTTGAGCATCAATGTCTACGAGAAGGACTTTTTTTCCTACTTGTGCCAATCCAGCCCCTAAATTAACAGATGTTGTTGTTTTTCCAACACCGCCTTTTTGATTAGCAATAGCAATGATTTTTCCCATGATGTCACCTACTTTCAACCTTTCTATCTTATTCTAGTAACAATTACGTTTATTGTAACATGAAATAAAAGCTTTTCTTTTACGTCCTTATTAAACTTCAAAATTTATTTCTAAACTCCTTCTTCATTAACAAGAAAATATAGTAAAAGAGACCTCTCCAATAGGATAAGGTCTCTAACACGCCATTATTATTTTTTCTTCGGAATTTTAATCGTAATTTGATAGTACTCATCAAATTCTTCTTCCTCAGAATTAACATTTAAACCACTATTAGCAACCATTTGTAATGACTGCCTAATTGTATTCATAGCAATTCTCGTATCTCTACTTACTGCTTTTTGCTTTGCTTTACGCTTCGGTTTTGCTTCCTCTAGTAATTTTGCAATTCGTTCTTCTGTTTGTTTTACATTCAGTTGTTTTTCCACAATTTCTTGTAAAACCTTCAGTTGTAATTCCTCATTTTTTAAAGGAATGAGAGCACGAGCGTGACGTTCTGTAATACTTTTTTCCAATAACGCACTTTTTATTTCTTCAGGCAACTTTAACAATCGCAACTTATTTGCGATTGTGGATTGCCCTTTTCCAAGTCGTTGTGCCAGTGCTTCTTGTGTTAAATTATGTAACTCAATCAGCTTTTGATATGCCACAGCTTCCTCGATTGCTGTTAATTCCTCACGTTGCAAATTTTCAATTAGCGCTACAGAAGCTGTCTCTGTATCATTTAAGTTCTTTATAATTGCAGGAACCTTTTCCCACCCTAACTTCGTTGCTGCGCGGAAACGCCTTTCTCCAGCAATAATCTCGTACTTATCATCCTCATATTGCCTCACGACAATCGGCTGGATAAGCCCGTGAGTACGAATCGTTAATGCTAATTCCTCGATTCGTGCATCATCGAAAACTGTTCGTGGTTGATAACGGTTAGGGGTAATATTTACTATCGGGATTTCTTGTATTTCCTCATATACCTTTTTATCTATTTCTTCATGGCTTTCCTCTTGTAATTCGAATTCGCTCTCTTTATCTCCAAAGCCAAATAAACGAGAAAACGTATTTTTCATACATATTCCACCACCTTTTAGGCCTATTGACTATTCTCCATAAAATGTTTCCTATGAAACATTTACGTTTTCATTTATATAATTCAATCTTACGTCTAATAAGATTTACTTTTCAATAGGTAATTTATTGGGTGTTCCCGGTTTGCGTGGATATTTCTTTGGTGTCTTGCGCTTTTTCTCGATTAATAAAATATTACGTTCACTTTCCTCAAACGGTAATTGGAACGTAGACATTTCTTTTAATTCCCCGCCTAGCACCTCTAAAGCATACTTACCATTTTCAATTTCTTCGTTCGCTGCAGCACCTTTCATTGCAATAAATGTTCCTCCAACTTTTACAAGTGGTAAACATAGCTCACTTAATACAGAAAGACGCGCGACTGCACGTGCCATTACAATATCGTATGATTCACGTACACCTTCTTTTTTCCCAAATGTTTCAGCACGATCATGACAAAAGGCAACATCACTTAACTCTAATTTTTGCGCTAAGTGATTTAAGAAATTAATACGTTTTTGTAATGAATCTACAATCGTTACTTTTAAATGTGGGAAACAGATTTTCAGCGGGATACTTGGGAATCCAGCTCCTGCGCCAACATCGCAAATAGAGAATGGTTTCGAAAAATCATAATAAAAAGCAGCTGTAATAGAATCAAAAAAGTGTTTTAAGTATACTTCTTCCTTCTCCGTAATAGCTGTTAAATTCATTTTTTCATTCCACTCTACTAACGTTTCAAAGTAGATTTTGAACTGCTCTAATTGTCTAGAAGAGAGGGTGATACCCTTCTCTTCTAGCATAGATTGAAATTGTTCTATGTTCATCTAGCAATATCTCCTTACTATTTATTGGTTCGATACTCGTGCAATTTTTCCTTGTTCAATATACACAAGCAAAATGGAAACATCAGCTGGATTTACGCCAGAAATACGTGAAGCCTGCCCCATTGAAAGTGGACGAACATCTTTCAATTTCTGTCTCGCTTCTGAGGCAAGGCTAGAAATCGCATCATAATCAATATCCACAGGGATTTTTTTGTTTTCCATTTTCTTCATACGCTCTACTTGCTGTAAAGATTTTTCAATGTATCCTTCGTACTTAGTCTGAATTTCAACTTGTTCCGTAATTTCATCACTTAATGCTACTTCACTTGGTACTAAAAGATGAATATGCTCATATGACATCTCTGGACGACGTAATAAGTCACTTGCACGTATTCCATCTTTCAATTCACTTCCGCCAACACTACGAATTAATTCTTGAACTTCAGGACGTGGTTTAATAATAATGCTCCCTAAACGTTCCTTTTCCTGTTCAATTTGTAACTTTTTATTTGTAAATCGCTCATAGCGATCTTCTTTAATTAGGCCAATTTCACGACCAACTTCAGTTAAACGAAGATCAGCATTATCGTGGCGTAATAATAGGCGATATTCTGCACGAGACGTTAATAAACGATATGGTTCATTTGTACCTTTCGTTACAAGGTCATCAATTAAGACACCAATATAAGCATCCCCGCGACCTAAAATAACTTCCTTTTTACCTAAAGAACGACACGCTGCATTAATACCAGCCATAAGCCCTTGTCCTGCTGCTTCTTCGTAACCGGAAGTTCCGTTAATTTGTCCTGCTGTATATAAATTTTTAATTTTTTTCGTTTCAAGTGTCGGCCATAATTGAGTTGGTACAATTGCATCATATTCAATTGCATAACCTGTACGCATCATTTCAACATTTTCTAGACCAGGGATTGTTCTAAGCATGTCACGTTGCACATCTTCTGGTAAACTTGTCGATAATCCTTGAACATATACCTCTTGTGTATTACGACCTTCTGGCTCTAAGAAAATTTGATGACGTGGTTTATCATTAAATCTAACTACCTTGTCTTCAATTGAAGGGCAATATCTAGGACCTGTTCCTTTAATCATACCAGAATACATAGCTGAGCGATGTAAGTTTTCATCTATTAAACGATGTGTTTCTGTACTTGTATACGTCAACCAACATGGAATTTGATCCATAATAAATTTTGTCGTTTCAAAAGAGAAAGCTCGTGGTTTATCATCACCTGGTTGAATTTCTGTTTTACTGTAGTCAATTGTATTACTGTTCACGCGCGGAGGTGTACCTGTTTTAAATCTAACAAGATCAAATCCAAGCTCCTCTAAATGCTCAGATAATGTAATAGATGGTTGCTGATTATTTGGACCGCTCGAATATTTTAATTCACCCATAATAATCTCACCACGTAAAAATGTTCCAGTCGTAATTACGACTGTTTTTGCTGTATATTCAGCACCAGCTTGTGTAATTACCCCTTTACATACGCCATCTTCAACGATTAAACGCTCTACCATTCCTTGGAACAACGTTAAATTTGGTGTTTCTTCAATTGTTTTCTTTAATTCATGCTGGTAAGAGAATTTATCAGCTTGTGCTCGAAGCGCACGTACAGCTGGTCCTTTACCTGTATTTAACATACGCATTTGAATATACGTTTTATCAATATTGCGTCCCATTTCTCCGCCTAATGCATCAATTTCACGAACAACAATCCCTTTTGCTGGTCCACCAACAGAAGGGTTACATGGCATGAATGCTACCATATCTAAGTTAATTGTTAACATTAAGGTTTTTGAGCCCATTCGTGCTGCCGCAAGACCAGCTTCACATCCTGCATGACCTGCACCGATTACTATGACATCGTATGAACCGGCATTGTATCCCATTGTTTATTCCTCCTAATAATCTCTATCTTTCTAAAACGTTGCTTCGTTTTATTATTTTCCTAAACAAAACTGAGAGAATAACTGGTCAATTAAACTTTCATGGACGGTATCACCAGTAATTTCACCAAGTATTTCCCACGTTCTTGTTAAATCAATTTGTACCATATCGATTGGAACACCATTTTCTATCGCTTCAATTGCATCTCCAATCGTCTTTCCTGCTTGTGTTAATAATCCAATATGTCTCGTGTTAGAAACATATGTCATATCTGCAGAATCAATTGCTCCTTCAAAGAATAAATCAGCTATCGCCTTTTCAAGCTCATCAATTCCCTGCTCCTCAATTAAAGACGTCGTAATAACACGATTGCCTGCAGCTAGCTCTGTAACACGTTCCATATCAATTTCTTGTGGTAAATCTGTCTTATTGACAATAATAATGAAGTCTTTTCCTTGTACGGCACGGAATAGTTCTTCATCTTCATTTGTTAAAGCTTCACTATAATTGACTACAACTAACACTAAATCGGCTTGGCTCATCATTTCTTTTGAACGCTCTACACCAATTCGTTCAACAACATCTTCCGTTTCACGAATACCAGCTGTATCTATAAGTTTAAGTGGTACACCACGCACATTAACGTACTCTTCAATAACATCTCTCGTTGTTCCTGCAATATCAGTTACGATTGCCTTTTTCTCCTGAACGAGACTATTTAATAGCGATGATTTCCCAACGTTAGGTCTACCAATAATCGCAGTAGCAATACCTTCACGTAAAATCTTTCCTTGCTTCGATGTTTCTAATATTTTTGCAATTTCAGCACGAACATGTGTAGCTTTCTCAATTAAAATATTATGCGTCATCTCTTCTACATCATCATATTCTGGGTAATCTATATTTACCTCAACATGGGCTAACGTTTCCAATATGTCTTGACGCAGGCGGCCAATTAATTTAGATAATCGCCCTTCCATTTGGTTAATTGCCACGTTCATAGCACGATCTGTTTTTGCACGGATTAAATCCATAACAGCTTCCGCTTGTGATAAATCAATACGCCCATTTAAAAAAGCACGTTTCGTAAATTCACCAGGCTCTGCCAAACGTACTCCTTGTGCTAAAATAAGCTGTAATACTTTATTTACCGAAACAAGTCCACCATGACAGTTGATTTCTACTATATTTTCACGCGTAAAAGTCCTAGGTGCACGCATAATCGATACCATAACTTCTTCAATTACTTGATTTGTATCTAAATCGACAATATGACCATAATGAATTGTATGAGAATCAACCTGTGTTAAATCTTTTCCTTTAAAAATGCGATCGACTTTCTCAATCGCATCATCCCCACTTACTCGAACAATGGCAATTGCACCTTCCCCAAGAGCTGTGGAAATTGCGGCAATTGTATCAAATTCCATGTCCTTTCACCTCACTTGCTTATTTATATCTATTTCAACATGATTTTTTTACGTCACTAAATTATTAGGATACCATAACGAACCTATCTGCAAAAGAATAATAACTCATTTTATTATGTCCTCATGTAAAAAACACTAAACTTATTAACAGTGGATAAGTTAGTGGTTTTTTAGTTATCCACATTTATTTTCGCCTCAAAAAAACCGGCACTCAATTGAGTAACCGGTCACTTGGAAGATATTACAACATATCGATGTGGTTCTTTTCCTTCAGAAGTTGTAATGATATTTTGATGATTAGATAATGCCTGATGAATAATCTTTCGTTCAAAAGATGGCATAGGTTCCAACATAACTCTTTTTTTCGTACTTACTGCTTGTTTTGCTAATCGATAAGAAAGCAATTCTAACGTACTTTTTCTTTTACTACGATAATTTTCAGCATCTAGTGTGATGCCAATATATTGCTTCGTATTACGATTTGCCACAAGTTTTGTTAAATACTGTAAAGAATTCAAGGTGTTTCCTCTTTTGCCAATCAAAACACCTACATTTTCACCAGAAATTGTAAATTCCGCTTCGCGGCCTTTTACAACTTTTCTAATCTCAACCTCCACACCCATATTGCGAATAACGTTTTTTAAATATTCTTCACACTCTTGGATGGGATCTTTCTTCACTACAACTTCTACTATAGCGGGGCGATTCCCAAATAAACCTAGGAATCCCCTCTTACCCTCATCAATAATCTTTATATCCACTCGATCTTTCGAAACGTTTAATTGTCTTAAAGCATCTTGTACTGCCAGCTCGACTGTTTGTCCTTTAGCAGTAATTATACTCACTTGCTTGATCCTCCTGCCTTACTAGCCTTAATTTCAGGCCCTTTGATCAAATACATTTGAGCAATACCAAAGATGTTACCAACTACCCAGTATAGTGATAGTGCTGCTGGGAAGTTAATTGCAAAGACTAAAATCATGATTGGCATAAGCCAAATCATCATTGCCATTTGCGGGTTTTGTCCAGCCGTCCCTGCCATTGCAAGTTTTTGCTGAATAAAAGTCGTAATAGCCGCAACAACTGGAAGGATATAGTAAGGATCTGCCTGTCCTAAATCAAACCATAAGAATGTATGCTTACTAATTTCTGATGTTCTCATAATCGCATGATAAAACGCGAATAAAATAGGCATCTGAACAAAAATTGGTAAACATCCTGCTAATGGATTTACACCATTTTTTTGATATAACTGCATCATTTCTTGTTGTAGTTTTTGCTGTGTTGCTTGATCTTTAGAGCTATATTTCTCTTTTAATCTTACCATTTCTGGTTGTAACGCTTGCATTGCCTTCGTACTTTTCGTTTGTTTAATCATTAATGGTAATAATGCAAAACGAATAATAAGAGTCGTAACAACGATTGCTAAACCATAATTCTTACCGAATAATTCTGCAAAATACGTGATTAACTGAGACAGTGGATATACGAAATATTCGTTCCAAATCCCAGTACTATTTGGCGTAATCGGCTGACCCGTTTCACTACAACCAGTAGCAATTGCCATTAATGCAACAACCATGGCTAGTAAACCTAGTTTCTTTTTCAAAGCCTACTCCTCCTTGTATCGGTATGTATATAGTGTAATTCATTTCCTTACGCTACTTTTTTATTCTTTTCATACCAGAGCGTTTAAAGACATGAATTAAGCTTTTCTTTACTTCTTCATATGTCATCTCTGCACAAGGCTTCCTTGCTATTATAACAAAATCTTTTCCAGAATCTATCTCATCTTTTAATTCCATAATCGCTTGGCGAATCATACGCTTGATTCGATTACGAACTACTGCATTTCCTATTTTCTTACTAACAGAAAGGCCGATGCGAAAGTATGGCTGTTTTTCTTTATTTAATTGGTATACAACAAACTGACGATTAGCATTCGACTGTCCTTTTTGGAAAACAGCCTGAAATTCATCATTCTTTTTTATACGATTTTTTTTCTTCATATCAATTGACACTCCTGTAGTTCATCAGCGGAAATTCATTATTATTAGAAAAAAAGACCACTGAACGATCAGTGGTCTACGCAGATAATACTTTTCTTCCTTTACGACGACGAGCTGCTAGCACTTTACGTCCGTTCGCTGTGCTCATACGGCTGCGGAAACCATGTACTTTGCTGCGCTTACGTTTATTTGGTTGGTAAGTTCTTTTCATTATATGACACCTCCCTGAGGAATATCTGTTAAAGACAGTCTAATAAATTATAGTAAATCAACTAGGAAAATGTCAATGGTTCTTGAAATTTTCATCAAATATTCATTTTGAACCTATTCACAGACTTTTTCACAGCCCCTATATTTCCTTGTGGATAAATATATTTTCGATTTTTTTATATCCACAAACTCTTTTTTTACTTTTACACAGTATATCGTGTTGTGGACAAGTTTATTCCACAAGGTATTGATTTTGTGGATAACTTTCTTAAATTCATTGCTATAGCTACTGTTTTTTGATATTATAGTTGTGTTTTCACTTTGAATAAGTTTTCCACATCTTTATTTTATCCACAATTTGTGTATAACATGTGGACAGTTTAAATCACATGTGGGTAAATAGTTGTCCACATTTGTTTTTTTGTCGAAAACTCTATCTCGGATACAAACAACGTTTTTATATTTTAAAATACGTTTCGTATAAATATGCATTTAAAATACTTATGGGTTGTACAATTGTTGCACAACCTTATTCTTTTACCATCTTTGTAAAGGAGGGACACCTTTGGAAAATATCTCTGATTTATGGAATAGTGCCTTGAAAGAATTAGAAAAAAAGGTAAGTAAGCCGAGTTATGAAACATGGTTAAAATCAACAACCGCTCATAACTTGAAAAAAGATGTATTAACTATTACAGCTCCAAATGAATTTGCTCGTGACTGGCTAGAATCCCATTATTCGGAATTAATCTCCGAAACACTTTATGATTTAACAGGGGCAAAACTAGCTATTCGTTTTATTATTCCCCAAAGTCAGGCGGAAGAGGATATCGATCTTCCTCCTATTAAAAAAAATCGAGCACAAGATGATTCTACTCATTTACCACAGAGCATGTTAAATCCAAAATATACATTTGATACATTTGTTATTGGCTCTGGTAATCGTTTTGCACATGCTGCTTCTTTAGCTGTAGCTGAGGCGCCAGCTAAAGCTTATAATCCGCTCTTTATTTATGGGGGCGTTGGACTTGGAAAAACACATTTAATGCACGCAATTGGGCATTATGTAATTGAACACAACCCGAATGCAAAAGTTGTATATTTGTCATCTGAAAAATTCACAAATGAATTCATTAACTCTATTCGTGATAATAAAGCTGTCGATTTTCGTAATAAATATCGTAATGTAGATGTCTTACTGATAGATGATATTCAATTTCTTGCTGGAAAAGAACAAACACAGGAAGAGTTTTTCCATACATTTAATGCGTTGCATGAAGAAAGTAAACAAATTGTGATTTCAAGTGATAGACCACCAAAAGAAATCCCAACTTTAGAAGATCGCCTTCGTTCTCGCTTTGAATGGGGTTTAATTACGGATATTACGCCACCAGATTTAGAAACTAGAATTGCAATTTTACGTAAAAAAGCAAAAGCAGAAGGCCTTGATATACCAAATGAGGTTATGCTTTATATTGCAAATCAAATTGATTCTAACATTCGTGAGTTAGAAGGTGCACTTATTCGAGTTGTAGCTTATTCATCTTTAATTAATAAAGATATTAATGCTGATTTAGCAGCTGAAGCACTTAAAGATATTATTCCAAACTCTATACCTAGAATTATTTCTATTTCAGATATTCAAAAGGCTGTTGGGGGCGTCTATCAAGTAAAATTAGAAGATTTCAAAGCAAAAAAACGTACAAAATCCGTTGCATTCCCTCGCCAAATTGCAATGTATTTATCACGCGAGCTTACGGACTCATCTTTACCAAAAATAGGTGAAGAATTTGGTGGCCGCGATCATACAACAGTAATCCATGCTCACGAAAAAATTTCGAAGCTATTAAAAACGGATACTCAATTACAAAAACACGTCGAAGAAATTAATGATATTTTAAAGTAGTAGTAGCTGAATAGTGTGAATAACTTACCTTGTTTTACGCACAGTCTATCCACATGTAGATAGACTGTTTTTACATCTTTAAACGGGGTTATCCACATATCCACAGGCCCTATTACTATTACTACTATTTTTTTATCTTTATTAAATAAATAAAATCTTATACTTACCGGAGGTTTTTCGTTATGCGTTTTACAATACAAAAAGACTATCTTGTAAGAGGTGTACAAGATGTAATGAAGGCAGTTTCTTCTCGTACAACAATTCCAATTCTTACAGGAATTAAAGTTGTAGCAACTGAAGAAGGAGTTACTTTAACAGGTAGCGATGCAGATATCTCTATCGAATCATTTATCCCAGTCGAAGATGCTGGAAAAGAAGTTGTTGAAATTGAACAATCAGGAAGTATTGTTTTACAAGCAAAATATTTTAGTGAGATCGTAAAAAAATTACCTAAAGAAATTGTTGAAATTTCTGTGGAAAATCATTTTATGACAAAAATAAAATCTGGAAAATCAGAGTTTAATTTAAATGGTTTAGATTCAGCTGAATATCCGTTACTACCTCAGATTGAAGAACATCATGTATTTAAGATTCCAACAGATTTACTTAAACATATGATTAGGCAAACAGTATTTGCAGTTTCAACTTCTGAAACAAGGCCGATCTTGACAGGTGTAAACTGGAAAGTATATAACAGCGAGTTAACTTGCATTGCAACAGATAGTCACAGACTAGCGCTTCGTAAAGCAAAAATTGAAGGGCATAATATTGCTGATGAATTTCAAGCCAATGTCGTTATTCCTGGTAAGAGTTTAAATGAATTAAGTAAAATCCTAGATGAATCTGAAGAAATGGTAGATATCGTTATTACGGAGTATCAAGTATTATTCCGTACAAAACATTTATTATTCTTCTCGAGATTGTTAGAAGGAAACTATCCAGATACAACACGTTTAATTCCAGCCGAGAGTAAGACAGATATTTTTGTGAATACAAAAGAATTTTTACAAGCAATTGATCGTGCTTCGCTATTAGCAAGAGATGGTCGTAACAATGTTGTTAAATTATCGACATTAGAACAACAAATGCTTGAGATTTCTTCAAATTCACCAGAAATCGGAAAAGTAGTAGAAGAAGTTCAATGTGAAAACGTAGATGGAGAAGAATTAAAAATATCTTTTAGTGCAAAATATATGATGGACGCATTAAAAGCTTTAGATAGTACAGAAATTAAAATTAGCTTTACTGGGGCGATGAGGCCGTTTTTGATTCGTACAGTAAATGATGATTCCATCATCCAATTAATTTTACCGGTACGTACTTACTAAGTAAGGATTGAGGGTTGCTAGTTTAAAGGTACTAGTGGCCCTTATTTGATTTTAGGGTATTACTTTCCTAATGCTAGTTTATTTAGTACAATGAAAGAATGAACACTTTCAGAAAGTGAGCGATTTTTATGAAAAGTATTAAGATTTCAACAGAATACATTACACTAGGACAATTTTTAAAGCTAGCTGATGTAATTGATACGGGCGGAGCTGTGAAATGGTTCTTACAAGAATATGAAGTGTACGTGAATCAAGAGCTTGAGAATAGAAGAGGTCGCAAGTTATATGCGAATGATATTATTGAAATTCCGGGAAGTGGAACTTTCCAAGTTCAGGCATAAAGGGGGATCCCTTTGTTTATTACAGAAATACAATTAAAAAACTATCGCAATTATGAAAAATTAGAGCTCTCCTTTGAGGATAAGGTCAATGTAATTATTGGTGAAAATGCACAAGGGAAAACAAATTTGATGGAAGCCATTTACGTATTAGCGATGGCGAAATCTCATAGAACCTCTAATGATCGTGAGCTTATTCGATGGGATGAGGATTACGGTCAAATCAAAGGTAGATTACAAAAAAGAAATAGTTCTTTGTCTTTAGAATTAAATATTTCCAAAAAAGGTAAAAAGGCAAAGCTAAATCAACTTGAACAACAAAAGTTAAGCCAATACATTGGTGAAATGAATGTTGTTATGTTTGCCCCAGAAGATTTAAATCTTGTAAAAGGAAGCCCTCAAGTAAGAAGACGCTTTTTAGATATGGAACTAGGACAAATAGCGCCCGTTTATTTGTATGAACTAAGCCAATATCAAAAAGTGCTCACGCAACGAAATCACTTGCTTAAAAAGATGCAAGGGAATAGTAAAAATGAGGAAACGATGTTGGATGTATTTACACTTCAACTCATTGAGCATGGTGCAAAAATATTGCGAAAACGTTTTGAGTTCTTGCATTTACTACAAGAATGGGCTGCGCCGATACATCGCGGGATTAGCAGGGGATTAGAGGAATTAGAAATCATCTATAAACCAAGCCTAGATGTATCAGAATCAATGGATTTGTCGAAAATAAAAGAAGTATACTATGAAAGTTTTCAATCTGTGAAACAACGTGAAATTTTCCGTGGTACAACTTTAATTGGTCCTCATCGTGACGATTTACAATTCTTCGTTAATAGTAAAAATGTTCAAGTCTTTGGTTCGCAAGGACAACAACGAACGACCGCACTGTCCCTAAAATTAGCTGAAATTGAATTGATTTACTCAGAAGTTAAGGAATATCCTATTCTTTTATTGGATGATGTATTATCAGAATTAGATGATTATCGTCAATCACATCTGTTAAATACAATTCAAGGAAAAGTGCAAACATTTGTGACAACGACGAGTGTCGACGGAATTGAACACGAAACATTAAAAGAAGCGAAAACAATTCATGTAATGAACGGCACGGTAGATTGTGAAATGGACAGGGCATAATCCCTGTTTAAATGGAAAAGTAGGTGATCTTTGTGTCAATGGAACAAAAGCAAATGCAAGAAAATGCATATGATGAAAGTCAGATACAGGTACTTGAAGGACTAGAGGCAGTTCGGAAACGTCCGGGTATGTACATTGGTACTACAAGTGGAAAAGGACTTCACCACCTTGTATGGGAGATTGTCGATAATAGTATCGATGAAGCCTTAGCGGGGTATTGCGATGAAATCAACGTTAGTATTGAAGAAGATAATAGTATTCTTGTAACGGATAATGGACGTGGTATTCCAGTTGGTATACAAGAAAAAATGGGACGTCCTGCAGTAGAAGTTATCATGACTGTCCTTCACGCCGGAGGTAAATTTGGCGGTGGCGGTTATAAGGTTTCTGGTGGTTTGCATGGTGTTGGTGCATCTGTTGTAAATGCCTTATCAACAGAACTAGAAGTATTTGTACATCGTGATGGAAAAATCCATTACCAAAAGTATGAAAGAGGTATTCCAGTTGCGGATTTAAAAGTCATCGGTGATACAGATAAAACTGGAACAATAACTCGCTTTAAGCCGGATCCAGAGATTTTTAAAGAGACGACAGAATATGAATTTGATACGTTAGCGACTCGTATGCGTGAATTGGCATTTTTAAATCGTAATATTAAATTAACGATTGAAGATAAGCGTGAACATAAGCAAAAGAAAGAGTTTCACTATGAAGGTGGAATTAAATCATATGTTGAACATTTAAATCGTTCAAAACAACCAATTCATGAAGAACCTGTATATGTAGAAGGTTCAAAAGATGGTATTCAGGTTGAAGTTGCGCTTCAATATAACGAAGGATATACAAATCATATTTACTCATTTACAAATAATATTCATACGTATGAAGGTGGTACACATGAGGTAGGATTTAAAACTGCCCTAACACGTGTGATCAACGATTATGGTCGTAAAAATAATATTTTAAAAGATGCGGATAGTAATTTAACTGGTGAAGATGTTCGTGAAGGTTTAACAGCAATTGTGTCAATTAAACATCCGAATCCACAATTCGAAGGACAAACGAAGACGAAACTTGGAAATAGTGAAGCAAGAACAATTACAGAGTCAGTATTCTCAGAGGCATTTGAAAAGTTCTTACTGGAAAATCCCAATGTTGCACGTAAAATTGTAGATAAAGGAACGATGGCAGCGCGTGCACGTGTAGCAGCTAAAAAGGCTCGTGAGTTAACTCGCCGAAAGAGTGCTTTAGAAGTTTCAAGTTTACCAGGGAAATTGGCAGACTGTTCTTCTAAAGATCCAGCAATTAGTGAAATTTATATCGTAGAGGGTGACTCTGCGGGTGGATCTGCAAAACAAGGGCGCGATCGTCATTTCCAAGCAATTTTACCGCTGAAGGGTAAAATTATTAATGTTGAAAAGGCACGCTTAGATAAGATTTTATCAAATGATGAAGTTCGTACAATTATTACGGCGATCGGTACAAATATCGGCGGGGACTTCGCTATTGAAAAAGCACGCTATCATAAAGTTATTATTATGACCGATGCCGATGTTGATGGTGCACATATTCGTACCCTATTATTAACGTTCTTCTATCGTTATATGCGTCAAATAATTGAGTGTGGATATATATATATCGCACAGCCACCTTTGTTTAAAGTACAACAAGGTAAGAAAATTCAATATGCTTACAACGATAAGGAACTTGAAAAAATCTTAGCGGAATTACCAGCTCAACCTAAGCCAGGGATTCAGCGTTATAAAGGTCTAGGAGAAATGAATCCAACTCAGTTATGGGAGACGACAATGGACCCGGAAGTTCGTTCATTACTTCAAGTTTCTCTTCAAGATGCAATTGAAGCAGATGAAACATTTGAAATTTTAATGGGAGATAAAGTAGAGCCACGTCGTAACTTTATCCAAGAAAATGCAAAATACGTGAAAAACCTTGATATTTAAATGAGTAATGACAGGAATCTAAGTATTCCTGTCTTCTACATATAAATCAATGTATGTGTAACGGAAATGTAAGAGGAGGTGCTCGTTGATGTCAGACAATCAACAACAAGCACGAATTCGAGAAATTAATATTAGTCATGAAATGCGTACCTCATTTTTAGATTACGCAATGAGTGTTATCGTATCTCGTGCATTACCAGATGTTCGTGATGGATTAAAACCTGTGCATCGTAGGGTTTTATATGCGATGAATGATTTAGGAATTACTGCAGATAAAGCGTATAAAAAATCAGCGCGTATTGTCGGTGAAGTAATCGGTAAGTATCACCCTCACGGCGATTCAGCTGTTTACGAGACGATGGTACGTATGGCGCAAGATTTTAGTCAACGTTATATGCTTGTTGATGGGCATGGTAATTTTGGTTCTGTTGATGGTGATTCGGCAGCAGCAATGCGTTATACAGAAGCAAGAATGTCTAAGATTTCTATGGAATTAATACGTGATATTTCAAAAAATACGATTGATTATCAAGATAACTATGATGGTTCTGAAAGAGAGCCAATTGTATTGCCAGCGCGTTTCCCTAATTTATTAGTGAATGGTACGACGGGTATTGCAGTTGGTATGGCAACAAACATTCCGCCGCATCAACTTGGTGAAGTAATTGATGGTGTATTGGCACTAAGTCATAATCCCGACATTACTATTGCGGAATTAATGGAGTTTATTCCAGGACCAGATTTTCCAACAGCAGGTTTAATTTTGGGACGAAGTGGGATTCGAAGAGCGTATGAAACAGGTAGAGGCTCTATTATGCTTCGAGCTAAAGTTGAAATTGAAGAGAAGTCAAATGGTAAACAATCTATTCTCGTAACTGAACTACCTTATCAAGTTAATAAGGCGCGATTAATTGAAAAAATTGCAGAATTAGTTCGTGATAAGAAAATTGAAGGTATTACGGATTTACGTGATGAGTCAGATCGAAACGGTATGCGTATTGTTATGGAAGTACGTCGTGATGCCAATGCCAATGTACTATTAAATAATCTATATAAACATACAGCACTTCAAACAAGTTTCGGTATTAATATGTTGTCTCTTGTAAATGGAGAGCCACAAGTATTGAATTTAAAACAAAATTTATATCATTACTTGGAGCATCAGAAGGTAGTAATTCGTCGACGTACTGCTTATGAATTAGAAAAAGCAGAGGCGCGTGCTCATATTTTAGAAGGATTACGAATTGCTCTAGATCATCTTGATGAAGTTATTACGTTAATCCGTAGTTCGAAAACAGCAGATATTGCAAAGCAAGGCTTAATGGAACGTTTCGGTTTAAGTGAGAAACAAGCACAAGCAATTTTAGATATGCGTCTGCAACGTTTAACAGGATTAGAACGTGAAAAAATTGAGCAAGAATATCAAGAGTTAATGAAGTTAATCGCTGAATTAAAAGCAATCTTAGCAGATGAAGAGAAAGTTCTTGAGATTATTCGTGAAGAATTAACGGAAGTAAAAGAGCGCTTCAATGATAAGAGACGAACGGAAATTACGATTGGCGGTATGGAATTTATTGAAGATGAAGATTTGATTCCAGAGCAAAACATTGCAATTACGTTAACTCATAACGGTTATATTAAGAGGTTACCAGCTTCTACGTACAAAACGCAGAACCGTGGTGGGCGTGGCGTGCAAGGAATGGGAACGAATGATGATGATTTCGTAGAACATCTATTGACTACTTCTACACATGATCATATTTTATTCTTCACTAATAAAGGTAAAGTATACCGTACGAAAGGATATGAAATCCCAGAGTATAGTCGTACAGCAAAAGGTATACCGATTATTAACTTATTAGGTGTAGATAAAGGGGAGTGGATTAACGCCATTATTCCAATTCGTGAATTTGGTGATGATCAGTTCTTATTCTTTACAACAAAGCAAGGTATCTCTAAAAGAACACCACTTTCGTCATTTGCAAATATACGTACGAATGGCTTAATTGCGATTTCTCTTCGTGAAGAGGATGAAGTAATCTCTGTACGCTTAACATCTGGTGATAAGGATATTATCGTTGGGACAAGCAACGGCATGCTAATTCGTTTCAATGAGCAAGATGTGCGTTCTATGGGACGTAATGCGGCTGGTGTAAAAGCAATTACATTAGGTGATGAAGATCAAGTTGTAGGTATGGAAATTGTCGAAGAGGATGTAAATGTTCTAATTGTAACGAAAAATGGTTACGGAAAGCGTACACCGATTGATGAATACCGCCTGCAAAGTCGTGGTGGTAAAGGTCTGAAGACTTGTAACATTACAGATAAGAACGGTAAATTAGTAGCAGTTAAGTCTGTAACAGGTGAAGAAGACATCATGCTAATTACAGCGGCAGGCGTTATTATTCGTATGCCAGTTGATCAAATCTCTCAAATGGGACGTAATACACAAGGTGTCCGTCTAATTCGTTTAGAGGATGAGCAAGAGGTAGCGACAGTAGCAAAAGCACAGAAAGATGAAGAAGAGGAATCTAATGAAGAGGTTTCTTCTGAAGAATAAGAGGGGGGATTTTTCCTCCTCTTATTTTTTTATAATAATACTTGCATAGTGATAGAAAAGTCTATATAATAGGCAGAGTCAGCAAATGAGAGATATAAATTATCTTAAAAAACTTATTGACGAAAATAATATACTATGATATATTATGAAAGTCGCTGAAACGCGATGTTGAACTTTGAAAACTAAACGAAACAAACAACGTGAAACGTCAATTTTTATT
>NZ_MACH01000022.1 GCF_001884065.1 Bacillus proteolyticus
CAAGACAAGCAAGATAAACAAGACAAGCAAGATAAACAAGACAAGCAAGATAAACAAGACAAGCAGGACAAAAAAGGTAAACCAGACAAACCAGGTAAACCAGACAAGCAGGATAAACAAGGCAAACAAGATAAACAGGACAAACAGAACACTGAAGATACGCACGACAAACAAGACAAACAGGACAAACAAGATAAACAGGACAAACAAGACAAGCAAGATAAACAAGACAAGCAAGATAAACAAGACAAGCAAGATAAACAAGAC
>NZ_MACH01000023.1 GCF_001884065.1 Bacillus proteolyticus
GAGTAATAGTATCAGTATGTCCAAGATTTAGAGATTACCTGCAATTATCTTGAAGTTTTCGCACCAGAACCAGAAATGGATAAATCCCGTTCTTCTAACATTTCCACCAAATCACGAAAACTGAGATTGTACCGTAGGTACCACCTTACCGTTAACAAAATAATATCAGGCTGATAATGCTTCCATTTGAATACATTTTCCTTTTCCATACCAATCACGCACACTTTCTAAAGTAATAGTAACAGTATGTCCAAGATTTATAGATTCATTGCAATTGTCCTTAAGTTTTTGCACCAGAACCACATTTTTTTCGGTAATTAAATTGGAATTCGGAAAAATATGTTAATATATATTTAATAAATTATCACTTATAACATACAAAATTAGGATTTTTAGAGAAGCGCAACAAAGAATGAGTACATACAGTTCCTATATTTGAGAAGGGGAAGTAATCATTTTAATAAAAATAGATTTGTAATTTCGCAAAGTATTAGCTAACAAGGGGCTATGAGAAAAAAATTTATTATGTATTACAACGACTGATATATTGAAATGTTAAAGTGGATTAATAGGGAGAATCATATGGAGAAATATTATGTGTATGAATCAAAGGTAAAAGTAGTAGGTGTATTACTTTTAATATTAGCAGTAGAAGCGATGTTTCTATTTATAGTAACACTTGCATTTTTATTAGAAGAGCTTAATTTTATAATAGGAATTTTATTTGCAGTTCTTGCATTAGTTGTATTAGTTGCACTTTGGAAAACCATTCAAAAGATTATTGCGAGGAAACCGGCCGTTATTTTAGAAATGGAATATATTACGATTATTAACAATCCTAAATATCCTGTAAAAATCGCTTTGAAGGATATATTCGGCCTTTTACCTTATGAAATCCAAGGGCAAAGGTTTTTAGGGATTGTAATGGAAGAGGAAATTGAGGATCGATATACCGCTTCTATACCAACAAAGGGACAACGATTGTATCGAGTAAATAAACGTGCTGGATATATACCGTTTAATATTCATTTGAATTTATTAAAAATCGATGGAGAAGTATTGTTTGAGAAATTGCAAGAGTATAATTTAAGTTTTTTAGTTTATGAAGACGAAGTGAAATAGCGGAATATAAAATATAAAAAACTCTTCTTAAAGAAAAAACCTAAAAATAAGTAGTTTTTTTCTTTAAGAAGAGTTTTGGGAATAAAGTCTTAATATGAGGTTAAAATAATAACTCCTTTAATTGATGAGTATGTATTGGGCTATAAAAAAACGGCAAGCTGGTGATATCCGCTTGCCGTTTTTTTATAGTTTTGTATGTATTTGTATCCCTTTTGCTTTTTCTTTTTCGCCTTTTACGCGTACATTCCAAAAAGGTATGCACCTAAGATTTGCTTTTCTTGTTCATCATTGATATCTATTTTAAAAACCTTATATATGGTAGTATTTATAATATTCATTAAGGAAATCTTTATTTTCTTCAAAAAAACTTCGCTCCTTATCATATAACTTTTATATTTCCTTTTGGATATTCTTCAGTCCACCCACATGGAATATAACCATTTATATATATTTCGTATAAACAATTATAAAATTCAGACTCGCATACTAAAGAATAACTTTTATATAGTGCGATATTCATTATATCAAATAAAATTTGACTTTTCATGTTTTCTAAAAGTTGTCCTTCACTAATCAGAACAGACAATTTTTTATCAGCAATGGGAATAATTTCTTTTTTTATATCCATCGCTAAATTATTCCAATTTTTATTATACATTTCTTTATAATTCTTTGATAAATGTGAAGTAACATCTCCTATCCTATCTAAACAAAGGTTCTCCCACTTTAATTGATTAATACTTTTACTAGCCAATTTTAAAGTTGGTACTATCTCAAAATCAATTTCTAATTTTCTAGTGTGTGATAAAAAATCAATTCTACATAAAGACTTCACGACTTCATTTTCTAATCTCACTTTACTTCCTCCATCAAGGTTTTGGTTTTGGTTTTGGTAAATTAATTCTCCCTGGTATTCTAGGCACGAAATCATCAACCAAAAGACCAGCATGTATTTGTTGCTTGATCGCTACTGAAACTGCTTTGTTTGCTTGTGCTTCTGATAACCCTGCATTAAAGAATCTCTCAATGCATTGTTATAGTCTGTTAAATTAGATTTAAGCCCTGCTAGATCTCCATTTTTCCTGTAAATATTCCAAAAATCTTCTAAACTTTTATGAGCATTGTAATGGGGGCTATCTATTTCTTTAAATATATTTCCTTCC
Organism: Bacillus proteolyticus; assembly: GCF_001884065.1. Taxonomy (GTDB): domain Bacteria; phylum Bacillota; class Bacilli; order Bacillales; family Bacillaceae_G; genus Bacillus_A; species Bacillus_A proteolyticus. Next base: position 2,286 of record NZ_MACH01000023.1, read on the forward strand.
AATTTTACAGAAAGTCCGTCATTTCTTGGAATATAGTCTCTAAAAGCAGCATCTTGATTCAAAAGATGTGCTTGACCTGAAATTTCTTTATTTTTCCTCAGATTTTTGTATGAATCAACTAAGATATCATCAAATTCATTAGTCCCACTGGCTCCCTTACCAATATTACCCGTATCCTTACCAAAAAGCTTCTCCCCAGTCTCCTTCATAAACTGATAAGCATCTTTCAGAGAGTTTGATCCTACGCCTCCAACTTTCCCAACGCCAGATTTCTTTCTTCTTCATAAATAGGAACGAGTGTATAAATGTTTATATCTCCCTGTTCAACTTGAACTTTATCTAGTCCAGATTCATTTGCTATTATCTCATACCTTTAAACAGTTAGCGGTTTGTCAGGTTCTGTGTGCTACACAACTGCATCCTTCAAAAGTTGACGGCGGATTGTACATTTAACTAAGTGCTGCAGAGAAAGCAGATTCAAGCATAGTATCAAAATCGCAAAAAGTTTCCATATGCTCACCTGAAGGCTTATCTAGTTCAACAAAACTTTTTTTAGAAACATTATAACAATACCAAGCTATATCTGAATCTCCAAAAAAAACCAGCTCATCTTCGTCTTTAATTGACTCCCATGTTTCATTGGCATTAAAAAAACTATCCACCTGATTTACTGGCTTAGAATCTAAAACGTTTTGGTCAATCCCATAAATTTTAAGTCCATTAAATTCAATTCCATTAACTGTTTGTAAAAATTCATAGTATTGCTGTGGTAGTATATCTTTACCAAATTTTTCTACTCCAGATTTATGAAATCTTGATAACTCGTTTTCATTGGTAGGTAAATTGAGTCTTCGATTTCGTTTCTCTCTTATTTTGGTAATCTGACTAACTTGCTCTCTCCACATATAATCACCTTCTAAAAAATATTTATTCCTTATTAGGAGGATAAATGTCTCCTTTTGGAATAGGAAAATCTACTATTTTACTGTCCCCAGAATAGTATGTACGATAGAAATAACCTTCAAGATTAATTTTTCCATTTGCATAAAAAAAACAGCAGGGATTTCTAGTATCTATCTCTGCTGTCTTTGCTATCAATTTCCAAAAAAACAATTTTTATATTCTGTTATGTGTATCCCTTACAAATAGTAATGTTTACATTGCAACATCTTGATATCCTACTCTATCTACTTCTTCATTTATTAGAAGTATACCTAACCCATTTTCTGTATCCCACGTACAGTCGAGGGATAACCCAATATATCTACCTTCAAGACTTTTCGTATATAGTACAGAAATTCCAACTAAACTTATTCTATCAAGAAGTTGATCAATCGTTTCAATCAAAGGATAATTTTCATTAAACGTATCATCATAACCAAGTTCATATCGTTTTTGTTTATAATAATCTAACAAGGGTTGTAAAATGTCATGCTGTAGTTGCTCCCAGTTTTGAATGAATGAATTATATGCTATATATTGTTTTTCTAAAAATTCACCATCCTCTTCACCGCTTATCGATAAAGAAATTTCAACTTCTTTTCCACAAAACTCAACATTAGTGTCCTTAAACCATACATAATCATATTCTAGTTCCCCAAAAACTGCATCATTTATTATCATGTTGCACTCCCTTTGTTAGTTTACTTTCTTTTTTAATACTCAGCTTTGTTTATAATTGAAAATGGAGAGGATTATCCCCCTCCATTTCCATGTGCATATTGAACAAAATCTTTGATAACTTTGCTTACTGGAGCTTGTAAACTAAATATTAATGTCATAGCTACTAATAGCCCAATGGACTTACGATGGAGTTTCTTCATTTAAATCACCCTTTTTAAATATATTCTTCTTCCTAGATAACTCGAAGTATTCGCATGATTTAAGGTAATTCTTTTCTTCAAAATACTTATGCGCTAGTTGTTCTTGATATTCCTTAGTATACTCTGATATTTCTTGTTTTTCAAAATATTCAATACCTTCCAAGATAATAATCTCTAATTTTGAAGCAACTACATTATCGTTTAATGCTTGTAATATACGGAAATGATGCAAATATTCTTCAATACCAAGCTGTTTACAGATGTTTATTCCTCGCTCAATACGCTCACGTTTCAAATGTATTCCTTTAAGAGAAAGACCTATATCTCTATATAAGTCATAGGGGATTGTTTGCATATTGACTTTAGTTTTATGTACAATAAAGGTAAAGATATAGTCTGAAACAGGAAGAGGAAAACCATGTCCAATTCATTAGTAAATTTACGTATTGATTTTGCATTTAAGCAGTTATTTGGCACAAATGGGAATGAAGATATTTTAGTTGCCTTTTTAAATGCCATATTAAAAGATTCTTTAGAATCACCTATTGTTGCCCTACAATTAGAAGATCCACATTTGCATCGAGAATATGAAGAAGATAAATTATCAATTTTAGATATTTCGGCTACATTAAATACAGGAACAAAGGTAAATGTAGAAATACAATTGAATAACAATCACGATATGATCAAACGAAGCTTATATTATTGGGGTAGGTTATACACCTCTCAATTGCAAAAAGGAATGCCTTATAGTTCACTTCATAAAACAATTACCATAAACTTGTTAAACTTTGTGATGTTTCCAGAATATGAAGCGTTTCATACAACAGGAATCCTTTGGAATCAGCAACAACAAAAGTTATTAAGTGACGATATAGAAGTTCATATTGTAGAGATTCCAAAGTTACTACAGCAATGGCGCGAAGAGAAAGTTAATCCGTGGGAAGATTCGTTTGTTCGTTGGTTATTATTATTACCAGCGAATGAAGATGAGTATCTCACACAAACATTGGAGGACATTGCCATGAACCAAGATCCGATTTTACAAAAAGCAATGAATAAGTGGGAACGTATGAGTCAAGATTCTTCTTTCCGTCAAGCATATGAAGCAAGAGAAAAGGCCTTAATGGATGAGGCTGCAAAGTTTGCTCATGCTCGTAATGAGGGGAAAAAAGAAGGAATTCAAGAAGGGGTTCAGCAAGGAAAAATACAGATGATTAAAGGTATGCATGAACTTGGTGTACCACTTGAAACGATTGCTAAAGCCAGTAAATTAGGCATAGATGAGGTTGAACGTATTTTAGAACAAAAATAATCAACATCAAAAAAGAACCTCTTAATTTTAAAAGAGTAATCCCAACCGTTATAAAAACAACAAATTAAATTTTTACAAAAGAAAACAACCTGTATAAAAACAGGTTGTTTTCTTTTATAGGGTAAAACAAAGAAAGAGTGGAAAAAATGCACAAACTTCTACGGCACAAGAAGTAAAATGATTCGAGAAAACTAAAAATTCTGATTACTTACTAGATAAGGGTTTTTATTTTCTCTTTCTTTGTTGTTATGAGTATAGCATTAAAAACGACATAAATCAACAAAAAATCTCATAATTCTTATTTTTTCGACATTATATCGTAATTCCTTTGTGAATCTTTATATATATATGTATAATTATATTTAAAGTCATAACTTTTAGAATTGAGGTGACCATCATGAGAAGTTTCGGTTCATTATTAATTTCTACTATATGCTCAGCAATACTTGTAATCTCGAGCGCCTACTCCTTCTATGATAAATTCACAACTGGAGGTACATATTATTGGGTTAGCGGCATCATAGGCATCATATTCCTTCTATTCTTTATCGCAAACATGCGAGATATCATCAATAAGAATTATAGAACTTCAACAGACTAGGAGTGTATACATATGTGGAAAAAGATTCATAATTACAAGTTTCATTTAAAAGATTTGAAATTTATGCTCTGGCTGTTCCTTGTCATTGGTTCCTTATATGCTTATGAATTCTTCTCAGGACTAATGTTCCACCAGGAGTTTCGCTGGCTTAAATTAATATGTATGATAATAATAATCCTGGCATTTAGGGATACTAGAAAGAAGCTTAAAAACAACGATTATAGAACGGCATAATGTAAAAGGAATCCTTTATGGGTTCCTTATTCTACGGAAAAATCTCGGCTGAATCCCATTATAATTTTATAAAAATATAAAATTATAAATCACCCCAAAACTTCCACCAAGACTTCTTTTTCAACCTAGCTGCCGCTATTTCTTCCTGGGCTGATACAATAGTACGTTTTGCATCTTGAATCTCCCTGACCATCTTCATAAGATTATCATCCCTTAGCTCTAACCTCTTTTCTATCCTTTCTTCATGTTCCTTCCGATCTTTCATGTCTTCCTTTATTAATTTATTTCTTTCTTTAATATCTTCTTCGATTAATTTGTTCTTTTGCTCTATACGATCACCTAGTCTCTTTTCCATTTCTAAAAGGTTAGCTTGCTGCACCTTATTAATCTCATCTATCATAGCGCTATATTGTTGCTGGAATTGATACTGCATTTGATAAGGAACTGGATCTGCCCCCTGGGATTCCTCTTTCTTATTATGGATTCCAAACTGCTTTGCAATCATTTTCGCAGCTTTTTCTAAAGTCATGCCATCTTGCTTACTCAACTCTACTAACTGTTCAATAAGTACAACATCAAACTCTGTATATTCCCTTCTCCCCCGACTATTCTTTCTTACATCATACCCTTCACGTTCAAAGACATCCGAATACTTTCTAAGTGTGCTGCCACTTACCCCCAAACGACTATAGACTTCATTGCTGGTATATACTATCTCAGTTTCTGACATAGCGCTACGCCACCTCCTATAAGGAAAATTCCATATCCAAGGGCTAATACCTCTTAAAATCCATCGACGAAGCTCGCACAGTCTTTGCAAAGTTTTGTCGGAAATAAACATATCCTCATAGCGCTATAGCCAAAAATCGGCTGCTAATAAAGGGAACATATAATAGTTGCAACATTCTTTATTTCATTTTTACATTATATTTCAAATCCCCTTCATAAAAGAACATAAGTTCGTGTATAATAAGAACGGACGTTCTTTCATGAAGGGGAGGAATCACAGTGTATGACTATTCAATCCTACCGAATAGAATCATCTTATGTGTTGATTTACGAAGCTTTTACGCCTCAGTAAGTTGCATCAAAATGGGATTAGACCCAATGCATACAAAATTAGCCGTAGTAGGTGATGTAAATAGAAATGGTTCAATCGTTCTAGCTGCAACCCCACCATTAAAAGCATTAGGTGTAAAGAAGATGGCAAGATTATACGAGATTCCTCGTAGAAAAGATATTCTTGTTGTAAATCCAATTATGGGTACTTACATTAAATGCTCCAATTACATAACAAAATTAGCTTTGCAATACGTTCCTTATGAGGATTTCCACCAATACAGCATCGATGAATTTTTTATGGATATTACCGATAGCATCCATTTATTCGCCCAAGATCCATACGAATTCGCTATGAAATTCAAACGTGAAATATACGATCATACACGAGTTGAATGTACCATCGGAATTGCTCCTAACCCATTAATGAGTAAGGTTGCTTTAGACATTGAAGCTAAGAAGAACAAAGACGGGATTGCTTTTTGGAAATACGAGGATGTACCTGCAAAACTATGGAGCATACGACCACTTAATAAATTTTGGGGCATATCATATAAAACAGAAGAAAAGTTAAAACGAAAGGGAATACACTCTATTGGAGATTTAGCCAATTATCCCCTTAAATACTTAAAACAGAGCTTCGGAAAGATTGGAGAAGAATTACACTTACATAGCCACGGAATTGACTTTAGTCGCATTTCAGAAAAATATGTTCCTGCCACAACTTCTATTGGAAAAAGCCAAATTCTAATGCGTGACTACACAATAGAAGAATTTCCGATTATTCTACTGGAACATATTGAAGAAGTTTGTTATCGGCTTAGAAGACAAAACAAACTTGCTCAAACCATCCATTTTTCTGTCGGTTATAGCAAGAGTTATACAGGTGGCATTAGAAAAACACATACTTTAAACCGCCCAACAAATCTAACGATGGATATTTATCATATCTGTACATACTTTTTACATCAACAATATACTGGCGAACCCATTCGCAGCATAAACATATCCTTAACAAACCTACTTCAAGAAGGAGAAGAACAAATTTCTCTTTTTGATAATCTCACGAAACGAGAACAAGAAATGAAGTTAACAAAAGTAATGGATGAAATACGCACAAAATTTGGGAAGAACAGTATTTTACGAGGGATTTCCTACACGCATAGCGCTACAGCTAGACACAGAAACACACTATTAGGGGGACACAAAGCATGAATAACGCCAATATGCCGAAAGGAAGAGGAATGGTCAAATGGACTCCATTCGCAGCAATGCCTGAACAGTTTGCTGGTATTCGTGAAATCATTAAGGAGAAAAACAAAGTAACTCGGCCGATCTTAACCACTGAAGAAAAAGAACTGATTGAGAACATGTTGCTTTGTTCCTTATTATCTGAAGAAGAAATACTAATTACATATTATGAAGATGGTTATTTACTCTCTAACTATATGACTGTTGTTGGTATTGACCAGCAAAATAGTGCTGTCATATGTACCGATGCTTTTTATAATAAGATGACACTGCGATTTTCTAATATAATAGACGTAAAATAGAATCGATTTAAGTGATTAGGTTTGAATAGTTATAAAGGAGTGTATAAAATGCAAGAGAATCCGATAAGAAAGAATACAGCAAGAACTTTTATTCATAATGATATAAATAACTATCCCTATTTAAATATACCTATGATTATCAATGAGGAAGATGGAAAGCTTTATGAAATTTTAAGCGCTGGTTTTCATATTAATGATGCAGTAGGAATGATAACAACGGACGGTTTTGCTACAACCAGGGTAAATACACCAATCGTCTCAGTAAAAAACAATGATGGTAGTATTCAAGTATACCGCTTGCCTTTAGAACTGGAATATTGGGTACTTTCTTGTATGCGTGCTGCTTCAACAGGCAAAAACCCATTCCCATGTAAAGTTGCTTTTGGAATAATTGATACTAAATTTCATGTGGAATTCAAATGAAAAAGAGTAATATTTTTTTGCTTCTTTTGTTGTTTTAGAATAAAGTTTGTTCAAATTAATTTGCGTACAAGAGTTTAAAATAGAAAATGATATTTAGCATTTTTCCGAATGCATAAATGCATATGCAAATTCTGAAGATGTTCCAATTAATTATAAAGACCTACAAGGTATTAGAGGTTTTTAACGAATTCCCCGAAAGAATTCCCCTTCCTCAAGCGTGTCAAGGGCGTAGCCCAACGGTAGGTGGGAGATGAATATCAGTTTGGCATAGCCAAAAACTTTTGATAAACTAACTATATGAGGTTGCAGGAAGAAAATAGAGTGCGAAAACCAAGCCATTCGGTTCCTGTGTAAAATATCAACCGT
>NZ_MACH01000024.1 GCF_001884065.1 Bacillus proteolyticus
GTTCTTTGATAACTTGATATATGAGGTTGCAGGAAGAAAATAGAGTGCGAAAACCAAGCCATTCGGTTCCTGCGTAAAATATCAACCGTACCAAAAGAGCATCCAAGCGTTGGACATCTAGGGGTGGAACACCCCGAAGTAACGCTCAGGGAGATGAAAGGTTACTTTCGTCGTGGAACTGAGAAGCTCCCACTTCAAGCTTAGCTAAGTGGCGGGTAGTTCAC
>NZ_MACH01000025.1 GCF_001884065.1 Bacillus proteolyticus
AACAATTCGATAATCGGTAAGATTATCTTTTATCCCCTTAATAATTTTTTTTTGCGTACATCTTAATATAAATTTATCTCAAAATTCGAAAGTAAACTTTTACATAGAAGTTTACTCTTAATTCCACTAAAAAAAGCCAAAAGATGACATTGAGTAAGTCACCTTTTGGCTTCAAAACATCTATAAAAATTTTATTATTTTTCCTGATTTTCTACTTTTTCAGTTTTAGAACTGAATCCACTTTTAAATCCATCTAAAAAATCACAACCACCTAATGAAAAAACAAATACACATAATAGACCTATCATAATACCTTTTTTGTAGTTCACCCTATAACATCCTCCATAAATACAACTTAATATTGTAATTATAATATGTAAATTAGGAATATCTAGAAAAACAATCTTAAATTTACCTTAAATAATTAGACTGTTGTTATCATTTCTGAAAGTAAACTTTTAGATAGAAGCTTACTTTCAGACACCAATAAAAAAAGACATCCTTAACTGAATAAGTAGTCTTTATAATTTTTTATCTAATCTTCAAATATAAATGATTTATCAATAATTATTGCCAAAACTTTTATTCTTGATTTTACAAATTACAAATTTACTTATTACATAAGAAAATATAGCAATTACACCAACTATATATATTTGTTTAAACCACTCAGTCCAAGTATGTGGTTTTCCGTAACTAATAAAATAATATAATATATATAAAATAGTAGCTCCATTACTTATTCTTTCCATTATTTTATAATCTTTAAGCTGAGATGGATTTAAAATCTCTTCCTCTTTTATCCCCATTACGTTATGTCTATAAATCATATAAGAAATGAAAAATATATAAATCACAAAACTCGAAATCCATTCCAATAAAGGACGATCTAAAATAATAGCTCGAACTAACATATCAATACATACTAGTCCAAAAATTATACAACCTACTTCAGCGTAAGCTTTAAATTCCAGTGCACTTAAACGTTCATCATCATATGAATTAAGACTAAATAACTTTCTCAATTTGTATCCTCCCAAAATAGTTCATCTAATGTTTTATTAAGTGTTTTTGCAAGATCAATACATAATTTCAAAGATGGGTTATATTTTCCAAGCTCTATTAAACCAATAGTTTGCCTTGTAACTTTTACTATATCTGCTAACTCTTGTTGTGTTAGATTTTTTTCCATTCTAGCCAATTTAATTTTATTAATAGGCATTTGTTCACCTCGTTATGGAATAATAAGGAACTATAAACTATCATACCGCATATAAAAACTTTATGCAATATATACATTGCATTAGCAATGTATATATTGCATAACTAATAAAAAAAAAGTCCTAAATCTCTAGGACTTTTTTTATTCTGAAAGTAAACTTTTGAATAGAAGTTTACTTTCAAATTAGAAGTAGAACCACATGCCCATCAACCTAATATTTTGGAGTACCTCCAAAAAAATTCACCTCAGATACAACAACAGAGCCTTACCTCTGTAGGAAAGACTCCACTATTATAGCTGTATATATTTACATAACAATTAAATAACTACAAACATGTAACATCAAATAGAAGAAACCTAACATTCCGCCTACAGCTAATACCTGTTTAACCCAGCTCTTGAGTTTCAGATTACTATCAATCACTTGCACTCTTTCCATATCCGTTTCCTCCTATTAAGGAGAACCCTTAAAGACTCTCACCTCGCTATGATACCATCAAGGAATGACTAATAGAGGTCTAATTTTTGTCTAAACGTATAAATATGCAATATTGCATATAGAAATGTATTGTTATAAATGTAAGCGCTTACTATAATAAAAGCATAAAGATAAATCACATCTTAGCATCAACAACAGAGGAGGAAATAATATGACAATCGCAATGGCAGTTTTATCATTCTTAGGTGGAGTACTTCCATTAGTAACAGAACTTTTAAAAGCAGTAATGTAAGTCCATTATTCCGCAATTATTTATAAAAATTATCATACCTTAATATGAAAAAAGAGGAGGAAATCATATGGCAATCGCAATGGCAGTTTTAAAATTTGTAGGTGGAATCATTCCATTTGTACAAGAACTTTTAAAAGCAGTAATGTAAGTTCATTATTCCGCAATTATTTATAAAAATTATCATACAAATGATCTGTATATCAAAAGTGAATTGATGTGTAGATCATTTGTGTGAGCAAAGTCCCTTTAGCATTATTAAGGGACTTTTTTAAATTCCTACATACTTGAGATTCCGTTACATCAACATCAAGTTAAAAGAACTTTTAAAACATTAAAAAGTGCTTTTAACTTATTTTGAATATGCATGTAAACTTTTAGATAGAAGTTTACTTTCAATACACTTGTTAACTAAATATTTTTTTAGCAAAATAAATTGTTTTTTTCTATCCCTCGTGAATTTCTTTAATACTTTTTCCTTCTAAAAACGCATGTCCCGTTTTAATTTTTTCTACTGTTTCAAATCCATACTTTTCATACACTTTTTCTACTTTTTCGTTAATTGGGATCACCCAAAGATTATCTAGTCCTCTATTCATTACTTCACTTTGAATAAAGTGAATAAGTTCACCTATTAACCCTTTACCTCTAAACTTTTCAATTGTAGCTACACTTTCCATTCGGGCTTGTTTTTCATGTTCAAAAATACAAGCGATGGAACATGCTACTCCATTGTATCTAAGTAGATAGTGAGTGAATGCTGGATGTTGGAATTCATCTTGAAAAGCTTTTTTTCTAACTTCGCCCCCTAACTCTTTTATACTACATTCAATATCTAAAGCTTCTTCAAAATTTAACTCAGATACTTTTTCAATAGTAACTTTTTCATTTTTATCTTTTTTAGTTAATTTCTTGTTCCATAATTGGACTGGACTTATTAATTCTTCAAATCCAAAATTCTTTATTTGTAATTCAGAAATCAATTTTTCTTGCATATCTAAGTTGTATATATAAAATCTAGGTACTATATTTTTAGTTTTATAGAAATGCACTACTTCATCTACTATCACTTGTGGATTTAAACTTACTACACTTACATGTGCATGATTTGCATCATAATAATATGGGTTGCTTGCATTACAAAATATAGACCCCCATGATTTATCTATTCGGCTAGTAAAAGTTTCAAGATATGCAAAATCAAGCTCAAGAACATTTTTTAAACTAGTCATACGATATTCCCTCTTCTCTATTTATTTCTTCAATATCTTCTTTACTTCATTATACATTTAAATATTTTAATTTTCAGTTTTTTAATTAAAATATTTCCAAGGAGAAATGAAAGTAAACTTTTACATATTAGTTTACTTTCAAACCTTTGGTTTTATTAACTTCATTACAACTTACTCATTTTCCCCAAAACCACTGACGAAAGTATACATTCAAAACACGATAAAACAAGGAATAAATAACCAACTAATAAATATATTTTTTCTGAAAATTTATGCTATAATTAATCTGTACAAAGGTTGGTATCCTTTTACTTCTAATATTGTATTGATTTATATGTAGTACCCTACTACTTAAATATGGATCTACAAACAAAAAGAACTAGTATCATACTAGTTCTTTTTGTTTATTTAGAATAAATAAAATTTAAAAAAACATAAATATTCATGTTACCATATATTATGACACTCAATTTTGTTTATACCATACAACAAAATTAAACCAATCCCTTATCTATAATAGATAAGGGATTAGTTTGTATAAATAATTTTTAATATGGTTTTTAATCCTGTCCGAAGATTAAAAACCATATTAAAAATTTACATAATCCCACTTATCGGTATTCAATGTATCTAGAAAAAACCCCTTCAGTTTACTTGCTGAAGGGGTTTCGTATTTACATAATTTTCGAGGGCGGAAGTAATTCTGCTTGTATCTTTTGAAAGGAGTTGTGTTGTGGTTTGTTATATATTATTCTTCCCACCACTCATTTTCAATTGCATTTTCAATTCCCTCTAATAAGTGTTCGTAAAAGTTGTCTGCTTCTGGATAGATACCTTTTTCCTAATTATACCATTTAGAAAGAGTAATATGGTGCTGAAAGTTGGATGTATATTTTATACATACTCAGTTAACATAACGTCTCATTATTGGTAGCAAGGACAAAGGCATCCCCTTACTCTCACAAGGGATTCACCTTTTTCTATGATTCTATGCATCTTTTTATACATTCCTATCCTGGTGCGTCTTCCGGCTTCCCCATAGTTCCCTATGTCCCCCGATTTTTTGCATAAAATATTGCATGTATCCTTAAGCTGATGGGCATGTATGGTGACCCTATTAAGAAAATTTGCACCAGTCCCTTTTTGAGCTATTTTTAAATCTTTTACTTCACGAATTTCTTTACCGATAATTTCTAATGCATGCCCTATTATTTTTTTATAAATCACTCTAGATTCTTATAGTATAATACCTATTTAATGACGTATGACCTTACTCTTGGATTATTGAAAGTTATATTAAATACTTTACTATATTAAAGTTGTTTTTAATTACTATCATTACATCGAGAAAGTAATAGTCAATATTTAAGAACGAACATTTATACTGATGACAACCTGCTGCATAAAGCTTAAGAATTCTTAAGAACTTTTGCCCCTATTTCTTAAGGTTTGGACTCTAGAGTATGATTATGAATGCAAACATACGGTGTGATTAATTATGAATACGATTCGCTTTCTTATTTCTGTATACAATGAACAAAAAATTAGTCGTTCCAGTCCTTCCAAGTTCTAGATTTCTTGGAGACAAATTAATTGAAGGAACTGAATTGAAGAAAATAAACATTGTCAAAATCGGGTCAAGCACAGGTGTATTCAAAGGAAAGTTAATTAAAAGTAGATGAAATCTAATGAATTGGATAATGTTTAGCCTTAACATAATGAACATTATATTAAGGTGAACAGTATCACTATATTCAGTATGTTGTTTCTTGTTTTTCGCTGTTAGATTTACAATAAAGAGACGATAGACATGTCTCACCTGCAATTGTCTTTAAATGTTCAATATGAGAAAACATGTGGAGGAATAAAATGGAGTCAAACATTCTTATTGTTGATGATGATAAAGAGATTAGAAATCTTATCTCTGTATACCTGGAAAATGAAGGCCTAAAAACTCAAAAAGCAGAAGATGCTTTGGAAGCTTTACAATTGTTAGAAGTAAAGGAATTTGATCTTATTATTTTAGATATTATGATGCCGAATATGGATGGTATTGAAGCTTGTATGAAGATTAGGGAAGATCGCAATATGCCTATCATTATGCTATCTGCAAAATCTGAGGATATAGACAAAATTCAGGGACTGGCCTCTGGTGCTGATGATTATTTATCAAAGCCGTTTAACCCATTGGAATTAATCGCTAGGGTAAAATCCCAATTAAGAAGGTTTAAAAAATACAATACGTCAATAGAACATAATAAAAGCATTCTAGAAATTGGTGACTTAACCGTGAATACAGATACTCGTCAAGTATGGGTAAGGGGAAAAGAAACAAGGCTAACTCCAAAAGAGTTTGATATTCTCGAACTACTTGTCCGTAACAAAGGGATTGTCCTGAGTGTTTCAAAAATATATGAATCAGTTTGGAAAGAGGTTTTTTATAAATCAGATAATACCGTCATGGTGCATATTACAAAAATAAGAGACAAAATTGAAGAAGATTCTAAACATCCCATTTATATTAAAACTGTTTGGGGAATTGGGTATAAAATATGAAGAATGTTAGTTTCAGAAATAAGATCATTATAAAACTTCTTGGTGCTGTTGCAGTTAGTTTTTTTATTTCATTTGGTTTAACAATCCTCATTTTGGTATACGTCATAGATCCAATATTTAAAAAACACGAAGAATTTGGTATGTATGAATTCTATTTGTCATTGTTGTTCCTATTCACGTTCGCAATCTTTAACTTTATTATAATTTTTTTGATATTGGTTCGAAAGAAAATAGTATATTTGAAGCTCATTTCTGATAATGTGAATGATATTGCCAATGGAAAACTAGGTCTGACAATTGGGATTAAGGGGAAGGACGAATTGACCCAACTTGCTCAAAATATCAACTATATGTCCAAGGAATTGGAAAATACATTTGAACAAGAAAGACGATTAGAACGTACAAAAAATGAACTTATAACCAATGTATCTCATGACTTACGCACACCATTAACATCTATTATTGGCTATATAGATTTATTAAAAAGAGGGCAATACAACAGTAAAACACAATTACGGGAATACCTTGAAACCACTTATTTAAAATCACAGAGACTGAAATATTTAATTGATGAACTGTTTGAATATACTCGTTTATCAGGCATAGATGCTAAGTTAAACTTTAATGAAGTTGATCTATCAGGTTTGTTGGAGCAAATAGTTGGAGAATACATTCCTATATTTGAAAAAGAAAGTTTAAACGTTCAAAAATCAATAACGGAAGAAACAATACCTATTTTCATGGATGTAGAAAAAATGGTACGTGTATATGAAAATCTGTTTATGAATGCGATAAAGTACAGCATGAAACCTTCCGAATTATCCGTATGTCTTGAATTAATAGATAACAAAGCGGTTTTGAAAGTATCAAATAAAGTCGAGAAGCCGCCTGTTAGCGATCCTAATAAATTGTTTGAAAGATTTTTCAGAGGGGACAAGGCAAGAAAAGATGACCAGGGAAATGGTCTGGGGCTTGCTATCTCAAAAAGAATTGTTGAACTTCATCAAGGTAATATACATGCAGAATATAAAGATGGCTGGATGTCCTTTATTGTTGAACATCCTATCCAATAGATTGGCTTATGGAATTACAGGTTCCATAAGCTTTTTTTTATAAAAACTTAAGAATTCTTAAGGATTTTATAGAGTGTTTCCTAATTTTCATAGTTTATCATGTATGTATTCAAAGCGATGAGGAGAAAGGAGAAATGAATAAGCAAATTTTCTTTACAACTTTCAAGTGGTTACATCGTGACAATCTCATGAAAAAGGTAGATGTAACACGACTATTTTGTTAGGAGAAAGTATGAATAACCCTTATTTTATAGAAATAAAAAAACAAACATAGGAGGATAAATATGATAAAAGCAGTTGTAGATGTAAAAAACATTCAAAAATTGTACGGTAAAAAAGGCGAGAATCAATCACACGCATTAAAAGGTGTATCATTCTCAATTCAAGAGGGGGAGTTTGTCGGTATTATGGGCCCTTCTGGTTCTGGTAAAACAACATTATTAAATGTAATTTCAACGTTAGACACAGCAACGGGCGGCGTTGTTGAAATTGCAGGAACGGATATTACGAAAATGAAGCAAGGTGAGCTTTCTGATTTCCGTTCGCAAAAATTAGGATTCATTTTCCAAGACTTTAACTTATTAGAGAATTTATCTATATATGAAAATATTGCGCTACCGCTTTCCCTTCAAGGTGTTGCATCTCGTAATATTGGAAAGAAAGTAGAAAAAGTAGCTGATATGTTAGGCATTACAGCTATACTTCAAAAGTATCCTTCTGAAGTATCTGGGGGACAAAAGCAACGTTCTGCAGCAGCACGTGCGTTAGTTCATGAACCAGCAATTATTTTGGGAGACGAACCAACTGGAGCTCTAGATTCTAAAAATGCAACGAGTTTACTTGATGCCATGACAAGCTTAAATAAAAAGCAAGGTGTATCCATTATGATGGTTACGCATGATCCTTACAGCGCAAGTTACTGTCAGCGTATTTTATTCATTCAAGATGGTGAGTTGTATAAAGAAATTCATCGCGGTGGTACCCGTGAGGAATTCTATAAAGAAATTTTAGACGTGCTTGCAAACTTAGGCACACAAAAAGCGTAAGGAAGGAAGTTCAATCATGTTATTTAAACTTTCCATGTCAGGGCTAAAAAGTAAGTTACAAGACTATATTGTCTTACTTGTTGGTTTGATTGTATCTATTTCAACTTTTTATATGTTCCAAACGTTATCACTAAATAAAGCGTTCCTTGAATCCAATCCACATGCTGATACGGTTGCAATTGCATTCCAAATCGGTTCCGTTTTATTAGCGATTGTAACGTTCTTCTATATTTTATATACAAATTCTTTCTTATTATCTCTTCGCCAAAAAGAATTTGGCATGTACATGATGTTAGGGGCAAAAAGGTATAAAGTTACCTCACTTATGTTTATCGAAACAATCGTAATAGGTGCCGCATCTCTTGCAATTGGAATCGCAGTTGGTATAGGGCTTGCAGAAGGTATTGGTCAGTTATTAATGAAGCAGTTGGAATTCTCTGGTGAAGGTTATAAAGCATTTTATATTCCATCTATGACTGTTACTTGTCTCTTTTTCTTTGCACTATTTATAGTATCAGCAATCATGAATAGTATGAAATTATCTCGTATTTCTGTACTACAACTTGTACATGCAGATGCAAAAACAGATCGTATCGCTGTAAAAGGAAAAATGACAGGTGTAGTTGCATTCCTTGGTCTGATTTTGCTAGGTATTGGGTATGCATCACTGATCCATATAGCACATTTACAGGAAAAAGAGCTATTAACCGTACCTAAATTCATGGGTATTGGATTAATCACAGCAACAATCGGTACTTACATGTTATTTGGATCACTTCTCCCAGTTATGCTTAACAAGATAAAGAGTAATAAAAAACGTCGTGAAAAAGGACTGAATGCTTTTACTTTTGCACAACTGAATTTCCGAATTAATAGCCTAACACGGGTGCTTGCAACGGTAGCAATCCTAGTGGCTCTTGGCGCTGGTGGAATTGCGTGTGGTATGGCATTTGAAAATAACGTTCTAGAGACGACTAATAAAGAAAAAGTTTACGATTCAGTCGTTCATAATCCAACAGCGGAAGAAAAGAAAATTTTGAGTGGCATCTTATTTCAAGAGAAGTTTGAATATCGCTACAAAGTAGATGATCAGTATGTTTATTATATAAAAGAAGATGTAGAGAAAAATCGTCCTTTAGCACAAGATAGTGAGAATAGGAAGAAGATGAAAGTTTCAGAGGAATTTCCTAAGGATGCATTTGCATTGCCAAAACAGCTTTATAAACTGTATAACGATGAGACGAAAACAAAACAATGGAAAGAAGCATTCTTCACAATCCAGCCTACTTATATGTATCCTGATCATCAAATAAAAATTATAGACTCAAACATATACGATAGTATGAAGGAAAAAGAAAGTACTGTGTTTATTGGGAAAACAGATGATTTTGGAGCGCACTTAAAAGAATGGAAAAAACTTGATGAATTACAGGTAGCGAAATATAAAAATGTGAAATCGGAAGAATTAGGTAGTACGTATCAAATGTATAATCTGAGTCATGGTTTGGCCAGTGGATTCATGTTTATGGGTTTCTTCGTTGGAATTGCATTTTTAGCAATGATGGCAAGTAGCTTAATGTTTAAAGTTCTGTCGGGAGCATCAAAAGATGTAACACGTTATCAAATGCTTCATAAAATTGGTGTCCGCCGAGAATTATTAACAAAATCAATTTATAAAGAGTTATTCTACATATTCTTATTCCCAGCAATTGTGGGGATTACTCACATATTAGTTGGTATGAAGATGTTTAGCCCTCTTTTAATCGATCCGTACTCTCGCATTTGGTTACCACTTGTAATTTTTATAGTAATTTACTCGATGTATTATTGGATTACTGTTCAATTATTTAAAAGAATTGTACTCCCGAAAAAAGATTAATGTAATGCTGTTATTTATAAAAGGTATCAACAAAATCGGACCCTGTTTGCTGAATGAGTGTAAATAGGTGAAGTAACACCCTCGAACAATCGCGGGTGTTTTTTTATATTGTTTGAAATGGATAAAGAGCATAGTCTTTAATTACATATACCAATATGTTCAATGGCTAAATAATACAAACGGTATGAAGAGAATTTTTACTCTCTTCATACCGTTTTACATTTGTTTATAAGTTTCATATGAAATTAGTGGGAGGTTGGCAGCATTTCTTTTATAAATAAGACTCAAAAGTTACCATACCTGATAAAGGAAATATTAATGTAACGCTAGTTCCTTTATTCACTTCAGATTCAATGCCAATTTTCAATCCTAATTTTGAACACAGTTTTTCGCAGAGATACAAGCCCATTCCTGTACTTTTGCTAAATCTCCTGCCATTCTCTCCAGTAAATCCTTTCTCAAATACTCTATTTATATCTTTAGTTACTATCCCTACTCCATTATCTTCTATAGTTAGTATTACTGAGTTAGTTTTCTTAATTGAGTATATACGTATCATTTGTTCTTTGTTATTTGAGTACTTAATAGAATTTCCTATTATTTGATTAATAATAAATTCAACCCATTTCCCATCACTATATACAATCTCATCAATATTCTGTATATCTAATTTTATTCTCTTATGAATAAAATCCCTATAGTTTTTTTTAATTACATTCCTTACTATATTATCTAGGTTAATTGGCTTGATAATATAGTCTTCATAAACGTTACTACTTCGAGAATAATACAGAACCTGTTCTACAAACCCCTCAATCCGATCTATTTGAGAGTCAATTTTATTCGTTACTTCATTTTGATTATTTTCTATTATAAGCTTTGTAGAAGCTATTGGTGTCTTAATTTCATGCACCCATGTCTCTATATATTCTCTGTAATCCAACTGCGTATCTCTATAATACTTTACATTTTCATGCATATCTCTACTTACTTCTTTCAGTATAGCGTTAAGCTTTTCCCCATGTATAAAGTTTGCTTCCTTTACAACCTCTGGAAGTAAGTATTTTTTCTCCAAGTTTTCTAATATGCCATTAATCTCATTATAATAATTTTTACATTTTATAAATTCTATAACCATATATGAAATCAATGGAAAAAACCAAATACAAAAGACAAAGAATATGATAATGAACGGAACATGCGCAGTTAGCAATATACCTGCTAGTATGATATATACCAGTACATTAGATAGTATTACTACTATTTTATCTTTAATAAATTCACCTATATTCATGGCATTATATACCCTAAGCTTCTTCTTGTTGCAATTGGATTTTCTATACCTATCTCTTCAAGCTTTTTTCTTACTCTATTTATATTAACAGTTAAGGTGCTATCATCCACAAAATAATCAGACTTCCATAAGGTTTCAATGAGTGAATCTCTTTTTACAATATTTCCACGATTATTTATTAAGCATGAGAGTATCTTAACTTCATTTTTAGTTAACTCTACAGACTTGTCTTGATAAGTAACTGTTGCATTTGAAAGATTTAAAGTAAAATCTCTATAAATTAAGATATGATTCGTCTTGAAATCTCCAGATGTTCTTCTTAATATGTTTGTTACTCTTGCTAATAGTATTTCTGTATTATAAGGCTTTGTTATAAAATCGTCTGCTCCTAAATTCATACTTATTAGTTCATCTACATCGCTATCTCTGCTTGTAACCATGAAGATTGGAACATCTGAAGTTTTACGTATTTCTCTGCATATATAATAGCCATCGAACACAGGAAGATTTATGTCTAGTAATATAAGGTCTGCATTCGCACTTTCTATATATTCGATAATATGATTAAAATCTGTGGGAGCCTTTACTTCATATCCATACTTTATAAAAAAATGTTGTAATTCTTCTCTGATGATTTCATCATCTTCAATCAGAATGATTTTTTTCATGACTTTTCCCTCCCTATACAGAATATAAGGCTATTACATCTTGAGAAACAAGGTGTAATAGCCCTAATGAGCATTATAAAATCAAGTATTACTTTTTACAATATTTTTATACCCGACATATGTCGTGTAGAAATATATCAAATAAAATACAAGAAATACTAAGCCAGTCATCAATGCTGGTAAAGTAATGTCTGTTGGTTGAATTGCGTTAATAAAATTATTGATTACATAAATTCCAACTATAGAATGAATTAGGGCAAGAATAACTGGTAGACTAAAGTATACGAAAGTTTGAATAAAAATCGTTTTGTCAATCATGGTTCCGTTTGAACCAATTCTCTTCAAAGATTTATATCGATCTATGCTATCACTGGCTTCTGATAATTGTTGAAGAGCTAATACAGCCATACTCGTTATTAAAAATACAATTCCTATATATATCCCAATAAACATTATGATCGTTTTCAATCCCTTACTTTCTGCACGAACTTCATCCTTTGATTTGCCTGATATATATACAATATTTAATTTCGGGCCATTTTCGTCATAAAAGCCCCTTGCAACGTTATCATATTTTTTATTATATTCTTCTCTATTTTCATCTAAATAATTTACATTAAGTACGGATGTACCAATTTTGTAGCCTGATAAAAACTCATCATTTATAACGATTGCGAAGAAATTAAGTGGCACATCAGAAGTGTAAAGATTCTCTTGTATAACTTTAGCGTGTTTTACCAGATATTCTTTTTCTTTAATATTCACCTTATTGCTATTTTTTAATCTTTCATTTATCCAATTAACCCACCGGTTATCATTTGATAAAAGTACAACTTCATTGTTATTTAAAGTAATTTTCTTTTCACCTTTGAGATTTAAAATTTTATTATAATCAGATACTTTAATGAAATCCACAACGATATTCTTAGCATTTTTAGTTACTTCTGGTACAACGTCCCCCACTTCCATCTTTGCTGAATATACATTATAAGATACATATTTTTCGTTATTACTTAGTTTAAAATTTGATTTATTTAATACGTCTTCTATCGTGTAACTTTCATCCCTATTCATCAACATAATACTGGCATCAAATGGTGTTGTTTCTTTTATTGTTGCGTCCATCATTCTGTTAAAGCTGATTCCTGTAGATAAAGCCACCATTGTAAGGAATAACATTAAACAGATTACAGACATGGATATAAAATTTGTATTAACCTTACTATTTATTTGTTTAATGATAAATATATTTAACCCTTTAAAATAGACTTTTTTATTCTTCTTTACAACATATAATATAAATCCAGATAAACTAAAGAAAAACAGAAATGTACCTAATATGCCAAGAAGGATTGATACCATGAGCATAGGATTCATATAATTCAATCCGATTTTTAATACAGTCACATATGCATACCCAAGTGCTGCTACACACATAATAAATGTGATTACATAGATAAGAGGATTTCTAAATTTTACATCTTCGTTTTTTCTACCTGCTGTTAACAAATCAATTATTTTGTATTTAGAAACAACATATACATTACATAACATAACAAGCAAAAACATGATTCCAAAGTAGAATACGCTTTTACCTATAGCACCTGTTGAAATTGCAAATTTATATTTATTGATGGGCAATTCAAATAACTTTAATGCAAATGTAGATAATCCCTGCGATACTCCAATACCTATTATAAGTCCACTCACTAAAGATATAACGCCAACTAGAAATGTCTCTGTTACTAATATTCTGGATATGTTTCTTCTTCCCATACCTAAAGTCATGTATATTCCTAATTCTTTTTTACGTTTTTTAATTAAGAAATTATTTGCATACAATATTAAACTACCTAATATTACGGATACAAATACTGACACATTTGAGATAGCGTTCATTACTGTAGGCACATACTTTTTATCTGAAGCGCTAATTTCCATAAGTGCCTTTTGTGATTCTATGGAGTTAAAGCTATAAAATATACAAACAGCCAGTGTTAGTGTTAAGAAATATATTGCATAATCTTTAAGACTTTTCTTTACATTCCCAATAGCAAGCTTAGAGTACATTATTATCGTCACCTCCAAGAAGGGTTATAACTTCGATAATTTTAGTAAAGAACTCTTTTCTGGAATCATTTCCTCTTACCAACTCGATAAATATTTTGCCATCATTAATAAAAAGAATTCTACGAGCATAGCTTGCTGTAAACGCATCATGAGTAACCATAAGTATGGTAGCTTTTAAATCCTTATTTAGACTTTCAAATCTTTCGAGTAATAATCTAGCCGATTTAGAATCTAGCGATCCTGTTGGTTCATCTGCTAGTACTAAAGATGGTTCTGTTACGATAGCTCTTGCCGAAGCAACCCTTTGTTTTTGTCCACCTGATATTTGATAAGGGTATTTGCTTAATACTTGTTCAATGTCTAAATATTTTGCAACTGCTTGTATTTTGTCATCAATTTTTGAACTTTCCTCACCTTTTATTGTTAACGCTAGGGCAATATTTTCATAAGCAGTAAGGGTATCTAATAAATTAAAGTCCTGAAACACAAACCCTAATTCATTTTTTCTAAACTTATCTAGTGACTTTGATTTCAACCGAGTAATGTCACTATTATTGATTATTATTTTCCCTGTCGTAACATTATCAATCGTTGATATACAGTTAAGTAATGTAGTTTTGCCACTTCCTGAGGGCCCCATTATCCCAACAAATTCTCCCTCATCTACCTTAAAACTAATATTATCTATAGCCTTTGTTACGTTATCTTTATTACCATAATATTTTTCGATTTTTTCTACACTTAATATATTTCGCATTAATACTTCTCCTTTTTCATTATAAAAATTCTTTAACTTCCTTCATTTTATATAATTTCATTACTAGTATCGGTGGAATTACATTTCATTAACATTACATTTTTGTTATATTGAATGCTACCTCTACATGTAAGTTATCAGAAAAAGCAGTGGTATATGTAAGGGTTATTCGATGCCTTACCAAAGAGGCAGATAAATGTAGGGGTATCTGTTCTGGTGCAAAAAACGATAAGACTTATGTAATTAGTGGAAATCAACAAACTGGTTACGGCGTAACAACAGCTCTATTTAAAAGACATGGATTCATAGTCATTTCAGAAAAAGATTTTGAAAACAGAAAAGGATTTGACCGTTAAGGCCAAACCCTATTTATTTTTATTATTTCGCAGCTAGTTTTTCTTTCACTTTCGCAGGAATCTCGTCCTGCTTCACTTCTTCCCAACCTGATACATCTTCTTCAACTTTTTTATCAGAGTAGTAGACGCGTAGGAATGCTTCTTGACGAAGGTTTTTTTGAGTATTGAATTCTAATTCTTTTTTCTTTACCGTCTTTATCAAATCCAGTTAAATTATAATTAAAACGATTTGATGTTTCTCCGTTACCAATCAAAATACGTACAGATTTTAAATTCGGATGGTTTGCTAGAGTTTCGTTAAACTGTTGGTGGTACGCTTTATAGGAAAAGCCCTAATTTACTTCTTCATATTCCTTCATAATTTTATCACTTATTAAAGGATCTTTTTTGTTTGCATAATATAATTACCACCAACTTATATGAGAGGTAGTCTTCAGTGGGACTGGATTCCAACTTTGTGGTATTGTTTGCCATGATTTGACCGTTCCATCTTTACTTTTAATAAATGCTTTAAATTCTATATTTCTTTCAGCTGGCAACACAACATTTCCTCTCCAATCATTACTATGAGAATCATAATATAGTTGAATTGGATACTGTTTCGTGTCCCAACTTCCTAATTCCGCACGATTGCCAGTAATATAAACAGTATCTCCTATTGTTGTAGGAGCATTTTTTACTACAATCGTTTGCATAACAGGAGTCACACCTAATAAATCCTTAAATTTCTCCATTAATGAATTGTTATACATTACATCTTGATACCGAAGTAACGTAAATCCAGCAAAATTATAATTAAAAGCCATTTCTGCAACTCTGTTATACTCTGCCTCATTGCCTAAACTTAAAGCATTTTCACCATTTAATACAATTCCCTTTTGATTAGCTAATGTTGCAATTTCTTGTACTAATGTTCTAGGCATTGAATATTCGGGATAACTACCTTTATCTATCATTTCTAGACAAGTAAATGTTACATCTAACTTTGCGCTTTTGAAAGCATCAAGTAAATGGCTATAATTATTATACCCTGCTGGCTTTTCTGCCCCGTGAGGTATAACCGGATTATTATATTGCCAATGTACTCCTGCAATCTTTGCACCGATTGGTACTTGAAGACTTGAATCAAAAGCATCGTGTGCCAATTCACCAATTAATTTTGTATGACTTTCTAAAACACCTTGATACCATTCTAAATAATCTTTTCCATATGAAGAGTTATATCCATTCTTTAGAAACAGTTCCTCATCGCTTGGTGGTAAAATTTCTGAAACAGAAGTAAGTTTTGTACTCCACTCTTTGTTCACTTCATTTAAGGAATCATATTTATTTAATACCCAGGAACGGAATTTTGATTTTGCAAATTCTGTATAGGCTTGAAACTTTCCACGTGATGGATAACCGCTTCCATCAGCAGATGTGTAGGAAGGATATCTCAGCTCTCCAGCTGGTCCCCCAGATAAGTATATCTTTGCGATTACATCTTTATACGGTTTCATAGCTACTGCGAATGCCGTATATAGTTCACCATATTCCTTTTGAATTACATCTGAAGCAAGTGGATTCAATGTTTCTTTATTAACGGTTCCGGTTTCAGATTTAAAGTAAAGACTATCATCATTTTTTTGATTCCAAACCCATGAAGGAATTGGTGTATTACAATCATCGCCAACATTTCCACCACACTGATGTGTAGAAATAATAGGTATCATTTTCATACCTGCATTTCTTACTGATTGAGCAAAACGCTGTGCGTATGAAAAATCAAATTGCTGATCCCCGTTCTTTTCCATATCTCCCCACCAAAAATCAACAGTAATAGCATAAAAACCATTTTGTTTTGCCCACCTTAAATCATTTTCAAATGTCTCCCAATTTGTTACTTCCGGAATCTTTTTTAATGGTGCCATTAAGTAAGCTTTGTAATCCGGATTCATTCCTTTTCCATTTACAGCTGCAAAACTTGCTTGTGGAATTAATAGAGATACAAATAACATCAAGACAGATAAAATGACAATACCATAATATTGAAACTGTTTTTTCATTCCTTTTCTCCTTTTCCTTTTTTAAATTTATAAAACGCTTATGTATCCGTTTTCATTATATACGAAAAAACGCAATCGTTTGCATGGAATATTGCATAATATTAAGCTAAAATAAACAAGCTAGATTAATTAAATTGTTTATTTTAAAATTCGACTACAGATTATTCGGTTCTGGTGCAAAAAATCTCTGAAACTTGGACATACTGATATTACTACTCTACAAAAGGTGTGTGATCAGTATGGAAAAGGAGAATTTGTTCAAATGGAAGCATTATCAGCCTGAACTAATCTTATTAACAGTAAGGTGGTACCTACGGTACAACTTGAGCTTTCGTAATCTGGTGGAAATGATGGAGGAAAGAGGATTATCAATTGCTCACACAACGATTATGCGCTGGGTTCATCAATATGGACCTCAATTAGAAGAGAAAGTACGACATCATCTTAA
>NZ_MACH01000026.1 GCF_001884065.1 Bacillus proteolyticus
CTGTTTGCAAAATAATATCATGATGATAATGTTTCCACTTGAATAAATTTCGCTTTTCCATACTGATCACGCCCCTTTTTTAGAGTAATAGTATCAGTATGTCCAAGATTTAGAGATTACCTGCAATTATTTTGAAGTTTTCGCACCAGAACCAGAATATTTATTCATAAGCAAAATTAAAAAGAGTAACAATATGTTACTCTCATCAAAAAAATCAAACCAATGTTTTCTAAATTATACTCCAAACACAGTCATTCTAACTCTCGAAATTTCGCTTTCTTAATTAAGTTTGCTATTTTTTTTCTTTAAATCCTTTGTTGATTAAATCCTCTGTTGATCGTATTACTTGTACATCTTTTGGAAGTTCACTTTCATCAATTTCTTTATACGTTATATTTCCATCTTTATCTTTATCTTCAATAATAAATTGTACTTTATCTGTGATAGATGTCTCTTCTTTTTTATCTGTTTCTACACCCTCTGTTGATTGTACTTGTACATCTTTTGGAAGTTCACTTTCGTCAATTTCTTTATACGTTATATTTCCATCTTTATCTTTATCTTGAATAGCATATTGTACTTTATCTTTGATAGATGTTTCTTCTTTTTTATCTGGTACTTCACCTGCTATACCACCAGTTAATAACCCTGTACTTAAAAGTGTTCCTGCTAATAATGTTTTAAACATTTTTTACTACCTCCTTGTTTGAAATTATATTAAACATAAAACAAAAATCTGTAGTTAATATGGATTATATCTAGAGATTATGTGAGTTTTATGATTGGGCTATCCTTTGTTTTTGGGTGTGAGTGCTGGCTTGTCGTGTGGGGCGAACCCCCACATAGCGTTGATTCAATATGGAAAAAGAAGAATATCTTGAACGGAAAAATTGGCGGTTCGGCTGGTACAATTGCTAATCCAAGTCGAGCAACCTAAGTCCTCGTTTTTGGTCTGTTCGGCTTGGCGATATACCAACCCCCGCCGAATTTCGGAATGCAAGGAGTAAGGTGGAAGATTTTTCGAGTGGGATTCTCAAAAAATACTCTCCGTTCCTTGTATGGAGAAAAGCCCTTATATAGAGAATGAGAAGAGACATACTTTTAAAAGTGTAAAAAACATTGTTATATCAAGGTTTTTTAGGTTTTTTGTCTGTGTTCAAAATAACACACACAAAAAACAAATATAAATAAAAAGTCGTAGTTGTCAAATTAAACAACTACGACTTAATTTTTAAAATAACTTATTAGGTAAATCTTTTAATATTGGTATTTTCATAGCTTTATAAAACATAAGTTTTAAAGCTTCATTTACATTATCTTTATCTCCTGCATAAATAATGTGAGGATTTACAAAGATTACAGATGCTCTAGCATTATTACCTTCTACACCAGATTCACCTTTAAATAACAAACCGTTTTGACACAACAAGAGGGTCTTAAAAATAGTGAATCTGATTAACTCCTTATCCTCCCTTCGGTCCGGTACCGTTGACAGACGCTTTAAATTATCTTCTAATAATCACAACATAATTACCCATATTTTTTGACTTAAAACGAAATAAGACCTTTTAAAATCCAAAATAAAAGTTCTCAGTGATACTTGGATCCTTTCCTTTTTTTTAAAACTTAACCCTATATAAAAAATCTATGGAAAAGTTCTACAAAAAAAAGTATCCCTACTTTTTTAGATAGGAATACTCTTTTTTGTATTAGAATAATTTACACTTTTATTTTTTTGCAGCAATATAGTATAAAGCCTCTTGTTTACCATTTATTATTCCTTCAAATTGATATACAGGCTGTTGGAAATCTTTTGTATCTGAATAAGATGATAATGTACATTTTGTAATAGTTATTATATCTCCTTTTTTTAAAGATTCTAGAGGTAAAAATTCTCCACGTTTTAATTTTTGGAATGCTTCTTTTGAAGAAATAATTTCTATATCTTTAATCTTTATTTGTTCTGAAGAATTTTTCTTAAATTTATAAACAGGCATTTTTTTAGAATCTGCATCTAATGATATAGTTGTTTTCATAGTAATATCAGACATATCCATTTTAGTTTCTGGGTTAATAGGTAAATTACCAAATTCTTGCATTTTGTAAGAAATAGTAATTCCCAATGTTAATAAACAAACTATCACTGGTAAAGATATATATTTAACAATTTGTTTAAATGGTACTGATTGTTTATCTAAAAAAACAATCAATAAATTACTTATACAATATCCAAGCATACCTCCTAAGGTGTTATGTAATACATCGGATATATCTATACGTCCAATACCTGTTACAAATTGAATTATTTCAATAAAAAAACTTGTACTAAATACGACTGATAATACTGCCCCTGCTTTTTTAAAGAAATTACTAATTAAGGGTAACAAAAATCCTACTGGAAAAAGTAAAGCAATATTTATAATAATATCTTGAAAAGAAACAAGTGAAAAATTATTCCAAGCAACTCTATATCCACGTAAAATATCAAAATTAATTATCCCTTCAGGCCGAATAATATTTTCACGACCAAATAAAGTTCCAGCTAATACAATAAGGTAATATCCTATCAATAGTGTAATCAAAACAATTTGTTTTTTTTCAAATGAATATTTCCCTTTATATATTCGTTTATACAAAACAAAATAACCTAAATTCAACAAAATAGGAACGAATAAAATTATTATTATACTAATAATACTTAAACTTCCTAATGTAGAATTGATAAAATTCATATAATACCTCCATACAATAACAATATATGTTTGAATTTAATTAAAAAATAAAATATATAAAAATGCAAAGGTATAAAATAACAAATATAATTAACCTGTAGTGCTAGTTGTTTATGAATATTATGTTTTCCTTTACCTTTTCATTGTGACATTTAGCTACGCTCCATGTGGTTGTGCTTCCCCTTTTGTAAGGACATACACATCTTTTTCTTTCACTAACGGATTAAATCTATCTACTATATCTCCTCCTGCATAAGTTAATAATCCACCTCCTACAACAACTAATCCTGAAACTGCAATCAATGCTTTTTTCATCTTTCATTTCCACCTTTCTTTTTCTTATATGATTAAGTGTGATTTTATTCATTTTTTAACGAATTCCCCGAAAGAATTCTCCTTCCTCAAGCGTGTGAAGGGCGTAGCCCAACGGTAGGTGGGAGGTGAATATCGGTTGGGAATCGCCAAAAACTTTTGATAAACTAGCTATATGAAGTTCTTTGATAACTTGATATATGAGGTTGCAGGAAGAAAATAGAGTGCGAAAACCAAGCCATTCGGTTCCTGTGTAAAATATCAACCGTACCAAAAGAGCGTCCAAGCGTTGGACATCTAGGGGTGGAACACCCCGAAGTAACGCTCAGGGAGACGAAAGGTTACTTTCGTCGTGGAACTGAGAAGCTCCCACTTCAAGCTTTGCTAAGTGGCGAGTAGTTCACGTTTAAATAAGAATGACCTTTAACACATTTCCAAGTATAAAGAGCATTTCTTAATAAAAAGTGGGGGAGCTTCTTAAGATTTTCTTAACAAACAGTTTCACAGGTTCTGGTGCAAATACTTAGGAAAGATATAAAGATGCGAAAAGTTTCCTAGTGAAATCTAGCCTTAAGCAG
>NZ_MACH01000027.1 GCF_001884065.1 Bacillus proteolyticus
GGGTTCTGGTGCAAATACTTAGGAAAGATATAAAGAGGCGAAAAGTTTCCTAGTGGAATCTAGTCTTAAGCAACAATTCCAAATAGTTGATGGATGAACTTCACTTGATTTTGGACAGACTTGTCCAGTAGAATAAGTTGCCCTTTTTTTACCATATGCATAGCTTCTATTCCAGAAATAATGGATGTAGCTGTGCGAAAGGATTTCAATCCTAACATCGAACGAACTCGCTTTTTAATAAATCGATGATCTTGTTCCACTATGTTATTGAGATATTTCACTTGCCTTAGTTGGATGCCCAATGGCATCTTTTTTTCTTTTCTCAATTCTTCAACTGCTATAGGATAAGCTGGATTCTTATCTACTGTCACG
>NZ_MACH01000028.1 GCF_001884065.1 Bacillus proteolyticus
GCATAATCGTTGCTCATACAACGATTATGCGTTGGGTTCATCAGTATGGTCCTGAATTAGACAAAAGAATCCATCGTCATCTCAAGAAAACCAATGACTCGTGGAGAGTCGATGAAACATATATCAAAGTAAAAAGTCAATGGATGTACCTGTATCGTGCTGTCGATTCGAAAGGAAGTACCATCGATTTTTACCTAAGTAAAGCAAGAAACCACAAGTCTGCAAAGCGATTCTTCAAGAAAGCTTTGCAGTCTTTTCATATTTCTAAGCCTCGTGTCGTGACAGTAGATAAGAATCCAGCTTATCCTATAGCAGTTGAAGAATTGAGAAAAGAAAAAA
>NZ_MACH01000029.1 GCF_001884065.1 Bacillus proteolyticus
GTATACTCATAAACAACACCCAAAATATCAAAGACTGTCTTTTTCTCGTATCGATGAGATTTTCGTCCGTTGCGCTGTAGGAGGTTAAACAGACGAAGGAGAACCTTTGATAACTCTTGGGTGTTTTTGTGTAATGCTTGGTGAAAAAGTGAAAAATAATCTTTAATTATGTACATCGCTTTATATTCACTTAGCTCTTTCTGTTTCTTACGTAACAGGAGTTCTCTCATCTTAAACATTGTAGAAGAA
>NZ_MACH01000030.1 GCF_001884065.1 Bacillus proteolyticus
TGATCGAGCTATTCGTGAAAAGAAAAAAGGAATTACATATACAGAGCGTACGAAACTTTTACAAGGAATTACGGTATATATGACAAACATTCCTACGGAATGGGTACCAAAAGAGAAAATCTATGATTTATATTCACTACGTTGGCAAATTGAACTGTTATTTAAAATATGGAAATCTTGGTTTCAAATTCATCGTTGTAAATCTATTAAACAAGAGCGATTAGAATGTCATCTTTATGGACAACTCATTAGTATCCTATTATGTTCTTCTACAATGTTTAAGATGAGAGAACTCCTGTTACGTAAGAAACAGAAAGAGCTAAGTGAATATAAAGC
>NZ_MACH01000031.1 GCF_001884065.1 Bacillus proteolyticus
AAAATTCTCAATCGTACTGCAGGTCCACTTACTGGGGTAGTTAGATCTTTTAGACTTGACGGTACAAGAACACTAATCGAACAGATAAACTTTAATGTGGCTGCTAATGCTTCTGAATTTATAAATCTAAGTTTAGTTCACTCTACTTTGGGGCAAGCGCTTCAATATGAAGTTGAAATTGTTCCTAATCAAAACGGTGGTTTATACAGTGTCTACGGAATAGCACCTGGTAATGTTATTATTGCTGCACAACGAGTTTTGAATTCAGAACTAACGCAGATTCTTTAGTTTTAAATAAGGGTGGGTTACCTAAAAAATAACCCACCCTTATTTAATTGTTGATAATCATAGATTAAGTGAATTAGATATAATTACTTCTTTAGTTGTAGTGTTTTGAATGTATACTTTTGTTGTATGTTTTGATGATATCAAGAGATTTTGTATGAATTTAATGTTTAAGGGAAAATGAATGTAAACTAATATCTAAAAGTTTACATTCGATAATAAATCAAAAAAGAGTCGTAATTATTTAGGATTCTTTTTTGATTTATTAAAGACTTTTGCCAAGCCCAACAGAACAAAAACAAGGGTGAATACACTTAAAACGCTATAATAATTAAAAAACTTTTTTATATAACGAATTGTCCCCCCATAGAAAACTACGAAGGGTCAATTTTTTCAAAGAGTATTCAAGAAAATTGGTTATATCTTATTTAGAATAATTATTTAAAAAATGAAGAGATGATGTTTTTAAACAAAATTATTGGATTTATAGGTTTTCGTTCTAACCAATTTATTAAATGAAATTTTGAGGTACACATTCACGAACACCAGAATTTTTCAATGAGTTAAATAAAGCTGCACTGATGATTAATATAACATTGTCATCAGTTCCATTTTCTAAATCATAGATTGCCCAGTATGAATTATCGACTGTAAAAATACATTTTCGTTCTAATTTAAATCCAGGTGGTACGGTTGGGAGTGTAGCAACTGGTACAACTAAAGGTGTATCTCCTTCATCTCTGATAAAATCGAAAGTTTGCTCGTCAATTTCGTAGATATTAACTGGATCAATTTCTACACCTTGATCTGGAATTGTAATTTCATCTTCAACTAATAAGAAAAAGCGTTCGTTTCGAAAATTGAAAAGGGATCTTGCTCCAATTTCAAAGGATGCCATTTTATATTCACCTCCTTAGCAACTTTTTCATAGATTTAAAGTCGCTTTTACATAGTATGTTAGATTAATAGATTTGGTTAAGGCATGTACCTTTATAAATTGAATTTAGGTAGAAGTCGTTGTGTATGTTGGTCAATCAAAACGGACCTAGTGAAGCGAAGGGAGTATTTGACTTGACCAACTGGACTACACCCAAACCCTCTTGGCACTGAACAAACTACCGTTTGTTCCTGCCAACCGGCGAGGGAGCCCCTCAAGGATTGAGGGGTTGGGGAGTTGGATAGAGGGGGGCTGGGGAAGAGTTCCCCAGTGGGTTTGGGCAAAGCCCAAGGTTTGTTTTTGCCATGCTAAGCATGGCTCGGCAACGCCGAAAAGCGTCGCAGACCCCTATTGATTTTGATATGTAGTGTCAAAATAAGTATAGAGTTACTCTAATTGACTCCATTTCGTCGCTTTGCTAGACTTATGGTATCAATTAATCTAGGGAAAGTGGTGGCACTTTATGTTGGGTTCTATCTCATTTAATCAATCTCATCAAAGTTCATTAAGCCATAATAACAGAGAAAATATTCATGGGAATCCTGGCATAGATCCAGCCAGGTTACACGAGAATATTTACTTTGTTCAAAAGGACATCCGAAGTGTATACAAGGATGTTTTTCAAGAAGCAGTGGACAAGTATAACGAGAAACAAAAACGGAATGACCGTAAGATTGATGACTACTATGACAAAATACATAAAGACGATAAGACACATGAGCAACGAGAATTGGTTGTAGCGATTGGGGAAGGCAAAGATGACCCAAAGTATAGGGAAGCTAAAAAGAAAGCGTTAAAACAGTATGCAGAAGCGTTTCAAGGACGAAATCCAAATCTAGCAGTTTATAATATGGTTTTGCATGATGATGAAGCCAATCCACATTTACATATTAACTATGTACCGAATTTTGAAAGTAGTCGAGGATTAACGAGGCGTGTCGGAATGGATAGAGCTTTGCAACAACAAGGTGTCGAAGGAAAGGGAAGAAAGTTAATTGAGCTTTGGAGAGAAGAGGAAACGGCTTATATTGAGCAATTAGCGAAAGAACACATTCCGAATTTTGAACGTGCCAATGTAGGTTCACATAAATACATGAAAGTCCGTCAATACAAGGAATATGCAGAAACAAAATCACTTGTTGAGAATCAAGTACAAGAAAAAGAAACGCAGTTACAAATGATTGATCATCATTTAAAAAACGTTGAAGAGAAAACAAATGAATTACAAGTAGAGAAAAAGAGTTTGGAAAGTGATGTTGTTGATACGTACAAAGAATTAGAGATAGTGAAACAACAAGTAGAGAGTGAAAGTGAAAAGCTGCAGTTAATTAACCAGTGTCATGTAGAGTTAGAAAAAAGAGTAAATCAAATGCAAAAAGAATTAGATAGTGTTAGGGATCAAGTACCAAATGAGCCTGTTGTGATTCCGTTTTTGCATAGAGAAGTAATAACAGAAGTACAAGATAAAATGTTTGGGAAAGCTGAAATTACAAAGAAACAGACAAGAAATTATGTATTATCACCGGAACAATATCAAGAATTTACAAAGGAAGTGAACGCGGCAGTTACTATCAAAAAGGATTATGAGCGTTTAAAAAAGACAGATTTTGTGAAAGAGAATGAGAGTTTAAAAGTGCATGCAGAGGGATGGATGAAAGAAAATCGAACATTGAAACAAGAAAAAAACCAGTTGCAAAAAGAAGTTGGTGTGTTAAATATAGAAATTAGCTCATTAAAAGCTCATATAAAGGGTTTGCAGACGAATATAAGAGTTTTGTATATACAAACGAAAAAAGTTCTTAAAGAGCAATTTAAGATGCTTAGAGGGATTGTTAAAAATGAATTGGATAGGAAGGGAATAGATAATCAATTTGAACGTGAACATAAGAAAGAAATAAGCAGACATCGAGATTTTGATAGGGAAAGATAAGAGTGATAATGATGAAAGTATTGAATTGCATGAGTCTGAAGAAGAAAAAGAGGGTTGAATGTTGTGTTTTTGTAAGAGACGGAAAGCTTTAACAAGGGGTTTCATGTTATTATAGAGAAAAACATACAAACGAGAAAAACCGCCCATGCTTTGGTCGGCAGGCGGTTTTTCATAATAAGGTTGGAATCAACCAATATATATTCTATATACATTCTAACATATAAAAGTTGATTCCTTCCACTAGGGGAGAGAATTATTTTATGACAAAAGTTGTAAATTTTGAACAAGCTGAAAAGAAGGCAAAAATAAGAGATAGTAAGATTGATAGTATTTATGACCAGTTGCAAGCCGGTGGTTACTCAGAAGAAGAGAAAGCAATGCTCTTGCAGTTATTAAGTAAAACAACTGGTGGAGATGAGTATTTCATAGGGAAAAAGAAAAAACCTACAGATCGGGTGAGGTTTGTGCAGCTAATTATGGATAACGTTAATTATCTTACTGAAATTGAGTATTTGAGTAGCAAGGAAGAAGCATTTTTATTTAAACTTGCTCCATATGTAGAATTTAAAACTAACGTTATTATTCAAAAAATTGATAAAGACAATGTAGATACAACTACTCCAGCATCACCTACATATTTAGCCGAACGTTTTAAAATGGCAAGAAAAAATGTTTCTTTAACGATGAATGGTTTATTTAAAAAAGGGGTTTTAGGAGTTGCAGACGCAGGAATAACAACAGAAGATGGTCGTGCATGCACAAGTCGTACATGGTTTGTAAATCCTAATATTATGTGTTGTAGTCCTAAAGATGGGATAGATAAAGCAACTCAACATATTTTTAGAAATTCATTAAGGAACTTTAAAATTGATGAGTCTAAGAAAAAATATAAATTACCAATCTACTTATTTTAGATGTCAAATTCTCATTGACATCTTTTTTTTATTATGTTTTTCCTTTTTTTAGGTGTTACGAAAAAGTAACACAGGTGTTACGAAAAAGTAACACCCCATATGCTATAAACCCTTGGTATTACTGACTTTTTTTATTTTCTCTATCTCACTCTTATATATAGAGCTAAAAGTTCCGCAAGGAACGGGTCGTATTTTTGAAAAAATCATTCAAAAATCTCCACCCTCAATATCAAAAAGAAAAGGCTACGGCCTTTTCTTTTTGATATTGTCCTTGCAAAACTTTTTTCGGCTCGTGTGCTTTTCTCGCCAAGCCGACAGACAAAAAGCAAAGCAATGGTTCTCGACTTGGACAAGCAAGTATACGAGCCGAACCGCTTCGATCATTCGTTTCAAAATGGTCCTTATTCACAAAATAGATACGTAATACGTGGGGTTTCGCCCCCACACGACGAGCCAACACTCTAGCCAAAAAGCAAATTTCAAACCAAAAGATAAGAACAAAACTACGCTAAGCAAAAAATAAAATGAGCTGCCTATATGGACAGCTCATTTACATAATTCTCGTTCTCGGAAGTTGATCTTGTAGCGTTCTTTCTCGTAATTCACTATGTTTTCCAAAGAAAATAGTGAAAGGTAAGGCGATGAATACATTTACAAAATGACAAAACTGTAAGAATACACGAATGTTTGTAAGAAAGTTCGATGTTTTCCTTTTTCTTTTTTTATTATAGTGAAAAAGAAGAACGAAATATTCTCTTATGTAGGAAAGGAAGATAATAATGATTGATCTATTAAATAAATGGATGTTAGAAAGTACAGGCAATTTTAATATCGTTGTAGGACTTACAGCACTTCTATTTTTGGGTTCAGTAATTGCACTTATTATTATTTACAAAAAAATTGGTAAACCAGATGAAAGAACAAATCCTATTTATTTTAAAATTATTTCTTGTATGTTTACTACTCAAATTCTAATGAATTGCATATTTATTTCTTTAGTTGGTAAAGATATCGAGAATTTCCGTCAAATCTTTATATTATTTGAAGCCTTTGTATTCTTCGTTGGAGCTATTTATTCGTTTAAATTATATAGACAGGAATACAAATAATTCACTTATAAGAAACAATAAAAAACAGTAGTGATTTTATACACTACTGTTTTTTATTGTTCATTTTCAAATGTAAACTCTTCATTTTTAGTTAACTGTATATTCTATACATATGAGGTTAACATAACGTCTCATTATCGGTAGCAAATAGTTTGTTAGAATCCTTGTTTTTATAAGGTTTCTTGTCTTCATGTCTATCTATCTCATATACAAGATTTTATACATTGTTGTTGTAGCGGGGATTCTAGGGATCTTTGCTATTTTCTTTTTTTCTTTTTTTGTATAAAAATTTGTATAAATTATTAGATTGGTAGATGCAAAAGAAAACGTTATGTAGCAACTATAGAACGGCTGATAGCAGCTATGAATAAGAAGAACATAACACTAGAACAAGCTATAAACTTAGTAATATCAAGTACTGAAGAAATTGACATAGCAACTGTTGCTATAGGTAGCGTAGCAGACATAGAACAGAAGGAATCATTTTGAAGTTGTTCTTTTTAGTGAATAAATTTAATAAAAAAGAAAGAAGAATTTTTTAGGATTCTTCTTTCTTTTTGGTGCATGAAGATTTTTAATTAGTTGCGACCAACTCGTACTTGTTGAGTTTGTAATACTTTTAAAGTAAGATCAAGAACGATTTTTTCACGTAATTTGTCAAATTCTTTTTCATGATTTTTATCACATGAATCATCATGACCATGACCATAATCATCATCATGATCACATGGTGAAAAATCAAGTTCATAAAATTCTGCACTAATTAATTCACAGAATGGTTGTTCATTATAGAAAACATTATTTTCAAAGAAGAATTTGTCTAGACGAGGAACATCAGTGTTTTTTGGATTAATGAAACGAGCCTTATTTTCCGAAGTAAAGGCTAACATTGGGAAAGAAAGAAAGTCATTTCGAGTTAAATCAGCAAAACCAGAGAATCGAACTTTTGCAATTTTATCATGAATGACGCCATTGCAGTCTTTAGCAGCATATTCAATATTTTTACGAATGAAACCTTCTACAAACAATTTTGCTCTTGTTACTTGCCAATATCCTGTTTCACCAATTGGCTCATATTCAACAGGTACTAGTTTACATTGTTGTAAAAATACATCTTTTAATACTCTTTTAATTTCTACTGCTGGTGGATGAAGTGGAATATTTGCTTCGACTACAATTTGAAGCGTTCTTTCTGCTAATACAACTGGAATTTTAACTATTGGATTGTTTGTAAGAACAGGCTGTGCTGGAGTATCACTGAATGGAGTTTGTGTTTCTGATTTAACCTTACAATCTTTATGATGATCATCAGAATAATAGTCTTCTTGTTGATTCAATTAAAAAAACCTCCGTTTATTTTTTATTTAAAAGTATCTGCTTTAACATAATATTTAATATATCTATTTGTGTGAGGGCATGTATAATAGTGGTTTTTCTCATTTTGAAATATAATAAGCTAAATTAGATTAATAAAATTAATGTTTTTTGTATTAGACTTTACTTAGTATGTGTTTTCGTTAAAATTTTGGTCGGTTTTCTTATATTTTAAAAAAGATAAATAATACTAAAGTTAATTGCACTATTTTGAATAAGAAAACATAGATTATAGTGTGAGACGAGTAGTGGTGCACTTGTTTACGATTATATTCAAATCTCCTTGGAAAGAAAGGAAGTTACTAATAGGTTTCCTTTCTTTTTTGAATATAATGGATATTGTTTTAGATGATTTGAAAGTAAATTTAAGTTAAAATATATAAATACATAAATATTAGTTAGTGGCTGTAAAAGGTAATAAAAACATTTCTTTAAATTTGAAAAAAAGGTGTTACCTTTCTAAAGAAGGAAAACACTATATAGCAACTAAAGAACAGCTTAGAGCAGAGGGAGGACAAATTATGGCTCAAACTTATTGGGGATCAGAGGTAGCCAAGAACTTAGGGATTGGCTCAAGTACTTTACGTAAATATTGCCTTGCCCTGGAAGAAGCCGGGTATCCTTTTGAGCGAGGTAATAATAATTCTAGAGTCTTTTTTCATAAAGACGTAGCAACTATAGAACGGCTAATAGCAGTTATGAACAAGAAGAGTATAACACTAGAACAGGCTGTAAATTTAGTGATATCAAGTGTTGAAGAAAATGAGGTAGCAACTGTTGCTACGGATAGTGTAGCAGACACAGAACACATAAAAGTATTAGTAGAACGTATAGAACGATTGGAACAACTTAATTTAGAGTTGATCCAAAGATTGGATCAACAAAGTAAACTTTTACAGGAAAAAGATACTCAACGAATAATAAGAGAAAAACAAAGAGATGTTCAATTAATGCAGGTATTAAAAGAAATACAGGATAGCAATCGCTTAATAGCAGCTTCAGAACAGAAGAAGTCATTTTGGAGTCGCCTGTTTGGTAAATAAATTAAAATCTAATGATAAAGAGATTTTTGCTTTTTATTTGAAAAAAGATAAGAAGTGAGCTTTTTGTTTATTATTAATAATGATATTGAATTTTTAGCACTATAAATGTTAGTCAAGCATATATTGTAGTATTGGAATAGGTTTCGCTCACTTATTTCATTTTATTTTATAATTTCTTTTAAAAGAACATCAACGGGCATTGGTGTTCTTTTTAAGTAGGTTGATTTTGAAAAATAAGAAGTTTTCTTTGTTTTAAATTTGTACTTGTTGTACTTGTAAAACTTTTAAAGTAAGGTCTAATACAATTTTTTCACGAAGAGTATCAAATGGTTCGTTTAAGTTTGTTAGACAAGGTGAAAAGTCTAATCCAACAAATTGAGCACTGATTAATTCGCAATATGGTTGTTTGTTATAAAAAACTGTATTTTCGAAGGAATATTTTTCTAAATGTGGTAAATCAACGTTTTTAGGATTAATAAAATGAGATGTAGTATCTGAGGAAGCAGCTATTAAAGCTAGAGATAGAAAATCATCCTCTATTAGATCTGCAAAACCAGAAAATGGAACATTTACAATGCGGTTATATATAACTCTATTACATTCATCATTTGCATATTCAATATTTTTACGAATATATCCTTGTAAAAATAATTTAGCTTTTGTAACTAGGCGGTAATTTGTACCTGGTATTGGAGTAAATGCTAGAGGAATTAACTTACCTTTTGTCAAAAATACGTTGTTTGTTAAGATACGTTTAATTTCAATTGCTGGAGGATCTAATGAAATATTGGATTCTACAACAATTTGAATTGTTCTTTCAGCTAATACAACTGGTATTTGTACAATAGGTGCTTCTGTAGTAATAATTGGTGCTGTAATTCCATTATTTAATGATGCTCGAGTTTGTCCTACCACATGACATGATACATTAATTGGACATTGCTCACTCATGTTATTTAATCTCCTTTTTGAAATTATTTTAGATTTTTAAAACTGTTTAATGCCAATGTATTTATTTTTTTCATTTATGTATATGTATGTATAACAGCTTTTGCAATTTGTTTATTGAAGTTAATTAATTAACTACAGACAATAATATATGATTATCTGCAGTTCATTAATTATACATATGAATAAATCAATAAAATATTATTATAAAAAAAGAGTGATACGTGAATTATTAGGAAAAAGAGTATATCATTGCTATAGCGAATATATTTTTGAGGTGAGACGCTATGAAGACGCTATATGGTCCTGGCGACGTGGCAGAGTAATTAGGTATCCGATCTAGTACATTACGTAAGTATGCTGATGTATTAGAAAAAGAGGGTTATACTTTCATAAAGAATGAACGTGGGCATAGGAAGTATAGAGAAAGTGATGTAATGGTGTTTCGTAAGGTTATTAAGCTAAAGAACGACACAGACATGATATTAGAAAACGCCACAAAACAAATAGTATCATGGCATCAAGGCGTTGAGGTATTGCCATTAGAGCGACACGAAATTGAGCGCTATGAAGAATCGGATTTCAACGCTACAACGCTACAGACGATGCTTCCAGATCAAAACGAGGTCATTGAAAAGCAAAATGAATTACTACAAGAATTAAACAAACGTTTAGTTGAACAAGACCAGCGATTTGCACAAAGAGAATCAGAGTTATTGAGCGCTATACAAACGATACAGGAATCCCAAACGCTTATAGCGACGAATACTAGCGAAGACGTAGCGAATAATCAGGGACGCGCTGAAATGCTCATGCAAACAATAAGGGAAGTCCAGGAAGTTAAGAAGATGATTGCAGCAAGTAAAGATAAGAAATGGTATGATTTTTGGAAATAATTTTTTGAAATTTGATTAATTATTTTTCGCCACCTCTAAAAAATATAGAAAAATGAATATAAAAGTAAAGTTTAGAGTCATATGAGAACCCTGAACTTTTTTGGATACTACTGATAATCGGATTTTATGTGAACTAAATCTTAGGAAGAAGGAATTGAAAATGAATAAGAAATGTCCTAATTGTGGTTTTACAGAAATCAGGCAAGATTCATTAGATGTCCAAGCATGTTTAAGACTTATTAGTACGAATAACCTTTTTAATCAATTTTCAAGTGTGATTGCTGATGTTTGCACGGAGTGTGGTAACATTTTATCTATGAAAGCAGAACATCCAGAGTATTTTAAATTGGATAAATAAAAATTACTGATAATACAGATTATGTGAACGGAAAATCCCTTTAGAAGGAAGATCTAAAGGGATTTTTTTATAGATTTTGAGATACATGGACTGCTGATAAGTGGTGTTATGTAAACTTTATTTTTATTTTTAAAACGAATTGGTTAATTGATTTGGATCATTTTAATAAAATATTGAATACTATGAAACTATAATCTATAGGTTATTAATCTATTAATTTAGTAGGAGGTGAATTTAAAATGCCTTTCTCTACTGGTCCAATTGAAAATGTAGGAAATCAGCCTACTAATGCAACTAGAGCTAGGGTTAAAATTCTCAATCGTACTGCAGGTCCACTTACTGGGGTAGTTAGATCTTTTAGACTTGACGGTACAAGAACA
>NZ_MACH01000032.1 GCF_001884065.1 Bacillus proteolyticus
CCAAATGCCGAATATAATGCCAATAATGGATAACAACCAAATGCCAAACATGATGCCGATAATGGATAACAACCAAATGCCAAACATGATGCCGATAATGGATAACAACCAAATGCCAAATATGATGCCGATAATGGATAACAATCAAATGCCAAATATGATGCCGATAATGGATAACAACCAAATGCCAAATATGATGCCGATAATGGATAATAACCAAATGTCGAATGTAATGCCGATAATGGATAATAACCAAATGCCAAACATGATGCCGATAATGGATAACAACCAAATGCCGAATATAATGCCAATAATGGATAACAACCAAATGCCAAACATGATGCCG
>NZ_MACH01000034.1 GCF_001884065.1 Bacillus proteolyticus
GTTTGTCTAGCATCTAAAAATAAAAATTGACGTTCACGTTGTTTGTTTCGTTCAGTTTTCAAAGAACTTGTCTGTCGCTCATTTGCGACTTCCTTATGTTAACATTTCCAATTTGCAATGTCAACTAAGTTTTTCATTTTGTTTTTTATTTCGTTTGTCGCTTTCTGCGTTGTTGCCATCGGCGACTTGTTCTATATTACACCTCTAAACTCTAATCGTCAACACCTTTTTATAAAGATATTTAATTTAATATCTTCGTACTCTTTTAGCTCGCGGTAAAGGACCTATAAAGATTTCACTAAAATAGAAACCAACGTCTACTTTTCTTTACTAATCTATTCTTCTAAATACTATTCAATTTAGACACTTCTCTATTGCAAAGGAATCGCTTCCCCCATCTTACCGAACTTATACGATTGACTCTTTCTAGCTAAACTAGCAACCTTATTTTAACAATTAATAGTATATAATTAGAAAGTTGTTTTATTTTTTATTACCACTCCCTATTCCCCTTTGTTTATCAAATTGTACTATTAATAACATTCTATTAGAAGCAGGTGACGATATGAAAGATATACGTATTCTTATAGCAGATGACGATAAAGAAATTCGGGACTTATTAAAAAGATATTTAGAGCGAGAATTATATATGGTAGATACTGCAATTAACGGCGAAGAAGCATTGCATTTATTTAATCAAAACGACTATAACCTCGTTATATTAGATCTTATGATGCCAAAAGTAGATGGGATTGAAGTATGTAGAAAACTTAGAGATAAAACTAACATACCGATATTAATGCTAACTGCTAAAGATCACGAAGTTGATAAAATTTTAGGTTTAAGCATTGGGGCTGATGATTATATTACGAAACCTTTCAGTATTCACGAAGTGGTTGCACGAGTAAAATCTCTTATGCGACGCTTTTTAGTTCTTGGAAGTAACACTACTGTACAAGAGAAAACAACTTTAGCTTTTAAAGGACTAACTATCGATTTAAATAAATACACGGTTCATACAAACGATACAGAAATCAACTTAACCGGAAAAGAACTTGAACTATTAAGATTCTTTACCTCAAACCCAGGGCAAGTATTTACAAAAACACAGCTCTTCCGAAATGTGTGGGACGATAATTATATAGAAGATGATAATACCGTTATGGTACATATTAGAAAACTTAGAAAGAAAATAGAAATTGATCCTTCCAATCCGAAATTCATTCAAACTATATGGGGAATTGGTTATAAGTTTGTAGGTGAAAAACTTGAAGACTGATAAGATCCTCTTTCTTATTTCATTACAACTTATCATTTGCGGGCTTTTAAATATAAACATGGGCCCCAAAGTAAAAATATCTTTATTTATTACTCTTATCTTAATTACAATATATCTTTTCTTTTCAAGAATACACTTTATTCAAAGTCGCAAATCAATGGTCACTAAATTAAATCGTGCACTTAAAGGAAATTTACAAACAAGATTATTCACGAACAATGATCGCTCATTACATAATATCGTGTTTTCAATAAACGAATTAATAGCCGAATTAGAAAAAGTTCAGATTGAGGCGAAAAAATCCGAGGAATCGAGAAAACAAATTTTTTCTAGTGTCTCGCATGATATCCGAACACCACTCACTTCTATTATTGGATATATTGATGCTTTAAAAGATGATGTCGCTGCTTCTGAAGTAGAAAAGCAAGAATATCTTGAAATACTTTATAAGAAATCAAATGACTTAAAACATCTAGTCGATGCAATCTTTAATATGGCCAAGCTAGATGCTGATGAACTCCCATTAAAAGAAGAAGAACTCGATTTTTCCGAAGTTACTAGAGAAGTGTTAATCGAGTTTTTACCTGAGCTTTCAAAACATAATATCGAACTACAAGTTCTCATACCAGAATCTACTTGTCCTATTATTGCAGATCATCTTAGCCTTATACGCGTTATAGGGAATTTAACGAAAAATTCCATCTATTACGGAAAGGATGGGAAAATAGTAGGAGTCGAGCTACTAGAAACCGATACAGAATATGAACTTCTTATTTGGGATAAAGGACCCGGCATTCCAAAACATGATTTACAAAACGTATTTGAGCGAATGTACCGAAGCGAACAATCAAGAAACTCCTCTTTGGGTGGTAGCGGCCTTGGGCTTTCTATTTGTAAAGCGCTCGTTGAGAAAAATGGTGGACATATATGGGTCGACAGTATTCCTTGGGAAAGAACTACTTTTGGCTTTTCCATCCCAAAATACACTACTTTTAAGAAATAGTTAAGAAATGATTAATACGTAGTTAAACCCTTCTTTTTATCATGTAATTAAGAACTTATAGAAAGTAGGTGTCTCCTATAAATACAATTATAAAAACGACGAATCTTACTAAAATATATGGGAACCAAAAGTCAGTAGATAATCTAAATATCAATGTACAACAAGGCGAGATTTATGGATTCATAGGACGTAACGGTGCCGGTAAAACAACAACCATTCGTATGCTGCTCAGCCTTATAAAACCTACAAGTGGAAATATTGAAATATTTGGGGAAGATTTGTTTCAAAACCAAAAAGACATTTTAAGAAGAATTGGTTCTATCGTTGAAGTTCCAGGGTTTTATGAAAACTTAACAGCAAGAGAAAACTTATTAATTAATGCAAAGATAATTGGAGTTCACAAAAGGAATGCAATTGAAGAGGCCTTGGAAATTGTAGGTTTGCAGCACGAAACAAAAAAATTAGTAGGAAAATACTCTTTAGGAATGAAACAACGCTTGGGAATTGCACGTGCACTTCTTCATTATCCTGAACTACTCATATTAGATGAACCAACTAACGGTCTAGACCCCATCGGTATTAAAGAAATGCGAAAACTTATTAAATCTTTAGCTCAAGAAAGAAATATAACGATACTTATCTCCAGTCATATATTAGCCGAGGTAGAACAATTAGTCGATCGTATGGGGATTATTCATGAAGGAAGGTTACTAGAGGAAGTTTCTCTTGATACGCTGCGTAAAGCAAACCGTAAATACATAGAATTCCAGGTGAATAATGACCCTAAAGCTGCGATGCTATTAGAAAATCATTTTCAAATTTTTGATTATGAAGTACGTGATGAAGGGAATATTCGCGTTTACTCTCATTTCGGACAGCAAGGACGCATTAACAGAACGTTTGTTCTTAACGATATTGAAGTATTAAAAATGGTGATGAGCGAAGACAGATTAGAAGATTATTTCACTAAACTAGTTGGAGGTGGAAAGATTGGTTAATCTACTCTATACAGAACTATTAAAACTAAAACGCTCTAATATGTTTTTGATTAGTATTATCGGGGCTGGTGT
Source organism: Bacillus proteolyticus (assembly GCF_001884065.1). Lineage (GTDB taxonomy): Bacteria > Bacillota > Bacilli > Bacillales > Bacillaceae_G > Bacillus_A > Bacillus_A proteolyticus. The sequence goes on from NZ_MACH01000034.1 coordinate 3,353, forward strand.
CGCACCTTTCTTAGTGGTAGTAGCGTCTTATATACACATACAGACAAAACAACCTACTCCAACTATTTTGTTCCATCAATTATTCACTGAAGTTAACTTATATACTACTTTAATTATAGGATTCCCCTTATATGGAGTAGTGGTTGCTTATCTGTTTACCCGTGAATATACAGAAGATACACTAAAACATTTACTAACTATCCCAGTATCACGCATTAGCTTTATTATAAGTAAGTTCATCCTTCTATTCCTTTGGATCATGATGCTAACTTTAATCGCTTGGGCACTAACTTTATTATTAGGGCTACTAGGTAGCTTCCCTGGATTTAGTATCACCTTACTTTTGGACTCTCTCGTAAAATTTTTAATATGTGGTGGACTTCTTTTTCTATTGTCTTCACCTATTGTACTACTAACTCTTGTAATGAAAACCTATGTACCACCTATTATATTAACAATTATTATTACAATGGCTAACCTTATGATCGTAAATTCAAAACATAAAGACCTATTCCCATGGACCGCCACTCTAGATATAGCAAATAACGAATTACAATCGACTTATCCACCAGAGTATTCTTATATCATCATCGCGGTAACTACCATTTTCGGGTTTATTGCAACACTATTCTATTTTAAGAGAGTAGATATTCATTAATTTATAGGAGTGAAACTATGAGCGATATCATCATTGCCTTCATACTCGGTATTGTAGAAGGGTTAGCTGAATTTTTACCTATCTCTTCTACTGGTCATCTTATATTAGTCGGACATTTATTAGGTTTTGAAGGAGAACGGGCAAAAACGTTTGAAATTGTCATTCAGTTAGGAGCAATCTTAGCTATCGCTATCTTATATCATAAACGCCTTGTTTCTTTATGTAATATTAAGCCTCTTCTAAGAAAAGAGAAAAAATTCAACGCATTACATGTATTCCTTGGCGTATTTCCGGCAGTAGTTGCTGGTTTACTACTACATGATGTTATTAAAACATACTTATTTCAGCCGTATACTGTCGTAATCGGACTTGTAGCAGGAGCAATTCTTATGATTTTTGCAGAAGTAAAAAAGGCAGAGGCAACCTCTTTTTCACTAGATGATTTAACATACCGTCAAGCATTAACAATTGGGTTATTCCAATGCTTAGCAGTATATCCTGGCTTCTCTAGAGCGGGCTCTACTATTTCTGGAGGGCTATTAGCAAAAATAAATTATAAGGCTGCATCTGAGTTCTCTTTTCTCATTGCCATTCCTGTAATGGTCGGAGCTACAGGGTTAGACTTATTAAAAAGTTGGAAGTATTTAAGTGTAGATGATATTCCTATGTTTACGGTAGGATTCATTACCTCTTTTCTTGTAGCAATGCTAGCAGTAGTAACTTTTCTGAAGCTTTTAGAGAAGATAGGTTTAAAACCTTTTGCATATTATCGTATTTTATTGGCTATCTTATTTACACTTTTCGTATTGCTATAGATTCATATAAGTCCCATATTATTAACCGATATTGAAATTGGAATATCGGTTTTTATCTATTTCACCTCTAGTATTACTCACTTCAATATGGCATATTGATAATACACGACCATTAATAATTCGAATATTCTTTGAACCAATCATTAAAATATGTAAAATCAAAAGCTATACTTGAAACCCGATCCTAGTAATAGCATTTCTCCTTTAAACGCATATACTAAACTCAAAATAAGTACCTCAATTGATTGTATGTACCTATTACACCGAGTTAGAACAAACGTTCTAACCTGGTGTAATACTACAAGCTTTACCGTTAGAAGAGCAAGTTGAGCTACTAACAAAGCATTTAGTTTCATTTAATAGTATTAACGGTACCATTGGCAAAGTTAGTATTATAGATGAACTATATAATATTTTAAAAAGCTTCCCTTATTTTCAAAAGTATCCTGAACACATATGGATTTAACATGTACCTCATGATCCAATAGGTAGAAAAAATGTATTTGCATTTGTAAAAGGAGAAAACAACTCCCCCTCGACTATCATTTATCATTCACATTTAGATACAGTCGGTATTGAAGATTTCGGATTGTTAAAAGAACATCCAATCCGCAAATTAAACATCCCGTCTATTAATATGGTCGTCTACGGGAAAGATGGCCATAAATGGACAGAACGGGTTTATAAACCATACTCATTCAGCATATTATCTTTATTGATCCGTAATACAACAATACAAATTTTAAATGACTACAAAACTATTACAAATAAGCAAATTGCCCAGAACTTATAAAGAAAATAAACTTTAACTAAAGTGAGGTAAATATACAAATGAATCCATTAGCGCAAACATATTGGGATACTTATTGGGGGAACAATGACAAACCGAAATCCGTTACAGCTTGGCAATTTGGTGATTCTCCTGATTATCTCGCTAAACTAGTCATTGATGGTGTGAAAACCGCAACATGCTCCGGCCATATTTTTTATGAATTAGAAAGCGAACCGCTACCAACAACCAATGATTATAGTATTGTACTCAATAGTCAAGATGAACCTGTAGCTATCATTAAAACAATAGAAGTAACTGTAACACCAATGAATGAAGTAACTGAAGAATTTGCTATCGCTGAAGGTGAAGGCGATCGTACCTATAGTTACTGGAGAGACACCCACATTCAGTTCTTCACAGGAGAACTAAACGAGCTTGGGCTTAGTTTTTCTGAAGATATGCTGCTTGTTTGTGAGCGTTTTGAACTTATCGATGTAAAAAAATAAATATAGCTTGTCATCTATCACTCAAGAAATACATAGATGACAAGCTATATTTATTAAACACGAAAAAACACGAGTCAAAAGACTCGTGTTTTAGTTGCTTGGCGACGTCCTACTCTCACAGGGACAAGGTCCCA
>NZ_MACH01000035.1 GCF_001884065.1 Bacillus proteolyticus
AAATCAAGTGAAGTTCATCCATCAACTATTTGGAATTGCTGCTTAAGACTAGATTTCACTAGGAAACTTTTCACATCTTTATATCTTTCCTAAGTATTTGCACCAGAACCATAGTTGATATTTTTTTATTGGTATTGGCACGAATACGATTTTTTATGATTGTTTTAGAAAGATTTAAAACACAATCTGGATGGGGAAATAGTTAAACAAAATTTAAAAATAGATCCGATTTACTAGTGAACATTTTTTCTAATTCAGGAAATGTTAATTGAATTACTTTGTGCATACGACTACGAATCATCGATAATTCTCCATCCAGTTCGCTATAAAATCTCGAAAGAGACTTTAACTGATGGAATAAGTGGTCCGTTCCATGAGATACCCTTCGGGTAACTGTAAAATGAGTAATGGCTAGTCGATGTGCATCACTTCGGTCCGTTTTATGAATCCGTAAGGAATCACATTGTAATTTTGCTTCTAAGGGGTTTAATAGACAATATGTAT
>NZ_MACH01000036.1 GCF_001884065.1 Bacillus proteolyticus
GTAATAGTATCAGTATGTCCAAGATTTAGAGATTACCTGCAATTATCTTGAAGTTTTCGCACCAGAACCATTTAAACTTACTACACTTACATGTGCATGATTTGCATCATAATAATATGGGTTGCTTGCATTACAAAATATAGACCCCCATGATTTATCTATTCGGCTAGTAAAAGTTTCAAGATATGCAAAATCAAGCTCAAGAACATTTTTTAAACTAGTCATACGATATTCCCTCCTCTCTATTTATTTCTTCAATATCTTCTTTATTTCATTATATATTTAAATATTTTAATTTTCAGTTTTTTGATTAAAATATTTCCAAGGAGAAATGAAAGTAAACTTTTACATAAAAGTTTACTTCCAATATCATTAAAAGAAGAATCCAAAATCAAAATGGATTCTTCTTTTGTTAAATTTAAATTAAAAAATCAAAATATCTCAAACGCTAATACGTTCACACAGAATTTTGCTTAAGTAATAACCCTTGTGCGCAATAGTGAATAATGTCTCTCCTTTTAACAATTCCTATAAAAATGCCTTCGTCATCTATAACAGGAACAAAATTTTGCTCCATAGCCCTTGATAAAAGGTCTTCGATTTCTGCATTAATAGAAACTGGTTCATTAGAACGGTGTAAAGAAACATTACTTAAGAGAACTTGATGAGTATTGTTAAAACTTAAAGATGATGTATTTTTGAGTTTCCAAAGCAAATCTCCTTCTGTAAGTGTACCTGCATATTCCCCTTTATCATTGACTAAGGGGATAGCTGTATATCGATGGTGTTCCAACTTTTCTAAAGCCTGGCGCATCGTTGAATTTATATTTATATATGCAAGTTCACTCTTGGGTGTAAGAAAAAATGCAATATTCATTTTATTGATTGCTCCTTTAACATTTCATTTCCTTTTAATTTGCGTATTTTACTCATAACATTATTTAAAATATATAGTTCAAACTAAGTTCTTCTGCATAAATTTCTATTTAATGGATTATCTCTTATTTCTTTTTAACAAACAAGTATTTTTATAAAATTTTATCATAAAATACCATATTTTACTTTTCGATAAAACAAAAAAGCCCTATTTTACAGAGCTTTTAATCATTAATAATAGTGCTCCCCATCACTATCAAGCTAACAGAAACAAATATTCCAAACAGAAAACTTTGGGGTCTGTATAGCAGTGAAAACGAATCACGTAATAAGCGTTAGCGGACATTATTTTCTCATTAATACCTTAAAAACCATATCCACTTCCTCTTTACTCTTACCAAGACTAAGGACTTCTTTGCTAGTTTCTAATAATACTTGTCGCGATTTACCCATGTGTTATCCAATCATTGAAATCAGCGTAATTTTTATATACATTTTCTATAACATTATCATTCCAGACATTTTTATATTCATCTCTACCCAGTTTAACATTATACTCACTGATATCACCATTTGCATTTAGCCATTCAGGGTTTCTGTGAGCATGTCTGTGGTTGAACGTTCTTGCCTTTTTTAATGTTTTAAATGTAATCGGAAAAGGTTTTTCTTCTCCATCTTTGCAACCAATCACTCTATATGTCTTATTTCGTTCGCCAACAGTTTTAAAATAAGGTTCTGTAAAACGTTCTATTTGTCTCATATGAACATTCCCCTTTCTAAACATCTTAGATACATTATATAAAATTAATTACCTTGTTATCGAATATAATAATAAAAAGAACTTGTAGTATTTCTACAAGTTCTTTTTATTTTTCATGCAAAATGAAAGTATTCTTATAGAAATAAATATACATACAATTAACAATAATTTATATATATAAAATGAAGGTATAGTTATGTCCACCTATAAACTATAAAAACAGACATTTGTTAACTATTTCTATTTTCGTTCGTTGTGTTCGTTTGTTTTGTGAAATCTAATCACATCCTCTTAAAAGAGCTGTTACGTTTGTAGCGGTTTCTTTTGTTATAATGAGATAAAGGGGAGATGAATTGTGTTAAAAGAAAAAGAATTGCTACATTATCTAATAAACGCTACTGATTACATAGGAAATCCATCAGAAATAAACAAAGCACCAGGCATTAAAGATAAACTTATTGAACAAGGCTATTTAGAGGATGTAGACGAGATAAAGTTTACAGAAAAAGCTATAGACTTACTAAATAACTTTTATGAAAAGCACGCTTCTCATGTGTTGGAAGTACTTAAGATGTTGAGATTACCATTATACGAAGTATCGTTTGATGAAATATGTTATTGGATGGTAATGGAAGATCAAATGTATTGTGTTAAGTATCTTCTCAAAAGGTTAGATGAAGACGGAAAGATTCAACTTGATAAAAGTAATAATTGGGGTACACCTATGAAGTACTAGTAGATAAATGATTAAGAATCTATTTAGAGCGTTTTTTCACATTTTAAGAAGGACAAGTATATATTGGGGAATAGGACAATCTAACCGCTATTTTATTCAATACACACACTCTTTCACATTGAGAGTATCCAAACGGGTGCTTTTTTCGTTGTTACATAAAAATTACACATTAAACATATATTTATACGCATTGTTACTACAAGCGGAAATAAAAGTAAGCTTATAACCTATTTTTACACATATCTCGGCTGTACCTCTTGGAGAGATCAAGAAATTGCTCAAAGCAATGTTATTGTGTTTGGAATAGGGATGCTTTTATTATTATTTATAGTGATTTTTAATAGACGTAATCTTGGTAATTTCAGATAGGGGTAGCAGTATGGGGGAAAAGAAATTTATAAACTATGAGAAAGACCCAGAGTATTTAAACGACTATGTAGCATTTACAAGTAAAAAGTTTGGAAAAACCTATTATTTGACTACAGACGTTAAGGGGTACACAGAGTATGAATTGGAAGCGTATATTGTAGAACTGGAAGCATATAAGAAAAAGAGAAGAAAGAAAAATTGGATATACTTTGGTTGTTTTGTATTGTTTTGTATAGTCTTGTCAGTAATAGAGGGGTATCAAACCGGTGAACTAGTTGCGAAAGGTAAGCCAATAGAAGCACCTGTTCTTGGGAGACATGTTGAGAACGAGTATCTTATCTTTGAACGCCCTACTTTAGAATTGATTGTTGATGATAAAGTTAAAAAGTTATGGGTAGGGCAAGAGTTGTATGACAGTATAATTGTCATGGATAAGGTGAAGGTAATTGAATATAAAGGTGAGATTAAGTTAGACCCTAGATACAAAGGTGAAGACTTAATTATAAGGTTTATTAAAAAGGAAAAAGAAGTAGGAGAGTAAAATAAAAAAAGGTGTGGTATCAGTATGGAGATGAAAGATAAGGGGCAAGAAATTAAATGAAAAGAATAAAACGATAAGCCTTTAGCTTTTGGTTTTATTCTTTTCATTGTACTCAGGTGTTTTTGCTCAAATCCCCGAGATGGGGGAATTAGCTATAAATCTATAATTTTTCATTTCAAAAATAAAAATTATAATTATTTGAAATATTTCAATTGAAATGTATATGTTTTGACATAATCATTTTTAAAAGACGTTAAAATCCTTTGTTTATAAGGATTTTTTAATAATCCGCTTGCTATTCCCCCATTTCGAGGGGATGGGAAAAGAAACCCAACACTGGATTTTAATACAATAAATGTGGCGAATAAAAATGTTGTAAGGGAAAACATTTAGTCTAAGCAAAAAAATAATGTGGTTAGTGGATATCTAATAGGCCAAATTAATGCGCTATTACTAGGTGGATTTACCAAATAGGGGAGGAATATTAATGTATGAAAAAGTGGATACAATATTATCTGAAAATAGTTCAGATAACTACTTCTATGATCATGAATTTATGTATGTACAAGAGTTGATAAATGGATTTGCTGACATTGATTGGGAGAAATTGGTTCAAAGTCTAAAAGACAGAGATGATAAGTATAAAATTAGATTAGTATATTGCATAGATGAAGATACTGGAATGAATGGATTCAATTTATTACTAGATTTACTCAATGAGAATGATGAAGTAGCTGAATATGTAATAGATTCTTTGCGTTCTTTTAACAATGAAGAATATAAAAAAATAATCGCTTCCAACAAGAAAATAATGGATAAAGCAGCGAGTTTACTGAAAAATGCCAGTCTACCAGTTAAGAGAATTTTAGAAACATTTTTACAGCAAAATAAACAGTCTTAGTATTTTTATATTTGGGGTACCGCCAGCATTTTAGAAAAAACTCATGTTAAGCAAAAAATACAATGAGCCGTCCGTATGGACGGCTCATTTACATAATTATCGTTAGCGGAAGTCATTTTAAAATTCTATGTGTCGATTTTTTCTTTGCCCTTACGGATAAACCACCATATCAAAGCCACAAATAGCACGAAAAGCGGTATTATTTGAATAAAGAAAAATCCTTTCCAAAAATAAAGTGGATTATTATATGTAAATTCTGTTGACGCCTCATTTGTATAAGAAACAAACGAACCTACCAAACAAGAAATTGGAATTGTGAGTAGATTTATCGCTAAACAGATCATTATCAATGATAGATTTTTAGCCTTAATTTTTGGTGAAACAGACATGAAAAATAAAAATATTGAAGTACCGGATATAAGAAAAAATGGTATTACATAAAAAATTAACATAATATCCCTCCATGATTTTGATTGTACCATCAGCAAAGACTACAATTTCTAGTGCGGAAAAAAGAAAATCTCCAGGAACAGTAACTTCAAGTTTTAATCTTGAACGAAGTTTAGGGACTCAAAAGAAATTAATGTATAATAAGGGTTCAATTGGTGTTATTCCGCAAGAAATTCGAAATAAGTTGGTTGGAAAATAATTCAAATCATTCGATGAATTTAGAGCTGAGTTTTGGAAAACAGTTGCTGATTCGAGCTACGCAAACGAATTTAATCGTATGAACAGAATGAGGATGCTGGAAGGTAAAGCACCTTATACTCCCGGATCAGAGCAGTATGGAGCACATAAAGTGTATGTCTTACACCACAAGCAACCTATTCATCAAGGGGGCGATGTCTATAACCTTGATAACTTAATCATTGTATCTCCTAAGACTCACCAAACCATCTTAGACCCTGCTTATCATTTTGGAAAAAAAGGGTTATAAATTTATAAGGGGAAGATAACATGAACAGTAAAATGACTAAAGATGAGCTTATTAAACTTGTAGAACAAATATGTGATCCTAAATTACCAGATGAGTTGGGTAGTAAGTATATTGATATCTTAAAGGCGAATGTGCCTCACCCAGCTCTGAGTGATTTGATTTTTTGGGATTTTAGAGACTTAACGCCAGAAGAAATAGTAGAGATTGCTTTGAACTACAAAAAAAAAGAAGAGAAATAAAATATTAAAGGACAAACTGCCCACCTAAAAATGGACGGCTTTCTTCATTATCTAGATCTAAGCCAACTTACATAAAAATCACTAGCCGTAATATAGTAATTATACCCCTTCGAATTATAAACACGATACTGCGGATACCCATTGACATTTACCTTTGCGTCGATTGTAAATCCTAAGCCTGCATCTAAAGTACCAGCCACATCTTTATCTTGCCAAGATGGCTTTTCATAGAAACATAGATTGTTAACCTTAGAAACAACGCGCTTCCCTACAATAAATGGAAGTTTTATTTTAACTGGATATCCATTTTGATAATAGGAGGAAAGAAATATATGCTATTTTTAAAAAATCCAGAAGATCCAGTGTATCAGTTTTTAGCAGCAACATTTCATCAAGATACATTTTACGAAGAAGCACTTCAAGAGTTACTTGAAGAAGAAAGTACGGAATATTTACAAGACGCTATTATTTTTCTAACTGAATTTATTCAAAGTGATTATAGTGATAAAGAAAAAAATGAGTACATACAGTTTTCTGCAGATGGGATATATTTTGAAGGATTAGGAATAACACCATTAGAATGGCTTGAACAAACAGTTAAAACGATAAAACAAGCATTAAAAAATAATTAGTACAAATTGAACGCCCATAATAGGCGGTCTTTTATGCATATTACTTCAAATTCACATACGCATTACTAGCCGTATTGTAGTATATATTCCCTGTCAAATTGTGTACTTTGTATTGTGTTAATCCATTGACAGTTACTTTTGCATCAATGGTAAATCCTAAACCCGCATCTAAAGTACCAGCCACATCGAAGAACTTTACCACTAAATTATAACGGTAATGCTATAATTGGACGAGTTATCGACAGAGGATCAAACAGTGCTTCGGATGCAGAAAATGCTGTGATTGTTTTGAAAAAAGATAACCAAGGAAGTTTTATTATTACAGGATATCCAGAAAAGTAGAGGAGAGAATTTATATGGAAAATAAATATAGCTCATATAAAGAATTAGGTAATTTTTTAGCAGGGACATTTCACCAAGACATGGAATCGCCTGAGGAAGCTCTTAGTGAATTTATAATGGAAGTTAATAAAGTCTGTATCGAAAATACTATAAATGATATACTTTCATTTATAAACGGTAATTTAACTGATAGTGAAAAAGAGGAATTTATTACATTTAAAACTTATATTTATTTCCCTGCATTAAATTTAACAGCTTTAGAATGGTTAAAGCAGACTCTTGAAACACTAAAAAAAGCTATAAAAAGTAAAGAATAAAATTACACTAAACAAAGCAGACTCTATATAAGAGCCGGCTTTTCATTTTGCCATTTAACTTGTACAAAATATGAACTATATGTAATATAGAATACACTTCCACAAGAATTTTTCACTTTATATTGTCTCGACCTATTAACTATTACTTTATCAATGATAGTAAATCCTAATATCATGCTGTTACTTTTGAAAATATATTATACTTATACCTGCTCCAAATTATCTCGGATCAAACCAAAGACCTATTTTCCCCCACTCAAACGTAATATCATCACGTATCCCATCACTTTTTCCTAATTCCTCAATAGGCCATTCTCTTTATTCAGCTACATATCGCCAAAAATCATGCTCATTCATAATTGGTTCGTCTATCTCTGGATCATCTATTCTAAGATCAATAGACCAAATTACTTCATTTTTAAAGAAAATACCTATCCTAAAACTTTTGGTACTTATTTTTGTAGGTGCTAAAAGTCTTACCACCGTAGTTTCATCATCTATCTTAATCATTTTAATATCATCTTTATTAAATTCCAAAATAACTTCTCTTAGTGTGCAATTAGGAGTTATGACAACTTTATTAATCTCTAAAACCCCTTGCTTCAAATTATTCATTATCTTATTCCTCCGCCGTTATTTTCTATGTTTTTGACTGCCTTTTGAATCTTCATTACTTCCGCTTCATCTAATTTATAATTTTTGAGTTTAACTATTTTAGGAGGTGTTTCTTTTAAAGATGCTGCCCATTCCTCTATGTAAAGTACATTTCAATAACTCTCATTTTAAAATCAATCGAAAAAGTTCTTCTAATTTTCCCCATCAAAAATCCCCTCCATAATAAACAGTAACTTTCTTTCAACTGTCTACTATAAGGGGATAATACCTCAATACCGAGGTCATCTCTATTCAATCATCATACTGTTACTTTTGAAAATATATTATACTTATACCTGCTCCAAATGATCTCGAATCAAACCAAGGACCTATTTTTCCCCACTCAAACGTAATATCATCACGTATCCCATCACTTTTTCCTAATTCCTCAATAAGCCATTCTCTTTGTTCAGCTACATATCGCCAAAAATCATGCTCATTCATAATTGGTTCGTCTATCTCTGGATCATCTATTCTAAGATCAATAGACCAAATTATTTCGTTTTTAAAAAAGATTTCTACTCTGAAATTTTTGGTTCCTATTTTGGTTGGGGATAATATTCCTACAACTGTAGTTACATCATCTATTTTCATTATTTCAATATCATCTTTATTAAATTTCATAATAACTTCGCTCAGGTTAAGATTAGGAGCTATTAAATCTTTATTAATCTCTAATATACCTTGCTTCAAATTATTCATTATCTTATTCCTCCGCCGCTACTTTCTATGTCTTTGATTGCCGCTTTAATTTGTCTTATTTCCATTTTATTCAAATTATAATTATTGAGTTTAATTATGTTAGAATCATCTGTTAATACCTCTACATTATTACAAATACTCGTCTTGTAAACATATTCTCCATCTTTATCAACTTGTTGCAATAATTTAGGATCAAATTCTATTCCTTTTTCTCTTAATCTAGCCATAGTTTGTTCATCCAATATTGGTTTTGCTTTCCCTTCTCTTACAAGTTGTGGAAAATCCGGGGTGAATATTTGTTCTAATCCACCTGCTCCTAATTGCGGATTTGCATGTGTCATTCCTCTAGCTGAAGGTAAATCATCAAGCATTTCAAAACCTATTACTTGGAATTTATACTCTCCTGTGCGAGCTGCTGAAGGATATTTGGAGATAGATATCGCTGTAGTTCTTCAGCGAATAAATGAAACTCATCTTGAATCGATAGATTCATACAAAAACGCCATCCTTTCTGTATATTTCTACAAAAAGAATAGCGTTTTTTTGATTATATGGATACAAATTTATCTTAGCTTGATAGCGATGTATGGTGACCCCTAATATGGAGATTGTGAAGCATAACTTAAATTATATAATTAGTGAAACAAACTACTTTGACTCAATATTAATACTTATCCCCTGTTATTAAATGGAAAAACACTTGTTGATATGTCCGACTTATACAATTGCTCTAATATCTTTTGGTCTTTACAATATACTTTTGCATAACCATATTTATTTACTAAATCAATTCTTACAAAAACTGTTTCTTCGGTATTGCACCACCACTCAAAATATTTATCTGAAAATGATTCTCTCTTAATTTTATTTAAAGCTGCCGTTTTTTTAAACTCATCAATTTCACTAATTTTAGCCCCACGTGTTAGCCAAGTTTTATGCTTATTAACCATATAATATTTAATTGCATCATCATCTAAAAATTCTTCTATATTGTCAGCTCTAATGAAAAAACGTCCCATGCAGAAACGATATATTTTCCCATCCTCATCAATACAAGGTCCAAAATCTCCTGCATAATGATAATCCATACATTGAACATAGTATTTTCCGTTTTCCTTTGTAAAAAATTTAAGTTCATATTTTTCTTCAAATGTATTGAAGAAAAACATATCCATTCGGAAACCTTCATAAAATCTTTCACCAATTTTATACCAAATACCACCAAATGATACTTGAAAATCAATTACTTTATCAAAAAAAGGTATTCCTTCATTGGCAAATACTCTTTTAATCTCATCTTTATTTTTAATTGTATCAACTTTCTTACCAGATAATATCATGTCATTTACTGTCTCAGATAGAATTTTTTTCTCCATACTTTTTATACCCCTCATATGAATTTTTGTTACGAATTTTATAACAACTATTCTTTAGATTATATATTATATATATTAACTCTTGTGACTATCTACATAAAGGATATAGGCCAATAAAAAATCACTTCTCGTTCTCAATTTTTTCGTTTTGGGGTATTCGCTTTTCTTAGCTTGATGGCGATGGGGTATCGCCATCATTTCGGAAAAAAACCACGCTAAGCAAAAAATACAATAAGCCGCCCATATGGACAGCTTATTTACATAATTATCGTTAGCGGTAGATAACTTGGTTTATATTAACTCCCACTCCTCTTAGAGAAGTTCCGACAAGAATATGGATTTGAAGGTGTTACATACGAATTACCTGACCCCATTAGTCGGTGATTGGTAGAATATGGCCAAAATGCTAAACTTATTAAGTAAGAGAGGAGAACTAATTAAATGATTAAGCCTTTATATGCAGAAAATATTATAGTAGGTGTAAAATATAAAAATAAGTTCAATTGGTATATAACTGAACCGGATTTATGGTATTTAGATTATAATCAAGCTGGGTACTCTCCTAGTGAATATCCAAAAGAAAGAAAAGGCATTAGTATTTTAAATGAGACTACAATAGCTAATTTTTTAGAAAAAATAGAAAAATACGAAAGATTTACAGAAGATATTAGGTTAGAATTTTTAAGAGAACTAAGAACTAATAGAGAAGAAGCCTATTATGATTATAATCCATGTTTCCTGATAGATTTTGAGCGTTTAATTTTTTATTCTAATTATCCGGAATCAATATCTTTTGAAGAATATATTCCGAATAACTGGAGAGGTTATTTACAGCGATTTGATGAACAAGTACTCTATGAGTATAGATACTGGGAAGATAAGAATAAAAGCTATTTAGTTAGAGAAGATTAAGTCATGCAAGAAAAATTGCCAAGCCGACAGACCAAAAGCAAAGGAAAGAGATAAAAAATAGCAAAGCGTAGGAAATCATGTATAAAATATTCATAGAGAGTTAACATAACGCAATATTATTGGTAGCAAGGACACAGTCGACCCCTACTCTTACAAGGGATCCACCTTTTCTTTTTCTATGACTCTATTCATTTTTTTATACATTCCTATTCTGGCATGGGTTTTAGGGGTCTCGTTTGTTACTGAATTAGCTGAAAAACTGCATAAAATTTTGCATACTCTTAGCGTGGTTTTTTTCCGAAATGCTGGCGGTACCCATTAAATAGCAAGTGTAGAGATTGCTTGTTTGTAGATTAGTTGTTGTTTACCATGAACCATCATTAGGACGGTAAATTTATCTGTTGCAAGGATCTTCCCACGTACTGGAACGCCATTCTTTAAAAATACAGTAACTTCCCCTTTTTTCTCTTTCAATTGTTCATACATATCTTCTTGTAAATTAAACATGAAATGCGCCCCCTGGTTTGTTTGGATTTATTTTTCTTCTAATACCTGTTGCTTTTCACTGTTGGATATTTGTGATTCCCATTCACTTTCTATTTTTCTAAACCATTTTCCTATTTTGCTTAGATAATATCTTTTTACTTCATCATAAGGAATCCAAATTTCACGTTCCTGTATTTGATTCATCACTTCATGAAGAATCTCATCATGTTCATACTTTCTAGGTTTTCTATAATGTGTTTTTACAAACTGTGTATATTCTCTACGTAACCGATTAGAAATATGTTCTTTTTGTTTTTGCTTGAGATGTGACCATTTTTTATTTGTTTGAAGGGTTTTTCCATTTACTTTTATGTGGTTTTTCATCGACACTCATCTCCTTTTACTAGCAAAACGAATATATAACTTGTATAGTGATAATAAAGTTATTGAATTTTGATTAAAAAAGATAAGAGCCTTACTACATTCTATATGCAGCAAGGCTCTTTAAAGTTGTTTCAAATTATATCCATCTGCTTATGTAATGCTTAAAAAATGAATAATAAAGTTGTTTACTTCTTATTGAACTAACGCCCCCGTTAGTTTAAGTGTAACTCTTCACAATTATTTCATATTATATAGGTGAATAGAAAGATAAATTAGAATTTAGTTTATAGTTATAAAAATAAGTTATTTATACCCTTATAATTCTTCAAAAAGGAGAGTGTATGAAAAAGATTATTGTTTTTGTATTAACGATATTTATATTATTCTCAGGATTCGCAACAAAAAGTTATGCGTTGTCAGATTCGAAATCTGTGGCAATACAAGCATTGCTAGATGATGCCTGTCGTACATCAGGTGTGCCTGGAATGTCAATCTCAATACTTGCTGATGGTGAAGTGTTCTACTTTTCTTCTGGGTATGCAGATCTTGAAAAGGGCCTGTCTGCAAGTGAAAATACACTCTATGAGTTGGCCTCGGTGAGTAAAGCTTTTACTGGTATGGGGATTTTGCTATTGGAAGAGCAAGGGCTGCTATCAATGACTGACCCTATCCAAAAATATTTACCTTGGTTTACGTTAAAGTATCAAGGTAAACCTGTTGATATGCAAAACCTTACACTAAATAACTTTCTTCACCATACCAGCGGCCTAACAAATATTAAACATCTTCAAAATATTCCACAAGGTAATACGCCTGATATGTTGCAAAAGACTGTGGAAACGCTGGTAGATGCAGAATTGGCGTTCTCTCCCGGTGAACAATATAACTATGGAACCGTTAATTATGACGTATTGGGTTTGGTTATTGAGATTGTATCACGACAAAGCTATGAAGACTTTATGAAGGAACAGGTATTTCTACCCTTAGGTCTTCACCAGACGTATGTTTATAAAGAAGATGCTCAAGCCACTGGACAGTTAGCACAGGGCTACCGTTCTTCCTTTTTTATAACAACTCCATTTAACGCTCCGGATTATGCTGGGAATAAACCTGCCGGCTATATCATTTCTAATACAAAAGATATGGCGCGTTGGATGGGCATACAGATGGGTATCGTGCAGGACATACCCGAAATATTTCACAAGGCCATCGAAAAATCACATAGGGGTGATATGTCTGTTTCGGCTGTCAATGATATGTATTATGCGGCAGGTTGGTCGGTAAACGCCGAACAAACGTTTATAGAACACACTGGGGGTAATCCAAATTTTAGTACCGAAGTAGCCATACTGCCAAATGAAAGAACAGCCATCTGCTTACTGAGCAACGGCGCAAATACCAATATAAACCTGGTACTAAAAGTTAAAAATATATTAAACGGCAATCTAGCTCAGTCATATGAGATAAGCGGCACACAGCTTTTGGACATCATTTTGTCGTCTACCACAATTATTCTTTGTCTATTAGCCGTTCTGTTATTTTTCTTAGGATTAAGAAAAAGGAAAACGAATGAGCAGCAGCCAATGACAAAAAAGAGAACAATCGTAACAATTATTTTCCTAATCGCTACGATTGCCCAGTGTATAATGTTTTTTGCCTTCGATTGGTCAACGATACTTATTTGGCAAACATATAGTGTTCTTACAGCTTTAATTTCGTCAACATTATTAACAGCAAGCATTACTTGGTTTGTATATACTCACCGATTAGATGCCTCGGTCCGAAAATAAGTATAATATTAAGTAAATAAATCCTAATTTATCGATATTCTTAATTTAAAAAACAGAAGACACCTCGGTGTCTTCTTTAATGTCATCGACACTTCTCCTAGTTAAACCCACTTGCTATTTCTTTCACTAACCTGCCTCGTTAGTAGAAGAAGGATTTTTAAACAACTATATTATTTTTTAAATGACTTTATTGTAAATTAAACAACTTTATTATCTCTGTACAACTAGACGTTTCAAAATCGTGTTTAAGCGGCTTGTTATACCTTCTTAATACAAAACAAAAAGGTACACGTTTTACAAGAAATCTATCCGAGATAAAAATAATATATCTATTTCACATAAAATAGTATTCAAAACAGACGAGATCGAATCCATTAAGCGGATTAATTAGGATGACAGTTAAATGTAGACTATTGATTATGTTGTTTATTTTTTATTAAATATTACGGTACGTGAAATTTTATGTTTCCCTTATTAAAAAAGCCCCCATAGATCTTACACATATGAGAGCTCCCTAAGGGTATTTAGACTTTCGACTCCATTCTATTGTAACAGGCTTTCACCATACATGAGAAACATAATGAACCAAAAACAGACAATCATAATAAGAAACTCTTTAAACCCTTGCTAAAAGGAAATACGACCTTCTTCCATTCTACATGCCCCTTTTCTTGATATCTTTTTATATGTTAAAATAAAGAGGAAAGAAATGTGCCAATTTCTTTCCCAGACGGTCACTCATGACTTTGCTCTTTGTTTGCTTTTGCAAATGAAGAGCTTTTATTTTGCATACTTATACTTGCTTTCCAGCATCGCATAACGTAATAACTTTAACTTTGTTTCTTTTTTCAATGCTTTCCATTCCGATACAGCAATCTTCATTCTTAATTCCTCCATTAATTAAATTTGTTATTTATATAGACTTATAAGTTCCAGTTATAAATTTTTCTAATTTGCTTATCGCTAAATCCTTTATGAATAGCGAAGATTTCTGGGAAATCAGAGATACACAAATCAATAATTGTATTGTCAGTTGTTCTTATATAGTAATATTGAACAGCTCCCTCATAATTCGAATATAAATAGTACTTATGGATCTTATAATCTAATCCATTTTTCTCTAATACCTCATAAAGCTTATTTTTAGTTTCATCCATTACGTCAAAAATGGTTAACTGCTCCATCATTAACAGCTCCTCATTACGTAAATTTACTAAACTAACTCTAAGAACAAGGTCGTTTCATTATGTTCATTGGTATGAACATTAAACTTTTTCCCAGTAGCTTCTAATGCACTAAAAAGCATTCTTTTATAGCCTAAGTCCATAAAATCTACACTTATTTGACCATGATTCATAATAAATTGAAGATCAGCCATCATCTTTTTAACTTTACGTTCCATATAATAACCTCCCAAATAAAGTTATATAACTTATAATACTTTTTATAAGGAGGTTTTAGAATGGCAGTTAATAAAGAAAAGAACACTCAAATTTTAGTAACATTTACAAAAGAACAAGTGGAACAAATAGAAAATTATTGGCATGAAAATAAGCTGAAGAATCGAAATGAAGCAATTCGCCAGCTCGTAGAGAAAGGGTTAAGTCGTAAATAATGACTACCCTTTTTATTTTTCCTATAAAACCTAAAAATACATTTAAAGTTCGTATCTACCTTTACATACGTTTTTATAACAAATATGACTTATTGTATTAATAAGTGCATTGAAATCTCATACAACCAAATCTGAAGAGTCGTTTTTTAGTTAAACTGATTTTTTTCATGTATTCTTTAAACAAATGAAAATAGAGCCGGATTTTCATCACAGCTCATGTATTAATTGGTTCTGTATGTGTACATGTAGGATATTGAGAACAGCCAAAAAACTTATTTCCTGTTTTATTTGAATTACGAATCACTAAATCATGCTCACATGTTGGACATTTCCGTTCTGCAGGTTTTACCCCTTGATACACATCTTCAGCCGAATATTCGGGATTAATTTTATTAATCAACTTCTGAAGTTCTACACGATCTATTAGTTTTACATTACAAGCTTCCGCTAATTCCTTTGCTTGTCTTGTATATACACTGTTTGTTACAACCCAGCCCTCATGTGCTTTGTAATAGGCTTGTGCTGCATAAATCTCTTGTACGGCACTGATGCCGACTCTATTTTTCATCCCGTATCGTTTCGCCTGGATTACAATACGACTTTTCCCCTTCAATACCAGATCCGCTCCGAAATCATTTGACTGCTTTGTGACTGTTGGAGAATAACCCAACTCTCGAAAGAGAGCTTTTAGGTATACTTCGAATTGATGGCCGTCCATTTTGTCTATATAGCGAATACCGGACTTAGCCATTCGCTTTAATATTCTTCGCTCCTGGATCTTCCGGTACATAAATTTACAAATATGAAAAAGAACATAAAGGATAAAACCATAAATCAAAATCTGTACTATGTTTGGCATTCCTGGTAGATTAGACACTTCTCTCCACCTCTTTAATTGGTTTCATTTTCTTTGGTTGAGCTGTTTCTTTTGGCTGTTGTTCACTCACTTGTTTCTTCCGGACATCGTTCCAATCTTTTTCATGCGTTGGAATGTCCTCTTTAAGATCTACAAAGCATTTCATCGTCTGAATGAAGTCTTTCCCAGCCTTATCATTATCAACCGCCATAATGACCTCTTTAATATCGTGCCCTTCTTTTTTCGCATCCATTAAAGATTGAATCACCGTTTTTGACTTCAATCCATGCATGGAGACCAGGCGAGCGTTTTGTATTTTATTTTGCTTGATACTCCAATGGGACAACATGTCGATTGGATCTTCATAAAAAATAATCTTATCCGGATTGCCTACATCAACTGTAAAACCTGCATGAATCCTTTCGTAATTCGGGACAATTTGTTTAAAACTTCCTCGTTTATTCTCCATTTTGACAGTACCTTGGCGATTCATTCCAATTACTTTTCCTTTACCTCCTTCTTCTCTCCATTTGAACACGACATTATTTTTCTTATCCTGAGCGATGAGATCCTTTTTAATTAACCAGTTCACTAAACGAGGATCTATTTTCCGCTCATCAATTAAGTACTGCTTGATCTCTGTTTGTTTCTGCACCTCTAAGTGTTTTGGATAGATGAAGGGTTGCTGTTCTTTTTTGCGTTCTTCTTCAGCTTTTGAGCGATCAAACTCTTTGTAATCCCCTATATTTATATCTAATACGGCTTGTGGAAATGTCATTTCATAGTACATCATCGCAAAGCTAATCGCTCCATATCCCTTCTCCCCTCGACTATTCCAGGCGTATTGATTCCCTTTAATAATGAGACTGTCATGCTCTGTATGACGGTAATAGTTTCCTTCTTTCTTAAACGTTTCTCCCTTTGCTTCGAGATATGAAATCAAGTCTATATTTCTTGCTTTCATCGCGTCCTCCGTACTGACATGTGACATTACGGAATCCCCCCTTTACTCTATAAAATGAAATAAAAAAGAGGACTATTCCGTTTCATAGTCCTTTTCTCTTAATCTACAATTTCAGCTTTATGGTTCTGTTTCTTGATCCTCAGCTTTTTAACGATTCTTTGACCAAATAACAATAACGTGTTTAAAAGGACAGCTACAAGAAACATACAGCCCGCAAACAGCCATACATTCATGACATGACCTTCCATTCTAAATCTTTCTGTAAGAACACATATAATTGTTTTTGTTCCGACAACATTTTACGCACAGCTTGAATTTCTTTTTTAGATAATGAGATGAAAATGAGTTCTGTTTGATCTTCTTTTTCTGCCCAAACGCCCTTGTAATCAATGTCTACGATTTCCACAATGTTTCCCATTCCTATTCGCTCCTTTCATTCTAAAAACAAGAAAGAGGGCTTTACATTTGCCCTCTTTTGACTTCTATACATAAAAAAATCACTTTTCGCTTTCTCAATTGAGTAACAAAAAATGATTTAATCTGGTTTTCCTGCTATAAAATTTTTCATCGTTCCATTTCCATTGTTTCTCTTTTTCTACTTACTTTCTTTGTAGCCTTCGGCTGCTCTACATTACCAGGCTCTGGCTCCTTTTCTTTTTCTTTACTATTCGTTTGTTTTCCGTTCAATGGCTGAAATTTTTTATCTACATCCATTTCCTTTGAAGTTGTAGACTGATTCACCGTTATTCCTTCTTTCCCAAGCTTCTCATCCACCTGGTTTTCTAATTTCACTACGTGTTCTTGGCTTACCAGCTCATTATCAATCGAAACGTACTTTGTTGTATAATACCGCTCTTCAGCTTTTACACGAGTGACAATACTATCAATATTATCTGGTGTTTCTTCATATTGTGAGCGTCTGTATTCTTCGTATTTCCGGCTTAAATCCTTATCTAAAGTAGCTGACTCTTTTTCTTTTGAAGGTTGAATTTGTTGATCTAAAGAAGCAATAGGTGCATATCCTTCCTTCTTCATCTCTTTATACAATTCCACTTCTTTTTCATTAAATGAGGGATCTTTTTGTTCTTCCGCTTTATCAACTAAAAGTCCATATCGTTCATCTTTTACAATTTCATCTAGACTCATATTTGCATCCTTTTCATAAACAACAAATGACAAATTTCCTCTCCCATCAAAGATAGAACTTTGAACCTTTTCATATAAATCTGGTTTCAAAATGTTATCTAAATAGACATTTTCTCGTTTCCCGTTCTTTTCCATTAGAGAAACATATAAATCGTCCCGATCTGTTTTATCTTGATTCCATACAGACAAATAATTTATATCTTTCGTAACAGCATCCATCATGTGGATTCTTGCCAGTTCTTCATCTTGTATACCGTTTGCTAATACTTCAATTGTAACTAAGTGGTTGGGTGTTTCTTTCAATTTTTCTAATGTATTTTCCTGTGCTTTTTCCAGCGGTATTTCTTTGTTATTTCTATGATTCACCACCTCATCTCGTAACGCTTGCTTCACTTCATCCGATAGATACCTTTTCTCGTTTAATACTTGTTCATACGGAGTCTTGTAGTCTCCATCCCCCATATCCAAACGATCCATACTCACAAGCTCCATTCTCCCAAAATCCCTATCTACTTCTTTTGGAATGACGATATGATAACGAGTTTTATCATATGGTACGTATTCATCTCTTTCTCTTGCTTCCTCTTTTGCTTTTTCAATATTTGAAATGACATCAGACATTTTTTCATTTGCCTCTCCAAATTGAATCAATTGATTACTTTTAAAATTTTCATTTTCACTCCATTGAATTAACATAGTTGGACGAGTAATGTCATTCTGATTTAGTGCTGCATATTTTTCTTGATTTGCCACGTTAAATGCCTCTATAAATTCTTTATCACTTAATTGTTCTCCACCTTCTACAGGCTCAAACGCTCGGTTTCTATCTACTTGCTCCCTTAACCCTGTAACGGAAACAAGCTCTTGTGTCGTATTACTTAAACTCATGTATTCCACCAATAAAATATTTTTTTCATCCTGTTTTTCATTTTCTTTTGCCATACCTTCCACCTCTTTTTCTTTTTCTTTTGTTTTTTCTTTTTCCTTTTCTAATTTGTTTTCAATTGTCTCAATAAATTCAATGGAAGTTTCATGTACTTCTTTCAACAACTTCGTTTTATCTTTCATTTCTTTTCCTTGTGTCCAGCTCGCCAAATAGCCTAACGAATATTCACTTGTATCAATCCCAAAATAAGAAGAAACGGCATAAGCGGTCATTTCTGCTTGAAACTCTTTTTCTGGTGCTGTGTAATTCATATGCGTCTCTGCTGTATGAAGTTTAGCGTGTGCCAATTCATGAAGAAGAGTTTTTACATTTTGTAATTCACTGTTTCGTGGATTCAAAGCGACCTCTTTTGTTAAGGTATAGCTCACACCTTTTGCGACGCCCAGTTCTGATTTTGGTGCAATGATTTTCACACCGTTTTTTTCCGCAATGGCTTCCATTCCTTTGTACAAACTCTTATAATCTGTAACGCTTCCTTCTAGCCAACGATTCGGAAAAATACGAGGTAGATCTTTTGCTGTTGCGCTTGTTTGAGACACATCAAACACATGGCCAACAGCAAAATATAAGCGCCCTGGTTTCACCTCCACACTTTTAGAATCAATTTGTTTTTTCTCTTCCTCATTTGCTTTAGTTACTGTTTTCCAAGTGCCTTCTTTGTCTTTAAATTTTGCTATAGTTCTGTTTGGAACAAGGATCTGGATTCCTTTCTCACCCTTTTTAACCGCAAACCCTTTTTCTTTCCAAAAAGAAAAGGAACCAACTGCCCTGGCTCCTTCAAATTGACTCTGTATTAATGAAATATTAGATGGTGAATAGTGATAAAACTTTGCCATAAACGATAAATAATCTTTCATATCCCCTGGTGTACGAAAATAGCCTTCTATGCTTTTTTCCATCTTTTTTGTTAAAGCTTGCACCGCTTCTTTCTTTTCCTCTGGTGATTTTGTTTGATACTTTTTCTTATTATTTTTACTCATGATCTTCTCCTACTCTTTCGCTAGCTCTTTGCAATTCCTCCATGTCTTCTTCATTCCATCTTTCCGTTGTATCAAAGAAAAGCGCATGTGTTTTCAGGTTAACCGGAACTAACATATTCTCTTGATTCATAACATGAACTGCAAGTTCTTCCTCTTGTTCTCGTGTGATTTTGATTGTTAATTCTTCATCTTTTACAAGTAAAACTAATTCACCTTCTCCAACCTCTTTAATAACTCCTAATGCGATATCTTCACGAAATAATAACATCCTAATAACCTCCTATTTTTTTATAAAAAGAAACAATGTAGCTTACGTTACATTGTTCTTTGATGCCTCATGATCTAAACGCTTTTGTCTTAAATGACTAATTCGTTCTTCCACAGTTTTCTTTGCCATCTTCACACTTTCCATCTCCTGTTTATCAGTTGTGATAATGCTGTCTACACCTTCCAAAAAGAAATAACCATTTAATAATTCAATTAAAACTTGTGTATTTCTATCCGCACTATTTGCACCAAGACGAATTTTTGTTAGCTCACTTTTTAACACATCGTGTAAGTTATTCGATACCACTTCCGTTATATAATTTAGTGACCATTCTGTGCTTTTTGCTGCTTCATGCTCCTTGCAAATTCTTCCCATTGCTTCCCCTGTATATCGAATTCCGTGTTCCTCCATATAATCCTTTATATAATCCTCTGTCTCTTGATCCATCGTTACCTGTCTTCTAACTGTACTCATTTAATAACCCCTTTCATTTTGATATGCATTCTCTTTTTGCATACGCTCATAATACTTTTGGTTCTTCCAACTTTCATATTCACTTTTAAAAGCACGCTCCACTTTCTTCATGGAATACTGAATAGATACATTTTGTTGAAATTTTTGAAACAGCTTTGATTTTTTCATATGATGGATTCTCTTTTGTTCTTTATCATATGCCTTCATTTCTTGTAAAAAGGCGTTCCCCATTCTTTTATACAAGTCATTAATTTTATTCGTCTTGTAATTTTCATATTGCTTCTTATCATACTTGCCTTCCCCGTATGCTTCTTTGAAAACTTGCACTTCTTTATCTAACTTTTGGAGAAACTGATCGTAATCTTTTTTATGATGATGTTGAATATATCTCCTGCTTAATTCATCAATTTCCGGCTTCAATGGCTGAATTGTATTGTAGCTATATTGCCACTGTCTTTTATCACTTGGTAACTGTTTATAGATTTGTAAAAACAATGGTTTCAAATGTTGATTGCGCCAATCAAAAACCGAATCCTCTTTTTTACTTCCCACCATATTATTTCGAATCAGATCATTAATTTGTTTTTGTTCCTGCTTACGATCTAACAGATTATTTACGACTTTTCCCCTCATCGCATCCAATGTTTTGGGTTTTCTTTTTCCACGTTCTCTCGTTGGAAATGGTTCAACAGTTGCCACATGAATATGAATGTTTTCCGTGTTAAAATGAATGGCTGCCGACCAGGTAGAACTTTTTTCTAATCCCTCTCTTTTTTGCATTTCTTTCATCGCAAGCCTGGTTACATCCATTAACTTTTTTTCATCTAAAGTCTTTGTCTTCGAATCATAAATGCCTTGTTCCTCTAGCCAAGGATTATGAAAAGAAATGACATCCTGCCACATAATACTTCCATTTTCGTGAGCGGTTTTAAACATTCCCTTTAAGGATTTTTTCTCACTTTCTGTTAAACGATTTGCGTGTTCCGTAAATAGTGCCGATGTCTTTTCTGGATTTCCCATATATTCTTGATACGTTTCAAACATTTTCGGATTCAGCTTCACTTCACTTTGTGCTTCTTCCCGGTCTACATACTCAATATAGTTCTGAAATGCATCCGAACTTGGTAACACAAATTTTGTTTTTAAAACAACACCCGGTGTACTGGAAGATTGAACAGGAACGGCATTACTCATTTTCATCATCCTGTGTCATGAGTTGTATAAACTCATTCATTTTTTTCATTTCGCTATAACAATCATTCATCATATGGATGTTCTTTTGGATGATATTTTCTAATTCCATTTCTCTTTTATTTTGTTGCTGAAAAAATGCCAGCATTTCAATTTGGTCTTTCAAAAATTTCTGCCTGGATAATCCTTTCCTCTTTGCAATTTCATCTATTTTCTTTACGGCAATTGGATCTACTTCTCTAATTCTAATTTCCACTTTTCCCTCTCCTTTCTGCAATTCTGGGTAGAGATCAAAAAATAGTGAGAAGAGCATAAGGGGTTTTTGTTCCCACCTAGGGTGTGAAGCTAGGCGGAGCCTAGCAAAACGATGGGAACAAGAAAACCTTCAAGGTGAGTACTCACTGATGACACAAATCAAACAGATGAGTACTCACTGACGATACAAAAACCACCACATGAGCACTCAATGAGTACTCAAATTTCACTGGCGAGTACTCACTGACGACATGACCATGTTCAGTTTTTATTAATTTCTAGTGCCTTTTGCTCTAATTTTTTGATCTTATCTCGTGCAATTTTTTGTTCCCCTTTAAACAATTCAACGTTCTTTTCTGATGATTTTATTTTGGATTCTAAAGATGCTATTTTCGATTGAGTTTCCGTTTTTTCTGCTTCGGTTTGGTACTTCATTTCATCTTTCAGTTCTTTCACTTCCTCAAAAACTGTCTTCCCATTTTCTTCTTCAAGCTTGATTGCTTTCCCATAATTTTCGATCTTTGTTTCAATATCTTTTTTGTCCCTTTCTATAAAATCTAACTCATATGTTCTTTTGTTTTCAGCTAACAATTCATCATTTGCTTTTGTTTTTCTTTGATCGGTAAAAATCGTCTGAACAAGTTTATTGGGACTCTTTGTACTTGTATTTTCTTCTTCGTACTCGTTAACATCTTGTGTAAACTTCCGAATATCCATTTGTTCTTTTTCACTGTTTTTATTGTAAATATCTAAAGCTAAAGCGCCCCAATTTGGAGATAATTCTTTGACTTCTATCACGTAATTCCCGTTCTCTTCATACAACACTTTGACAGGTAATTGAACACCTGGCTTTCCTTTTTCTTGTGCCTTAAACGTAAAGCCAGTTTCCTCATATCCTTCTATCCGAAATCGAATTTCTATGAAGTTTTTATGTGGATTATACTCCCTTTTCTCTACAATCAATTTTCCCATCCCCGACAACTTGATTACTTTATTTGTTTCCGTATGGAATAGTTTTTCATCGTTCGGCATGTAAATTTTAGATGTCAAGAAAGCGAAAAAACCGATAAATAGAAAGCTGATAATTGCTAGGTAGATCCATGACTTATTTCTTCTTAAATTGATTCTTTCACTCTTCTTACTGATTGCACCTATCACACTCTCACCTCATCTTTTTTTGTTATAAAACTTGCACATTGAGTTCTTCTACACTTGTAACTCGCCATGTTTCCTTTTCCCTTTTTATGATGATTCGCAACACACTTTTAACTTTTTCTTCTCGATTTTGCGCTGAATCCGTCGTGACATTTATAAATTCAGCTAACACATTTACTTCTTCTTGATCGGGTTTATTTTCTTGTAAATAAAACTTCATTTCTATTGGTTTCGTTTTATAGGTATCTCTTAATTCGTATTTATCAGTGGGATAGAATTGTTGTAAAAGTTCTTCACTCATAATGGATTTTGCTTTTTCTTTTCGCTCATTATAGCCTTCTTTTTCTCGATGAAAGGATAATTGAATAAACATTTCGGCTGTCGATAAATACGCTCTTCTCTGTTGTTCTTGTGCGGAGGGAAGCACCTTATCTAGTCGTCTTTTTAAGTCTTCATTTTGTTTTGTTAGTAATTCATTTGAAAGTTTTAACTGTTTTTCTTTGCCATCACTCATTGATTTTTTGCTCAAATAGATATTAAAAGCTGTCACACCTACAACTAAAATGACAAACACAATAAACAAAGATTTTCGTTTATCTTTCATTCTTTCAGTCTCCTATTCTTTCGATTTTTAGAACCTTCTTACATGACCAGAAAAGACTTTCTTCCAATACGGATTATTTAAATCTTCAATGGAAACACCTTTATTTGTTTGGCAACCAATGAAAGTATTTTTATCAATTACAATGCCAACGTGTCCGTCATGCTTGTAGGTATCAAAGAAAATAACATCACCCGGTTTCATATCATTTGCTGATACTGTTGTACCGATTTTATTTAATGTTTCCGTACTTACAGCTCCTATCGGACTGGTATACATCCCTACTTGTTCGAATGCCCAACGTACAAAACTTGAACAATCAAAAATCCCTCTTGCAATGTCATTTGTATTACGTCCTCCACCAAATACATAAGTAGAACGCCCTATCCATTGGCGACCTACATCAGCAACTTTTGAACCGCTACTTCCTCCACTTCCTGGATTTCCCCCTCCACCAGAAACGACAGAACCTGGTTGATAATATTTCAAAACGGCATCAACATACATTGCGTCGCCATAGCACGCGGAGTAGGGTATCATCTCTGGCCTTACACAACGATACATGCCCGTATGTTTCACTTTTTGATATTGTTGTTGTGAAAATTTAATGGCTAATTCTTTCGTATACTTGCCACCATTCGCGCTAATAAAGTCAAAAAATCCGGTCCCAAAATTGTAAGCTTGAAGGGCTGTTTTGATATGGTCCATGTCTCCTGGACTCGTTACTCCAGCTCTTTCTATCGCATGTTTAAACTCCTGTACACCAGCCCAAATGGAATAGTCAGGATCTGTAATACAGTTTGGTGATTTACAATATTTCGTATTAAATGCCCCTTCAGAACTCTGCATCGGATCACTACCACGCCCTCCGCTTTCTTGCATCATTTGGGCAAGCATTAAAGCGACAAAGGGTTCCACACCAAACTCTTTCGCATACTTACGAATCGTAGGTTCCCATTTCAAAACTTCGGGCGATACATTCATCACTTGCCCTTCACCTGTATACGTAATGTCACCCGTGTCTGTTCCTGTTCCACTATCACTTCCCATTGCTGCAATGAAAATACTAACGACTCCAAGTAAAAGAAAAGAAAAAAGACCCATCACAATTAACGCTAAAGTGATGAGCCATTTCTTTGGTATGATCTTTAAAACAAGATGCATGGTATTAAGCACCTCCCCCGAATAACATCAATTCTTCATCTGTTACTTCTACATGAAAGTGAATGTTTTTTACAGCTCCAATACTTAAAATGACATCCCCTGTTGGTAAATGTGGAATCGCTGCAATTTCACTTTCACTTAACTGTCCAGCAAAAACTTTTCGTAACATATCTAAACTGTTATTATCTTGTTGCATGATAAATTTGTACTGTGTTAACTCAAATAATACTTTGATATCATCAATTCGTGCCTGTGAAGAACCTTCCGGTACAAAGTCTCGAATACTGTGACTTGCATATAAAAGACCAGCAAAATATTTTCTGTCTTCCCGGCTAAATTTAATTAAAGATCGTAACGCATGTTCACTTTCTTCTTTCGTGTTGATAATACGGTGTGATTCGTCAATCAAAATGAAATAACGAATTACATCTTCAAAAGCAAGATGCTTTTTATTAAATGCATCTAATTGTGGCGCACCATTTGAAATCATCTCATCCCAAAGTAAATTTAAGATGTTAAAAATTTGAGCACCAAATACTTCATTTTTGAATTCTGAAATATTCCGTAAAGAAAAGGAAACAACTTGTTCCTTCTTGAAATCTTCAATCGTAGAATGACCATCGAATAACTCTCTATAGGCTTCTACTAAATTAACAAGATTCAACTCAATTTTTTCTAACCGTTGTAATCTATTTTCACCCAGGTTCTCACGATGTTTTCTTGTATCCACATCTTCATATAATTCCTCACGAACATATGCTAAATAATCCGAAAAAATCGGATACTCTGTTGGTTTTTTGTTTGTAATTTCATTTTTTGCTCCCTTATCCGGATTCCATAATTTCTTTTTAATGTATAATCTTCTAAGTAAATTTTCATATTCTTTTATCTCATCATCTGGTGCCTCCGGCGCAATAAAACGATAAAAAATTGTGAGTTTAGATAAATGTTGAATGAAACTCACTTGTTCACTTTCTGCGGTTTTAAAAACTTGAAGTGGATTAATTTGTCCTTGTGAACCATCCAATGCAATTGTTTTCCCGTTTAGATCACGTACCGTTTCCTCAAATTCACCTACAATATCAAAAATGCGGATAAAATGTCCTTTACTTGCATAATCAACCGCTTTCTTTTTGAGTAAGGTTGATTTTCCAGCCCCAGGCTTTCCAATGATTACTCCGTTATAACTTTTCCTTTGATGGTCTTTATGAAACATATCAAGGATTACATTCCCTTTTGTTTTCGTTGTTCCATAATACGTACCGTATGGATCGTGCAAATAAGAATAGTGAAATGGACATCCACCAGCCAAACTGACTGCCGGAATTTCTTTCCCTTTTCTTCGGTTCACATAGTTCTTTTGTACATCAAAGCTCGTAACAAGTGCATCCCATTCATACTCCTGTTCATTTAGAAAAACAGCTCCTCGAAAGTTATAGGATTCTAATGTTTCCATGATTTCTTTCACTTGTTTTTCTAACTCATCTAATGTTCTAGAGGAGACATAGATACGTATGTGAATACGTTTCATGACCTCGCCTTGTTTCAAATCCGTATAAAGAGCTTCCAGCTCTTGAAATTCATTTTTTGCATCAATCCGATCTATATTATCTTTCGCTGTATCATGCCGAACACTTTGTTCACTCATGGATTTATTAATGGATTCGACGACCTCTTTTCGGTCATCACTCATTACATCTAATGTGGTAATCACATTTGGCATATTCATAATTTGCTCTAGCCAAAAATCATTTACCTCTGTTGGATAGTCAAACACATGAATACAAGTACCCACTCCATCACCTGTTTGCACATAACTTTCTTTAAAACTTACACCCCCTTGTGGTTGGACTCTAGCTACTAAATAAGGATTGTAGCCTTTTTTCTTTTTTAGTTCTTTTTGTTTTTCCTTTTTGGATTTTTTACTTTTGAACGCAAACATGTTGTTTCCCCCTCACTACCATATATTTTTCGTTCCCAATTTCGCATTTTGATTAAACAATTTAAACATAAGCTCTAACTTTTTCTCTTCATCCACCTCTAATAGTTCAGTAGAACGCTTAATATATCGTTTGGCTGCATCCACACGTTCTTTTACGATCAATTCCGTTTCTCCGTAAATAAATAAGAAAGCTTCACGATTTGTTCTCCCCCATTCTAAAAATTGAAGCTCTTTTAACTTCTGATTTAAAATTCGTTCATATAAAGGATTGGTACAATCTTTTATTTTTTTCTCTATATATCTTTGTTGTTCGGTCGTTTGGCATGGGAAGTTTAAAAATACAAGTTTAATGGACTGTTTATAGGCTTGATAAAAATAAGCATGTGAAAAAATAACAAATGCTTGTTCTTCGCTATTCTTAGAGAACATATCGTCACCTTCGACTTGAAGGATTTCTAAAAACTCCTCATTTTTCAGCTCAAATATTCCATCCTCCGTCATGTCTATGATTTGCATAATTTCCGCAATGCTTTTCTTTACCTTTGGTGGTGCTTCTTTCTTTTTTCTAGAGAAAAAGCCTAAAAGTTTGGGATTTTTCTTTTTCAAAACATCTTTCTTTGGCTTTTCTTTCTTCTGTTTTTTCACTTTTCTTTCTATCTTTGTTTTTTCTTCCTCTTTCTTTTCGTCGGGTACCACCTTAACAATTTCTTTTGGTTCAGAAAATGATTCCTTTACATTTTTTTCGTTAAAACGAAATACCTTTTTCTTCGGTCTTTCTATTTGTTTTGGTTTTTCTTTTTCTACATCTTTTTCGCTGAATAACGCCATATGTGACCCCTCCCTTATTGATCGTTATCAATGGCACAATATGCACCTTTTCTTCTTAGCAATGTAATAATCAATACTTCATACATTCGTTTTTGAGGATTCGTACTTGGTCGCCAAATCATGATAATGGCAATAACCGCCATGAAAATGACGAATGGGAGTTGTAAAGAGCCATGTACAAAATTCCTAAGAATCATCGTTACAACTAATAAACCAATCAATAAGAAAAAATCTATTAGATATAGCACTTTATTAATCCGTAATTCTGTACTGATTTCCTTCGGAATCCGATAGCTTCTCATCGGGATTCCCTCCTTTTCGACAATAAAAAATAAGCGTTCGGTTACGCTTATTTTTCATCTGTATTCTTTTTATTTTTGTTCACTATATCTCTCCAACTTTTACCTGTATTTTGACCCGTTTGATACAAACGCTTTGTATTTTGTACCGTTTCTGAATTATTGATTCGTTCCTGAACCCCTCTTACTGTTTGCTTAACGGATGATGTAGTTGAGCTATAACCTTTTTTAACTGTATCCGTGGCATATTGTCCTAATGTACGTGTTTCATGACTACTACCTGCTGCCACTTCTTTATCACTTTCATAAGGAACACTTGGGCTACTATGTGTCACCGTTACGATATCGGCTGGTTCCGGGCTACTTCCACCCGTTACTGGTCTTGATGTTTCCACTGGTGCCGGGCTACTTCCACCTATTACTGGTCTTGATGTTTCCATTGGTCCCGGGCTACTTCCACCTATTACTGGTCTTGATGTTTCCATTGGTCCTGGGCTACTTCCACCTATTACTGGTCTTGATGTTTCCATTGGTCCTGGGCTACTTCCACCTGTTACTGGTCTCGCTGTTTCCATTGGTCCCGGGCTACTTCCACTTGCTACTGGTCTTGGTGTTTCCATTGGTCCCGGGCTACTCCCACCTGTTACTGGTCTTGATGTTTCCACTGGTGCCGGGCTATTTCCACCTGTTACTGGTCTTGATGTTTCCATTGGTCCCGGGCTTCCTTCACTTGTTCCTTGTCTTACTCCTCCTGCTGTTTGATTCCCTTCACTTGTTCCCTGTCTTACTCCTCCGACTGTTGGGCTTCCTTCACTTGCTCCCTGTTTTACTCCTCCTGCTGTTTGACTTCCCTGACTTGCTCCTTGTTTTACTCCTCCGACTGTTGGATTTCCTTCACTTGCTCCTTGTCTTACTCCTCCTGCTGCTTGATTTCCTTCACTTGCTCCACTTACTTTTCCAGCTTCCTTCATTTCATCTTGAAGACTTGTTGTTCCTGATTCTTGCCCACTTGCTACCTCTGGTTTTTCATCCCCTTCTTTTTTCATATCTTCTTGAATAGATGGATTACCACCATTCTTTTTATCTTCTTCCTTATTTAAGTTACCTTTTTCCTTTTCTTTATTTGCTACATCATTGCCTTGTGTTTTTTTTTGATCCGCTTTTTTCATTTGATCTTGCAAAGACTCTTTATTTCCGGATTCATTCCCTTTTTTCAAGCCACCTACGATACCTGCCATACCCCCAGCCGCATTTGCGGTTTTTGTTGCTGCAACACCAGCCCCTTGCGCTGCACCTTTTGCTCCTTTTCCAATCATATTTCCTAGACCTTTCATTGGTTTTGAATTTGCAAGACGGCCAACTCCTTTACCAAGTGCGAAACCACCTGCTAAGCCACCTGCTAACATGCCCCAACTGCTCTTTAATCCAATATCTATCCCAAATAACCTTTCCACTACTGCTGGGCCATCTAGAACTGCCATACTAAATGCGGCTAATGCAATAAGATATGGTACACCACTTAATTTGTCATGGAGAAACTCCGTTCCCATTATATATAGCTTCAAAGATAGGAATATCATAATCGTTGCTACAAATATATTGAGTATATTTGATAACACGGCTTTTAACTTTTGACCATTCGCAACGTCTGCTGGTGCTAAAATATTGGCTAACAAGTAGTTAAACGTCAACTCATAAAATAATCTAGCTAACTTAATACTTACTAATAACAACGTTGCGCCTGTTATCAGTAAAGTAAAGAATATATTCCAAAAGTTCCAATGCCATCGATAATACTTTTCAGGGAAGAAATCAAACCATCCATCTTTCAATTCTGCTAAAGATGCGGTTCCTAACCCATCCATTACTCTTTTATTTTTCAAAATTTCCTGTCCATCATCTGATAACTTTTTATCCTTTGCAAACTCAAAATCTTTATCTATTTTTTCAGTAATATCTATCTGCCTGATGTTTTTTTCTGGAATATGATTTTTCGGATTTAAATCTTCTTTCTTCTTCCATCCGTTTTGATCTAATACTGCAATATCCGTTATATTTTTCTTAATAATTTCATCACTTAAAGAACCCTTTTGCTCTGATTTTACAACCGCTATGGCATCGTCTGTGAACTTATCGACCTTTGTCATACCAGTACTTAATAAACAAAGTACACTCAGCGTAACGAATATATTGATGATAATTTGAGAACGGTTCATTTGTTTGTTCATAATGAACATGTAGCCAATATATAAAAACGATATAGCTAAAAGAACGACGAATAATGGATATAACATATCAACAAACTCTTGTACTCCTGGTGAATTAAAGAATCCTTTAATCCCCAATATGGCATCTGTCACACCCTCCAAGCCATCTACAATTAAAGATAGACCTTGAATTATAAACCACCCTATCCATCGAAACACATAATTAACAATGTCACCCACTTGGAGATAATCCGAGAACTCTTCTAAAGTTTTTAAAATCTCTTCATCTTTCACCATTTATCCTCCTCTCTTGCTTACTACTGTCCTAATACTTCCTTTGCTGTCCAATTCACCCTTTCATTCAGTCTGTCAATACGAATAATCAATTTCCCTTTTTGTTCCCGATCTACTGAAAGGAAAAGAACCGCATCTTCTAGACCAAGAATGACCTCATTTTCTTCTGTTACAAATGGCGAGTAACTATCTAAAATCAATTGCATTTTATCTGTTATTATCGGTACACTCATTCTCTCTTCCTCCTTTATTTCTGGATTCAAAAAGGCACTCAATTATTTGAGTGCCTTTCTAACTCGTTACTTGTTCTTTTTCTTCTAAATCACGCAAGATTCGATTAATTTTGTTTTCGACTGCTTGATAAACACTTTTGTCGATGTGATCATTGTGAGCTAACATTTGAAATTCACTGTAAAACTCGCCCATTTCTTGATTTTCAACTTCATCTATTGATTTGCCTAACTGCGATAAAAAGAACTTATCAACCAGTTTCAAAACCGCTAAATCAGATTCAAAAAATTCATTAACAGTTTTTCCCTTCCAATTTTCAATGGAGAGGGAATCGAACGGGCTATCTTCCTGCTGAAATGCCTCTTCCGGAATATCTTCATCAATTCCCATCATTGTTGGTTCTTCTACTGGCTGCTGTGGCTCTACTGGTGAAGAAGTTTCCTGTTCTGGCTCTGGTGCTTCTTTCTTGGTTTGTTCTACCTTGGTTTGTTCTACCTTTCTTTCTCCTAGGAAATCTACAATGAGTTTTTTAGGATCTACATCATCATGTAGGGAATCAATATCTATATCTAAAATAGATTTATCTGTATCGAACTCTACCCCTAGGTATTCCCATCTGTATTTTAAGGCTGTTTCTTCCGTATTATAAATTGGTCGTGGTCTGATACGTGTTCGATTATTATCTTGACGTTTTATTACACGAATAACAGTAGTTTCTCCTTCTTTAAGACTCATAAGTTCATTTGGTGTTAACAGTGGTCGTTGATCTAGACTTTCGGTTTTGTTTTTATCTGTAGAGAGACTTTTTCCACTTCGGGAAAGTGTGTTAATTGTCTTGTTCCCAAGCTTCTTCGATACTCTTTCGGCTGTCTGTTGGTCGTTTGTTAATATATAAATGGTATTCCCACAGTTGCCATCAATGGTATCTGCATCATCTCCATACTTGTTTTTTAGTTGTGAATATGCTTGAATGATGAGATTAAAACGGATATTTCTTCCCAAACAAACCGTTGCTAACGTTGCCATTCCTTCTATACTCGGCATGTTTCCAAACTCATCCAAAATAAATACTACTTCACGATGACACTCATTACCACGAGCAAGGGATGCACCCTTGGCTAATATGAAGTAGAGCTGTCTTACGAAAATAGAAGCAATGACATGATTTGAAGAATCATAGTCAGGTGTAATCATAAAAATTGCAACTGGTTTATCGAAATAATCCATTGTTGTTACCTGGATATCTTCATTTTCTTCTACTACTTTAAATTCTGTATGACCCGTCTTTTCATCTATTTTTTTAATAGAAATAGCTGTTTTCTTTTTCTTATCTCCCTTTTCATTCAATTGAATTGTATCCCCAACTCTTACTGATTGCTTAAAATCTATTGCAAAACGTCCTGTTATATCTGATTTTATGGACTCTATCGAACCATCCGGGAATACGATTTCTACTCGCTTTCTTGGCTTTGTTTTTCCTTTTATCGTCATTCCAAAGCCAACACGTTTTAAATCCACACTATTTTCCGCTGTCATTTTAGCAATTTCATCGAACGTAAAAATAGAGAGTCCATTCATTGTTTGGGTGAAGATTCCGCCTCGTGTCGTTCCTTTCGAGAAGTTTGAGGTTGCATATTGCATTTTCGCAACACTATCTGCTGGCAACCCTTCAAAGTATAAATCTAATGCATTTTCTGGATCTGCTTTTGGATCTACGATTACCTCTTTTGATCCAAGTTCTGATAACATATTCGCTACTGCATACATTGTGATCTTTTCTTCTGTTCCTTCTGCAATACATTTGTCTGTAACTGCTAATATCATGGCATTACACAAACTCATAGCGCACTGTTGCCAAAAAGGATCTTTTACATTTGGGTTATAATACAAGGTGTGAGACAGTGTTTTACATAATGATTGCGCTGTTGAATAGTCTCCATCTTTATAGGCATCTTTGACCAGTTGTAATAAGTTATAACTCATAGAATCCAATGGATTTAATAAATTTAACACTTCAATGTGATACCCTCGTTTTTCCAAAGTTTCTTTGGATGCGCTAAAAATTTCCCCTTTCGGATCATTAATTATTAATGAAGGCTTATGTTCCGCTCTAGAATAGACATCAATTGTAGGAAATACAAAGGTTTCCCCTTTACCAGAGCGAGTTGTTCCAATAATTAAATTGTTCACTGGGCTATCATCAATGAATACTTTGTCGCCTAGTCGAGAAATAACAACACCACCGCCACCTTCAAATGATTCCTCTCGATCTGGTACGGCTCGATATTGCTTTTTCAGCTCTTCAACTGTTGTAAAGCGACTAGATCCTTTCTCATGATTATTTAAGTTTTTGAAGGAAGCTTTGAGTTTGTATACTGTTCTTACTATCGTTCCAATCACTATAAGGAAAACAAGTAAGTAATAAATCGGATGTTCTGCAATTGGCATCCGAAAAAGAAATCCTACCTCCATA
Source organism: Bacillus proteolyticus (assembly GCF_001884065.1). Lineage (GTDB taxonomy): Bacteria > Bacillota > Bacilli > Bacillales > Bacillaceae_G > Bacillus_A > Bacillus_A proteolyticus. Next base: position 32,844 of record NZ_MACH01000036.1, read on the forward strand.
TGAAATGGTTTTGGGTGTAATAAATCACTTAATGTTGTTTCTATCAGCTCTAAAGATGAGTTGAGTAAAAAATTAGCGATTAAAAACATTCCAACAAATAAAAAAGTACTCAATGGAATGAGTACTTTTTTTTCAGCTAACTTATATTTAATTGAGATTTTATCCTTATACATGGGTAAGCGAATCCCCCTTTAAACCGTTACATCTGATTTTGACTCTTGTTTATTTAATTCTGTTGGCTTCTCTGGATTTGTTGGTTTCTTCGGCTCTGTTTGTTTCTCTGGATTCTTTGGCGGATCTACTGGCGGCTTTGGCTTCTCTGGATTCGTTGGTGGATCTACTGGTGGTTTCGGCTTTTCTGGATCCGTTGGTGGATCTACCGGCGGTTTCGGCTTTTCTGGATCCGTTGGTGGATCTACTGGCGGATCTACCGGCGGTTTTGGTTTATCTGGATCCGTTGGTGGATCTACTGGCGGATCTACCGGCGGTTTCGGCTTTTCTGGATCCGTTGGTGG
>NZ_MACH01000037.1 GCF_001884065.1 Bacillus proteolyticus
AACCACGATGCGAGTAGGTAATTTGTCTTTGCTCCCTACATATACATCACGTAATTCATACACTTGGCCAGGCTGTAATTGGTTCATGATTTCTTCCAAATGAATTTGTATATATACCGGCCTCAGTTGAGCTGGTTTTGTTTTAAATACGACTGTTTCGAATTCTTTTCTATATATCTTAGTTGGTAACTTAAGACGTGATAAATAATATCCTTGATTATCTTGAATAGA
>NZ_MACH01000038.1 GCF_001884065.1 Bacillus proteolyticus
TCTACATCACCTGAAGCTGTTGTTACTTGAACATCTAAATCAAAAAGGTTTTTTTCATTAATCATTTTCTTTTCCCCCTAAAATTTTTTTAAGATAATATATCTTATATAGCAATTAGCAACAGAAGCTATTGAATGAACCTGTGTTTCCACAGCCAGGCGTACAAGCTGAAATACTTGTAATTTGTGGATCTACATCACCTGAAGCTGTTGTTACTTGAACATCTAAATCAAAAAGGTTTTTTTCATTAATCATTTTCTTT
>NZ_MACH01000039.1 GCF_001884065.1 Bacillus proteolyticus
CATAAGAGAATAGTAACGTGCTTTCACCTTCAAGAATAGTCTAAATCCTTAAGTTGATGGATGTGGGGTACCGCCACATCCATCAACTTAAGAAAAGTAAACACCCCCAAAACAAAAAAACAAAAGACAATAAAATGAGTCATATGATACATCTAGTATCGGCTATCAATATTAGTAAGGCAGATAACATCATCCTATCAAATAAACCTATAAAGCCTAGGGTTACCAATAAATGAAACAAAATTACTCATTTCTTTAAGTGAACTTTTTAAAGAAAAATATTATCAAATAATAAAGTGAATCGTTTATATTCTAAATTAAAAATGTAATAAAACTTATTGAGACTATTAGAAAAGAGTTGATTACTTTTTGTATTAAGTACTCAACTCTTTTCTATTTCAGTATCTTTATTTTTTATTTATATAAGCATTTTTGTAGGTATATACACCACCGAATTGATGCTTTTCAATTCCTTTTACATACTCCTTTTGCACATATGCTAAACCAGTATGATAAAGGGGAGCAACAGCAGCATCTTCTAACAATACTCTCTCTGCTTCTCGTAAATAATCCCATCTTTTCTGTTGATCTAATACAACGTCATGTCTAGCTTTACTTATAAGATCATCAAAACTAGAATTTGAATACTCCATTTTATTATTTGGATTATCTGTCGTAAATAATTCTAAATAACTAATAGGATCTTTATAATCAGGTCCCCAACCTACCATAGATATATCATACTGTCCTGTTTGTTCAAGTTGCAATTTTTGTTTAGATGGTTGCTGCTTAATCTGTATCGTTAAGCCTTGTAAATGTTTTTCAAGTTCTCCTTTTATATATTCTGCGATATGTTTTGCATTGTCTTGTTCAAATGTTAAAAATTCAAGTGTGACATTTTCTGTATTAAGTTCTTTTTTGGCAACTTCCCAAGTTTGTTTCGCCTTTTGTAAATCATACACAGCAAGAGCACCATTTTCTTGACGAAAATCTTTTCCATTTGTTTCATTCTTATATCCTACTGGTATAAGACCTTCTGCAGGTGTTGCACCATTATTGATAAAGTGATCCACAATTCCCTCTTTATTTAGTGTTAAAGAAATAGATTGTCTGGTTTTTTTGTTTGCTAACGTAGTGTTCTTTTCATTAAAACGTAACATAGATATCCCAGAATCTTTTTTCATATGTAATTCCTTTTTGCCCTTGTATTTATCTACAAATTTTGCACTAACAGGAGCACGATCAATACTACCCGATTCATATAAATTTAAGGCCGTCATTGAATCTTTTACAATATGAAAATTTATTGCCTCTAGCTTCACTTGTTCCTTATCCCAATATGTATTATTTTTCTTCAATTGAAATTCTTGTTCATGCTTCCATTTTTCTAACACAAATGCTCCATTATATATAAGATGATTTGGTTCTAAACCATAACTATTTCCTTGTTCTTTCACAAACGATTCATTCTGTGGTAAATAAATAGGCAGTGCTAATAATTGCAGTAAATATGGAACAGGCTGTTCTAGTTCTACTTCTAGCGTATGAGTATCTAATGCCTTTACTCCTAACTGATCAGCAGCCACTATACCTTCATTAATTTCTTTTGCCTTTTTTATATAAAATAGTAAGTATGCATATTGAGATGATGTTTCAGGACTTAATGTTCGTTTCCAAGCAAAAGTAAAGTCATGTGCTGTTACCATTTCACCATTTGACCATTTAGCATCTTTACGCAAATGGAATGTATATCTTTTCCCATCTTCACTTCTCTCAAATGACTTTGCTACACCAGGAATAGGCCTATCTTGATTATCGAGTACATATAATCCTTCAAATATATTTTGCATCACATGTGATGATGTACCATCCATGGTTTTTGCGGTATCTAAAGAAGGCATTTCTTCAGATATTGTTAAATTTAATACTTGTTTTTGGTTCTCATTGACAGTTTTATTAGATTTACTACTACAAGCCGATAAAATTGAGGACGTGATAAGTGCACATACTAGTAAACCAATCTTTTTCTGTTTCATAAATTTCTCTCCTTAAATCCATTTAATTTTATAAATAGATATGTATTATAGCAGAAATATTACAATAAGGGGTACCGCCACACATCCATCAACTTAAGGATTTAGACTATTCTTGAAGGTGAAAGCACGTTACTATTCTCTT
>NZ_MACH01000040.1 GCF_001884065.1 Bacillus proteolyticus
TAGTATCAGTATGTCCAAGATTTAGAGATTACCTGCAATTATCTTGAAGTTTTCGCACCAGAACCATAAAAAAGGGCACAGAAAAATGTATAGAATCAGCAGATTTTAATAGAGATCATTTAGTAGAATGCCATATTGTTTACGAAGGTACAGTAGTAGTGAGAGACCGTATTCATGTTCCTATTCAAATCGAAAATACTTTACAAAAATCGTTTTAATCAATCTTTTTATAAAAATTCTTCACTTCAAAAACAAAACCCACGTATTTTGATCAATCTTTATTCAAAATGCGTGGGTTCCCTCTATTATAAAATCAACATTTGTAGCATCTTTTTGGTCAAACTTTATTTCAAACCAACATTAATCAAACACTTTAGCAATTTCCTTTCCTTTGTTCAAGTCAGAAACTTTAATTTTTTCTGTAATACCAGTGTGATAGTTGATAAGAAACTTTTCCATAAAGTAATATAATGTAATATGTATGTCCCATTATTTAGAAATTGAAAGGAGTCATTATGTAATGATTATTTGGAGAGGTAAAGGACTGTTAGTAGTCTTAGCATTAATTTTAGGGAGTCTGATAAGTGGAATATTTAGTAGTATGTTGCAAGTGGACACGGTACATAACCCTGGATTTATTTTTAATGGAATATTTTGTACTATATTTATAGCGATGAGTAATTATTTTTTCACTAAAAAGTTTATATCTGATAGTGTACGAACACTTGTTGATGAAAAAACCGGAGAAAGAGTTCAAATAAAAGATAACTCTGCGTTATTTTTCATTCGAAATAAATATTGGACTTGGATTATTCTAGTTTTAGGTGTTGGACTTACTATTACTGTTAGTGCGCAATTATCATAATTTTTTATATTATTATATAAGGGATTACCTATGATTTTAAAACTCTGATCTTTTTAAAATCATAGTTTTTTATATTAACTACTTTTAATAATTTAAATTACTTATATTCATAAATTGATTTTATTTAAAATAAAATTTTTATTTATAGGGGATCAGTGTAGATTATTTAAAAATTTGCATACGAAATAAACCCTAATTAATATAGGTATTACTACCATAATGGGTATTGTATGAAAAAAATATTTTATGAAAGCAAGTGAAGAAAAATGAATAATAAATTAATTCAACGCAAATGGGCATTAGTTGTAGCAATTTTGTTTACAATATCATCTATTATGCATCTAGCAGGAGGAGATATTAAGATCGATCCTTATGGAATGGGAGAGTTATTGGCAGATTTTTTAATCCCAATATTTTTTTATGTTTTGGCATTTAAAAAGAAGAAAGAAAAATAAACTTCGATGCTATAAAAACACAAAATTTCCATTTAGGGGGTACTTTAAAATCTTAGCTTGATGGGTATGTGGCGATACCTCATTAATTAGACATAGTATGTGAAATTTTAAAAGAAGACACTCAATTCGAGTGTCTTTTCTTTTTGTAGATATTATTATTGAAGATTTACTCGAACTTCTTCTTCTGATAAGGAAATTGGTTTGAAGATTAATTGAAGCTTAGGATCTCCTTGTTTTGATTCGAAAGCAATAGTTCCAGTTATTTTCCCATTTTGTGCAAGTTTTCCAAAATTCAATTGAGTATCTTGGTTAATCATAGTTAACGTTGGGTCTACAATATTTCCTTCACTGTTTTGTAAACTGAAATCGTGAGCATTATAATGTATTTCTTCTTCGCCGCCATTTTCTATAGTTACATTAGCGATTAAAAATTCATGACCCTCTTTAGGTTTATCGAATTCTCCACCTGGAGACTTTTCAACATTTGTAACAGTTAATTTGTGATTTCCAAGTTTAATTGTTTCGCCAACTTTAAATTTTTTTTTCTCTTCTTTCTTTTCAGTTGTTTGTTCTGTTTTTGTATCATTTGATACTTTTTTGGCAGTTTCTTCTGTATCACTACATCCCGCTAGACTTATAGCAAGCGCTCCAGTTATAACGAGTGTCCCCATCTTCTTATACATTTCGTTTCCTCCAATTATGTAAAATGTATGATTCCTGAACTATCATAACAAATATGGTTACAATTTTTTTGTCAGATTATGTCGAACATAAATAAAAAAAGAGAGCATAAGCTCTCAGAGGTTCTGGTGCAAACACTCCAAAACGCTTGTAAGTAACCTCCTAGACTTGGACATACTGATACTAGTACTCTGAAAAAGGATGTGATTGGTATGGAAAAGCAAAATCTATTCCAGTGGAAACATTATCAACCTGATATTATTTTATTAACCGTGAGATGGTACCTACGGTACAACCTCAGTTTTCGTAATTTAGTCGAAATGATGGAAGGGCGTGGGTTATCACTTGCTCATACAACTATCATGCGATCGGATCATCAATATGGTCCTGAATTAGATAAGCGAGTACGACGTCATCTTAAATCAATCAATGATTCTTGGCGAGTCGATGAGACGTATATGAAAGTCAAAGGTCAATGGATGTACCTATATCGTGCTGTTGATTCAAAAGGAAATACAATTGATTTTTATTTAAGCAAAACAAGAGATCATAGGGCTGCAAAGCGTTTTTTCAAGAAAGCTTTGCAGTCTTTTCATGTTTCAAAGCCCCGTGTGATTACAGTGGACAAAAACCCGGCCTATCCTATAGCGATTGAAGAGTTGAAGACAGAGAAAAAGATGCCTGTAGGCATCCAAATAAGGCAGGTAAAATACCTGAATAATATTGTAGAGCAAGATCATCGTTTTATTAAAAAGCTAGTTCGTTCAATGCTAGGATTGAAATCTTTTCGTACAGCTAAATCTATTCTTTCAGGAATAGAAGCGATGCATATCATTAAAAAAGGCCAACTTATTTTACGGGACAAGTCTGTCCAAAATCAAGTGAAGTTCATCCATCAACTATTTGGAATTGCTGCTTAAGACTAGATTTC
>NZ_MACH01000041.1 GCF_001884065.1 Bacillus proteolyticus
GTTGAGATATGTTACGCCTTTTAATCGGAGAATCTGCTTTATAGAACGTGTCCACAATTTATATTTTACTACATGTAATATTTATTTAGTGTAATTTTAACAAATATGTATAATTACATGTAGTTTATGAGAAAAAGAGAGTATACTTTGTTATTGTGTAATAAAGATATAGCCCACCTACGGAAATAGGAGGGCTTATTAACGCATAAAGAAAAGACACTCCTCTTGAAGTGCCTCTCTCTACTTAATCTACATAAGACTTTTCTTACAGCACAAATATATCTGGGTTCCCACCCAATTTATATTTTACTACATCTACTTATAAAATTTAAGTAATTTAATGTGAATTAATTAAAGAAAAGACACCCATATAAGAGTGTCTTTTCCGATAGTTTTTTTAGCAGAAGCAAGCAGCTCCAACTATGATTAATAAAATAAATAATACAACTAATAAAGCAAATCCTCCAGAAAAGCCGCAGCCGCAACTACCACCAAATCCCATATTAATCTCTCCTTTGAGTAGGAGGGGAAATTCAAGGAGCAAGTGATGGACCATTCGAACTAAAAGCATCAGGTGCAGAATTAAAGGAAATTGGTATTCGTTTTAAGGATAGACCAGAAGGTGTCATCACATTTATCGAAGGTCCTAAAGGAAAAGATTCTTTCAAACAACCGCTCACGTTAGATGTAAACATAAACAGAATTGGAAAAGTATCTGGATCTTGGAAAGCACAACTTCAAATTGACCCTACCAAATTTAAAAAATAAAGTAAGTTCAAATGAAAAAAAGAATAGAACGATGTGTTTCCAATACCATGCTTATATTCTTCCTTGTGTTACTTACATTTATTTCATACCTGATTTCTACTCTATCTTTTTTAATTTCATAATCATAAAAAGGTAGTAAAGTAAGTAGCCGGTTCCTTAACGTACAGGGAACCGGCTGAAATGCGTCCAAATTGTGTCCAAACGTACAATTTTCTTAAAATGATATGGTGACCCCATCGCCATCAAGCTAAGGTTTTGAAGTAACCCCTAAACGAAAATTTTCATTCTCTACAGGTAGTTACTCTGAGGAGTCAGCTCATTTTTTTCATTTTGGGGGCGTTTATTTTTCTTAAGTTGTTGGGCATGTGGTACTGCTCCTTTTAATTTTTATAACATGTAATTGCTCCAGGCTGATTTCAACAATAATCTTCTAATATATGTTTCTCCATAACTAGACTCCTTATGTGAAAATTTATCACTACTAGCCCAAACAACATTTATCTCAAATCATATGCCGACTTACAGTTTGATACGTAAATAATACAACTGGTTCCTTTCAGTTCCAATTGCTTACCTCCTTCTGAATTAACTCTCGATGTTAATTAGAAATATAACGAATTGTTTTTCCAACCGACTTTCTTACATACAATCCTTAAGATTAACTTCCTGTACTAGTGAATGCACTTAATCCATATTTCCAGAAACGATAAGAAATGAAACATAGTATGATAGCAACGAGTGGTGTACACAAAGATACCCATTTATACCCCTTATCGAAGAAAAAGGCAGCTGGATAAAAGGATGTGAAACTGTAAGGAATAATAAACGTTAAGATAAATGCGATAACTTTATTATAAATTGTAATCGGATACCGCGAAAAATCACTTAAATTGAATACTGCTGATACAACAGGGAGACTATCTGTCATCCAAAAAGAAAATGTTATAAAAAATAAATTTAATGCAACAAAGATAAGACCACTTGAAATAATCATTATGATGAGTATTAGTACATTTCCCAATGAAATTGCAATATCTAGATTACTAATGGAATAATAAAGAACCATTCCCCCTATTATTAGTTGCCCTATTCCATCTTGTTGAACACGCTCTGCTATAATTTGGAACAGCGGGTTAATAGGACGGATTAGCAAACGATCTAAATTTCCTGTCCGAATATATTGCCATCCAATCGTCCATAAATTATCAAAGAAAATGTGATGGATTGCCCTTCCTGCAAACGCAATACCGTAGATTAAGAGAATTTGATAAAAGTTCCACCCTTTCAAAGTCTCAATATGATCAAATACCACTTTTAAAAAAAAGATAGCGGCAAATTGTTGAATGAAGACTGAAGAAATTCCTATTAAAAAGTCTACTTTATATTCCATCATAACTTTTAAGTGTTGCTTAAAATAGACAATGTATAAGAATGAGTATCGTTTAAGAGTTTGCAACAATTCAATCACCCCCCAAATATTGTGATTTTTCGGATTGCTAAAGTCCATAAAAATCTAACAAGTACTGTAATAAAGATTAACCATATGAATTGTGTCACAATTGCCGTATAAGCCTGGGTACCTGAAATAGAACCTGTATAAATAGAAACAGGTATATAGACCATAGACTGAAAAGGCAAAAACATACTAATTTCTTGAAACCATTGTGGATAAAGCGATAATGGGACAAGTGCTCCGGAACAAAATTGAAGAACAGACTCTCGTAGAAGTCGAAGTCCCCAGATATTAACAGTCCAAAAAGCTAATATACCAATAATAAGATCTAGTTGAGTTCCAATTAAAATCCCTAAAACTACACTTACCGTAAATAATAGAAAAGACTCTATTGATTGTGGTAGTTGAATTCCTACAAACCAGACGGCAAACAGTAGCATAGGGAACGTTGTACGCATAGAATTAGAAATTTTTTGCCCTATATCCATCGCTACAAGTTTATCTAACAAATGATATGGCTTCATAAGTTCCAATGCTATATCACCTTGTTTAATCATTCTCGCTAAATTGGTTCCTACTCCAGATACGTATTGTTCCAATAACAAAGCTATAACCATATAAGTTAGCATATTAGATAGTGAAAGTGCTCCAACAGTCTCTTTATTCTCGTATACAGCAGTCCAAAAATAATACAACGTACATAATTTAATGATAATTGCAAATGTACCCGCCCAATACCACGCTGCATATGAGGTATCTAGCTTTATCTGCACTTTAAGCATTTCCCAATATTTCCTCAAGGGATTCCTCACCTCCATGCTGATAAAGATCTTTAATAATTGTCTCTAATTTAGGGTTTGAAATCGTCAAATCTGATATTTTATTGTGCCTTGCAAGTTCGGAAAGCACAAATTCCGATGAAACTGTCTTTGTGTGAAAACTTAACTCTACGCGAGATTCATTTTCTGCTTCATTCTTCTGTACCACTATGTAATTTTGTAATGATACAGGAATCTCAAACATTGTGTGCTCTTCTAATTCTAAAGATAGGATGCGGTTATAAGAAAAACGATCTTTTAGATCTTGTAAGTTCCCATCATAAATAATAGATCCTTTATCAATAATAATAATTCGCTGGCAAAGCTCTTCTATGTCCTGCATATCATGAGTAGTTAATACAACTGTTGCGTCCAATTTCTTATTCATTTCCTTAATAAAACTACGTATTTTTTCCTTTACATCAATATCTAAACCAATTGTAGGTTCATCTAGGAATACAACAGAAGGTTGATGAAGAAAAGCAGCAGCCAACTCACAACGCATTTTTTGTCCGAGTGATAGCTGACGAACAGGTAATGGCATTAAAGTTCCGAGATCCAGTACATCTTCAAATAAATGCAACATTTCCTGATATTTTGTTTCTGGAATCTCATAAACATGTTTTAATAGTTCGAAAGACTCCCGCACCGGTATATCCCAAGCAAGTTGTGTCCGTTGTCCAAAAACAGCTCCAATATTTTTAGCATTTTCCTGCCTATTTTTGTATGGAATAATTCCATTTACCTTAATTTCACCAGTGTCTGGAGTTAAAATTCCACACAGCATCTTAATAGTGGTTGACTTTCCAGCACCGTTGAATCCGATATATCCAACCATTTCTCCTTTTTTAACAGAAAAAGCAATCGGTTGCACTGCCTGCTTATCATAATATTTCCGTTTTATTAAAGCTTTTATTGCACCCATTAAACCTGGCTTTCGCTCTAAAATCTTATAGCTTTTCGTAACATTCTTTACTTCAATCATTTATAAATCCCCTACTTCCCCTTTTACAAATATTAGCCGTTATACAGCTAAAGTATGATAGCAATTAAATAAATTCCTTCACCCTACTACACCTGCCTCCCATAAAATAAAGATTAATTGTAGATTATAAACAAACATTCCTTTTTGCGAAAGCGTTTGCATCAATGGAAACTAGTATAATTTTACAGGAGCATTTAAATATAATCAACAGATTTAAGTGTGTGGAAACAAACCACACGCAAAGACCTTTTTTCCTTGGCGGGACCCCATGCCTATCAAGTTAAAAATATTCACTATGCCCAAGTATAAAAAAACGTTATTCTTTCTAAACAAGATTATTAGAAAGGATAACGTTTTCTTGTATTTGAAGGTATTAAAATCTCTTTAGTTAAGGCATGTATGGTGACCCTATATGGATGAAATAAAAAAAAGCTAGCATTTTGCTAGCTTTCACATTATTTTGAAGTAAGTGCAACTAAAACATCTACTGGATAGTCAACGGAGGTTTTCACTTTATATTCTGTCGGACTTGTAAGACCCTTAAATTCCTCACCAAGTTGACCAAAAAGATTATCCCAAACACCATTTTGTTCAGACATCCATTTTTGTAATTTTCCCCCTGGAATAACTGAATATGTTGCTACCTGTTGATATAATGCAGTTCTATATTGATCATATGCATAATCAGTCTTTGGATTAAAGTCAAATGTTTTTGTAACTGTATTTTCTGAATTTAAAGTAATACCATAACCAAAACTTGCAGTTAATGATTGATTTACTTTTGCAACCCCCTCAAGACCTACTTCCATCCCAATTGTATAAGATAATCCTACAGTTACATTATGCGAAATACCACTTGTAACTGCCTTGCTCCAATGATAACCTGAATTTTTATCTACTATATTTGAATCAATTAATTTCCAATTTACTTCTTTTTTCAATTTAGTATCTTCTAAAATTGGATCAGTTTTAGGAATTGCTATTGTATATAATACGTCTCCTTTGTTACCTTTTTTTTCATATTCTTCTCCAACATTAAGCCAAGTACCATCAGCTTTTAAAATCTTATGTTTAGAATTAGCATCTATTTTCAATCCATAAACTCTTGCTCCATTACTTTTAGCAACAACATCTACATATACATAATCAATTAACTTTCCATCTTCTGTAGACACATGCCATTCATTAGGGAATTCTTCATAAGGACCTGTAGGAATGTAAGGAAGTTGCGTACCATTTTTAGCAACCTGAGCTGCCGTCATAGGTGCTTTTCCTTCTTGAGCACTAATTACTACTGGGGCACTTCCTACGTTTGTGGTATTAGTATCCGCTGAAGAAAATCCTGGTGCTACAAATAAAGCTGTACTTAATACAAATGCTGCGGGAATTATTTTTTTTATACGATTCATGATATATCTCCTATTCTTTCAGTGTTTCTATAAGATTACAAAAATGAAATTATACTGTACATTGCTTATACTTTTACTGTGAAATAAAGTTAAATTACCTTTGATATATTCATCTTATTATAAATATCTTTCAAATTACTTTCATAAATGTTACAAAAGTCTTTCATAGATTTTAAAGGAATTGAAATTTCTAAAATACACTTACCAAACTCAAATTATAGTATTTACTCCCAGGATGATTCTTGAACCCAATAGTCGTTTTCATTTTACTTTATGACATAAATAACTTTTGCAATGTGTAAATGTATTTGTTGTTGGTTATTCACTTATGCATCAAACCATAGGTGAATATGTCTAGCTATAATATGTTGTTCTAACAAGATTTTATAAAAATGAAGGAGTAAAATGTTTATGTAATTCTTCAGCAAATAATTGTAGTTTATTTTGAATCGAAAGATTCATAAAAAACGGTATTCTTTCTAATCTAGCTTGTTTAGAAAGAATACCGTTTTATGGTACTTGGGGTATTTGCTTTTCTTAGCTCGATGGTGATGTATGGTGACCCCATATAGAAGGTTTCTTCATTATGTACGAAGTAGATTTTTAATTTTTAGAATATTAATATTGTTTAGGGTTCGTATATGTATTATTATAAATGATGGTATATCAGTAAATTTTTGTCACAGATTCTATTCAATCTCTAAAAATATGATTCTTGGAGGCGTTGTTGTGCGTAATAAATGGAAAATCGGGCTAATGAGTACGCTTCTTGCCTGTACTACCTTCACATCTGTAGCATTTGCAGCGGAAAAACCAGTCGATCAACCCAAATGGGAGGAATGGTTAAACGGACATGCAAAAATATTAAATGAACCAAATTCCCAAACAACAGAAGATTTATCATTTCTAAAAGAGGCCGTACAGGACAAGCGTATTGTTGTACTTGGCGAAAGTACGCATGGTGCGAAGGAAATGAATCAATCCAAAATACGTATGATCAAGTACTTACATGAGGAAATGGGATATGATGTGATTGCATTTGAATCAGGATTTGCAGAAGCAAGTACGGTTCAACAAAATTTTGATAACCTAACCGCTACTGAAGCGATGAAACAATCTTTATACGGTGTATGGCAAACAGAGGAAGTTGAACAATTGTTTACCTATATGAAAGAACAAAAAGAAAAAGGAAAGCCACTAACATTAGCTGGTTTTGATATGAATTTGTTTTATAGATCTTCATTCCACTCGTATGCGAAAGACTGGTTGCAAAAACTAAGTCCTGAAGTGGCATCTGAATTTGATGCAGCAGTAACAGAGTTGATTAAACTGGATAAGTATTACAATGGTTATGAAGGTACATATCCCTATGATCAATATAAAATAGAAATACAACCTGTTATCAACAAGTTTGAAAATGTGGGAACTTTTATTCAGAATCATAAAGCTGAATTGACTCAAGTTGCACCTCACCCTACATATGATGTGAATTTCCTTGAGAAATCAATCAATATACGGATTGATGCGATTAAAACACATCTAGATGCTTATATGAAATTTAGAGGTGGCATCTTCTCTACTAATGTTAGAGACTACGCTGATTATATCCGAGATCAAAAAATGGCTCAAAACCTAGCATGGCTCACTGAAATGCAATATAAAAACAAAAAAATTATTGTATGGGGACATAATTATCATATTCGGAAACAAAATTCGAAAATGATATTAGACTATACGAAGTGGCAGCAATACAATTTGGTAGGCCCTAATATGATGGATTATCTTCCGCAGCGTATTAAAAATCAAATGTACACAATTGGACTGTTTGCGTATAGTGGGAGCAGCTGGAACTCTGAAATTGACGAAATTGTTCCTGTACATACCGAACATGAAGAACAAAGTGTAGAAAAAATAATAAGCACCGTTGGAAGTCCAAATGTCTTTGTAAACTTAAAAGGAGAAAGTAATCGACCAGAAACGTCATGGATGTTTACCCCAACTGCAGCAAGTTACTGGGGGGACAAAAAGCGAGAAGAAATCATGATTCCTATCGAACAATATGATGGCATTTTATGGTTAGAAAAGACTTCGCCTTCTGTTCTTAAATAAAAGAGAGAGCGTCCTTACATATTAAGGATGCTCTTTTTCTTGTCATGATTGTACGTAAACAACATTCGATTGGATTCATTTCCTATAGAAAATACTAACAATCAAACAATATATTCATTATGGGGGAGCGTCACACCGCCATCAAGCTAAGAAAATACAACTACTCCCAGAGCGGAATTTTGTGCATTATGCTCGTTTTTATTGTTTTGAAGTAACCCGTTCTTTTTAGCTTGATAATGATGGGATGTACGCTAATTAGACAAGTTACAAATACAATTGACAGAAAAATGGATATTTAATATAATAATTTTAATATTATGTTTACTTAATTTAAAGAGGTGTTATATGTTTAAAAATAAAAAAGGAATTCGACTTGGTTTGTGGTTATTTGTCTCTTTATCTGTAATTCAGTTTACTATTGGCTATATAGAAGGATATTATAAAGCCTCTACAGGTAATGAATTATTAATTTCAGAAACATGGAAAACAGTATTATTAGATGTTCCTGAAGGAATACTTGTTATTTTAGGAGCAATCGCTTTATATCAATTTACAAAAAAAATACCAGGAAAAAAGGCCTCTGTATAGAGTTTTTTTCTGGTTGTTATTTTGAGTACCATCCCATGGCTAATAAGCTAACATTTTGAAGTGCCACCATAACGAAAATTTATTCTGTTCATTTCTGGCAATCTTTATGTGAGTTAAGGGTGCAGGTTAGCCGAAGAAAAGAAAGGATTTCCACGAGGGTTATGGAGTATTAAGTGATGAGAGAACGAGGGGGATTTTGAATGACACTACATATTAGTAAAGAATTAAATAAAAACGATAAACAATATATTGACGATGAACTTTACAGGTTCAATTTAAAGCATTTCCCAAAAGATTTGGGAGGTAGATATGAAGAAATTAATTTATTCCTTAAGGATGAAAAGGGCAAGGTTCGTGGTGGAATACTAAGTGCGGTATGTTGGAATTGGCTGGAGATTTATACTGTTATATTAGATGAGGACATTCGACACTCTGGGTATGGGACTAAATTATTATTAGAGCTAGAGAAAATTGCTTTAGATAAAAAATGCGATTTCATAAAGGTAGATACCTTAAGTTTTCAAGCGTTAGATTTTTATAAAAAGAATGGTTATCAAGTGTTTGGCAGTATAGATAATGTAGGAAGAGACTTTGAGCATTATTATTTAAAAAAAGACTTGAAAGTTAAATCATAGTTGATATACAAGGGGTGCAATAGTTTAAAGTAAATGGGTCTTTGGTGAAAATGGGACGCTGGGGTAGTCCTTTTTTCTTGTTCAATAAACTCGTTAGCATCTCTGGAATAAGGGGTCACCACATGCCCATTAACTCAAGAGATTTTAATACCCTCAAATGCCTATAAACGTTATCCTTTCTAATCTAGCTTGTTTAGAAAGAATAACGTTTTTTAGGCTTTTGAATAAAGTTTGTTAATGTATAATAAAAATTGATTGTTTGTAATAAGGTTTGGTTAAAATCCTATAATAAAAATTCGGAATTTTCACTCAGATAAACTGACGGGTGAAGGATAGTTAAAAGAGAATACATGAGAGGGTGTTTTATATGTTTTTTGTTCAAATGTCAGGTTTCCCTGGCTCTGGTAAGTCAACACTTGCTCGAAAAATCGCTAAGAGAACAGGAGCAGTTATTATTGACCACGATATTGTAAAAACCGCTTTATTACTTTCTATTGAGGAAGCTCCAATTGATGTAAAGCTTGCTGGTAAGATTTCATACAATATTGATTGGTCTTTAATTGAATTTCACTTATCTGAGGGACAGGCTGTAATATTTGATAGTCCTTGCTTGTATGAAGAAATGGTTGAAAAAGGAACAGATTTATCAAAAAAATATAATGTTAAATATAAATATATTGAATGTTACCTAGATGATAGTAATGAAATAAATTTCAGATTAAAAAACCGTGATAGAATGCTAAGCCAAATTAAAGAGATACAGTCTGAAGAATCTTTTAAATATACTATCAAGAATAGTAAAAAACCTCCTGAATATAAGTGTTTAGTTGTAGATACTAAACAGCCTTTAGAAAGTTACATTCGAGAAGTTATAAATTACATACATGAATAACATTCTCTTTACTCAGGTAAAGGGTGCTAATACTCAACAACATATACTCCAAAATATTCATTTTTTTCAAGGTTGTTAGCACATGATTGATAAAACTTTATTTTAAAGAAACAGATTTTTGGTACTTGGGGGTAGTGAACTACCCGCCACTTAGCTAAGCTTGAAGTGGGAGCTTCTCAGTTCCACGACGAAAGTAACCTTTCATCTCCCTGAGCGTTACTTCGGGGTGTTCCACCCCTAGATGTCCAACGCTTGGATGCTCTTTTGGTACGGTTGATATTTTACGCAGGAACCGAATGGCTTGGTTTTCGCACTCTATTTTCTTCCTGCAACCTCATATATCAAGTTATCAAAGAACTTCATATAGCTAGTTTATCAAAAGTTTTTGGCTATGCCAAACCGAAATTCATCTCCCACCTACCGTTGGGCTATCGCCCTTCACACGCTTGAGGAAGGAGAATTCTTTCGGTAAATTCGTTAAAATTTCTTAAGTTGATGGGCATGTATAGTGGCTCCTAATAAAGCAAAGCCGCAACTACCACCAAATCCCATGTTAATCTCTCCTTTGAGTAGGAGGGGATATTCAAGGTCACACATGTATTTTAACGGATTCATTTTACTTTATGTTTTTAAGCATTATTTGAGCAGGTCCTTTTGAAAATAAAGAAAAGGCACCATAAGGTGTCTTCCTCCGACTTGAACCACTTTAATTTTAATAATATGTATTGGACTCCCATTCAACTATTATTTTATTGTATCTTGCTCGTTCTTGGCATTGTTGTTCTTCTGCTTTCTTCGTTTCTTTTTTTGTTTTGACTTCTGTTTCTTCTGTACCGCAAGCGACTAACCCTAAAGTTAGCACCCCGGCAATAAGTAGGTTAATTTTCTTCATTATTGATCCGCCTCTTCACCTTTGTTTTGTTGTAATAACGATGAATCGACGTTCACGACTCAACCTTCGTTTGTAATTTGTTCGTTAGAAAATGAACAATTGATCGTATTAGAAAAGGTTTAAAAATAAAACTTTTCTTTTCATCTAATAAATTTCCCTTTAAAGACTACATAAATACCTTTGACCATATTTGTAATTCTTTGTAAAATGATATATGGAAAGATTATGAATATACAGGTAATCTATGGGTAGTAGTTTCTAAGAAATTATTCGAGGAAAATTTCTTAGTTAAGTATATTAACTTGTTTGCACTAAATTTTATAAAAAAAGGGGTATTAGGAATCATGAAAGCAAAGAAATTAGTAAGTTTAGCGTTACCAGTTATGTTATTGAGTGGTTGTATTACAATTGAAACTGATGGTAAGAAAGCTGAACCAAAGAAAGAAGAAACGCAAAAGATAGAAAAAGAGAGTAAGACTTCTGAAAAAGAGAGTAAGTCAACTGATAGCAAGAAAGAGGATAGCTTATCAGTAGCGAAAGGTGAAGATAAGGAGACAAGTAAGTCAAGTACTTCTAACTCTACTAGTTCTTCCAACTCTTCTAGTAAGGTAACTGGTTCAGAAGTTGACAAATACAAGCAAGATATTTTAGACAATGCAAATAAAATAGACGAAACACTACGATTGATTGAAGACTCAGCAAAATCAGACATTAAATCAGTAAGCTTAAAGAAGAGTGAAATACAACTTGTAACAGGTGGGTCACAAGCATATGTAAGAAAAATAAAGTATCTTGAACCACCAACTGAACTGAAAGCAGAGCATGACAAGATAAAAGAATCAATGGACTTATATTATGATGCATTCCAACTCCTTTCAGAAGCAGTAGAGGAAGAGAGTGAAAGTAAACTGAAAGAATCAATTATAAAATCAAATCAAGGTGCAAAGCTATTCGAAGAAGCAACAAAGAGTATTGCAAGTAAAACAAACTAATAATCAAAATTCATTCAAATAGGGGTATGATGTATGAAAGCAAAGAAACTTGTAGCGTTAGCAGTACCGTTCATGTTGTTAGTAGGTTGTGGTACAGATAAAACAGAAGCCAAACCGAAAGAAAAAGTAGAAGCTAAATCAGAGACGAAGGAAAAGTTGTCAAAAGAGAAGTATCCTTTACGTATGACAAAACTCTCTTCTGAGTTAGTGAATCAAATAACGGTTATAACTGAGATAGCAATGGATAAAGACAAAGAGGAAAAGGTTTTAAAGAAAGAGATAATAAAAGAAGAATCTGAACTACAGAAAATCATTGCTAAGTTTAAACAGATAGAACCACCAAAAGAGTTTGTAGACTCACATAAGGAAATCTTAAAAGCTGTAGACTGTTATAGTAAAGCCTATGCATTGCAAGTTGAAATTATAAACGGCAAAGGTAAAGTTACAGATGAAGACAGAGACAAAACTAAAAAGTCAATGGAATTAATTAAAGAAGGTAACGAGTACTGGCAAACAGGATATGCTCCAATTCAAGACGCTCAATTAGACCAAGCAAACGAACTTGGTAAGAAAACAGGTGTACAATTCGATAAGCCTTCAACTTCTAAATCTGACTCTAATTCCGAGGACTCTAGTGTACAAGTATCATCAGACGGTAAAGAGTTACTAGGTGAATGGGGTAGTTACAGAGGTTCTGAGTTCCATAAGGGTTTAGACTTCCGTGAAGATAACTCATTTACCGCTTATGATGATACAGGTAAAACTTCTTATGAAGACAACCATATGACAGGAACATGGATATTCGATGCAGACAAGAAACAAGTTACATTGTTACCTACTGAGTTTGTAAAAGACGGTAAGAAGATAGATGCAAAGAATACAAATGCATTTGTAGAATATAAACTTGAGTTCTTACGAGCAGGTTCTCTAAAAATGACAGACGATAAAGGCAATACAATAACAGGAGAAAGACGTAAATAATCAAAAAGGGGTAGGAGAAATGAAGAGTAAGAAACTAATAGGTGTTACTCTTCCACTCTTACTATTGTTTGGTGGTTGTTCCGCTGATAAAGTAAACATCAAGTCAGAAAGCAAACCACTACAAGAAAGTAAGGTGGATAAAGTGAAACCTGTGGATGTAGGAGATTATGCAGTAGAAGATTACATTGATTCTCTTACAGACATAGATATGGAGATGGGAGATAAAGTAACAGAAATGGATAAGCTACTCCAAGGGGAAGACCTTCCATTCCATAACAAACATAAGTATATAAAACTAGCAGAAGAAATAATAGACTTGTCAGTACAAGCTAGAGAGTTACAAGTACCTAAAGAATTTGCAGAAGTACATAAAGACGTTGATAAGGCTATGCAGATGTACAGTACTGGTTTTCAACAACGAATAGACTATATAAAAAATCCAGACCCTAAAAATTCAAATAAAGCTTTAGAGACTGTAACAGAAGCAGGTAACTTATGGGAAGAAACAACTGAGAGAATAGGTGAGATATATAGTAAAGTAGTACCACAATAATAAAAAGGGGTATATAGTATGAAAGCAAAGAGACTCATTACGTTAGCACTTCCAATTATGTTATTGGGTGGTTGTGCTACAGATAAAGCAGAAACGAAAGCAAAAGATAAAGTAGAAGTAAAAGAAGAAGAGAAGGAAAAATTACCAAAAGTAGACTATATGTCACGTATGTTTGCTTTAGAGAATGAATTAAATACAAAGATTGCTGAAATGGGGCAAACAGCATATCAGACGAAAGATAGAAGTAATGACATACATGAATTAAACAAAAAGTTAGAAGAAGAAATAGGTGAAATACAGAAAACGATTGCTGATTTTGATAAAGTTGAGCCACCTAAAGAGTTAGAAGAAGCGCATAAGACGATTTTAAAAGGAGTAGACTATTATAATAAAACCTTTTCAGACACATTAAAACGTGCAAAGAGTGGTTCTATTACGAAAGATGCGACAGAAGAAGCAAAAAAGTTAGCATTAAAAGGTAAAGACTGCATGGATAAAGGTTACACAACAATGAGAGACGAGTATACAAAGACAATGAAAACAAACCTTGAAAAGAGCAAAAATGAATCCATGCCTAAAGACGGTAAAGAGTTACTAGGTGAGTGGGGTAGTTCAAAAGGTGGTAAGTTTACGAAAGGATTAGACTTTAAGGAAGATGGTACATACGTTATATACGATGATGTAAACAACACACCTTATGAGAATACTCATATGCAAGGTAAATGGTCTTATAGTGTAGAAAAGAAACAAGTTAATATGACAATAGAAGAGTTTGTACAAGACGGTAAGAAGGTAGACCCTAGTCAAATGAAAGAATCTGTAGACTATGATGTTATGTATTTCACATCGGATTCCTTAGTTATGATGGATGCTGACGGAAACAAGATAGACGTGGTAAAACCTAAGTAAGTCACTGTAAAGGTTCTAAGGGGTAAGACAAAGAAATGTAAACAGGCTATCTAACAAAAGGTAGTCTGTTTACATGGTTCTGGTGCAAAAACTTCAAGATAATTGCAATTAATCTCTAAATCTTGGACATACTGATACTATTACTCTAAAAAAGGTGCGTGATCAGTATGGAAAAGCGAAATTTATTCAAGTGGAACAAGATCATCGATTTATTAAAAAGCGAGTTCGTACGATGTTAGGATTGAAATCTTTTCGCACAGCTACATCCATTATTTCTGGAATAGAAGCTATGCATATGGTAAAAAAGGGCAACTTATTTTACTGGACAAGTCTGTCCAAAATCAAGTGAAGTTCATCCATCAACTATTTGGAATTGTTGCTTAAGACTAGA
>NZ_MACH01000042.1 GCF_001884065.1 Bacillus proteolyticus
TTATATGCAATATTACATATAAGAATGTATTGATAAAAATGTAAGCGCTTACTATAATGAAAGCATAAAGATAAATCACATCTTAGCATCAACAACAGAGGAGGAAATAATATGACAATCGCAATGGCAGTTTTAACATTCTTAGGTGGAGTACTTCCATTAGTAACAGAACTTTTAAAAGCAGTAATGTAAGTTCATAATTCCGCAATTATTTATAAAAATTATCATACAAATGATCTGTATATCAAAAGTGAATTGATGTGCAGATCATTTGTGTGAGCAAAGTCCCTTTAGCCTTATTAAGGGACTTTTTTAAATTCCTACATACTTTAGATTCCGTTACATCAACATCAACTTAAAAGAACTTTTAAAACATTAAAAAGTGCTTTTAACTTATTTTGAATATGAATGTAAACTTTTAGATAGAAGTTTACTTTTAAATATCATTGTAAATACAATAATATAGACTAATTAAAAATTCTACACACTACAAATTCTATTTCTTTAAACAAATAATCTAGATATAATAATGATTATATCTTAATCCGAAGACCGAGGTGAACATTATGCAAAGTCTAAAAATATTAAAATTCAACATGTGCATATTTGGAATATTATTTGTCACTTATAGTATTCAAGCATTTTCAGAGTTTATAACAGATCATACCTTTAACTGGTTAAAGAGTATAGTTTTATCTATATACCCTAGACCGTTTCGACTATCCATACTTTTATAACAATTATCTCCCATTACAAATAATTTGCCTGAAGGCACTTTCCTCTCGCTAAAGTTGGAGAAAAATTCAGTTTTATTAATTAAATCTTTGTAAACATAAGGTTCTTCTTGTTTCTCCCCATCTATATAAACGGAATCGTTAACCATTTTAACTGTTTCATTGGGCAAACCAATTATTCTTTTTATGTAATAATTGGAATCATTCGGTATTTTTATAACAACAATCTGCCCATGATATAATGGGCAGATTGTTGTAGCTGCTCTATTTACTAATATATATTCTTGATCTTGTACAGTGGGGTACATGGAATTTCCTTTTACTTTATAAAAATCAAAATTGAAAAATAACAACAAAAACATCAACATACCAAATAGAAAAAACTTTAACGAATTTACCGAAAGAATTCTCCTTCCTCAAGCGTGTGAAGGGCGATAGCCCAACGGTAGGTGGGAGATGAATTTCGGTTTGGCATAGCCAAAAACTTTTGATAAACTAGCTATATGAAGTTCTTTGATAACTTGATATATGAGGTTGCAGGAAGAAAATAGAGTGCGAAAACCAAGCCATTCGGTTCCTGCGTAAAATATCAACCGTACCAAAAGAGCATCCAAGCGTTGGACATCTAGGGGTGGAACACCCCGAAGTAACGCTCAGGGAGATGAAAGGTTACTTTCGTCGTGGAACTGAGAAGCTCCCACTTCAAGCTTAGCTAAGTGGCGGGTAGTTCACATTAAGATTATATTCTTGTTCTTCAGATAACATATGGTTCCATTCCTTATTAATAATTTCATAAAAAATGCCGCCTACTAAGCTTTAATGTAGGGGGCATTTTTTTATTATCTTCATTCGCTTTATTTAGTTTGTTTGAGAAGGGGTATTATCCCCTGTATCCTTTTTTAATTCAAAGTATGCATCTAAAATGTCTCTACCAATCATTGAATTAATTCCACCTTTATCATCATATACCCATGGTACAACAACAGAAAATGCGACTTCCGGGTTATCATATGGAGCATATCCTGCTAAAGTTAAATTATAACAACGGATTCTTTTCCCTTGTTCATCTCTACCAACAGGATCATCTCCTCCATAAACTGTTTGTGCTGTTCCTGTTTTACCAGCCGGTTTATAAGAAGCTTTTTGGAAATAATGCACACCTGTTCCATCACCTTCTTGAAATACTCTTCTGAAACCTTCTTGTACTCGATCAATATATTCTTTTTTCATATCTACACGGTTCAATACAACTGGCTCCATGGATTGTACAACCTTTCCAATCTCTTCTTCTTTCACTGTATGCTCTCGAATTTCTTGCACAATCTGTGGTTTCATTCGATATCCCCCATTTGCAATAGTAGAAATGTATTGTGCTAACTGCAATGGTGAATACGTATCATACTGTCCAATAGCTAAATCTAGTAAGAAACCTGGCTGATAATTTTCTTTACTCATTTGTCCAATATCTTCATTTGGTAAATCTATACCTGTTGGAACACCTAAACCAAATTGTCCAAAATAATATCTCATTTTATCAAATGTAGCTGCTGTAATATTTAATGATCTATTAGGTACATAATTTATGCCTGCAATTTTTAAAGCTGTATTGAACATGTAAACATTTGATGAAACTTGTAACGCTCGTAGGTCATCAATACTTCCAAAATCCTTCCAAGATTTTTTGGGTTTTGTTCCTTTAAAATGCATTGGTGCATCATGAAAATATGTTCCTGGTGTTATGGAACCTGTCTCAAATCCTGTTAAAAGTGTAGCTCCTTTTACGGTAGATCCAAGCTCATAAGAGCTAGTCAATGTACCTAAAGCATAATCCTCTACTTTTATATTCCCATCTTTTTTCACTAATTTTTTTCCAGCCATGGATAAAAGTTGACCTGTTTTTGGATCCATCATTACAACAAACGCTCGGTCTAATAGTGGTTCTGAACCTTTAAACTCTTTTAAACGCTTTTCAATAATCTCTTCAACCTGCTTCTGTAATTTCATATTGATTGTTAATGTTAAATTTTTTCCGTTCTTCCCGTTGGAAATCATTTCTGTTTGAGTAATATTTTTTTCTTTGTCAGTAATATTTCGAACTTCAGCTTTTTCTCCATGTAATACGTCTTCATATCGTTGTTCAATATAACTTTTTCCAATGCGATCATTACGATTGTAACCACGCACTAAATAGGAGTCTAAATTTTCTTTTGGAAGCCCTTCTTCAGCACTTGTAATATTTCCTAATACCGAACGGAATAAATCCCCATTTACATAATTACGATCCCAGTCTGTTGTTGCATCTACCCCTGGGAATCTTTCTAAATTCTCACTTATTATTGCGTATTCTTTCTCGGTTGCGTTCTTTTTTATAACTTGAGGTGTCATTTGATATCCTGAACTCATTTTACTTTTAATAGCTAATACTTTTAGGTCTTCTGGCGTTAATTTACTTAGTTCTTCATCAGTGACACGTTCTCGTCTCAATTTTTCTATTGTATTATCAAACCCTTTTCCCTCAATATTTTTTGCTCTAAGTTTTTCCTCGTCTTGTTTCGTTATTTTTTTTTGGGCCTGTTCTTTATTCATTTGCATCCAAAAATCTTTTCTATCTGTTTCAGTTAATTTATTTATATCTTCTTCGGGTATTTCAATTATATTTGAAAGGTCTTTAGCTACTTTCAGAATATCATCGGATTGTATACCTTTCATTCTTGTGTACGTTATGACACGAATAGCGTTATTGTTAACAACCTTTTCACCTTCTCGATCAAAAATCTGTCCACGTGGAACGGGGACACTAATGGTTTCGTTTTCTTGTTTTTCAACTATATTTTTATAAGATTCTCCATCAACGAGTTGTACTTTTCCTAACTGAAGAATAATAGTTGAAAATAGTAAAAACACACAAAAAAACAGTGCGTTTAATCTAAAAGTAACTTTATCTTTCTTTGTTTTATTGGGCTTTCCTTTGCTCATGTAAACCTCCGCTTAAATAATATTAAATCCAATACTTTTACTTAAAATATATTAAATAATATATATGAATAAGTAAAGTGAAATAAATTTAAAGAATTTCTAAAGTATTACCTGATTTTATTAATATATATTTTTTAAAAAAGAGAGCACTTATACATGCAATTAACTTAAGAAACTTTAATACTCCTAAAATACATCTCATCACTTCAAAAGGTACACCTTTTGGACATGTATAAAACCAAATGAAAACAGCATTCCAAAACATCACATTTATGGTTCTGGTGCAAAAAATCTCTTAAACTTGGACATACTGATATTACTACTCTACAAAAGGTGTGTGATCAGTATGGAAAAGGAGAATTTGTTCAAATGGAAGCATTATCAGCCTGAACTAATCTTATTAACAGTAAGGTGGTACCTACGGTACAATTTGAGCTTTCGTAACCTGGTGGAAATGATGGAGGAAAGAGGATTATCAATTGCTCACACAACGATTATGCGCTGGTTTCATCAATATGGACCTCAATTAGAAGAGAAAGTACGACATCATCTTAAGTCAACAAATGACTCTTGGAGAG
>NZ_MACH01000043.1 GCF_001884065.1 Bacillus proteolyticus
TTTTCGTACGTTTCTAAACCTCGCGTGATAACAGTAGATAAGAATCCTGCCTATCCTGTAGCGATTCAGGAGTTGAAAGAAGAGAAACATATGCCTGAAGGTATACAACTAAGGCAAGTTAGATATCTCAATAATATAGTGGAACAGGATCATCGTTTTATTAAGAAACGCGTGCGTTCTATGTTGGGATTCAAGTCATTTAAAACAGCAACCTCTATATTGAGTGGTGTTGAAGCCATGCATATGATGAAAAAAGGACAACTTCACTCACAGGTGAAGTCTGCCCCAAATGAAGTTAGGTTCATACATAAATTGTTTGGAATTGCATCATAATCTGCCATTGAACAGTCTATGTAGGTTTCTATGTCTCTATCAAATGATTTTTGCACCAGAACCAATATTTTTAATGTAAACAAATATCTAGAAGTTTACTTTCAGGGAAATAAATAAAATAACAAATTGTAAGTAGCGTATCCGCTGCTTTTTTATTTTGTAAAGAAGTATCCCTGACATTGTATATTCTTTCATGGTAATATTGTATTAAAAAAAAGAGGATGTATGAATTTTGGGTTTATACTTGATTGGTTTAGGTATCCTTATTACTTGTTTGACGCTGATTTATGAAATAAGGGAAGTAGAAGGTGGGAGTTGGAAAGAAAAGGCCGGTTTAGCTTTAGAACATATTGTAGATTTAATTTCCTTAGACTTTAATTTTCCACAACTATTTATATTGTTAGGGCTAGGTTGTATTGTATTTGGTGTTGTTATTATGTAGAAAAATTAAGCGCAGAGAGCATCTAAATAGGATGCTTTTTTATTTTGTAGGAGGATGAAGGATGGATAAACATTATGTAGATAAAAGGATTCTGGTGCAAAGATTTCATTTATTCGAAAGAGGTATATAGATTCCTAATGGAATCTATATACCTCTTTCGAATAGTTGATAAATAAACTTTATTTCATTTTGGACAGACTTGTTCCGTAAAAATTGTATTTCCTTTTGAATCAACAGCACGATATAGGTACATCCATTGACCTTTGACTTTCACATACGTCTCATCGACTTGCCAAGAATCATTGGTTGATTTAAGATGACGTCGTACTCGCTTATCTAATTCAGGACCATATTGATGAACCCATCGCATGATAGTTGTATGAGCAAGGGATAACCCACGTTCTTCAATCATTTCGACTAAATTACGAAAACTGAGGTTGTACCGTAGGTACCATCTCACGGTTAATAAAATAATATCAGGTTGATAATGTTTCCACTTGAATAGATTTTGCTTTTCCATACCAATCACATCCTTTTTCAGAGTACTAGTATCAGTATGTCCAAGTTTAGGAGGTTACTTACAAGCGTTTTGGAGTGTTTGCACCAGAACCCAAGTACTCTCTTACGATAGATATGTGAGGTGCATGAAAATACAAAAAGGGAAAAGAATGATAAACATTCTTTTCCCTTTTTACCTACTGGAACTCTCATGCTCATTAGCTTTTCAGTATATCGAAAAATGCTGTAGAATTTACCTATTCTATTATAACAGCATAAAACATGGTTTTAAGATGTAATATTGCATATCAGAATGTGTTGATATATATATAAGTACTTACTATAATGAAAGCATAGAGATAAATCACATCTTAGCAACGACAAAAGAGGAGGAAATAATATGGAAATCGCAATGGCGGTATTGAAATTTTTAGGTGGAGTAATTCCATTAGTTCAAGAGCTTTTAAAAACATTTATGTAAGTTTATTATTTAGCAATCATTTATAAAGCATTATCATACCTTAATACGAAAAAAGGAAGGGGTTGAATTTTTTGAAAATTATAAAAAGTGTTAAAGGAATCAAATTATTAGCATGTTTATCAATTGGCTTATGCACTATTAATTATTCTTCTATTTCCTTCGCTGAAATAAAAACAAGTAATTCAGCTGATGCAACAAAAAAAGCTATTAACATTGATACTGGCATAGGAAATCTTAAGTATAATAATCAAGAGGTTTTAGCAGTAAATGGTGATAAAGTAGAGAGTTTTGTTCCGAAAGAAAGTACAAATTCAAATGGTAAATTTGTAGTAGTGGAACGCGAGAAAAAATCACTTACTACTTCACCGGTGGATATTTCAATTATTGATTCTGTGGCTAATCGTACTTATCCAGGAGCAGTACAACTTGCAAATAAAGCTTTTGCAGATAATCAACCTAGTTTGTTAGTAGCTAAGAGAAAACCTTTGAATATTAGTATAGACTTACCTGGCATGAGAAAAGACAATACAATTACTGTTCAAAATCCGACATATGGTAATGTGTCTGGAGCAGTAGATGAATTAGTATCTACTTGGAATGAAAAATATTCAAAAACACATACGTTACCTGCAAGAATGCAGTATACAGAATCGATGGTTTATAGTAAATCTCAAATAGCAAGTGCTCTTAATGTTAATGCTAAATATCTTGACAATTCACTGAACATTGATTTTAAAGCGATTGCAGATGGAGAGAAAAAAGTGATGGTTGCGGCATATAAGCAAATCTTTTATACCGTAAGTGCAGAACTACCTAACAATCCATCAGATCTTTTTGATAATAGCGTTACTTTTGATGAGCTAACTCGTAAAGGGGTAAGTAATGCGGCTCCGCCTGTTATGGTGTCAAATGTAGCTTATGGTAGAACAGTTTATGTGAAATTAGAAACATCATCTAAGAGCAAAGATGTACAAGCTGCCTTTAAAGCCTTAATTAAGGGGCAAGGCGTTGAAGCGAGTGGACAGTACAAAGATATTTTTGAAGACAGTACCTTTACCGCTGTAGTATTAGGCGGAGATGCAAAAGAGCATAACAAGGTTGTTTCAAAAGATTTTAATGAAATCCGAAATGTCATTAAAGATAATGCAGAATTAAGTTCTAAAAATCCAGCATACCCAATTTCATATACAAGCACTTTCTTAAAAGATAACGCAACTGCTGCTGTTCATAACAATACAGATTATATTGAGACGACAACTACAGAATATTCAAGTGCGAAAATGACCCTTGATCATTACGGTGCATATGTTGCTCAATTTGATGTATCTTGGGATGAATTCTCATATGATCAAAATGGGAAAGAAGTATTAACACATAAAACTTGGGAAGGAAACAACCAAGATAAAACGGCTCATTACTCTACAGTAATACCACTTCCACCGAATTCAAAAAATGTAAAAGTCGTAGCGAGAGAATGTACAGGTCTTGCATGGGAATGGTGGAGAACAATTATTAATGAACAAAATGTTCCATTAACAAATGAAATAAAAGTTTCAATTGGAGGAACGACATTATACCCAAGTGCTAATATTAGTCATTAGGTAGAAGTGAAGCACCCTGTAAACAGGGTGCTTTTTTACTTGGTCACAAGTTATCGGGATCTTTTTCAAATATAGCATACTCATCAGATGGCGATGGAAGTGTAACCACATTTAGAAAACTTTGCAACAGAACCTCCACTTGCTTACTTATTTTACATCTTTTGAGAATATATCCACACCTATCGGCATATATCTTAAACACAATAGATATGTGAAAGGGTGAGAGTATGATTTCATCATATTCAGTAAGATACATTTTAATAACAGGTAATACTTTTATAAAAAAAGTAATCACTGTATATGCATCTTCTGCGTTCTTTGCCATTGAAAAAATCAAAAAAGAATTAGAACGCCGCTTTTCTAATCCTACAAAAATTGAAGTCTATGCTGTATAAATATTTAAAACCATTTAAACACAAGGTGAAACCAATGTCGGTTTCACCTTGTCCTATTTTAAATTTATTGTATATTAATTACACATTAAAATTCATCATCACCAATTAAATTTCCTGCATCATTATCTTTAGTAAGTCTTTGCTTTAAGTAATTTTCTTTTGTAGTTCTATCATTTTTATGACCTACTGCAGCCGCTATTACATGAGGTGCTAGTCCTTTGTAGTCGTATAAGTACTGCACATAAAAATGTCTAAAAAAGTGGGGAGTGATTCGTATATTCTCCGTAAAGGGTAACTTTGTATCCTTAATGATTTTAGAAATATATTGTGATAAATAATTTTCTTTATAAGCAGTATGATTCTTTGTTTGAAATATAGTCTCACCATTTTTATTTCCAATGTCCACAGGTAATCGTCTCCGGATTCGAAACGCAACAATACGATTAAAAATCTCCTTATTAATAGAAACAATCCGTTCATTATCTCCCTTTGTATCAACTATTAAATAGTAACGTCCACGTATAGCGTCATACTCAAGGTCTTTCCACATTGCGTGCGCTACTTCTGCAACACGTAATCCTGTAGTAGCCAGAACCGATAGTAAAGCATAATTGATTTCATTATCCTTATAGTAATGAAGCAATTGCTTCACTTCCTCATATGATAACTCGCGTTTTGGTTTATGTTGTTTATTAACGGTAGTACTTAGAATTTCCACATGAAGAGGTTCCTGGATATATTGAATTTCATATAGCCATTTCAAATACGAACGGACCACACCAAGTTTCCGACTAATCGTAGATGCTTTGTATTTTTCTTTTGATTGATAGGAGATTGCCTCCTGGGATAGCCATTTTTGATAGTTACGTATATGTCGCTTTCTTAAGTTCCTCCAAACTTGGCCGACTACATAATCTTTAACATCTTGCTGCAGAAATTCTGTACTTTGTTTGATGAAAAAATAGAACTGGCTTAAGTCACGTGCATATAGAGTCCTGGATGCATCCTTTATACGTTTTTCTTGGTCAAAATGTGTTTGCCGATTTAAATAGTAATACAATATTTCTTCATCTGAAAATCCCTCATATGTATATGAATCTTCTCTTTCGTTATTTTCCTTTTTAAATTCAGCTTCATTTATATAATCTTGATTCCATATCGCAATTATGTTTGAGAAATTTTGTTTTTGTTTCTCTATATTTTCTAAATAAGTTTCACTATGAATTGTATTTAATTTAAATTCCATTGTTATCCAACTCCATATTAATTTCTTTTATATCTAATATTATAACTGAATTACATTCAAAGTTATTTACATAGTAAGATTAAATTTTATAAAAATGAAAGTAATGGATAAGTATAGAAAATGTTCTATTTTCTATGGTTATTATCAAATTATTTTTATAAATTATCTTTTATATAATTTATAATTATATAAAAGATAATTTAATTATAAAGTGAATTTTAATTTCATATAAT
>NZ_MACH01000044.1 GCF_001884065.1 Bacillus proteolyticus
AATAAAAATTGACGTTTCACGTTGTTTGTTTCGTTTAGTTTTCAAAGTTCAACATCGCGTTTCAGCGACTTTTATAATTTAACATTTCGAGTTAAATCTGTCAACAACTTTTTTCTTTCGTTCCTGACGACGCTTATTAATTTATCATATTAATGATTAATAAGTCAACGCTTTTTTAAAAAATGCCAAAATAATTTTATCTTGGCATTATATATAGCTTAATAATTACCAATGCAGCAACACCCGGAACCCCTAATAAACTCGATACAGTAGCTGTTCCTATATTAATCGGAATATGAAAATCAAAATATGAACCTGCTACATTCACTCCGAATAATAACGCTATACCTAAAGTAACATGAAAGAGGGCTTTTCCTATAAAACGTATTGGTTTGGATGAAACACCAAAAACAAGAAAAATAAAAACTAAAGAAAGAATACCAACAATAATAATTGTAGAATTCATTTTTTCCTCCTTATGAATGACCTATACATATTTATTTGTATGGGACAAGACAATAAAAAAGAACATATAAGCATAACTCCTATCACTTCATCTCCCTAAAATAGATCCTACGCATACCAGCTATCAACTAATTCCACCCCTCCTTTCAATTAACGCTGTACTACCGTCAACAAACTTGAAGATAAAAAGTAAAAAGGTCCTGCTTCAATAAGCAGGACCTTTTTACCATTGTTCCATCTTCACAGGACGACGCTTCGCTTCTTTTAACAAGAAGAAATATTTCGCCTCTGCTATTTTCAAAGAACAAAGTACATCTGGAGATGGTTCTACACTTTGTTCAACCATTCTCTTCTGTCGTAACCATTCATTCTTTACTTTTTCCAATAGTACAATTAACTTATCATCGTACTCTTTACGCAATTTACCCTTTTTTTGAAAGAACATTTTTGTTTCTCCTCTTATACTTCTCTGCGGCCTTCTAGCGCTTTCGACAGTGTCACTTCATCTGCATATTCTAAATCTCCACCAACCGGTAGACCGTGTGCAATACGAGTTACTTTAATACCTGTAGGCTTTAAGAGGCGGGATATATACATCGCTGTAGCTTCCCCTTCAATATTAGGGTTTGTTGCTAATATCACTTCTTGTACCGTTTCATCTTGCAATCGCTTTAAGAGTTGTGGGATATTAATGTCTTCCGGTCCAATTCCCTCCATTGGAGAAATC
This sequence comes from Bacillus proteolyticus, assembly GCF_001884065.1. GTDB lineage: Bacteria > Bacillota > Bacilli > Bacillales > Bacillaceae_G > Bacillus_A > Bacillus_A proteolyticus. The sequence goes on from NZ_MACH01000044.1 coordinate 1,193, forward strand.
GCACCACGTAACACATGATATACACCTTGATACTCTTTCATTTTTTCCATGGCAATTACATCTTTCGGCTCTTGTACTACACAAACAACCGATTGATCTCTATGCGAATCGTCACAAATATAACAAGGATCGCGGTCAGTGATATGCCCACATACAGAGCAATACGCTAAATCTCGCTTCGCATTCACAAGTGCTTTCGCAAAACCTAACACATCATCTTCTTTCATATCTAATACGAAGAACGCCAGTCGAACCGCTGTTTTCGGTCCGATTCCTGGCAATTTCATAAAACTATCAATTAATTTTGATATCGGTTCTGGATAATGCATATATCAATATCCTCCTAGAACATTCCACCTGGTAAGTTTAAGCCTTTTGTAAATTTACCCATTGTAGAATTTGAAAGTTCGTCAGCTTTTTTAAGTGCATCGTTCGTTGCAGCTAATACTAAGTCTTGTAACATTTCGATATCTTCTGGATCTACAACTTCTTCTTTAATTTTCACTTCAAGAACTTGCTTATGACCATTTGCAATAACAGTAATCATTCCGCCACCAGCTGTACCTTCAACTGTTTTTTCACCAAGCTCTTCTTGCGCCTTTGCCATGTCCTTTTGCATCTTTTGCATTTGTTTCATCATATTATTCATATTTCCCATTCCGCCACGCATCATAATTAATTCCTCCTAATTATTATTACTCTTTTATTTCGATAAGTTCTTGCCCTACTAATTTTACAGCTTCTTCTATAAGAGGGTCTTCTTTTTGTTCTGGGCTTTCTTCAGAATCCCCGCCTTCGCGTTGTAAAAAGTCTTCGCGAATTTTACCCCATTCACTTTTTGGGATAGCAATCATGTTTAACCTTTTACTTAGCAATTCAAAAAGAGTCTGTTCCAATGTATCCATCGCTTCTCGATTTTCACTTGCCATTTTACAATGGATTTCATATTGAAATGCTAACACATAAGTATCATCTGAAGCTGCTACCGGCTCACTATTTTCTAATAAAACAGCAAACGCTACTTTGTTATATGACTTGAGTCGTCCTAACAACTCACCCCATACAGCTTTTAACTGTTCTAAGTCTTGACGCTTTGCTTGCTTTAACACTTCATTCACGCGTCCGACAGGAATTTTCATACTTCCTGTTCGTACTGATTTTGGTGTCGCACGCGTCTCTCTTACTTCCTGCTGTACACCAGCTGGCACACCATTCTTTTTAACTTGCTCTAACTCTTTCTCCAATTGCTGCATCCTGTTCATAATTGCTTGCAAACGATCTGTACCATTTGCCTGCATCATAAACTGTTGACACAATTGCACCATAACAACTTCTAAGAAAATCCGTGGATGGTTTGTCCACTTCATCTCCTGTTGTCCCTTACTAAGGGTATGAATAATTTCATAGATTACTTCCGGTTGCATTTCTTCACTTAATGTACGGAATTGATCATCTACAATTACCCTTTCCAACATATGTTCTAATTGTGGTGAAGTTTGATATAAAAGCATATCACGATAGTAGTAAATGAAATCCTCCATAAAACGAACTGGATCTTTCCCCTTACTCATCATTTCATCTATAATACGTAATGCTCTTGATACATCATTTTCACGTATACATTCTACTAAGTTACCTAAGTATTGTTGAGAAACAGAACCCGTTACAGCTAAAACATCTTCACTCGTCACAGTCTCATCACTATAAGAAATCGCTTGGTCAATCAAACTTAATGCATCACGCATACCACCTTCAGCGGCACGTGCGACGATTTGTAACGCTTCATCTTCTACTTGTGTACCTTCATTTGTCACAACCGTAGATAATCTCTCAACGATATCATTTACTGATATTTTTCGAAATTCAAAGCGTTGACAACGTGAAATGATTGTCGGTGGAATCTTATGCGGCTCTGTTGTCGCCAAAATAAAGATAACATGTCCTGGCGGCTCCTCTAACGTTTTTAAAAGCGCGTTAAAGGCACCCATAGAAAGCATGTGGACTTCATCAATAATGTATACTTTATATTTCACAGCACTTGGAGCATATTTTACTTTATCTCTTATATCTCGAATTTCATCTACACCGTTATTTGAAGCCGCATCAATTTCTAATACATCTGAAATAGATCCTTGTGTAATTCCTAAACAAGAAGGACATTCATTACAAGGTTCAGCTACCGGAGCATGTTCACAGTTAATTGCTTTTGCAAATACTTTTGCAATTGTCGTTTTCCCTGTTCCCCTTGGACCAGAAAATACATAAGCATGTGAAACTTTCTCTTGAAGAAGGGCATTTTGCAACGTTTTTGTCACGTGCTTTTGACCGACTACATCTCCAAACTTTTGCGGTCTCCATGTTCGGTATAACGCTTGGTATGACACGAAAATACGGCCTCCCTCAAAGGTTATTATCTCATTTATTATAACCCATTCTGTTTATAGATTCCAAAAGTTATTTTCTATACAAAAAACCCACCTTAGTATTAAGGTGAGTTTTGTATACATATATAACTGCCGTGCACCTTCTGTCGATTACGTACCATAAGCGTTACTCAAGCAGTTAGCTCGGTTCAGGCACTCCTGCGGCACACGAGAAGACCCGCTTATTGCTGCTTCCTTCCGGACCTGACAAGGTTCACGGGGTCCCGTTGCGCAGGACCCAAACGTCAACACCACTTACTTAAGGCAGACCTTACAGCAACATAACCTCGAGAAGGGATTCGGCCTCGCTAGAGCGGATTGCGAGTATAGGGCACCGCTACCTCCCCGCTTAGCACGGCAAAGTTAAAACCAATATTCGGTTGCCTTCATTAAAGGCATTATTAGTATAACTTGTTTTTTTACAAAATGCAAATACGTTAGTTCGTATTACTTTTCTCTAATTTTTTCGCTTCTTTTCTTTTCTTACGAAGCTCTCTAAAAAAATTCGTTAACAACGTACCACATTCTTCTTCTAGTACACCAGCCACCACTTCGCATTGATGATTAAAACGCTCATCGGTTAAAAGATTCATTAATGTACCTGCACATCCACCTTTCGGATCGCTCGCACCATATACAACCCTTTTTACGCGTGATAATACAATTCCACCTGCACACATTGGACAAGGTTCTAATGTTACATATAATGTTGCATCTTCTAAGCGCCATGTCCCTAATTTTTTGCATGCCTCATCAATAGCTAACAACTCAGCGTGAGCTATTGATCTTTGCTCAGTTTCCCTTAAATTATGAGCAACACTAATTACTTCACCATCTAACACTATAACTGCACCAATTGGTACTTCTTGTATTGCCTCTGCTTTTTTAGCCTCTTCTATTGCTAACTGCATAAAATAAATATCTTGATCGTGTTCCATACCATAGTCCTTTCATTACAAATAAAGTACACTTATTTCCATTTACTACACATGGGATAACTTTTACAAATTCAATCCACCCTAAGAAAAAAGAGAGGGGATTACATATGAAGAATACTGCCTTACTCATTATCGATATGATTAATGACTTTCAATTTTCACACGGTCCCACCCTAGCCAAAAAATGCAAAATTATAACAAATCCTATTTTACAATTAAAGAAAACAATGAAATCCTTTGGCTACCCCATAATTTATATTAATGACCATTATCAACTTTGGAGATCTGATATTGACCAACTGATTACTCATTGTACAAATGAGTATAGTGAAAATATCATTCATAAGATTGCTCCAGATTCTGATGATTACATTTTTATTAAACCACATTACTCTGCTTTTTATGAAACACCTTTAAATTCTTTATTAGGCTATTTAAAAATAGAAAATCTAATATTAACAGGAGTCGCTGGGAATATATGTATCCTCTTTACAGCTAACGATGCTCATATGAGAAATTATACACTGTATGTACCACAGGACTGTATTGCCTCTAATCACGATCAGGATAACCTGCATGCTTTAAAAATAATGGAAGCCACATTAAAAGCAAATATAGTACCGTCATCTCAAATAAAAATTAATTAATACATATATCTATTTTCTAACTTTTTATATCAAATTAACCCGCTCGCTTCCCTCTTGTGCTACAATAATTCTGTTTTGTGTTTTTAGTAGTCACGGTAAATCACTGGTTGAAAGGAGGAAACAGCGTGACCGGAGTACCATTTATCACGGTTGAAGGACCAATTGGTGTTGGAAAAACTTCACTTGCGAAGGAAATTTCAACTCACATGCAACTCCACTTACTAAAAGAGATTGTTGATGAAAATCCTTTTTTAGGAAAATTCTACGAAGACATCGACGAATGGAGTTTTCAAACAGAGATGTTCTTTCTTTGTAATAGATACAAACAACTAGAGGATATTAACATAAAGTATTTGGATCAAAGGAAGCCTGTAGTAGCAGATTATCATATATTCAAAAATTTGATTTTTGCATCCCGTACATTAAAAGATTCTCAATATGACAAGTACATGCAAATTTATCGTATCCTTACTCAAGATATGCCTGTACCAAATGTCATCGTTTATTTAACAGCGAGCCTAGAAACATTACAAAAACGAATTGCGATGCGCGGAAGAGAATTCGAAAAAAATATGGATCCAAATTATTTGCTACAGCTTACAAAAGATTACGAGACAGCAATGGATGCTTTCAAAAAGGACCATCCAGATATTCCAGTATTGAAGTTTAACGGAGACGATATGGATTTTGTAAGAAATCCTGATGATTTAAATGTCATCTTATCCACTCTTCAAAATACTCTCTTGAAGGAGTCGAAATAATAATGAATTTAAGGCAAAAATATGATATACCAAATGATGCAGTTATCACTATTGCTGGAACAGTAGGTGTCGGTAAATCAACTATGACAACTGCATTAGCTAACGCTTTAGGTTATCGTACATCTTTCGAAAAAGTAGATTCCAATCCATATTTGGACAAGTTCTATGCTGATTTCACACGCTGGAGCTTTCACTTACAAGTATATTTTTTAGCAGAACGATTTAAAGAACAAAAAAGAATTTTTGAATATGGTGGCGGTTTTGTCCAAGACCGTTCTATTTATGAGGACACTGGTATTTTTGCAAAAATGCATCACGAAAAGGGTACAATGACAGAAACTGATTATGAAACATACAAAGGTTTATTTGATGCTATGGTCATGACTCCTTACTTCCCACATCCAGACTTATTAATTTATTTAGAAGGTTCTTTCGATGATATTGTCGACCGTATCCAAGAACGAGGACGTCCAATGGAACAACAAACACCAATTGAGTATTGGAAAGAGATGCATGGACGTTACGAAAATTGGATTAATGACTTTAATTCATGCCCTGTTTTACGACTAAATATTAATGAATACGATATTTTAAAAGATGGCGATTCAATCGAACCAATCATTAAAAAAATTGGCCATTTTTTAAAACAAACACGTAAACTTGTAAAATAAAAAACCCGTGCATATGCACGGGTTTTCCTATTAAATTACTTCTTCTTTGTTGGAGCAATAATTTCACTCTCAGGTTTTCCAGCGTTAATACGCTGACGAACAGTACTTGTACTAATATCATATGTTTCAGCAATCTCTTTAACAGTCATTTCTTTCCCGTTAATTACTGCTGTTAATACTTTACCTGTACGTTTTGGAGCTGCTTCTTTCTTTACAGCTGATTTTTCAACCTTTTTTGGTACCTCTACTTTACTCGCAACTTGTTGTACATCACAAGTACAACCACAAAGTTTACGGAATGTATCATCGCTTATAATGCGTGACACGTTTGCACCACTGTTTAAAATTCTATTGTTCTTACAGACAGGACATTGTACATAATATAAAGTTTTTCCATCTAAAGGAAACGTTTGTATAATAAGATCCATGTTGACTCCTTTCATATCTATGAAGATAATCATCGGAATATGAGTGTGTAATAAGGACAAAATCGCCTTACACCATACTTTATGATTGGTTTTAAAATAAAAACTCGTTACGTGTTGGTAACGAGTTCTCCAATCTCCACTTATATGCGCTGTTGTCAATTATATCTGGAGGAGGTAGAGGGATTCGAACCCCCGCGCGACTCTCGCCGCCTGTCGGTTTTCAAGACCGATCCCTTCA
>NZ_MACH01000045.1 GCF_001884065.1 Bacillus proteolyticus
AGACTTGGGTATACCTCCATATTGACATCAAATATAATATCAAAAGAAAAACAGTTAGTCAACCCTACTAAAATAAATTATGAGGAAAGGAAAATTTTACTTTCCCTCTCCTACATTATAGTAATGACAACGCTCATAATTACCAATCACTCATACCGATGAATGTTTAAATTTACTTAATAACTGTTTTTCCTCCCATATAAGGGCGAAGAACTTCTGGAATTATAATTGTACCATCTTCTTGCTGGTAGTTCTCTAAAATAGCTGCAACCGTACGTCCAATTGCAAGACCAGATCCGTTTAATGTATGAACATGTTCTGGTTTTCCGTTTGGCTCGCGACGGAAACGGATATTTGCACGTCTCGCTTGGAAAGCCTCGAAATTACTACAAGAAGAAATTTCACGATATGTGCCATAGCTTGGAATCCATACTTCAATATCGTATTTCTTCGCTGCTGTAAAGCCTAAATCTCCTGTGCACATGCTCATAACGCGATATGGCAACTCTAATAATTGTAACACGCGCTCTGCATCATTTGTTAATTTTTCTAACTCTTCGTAAGAATCTTCTGGTTTCACGAACTTTACAAGCTCAACTTTATTAAATTGATGTTGGCGAATTAAACCACGTGTATCGCGACCCGCAGAACCTGCTTCAGAACGGAAGCAAGAGCTAAATGCAGCATATCGTATCGGTAATTGCTCTTTACTTAAAATCTCATCACGATGCATATTCGTTACAGGTACTTCAGCTGTAGGGATTAAGAAATAATCTTCGCTTTCAATACGGAATGCATCTTCTTCAAACTTTGGAAGTTGCCCTGTTCCTGTCATACTTGCACGGTTTACCATATAAGGAGGTAATACTTCCTCATATCCATGCTCGTCAGTATGAAGATCAAGCATGAAACTAATTAAAGCACGTTCTAGTCTTGCACCAGCACCTTTGTAAAATACAAAGCGACTTCCTGTTACTTTCCCAGCACGTTCAAAATCTAAAATCCCTAAATCTGTAGCAAGATCCCAATGTGGTTTTGGCTCAAAAGTAAATTCTTTCACTTCTCCCCAATCACGTGCTACTACGTTATCATCTTCTGTTTCACCTACCGGAGCAGATTCATGAGGGATATTTGGGATAGATAGCATTAATCGCTCTAAATCTTCTTCAACTGTACGAAGCTCATTATCAAGATCTTTTACTTTTTCCCCAACTTCACGCATTTCTAGAATTAGAGCTTCCGCATCTTTCTTTTCACGCTTTAATACTGAAATTTGTTGAGATACTTCGTTACGTTTACTTTTTAGTTCTTCTGTTTGAACAAGTAGCTCTCTTCTTCTCGTATCAAGTTCCTCAAAGCGACCAAAATCTGTTAAATCTTCGCCTCTATGCTGTAATTTTGCTTTTACTTCTTCAAAATTCGTACGTAAAAATTTAATATCAAGCATTATATACTCCTCCTTTTATTTTATAAAACACAAAAAACTCCCGTCCCTATACAAAGGGACGGGAGTTAACCCGCGTTGCCACCCTAGTTGAAAGCACTACCGCTTTCCTCTCAAGTAGAAATAACGGCTCTTCACCGGGAATGCTTACTAATCCAAAGATATTCCACATTCCATTCCAGGATGGATTCACAAACTGTTTCTATCGATTTCCACCAACCATCGACTCTCTATAAGAAACAACATCTGTTACTACTTCCTATCAACACGCTTATTTTATAAAATTGTTACCATCAATTTACTATAATCTTATACAAGTTGCAAGTTACTTATACAACTTTTTTCATTTTCGCCTCTTTTACCATTTCGACAAAGTATGCTGTTACACGATGATCGTCCGTTAATTCTGGATGGAAAGAAGCAGCTAAAAACTGATTTTGTCTTACCGCTACCATTCGATCGCCATGCGTAGAAAGTACCTCCACATCATCAGCTACATTTACAACATACGGAGCACGGATAAATACACCAACAAAGTCTTCCCCCACACCTTTCATTGAAAGCGCGGCTTCAAAGCTATCTTTTTGACGTCCGAACGCATTGCGCTCGACTGTAATATCCATAGCACCAATATGTGCTTCTTCATAGCCAATCAGTGTTTTCGCAAGAAGAATCATTCCTGCACATGTACCAAACATTGGTTTACCAGACTTCGCAAATGTACGAAGAGGCTCCATGAAAGCATACTTATCAATAAGACGGCGCATTGTTGTACTTTCACCGCCTGGTAAAATAAGACCATCAATCTCTTCAAGTTGTTCTATACGCTTTACAACCACAGCTTCTGCACCACTTGCTTCAACTGATTTTACATGCTCACGAACTGCACCTTGAAGACCTAGTACACCGATTTTCACCATTTTAAAGAATCTCCTTTAATTACCATCCACGCTCTTGCATGCGTTGTTCTGGTAATAACGTTGAAATTTCGATACCCTTCATTGCATTACCTAATCCTTTAGAAAGGCTTGCAATTAGTTCGTAATCTTCATAATGAGTCGTTGCTTCAACGATTGCACGTGCAAATTTCTCTGGGTTCTCTGATTTGAAGATACCAGATCCAACGAATACACCATCAGCACCAAGTTGCATCATTAACGCTGCATCTGCTGGTGTTGCTACACCACCTGCTGCAAAGTTTACAACTGGTAAGCGACCAAGGCGTTTAATTTCAAGTAGTACTTCATAAGGAGCACCAGTATTTTTTGCATATGTCATTAACTCATCTTCACGTAGACTTGCAACTTGACGGATTTCTGCATTGACTTGGCGCATATGACGCACTGCCTCTACAATGTTTCCTGTTCCTGGTTCGCCTTTTGTACGAAGCATAGATGCACCTTCTGCAATACGACGTGCAGCTTCTCCGATATCACGGCAACCACATACAAACGGAACTGTGTAATCACGTTTATTTAAATGGTATACTTCATCAGCAGGAGTTAATACTTCACTCTCATCGATATAGTCTACCCCTAATGATTCTAATACACGTGCTTCTACAAGGTGACCGATACGGCATTTTGCCATAACCGGAATTGACACAGCACCCATAACTTCTTCAACAATTGTTGGATCTGCCATACGAGAAACGCCACCTGCTGCACGAATATCTGCAGGTACACGCTCTAATGCCATAACAGCAACTGCGCCTGCCTCTTCTGCAATCCTTGCTTGCTCAGCGTTAATTACGTCCATAATAACGCCGCCTTTTTGCATTTCTGCCATTCCACGTTTTACACGTTCTGTCCCTGTTACATTTGTCATGTACAAAAACCCCCCTAGGTGAATTGCTTTCCCCGTTAAAGAAGAAAATTAAGAATACTCTTACATTCTACCACTAACTATCTGATGCTTGTCCACTACTTTTTCATAAAGTCGGTATGAAAAATAGGAATAAGAAAAAGCTCCTACAATGAGGAGCTTTTAAAACCAACCTTTTACTGTATCAACAGCACTATTCCACATACCACCAAAGAAAGAACCAATTCCGCGCATAGAACGTGTAAACCAACCTGCTTCTTCTACTTCAGATTTTGTTACAAGGTCAACTTGCAATGATTTTCCTGATAAAAATCCAGGATCATTACCATCTTTCGGCGTTATTACCATTTGGCCAAGTGAACCTCCCTTTTTAATAGGTGCTTCTTGTCCCTTATTTCCTTCTTTAAATTCTGTTTTATAAACATCTTTACTTCCTTTTGGCACTGGAAGTGAAACAGCTTGTCTCGTTTGAACTGCTACATCTTTATCTTTCGCATTTTCTACTCTTACTGTTTCTTTTCCTTTGACCGAAGAACCTTTTTCATACATTTTCTTTATTTCAAAATTAGCAAATCCATAATCATATAATTTCTTTGTCTCATCAAATCTTGCTGTATGAGAGTTTGTTTTAATAACTACAGAAATGAAACGCATACCATTTTTTTCAATCGTACCAGTGAAACAATCTCCTGCTTCTGGAGTTGATCCTGTTTTCAGGCCATCTACGCCTTCATATTCCTTAATTAGCCCTTTTAACATCCAGTTCCAGTTAGACATTTCGATTCGATCCGGAGTACCTTCACGGAATACTTTTTTTGAAATTTTTGCTATGTCTAATGTTTTAGGGAAATCTTGAATAAGACGTTGTGCTAAAATTGCTACATCTCTCGCAGACATTTTATTTTCTTCATCTGGAGTTGTCCCTTCAGGATGGTGTCCCTTTAAATCTTTGTTCGTTAAGCCTGTAGAATTTACAAACTTATAATTTTTTAATCCAAACTCTTTCGATTTATCATTCATCATTTTTACAAATTCTACTTCTTTTCCAGCAACCGCTTCAGCTAGCGCTATTGTTGCACCATTAGCAGAATAAATGGCCATTGCTTCGTATAACTCTTTTACTGTATAAGACTCACCGTTTCGTAGAGGCACATTCGATAATGAACGATCTTGCGAAATGTTATACGCATATTCAGAAACCTTAACTTTCTGATCCCATTTTAGTTTCCCTTTCGCAACTGCCTCGTTCACTAGGTATTCACTCATCATTTTTGTCATACTAGCAATTGATAATAACTCATCTGCATTTTTTTGATATAAAATTTTCCCAGAATTCGCTTCTACTAAAATTGCCGCACCTGCTTCAATGTTTAAAGCGGCTCCTGTTTCTGCTGATGCATTGCTATATGGTACAAGCATGCTACAAGCTATTGTAAGCACTGTTACCAACGCAATGAATCTTTTGCAAAACATACCTTTCACTTTTGCTACCCCCAATATCTATGTACTCACATAACCGTTATTCTAACATAATCAAAAAAAAATAGACAGAGATATCAAATCTCCGTCTATTTACATATAAGACATTATAATGAGTAGTTTGGAGCCTCTTTTGTAATCTGCACATGGTGAGGATGGCTTTCACGTAAACCAGCACCCGACATACGAATAAATTGTGCATTCTCACGTAAGAATTCTAAATCTTGTGCTCCGCAGTATCCCATACCTGCACGTAATCCACCAACTAATTGATGAACTGTATCTGCTAAAGGTCCTTTATATGGTACCCGTCCTTCAATACCTTCTGGAACAAGTTTTTTGTTTCCTTCTTGGAAGTAACGATCTTTACTTCCTTTTTCCATTGCTCCAACAGAACCCATTCCACGGTATACTTTAAATTGACGACCTTGGTAAATTTCAGTTTCTCCAGGGCTTTCAGCTACACCGGCAAACATACTACCTAACATAACAACGTGTGCTCCTGCCGCTAAAGCTTTAACCATATCACCAGAGTACTTAACACCGCCATCTGCAATAACTGGAATGCCGTGTTTACGAGCTTCAGTCGCACAATCATAAACTGCTGTTAATTGTGGTACACCAACGCCAGCTACAACGCGTGTTGTACAAATAGAACCTGGTCCGATACCAACTTTAACAACGTTTGCACCAGCTTCAATTAATGCTTTTGTTGCTTCAGCTGTAGCAACATTTCCAGCGATAATGTTTAATGATGGATATTTTGCACGAACTTCTTTTACTTTTTCAATAACGCCGTGAGAGTGTCCATGAGCTGTATCAAGTACAATTGCATCTACGCTTGCTTTTACTAATGCGTCAATACGAAGCATGGCATCCGCCGTTACACCAACTGCCGCTCCAACTAATAAGCGTCCTTGCTTATCTTTTGCAGAGTTTGGAAATTCAATTACTTTTTCAATATCTTTTATTGTAATAAGCCCTTGTAATACACCGTTATTATCAACAAGAGGGAGCTTTTCAATTTTATACTTTTGTAGGATCTTTTCAGCTTCTTCCAGTGTAGTACCAACTGGAGCTGTAATTAACTGTTCTTTTGTCATTACGTCAGAAATTTTGATTGAGTAGTCTTGGATGAAACGCATATCACGGTTTGTAATAATACCGACTAATTTTCGCTCATCTAAATTATTTACAACTGGCACACCTGAGATACGATATTTTCCCATAAGGTGTTCTGCATCGTATACTTGATGTTCTGGAGTTAAAAAGAAAGGATCTGAAATAACGCCGCTTTCAGAGCGTTTTACCTTATCAACCTGCTCTGCCTGTTGTTCAATAGACATATTCTTATGAATGATTCCTAAACCACCTTGGCGAGCCATTGCAATGGCCATATCAGCTTCTGTTACTGTATCCATTCCTGCACTAATTAACGGGATGTTTAGCTGTAAGCTTTCAGATAAAACTGTTTTAACACTTACTTCTCTTGGTAATATATCTGACCTTGCTGGTACAAGTAATACATCATCAAAAGTCAAACCTTCTTTAACAAATTTAGATTCCCACATAATTGTTCCCCCCATGATACCAGAAATTATTATTAGTAGCTTATCAATTGGTTAAAATACTGTCAAGGACGTATATATATGTTAGAATTTTTAGACAATAAAAGGAGCGTAATATATGCATCATACATCTTGTGCTTGGCAACAATTAAGTTTCTTCTTTTCATCTCAAAATGTACAACATTATCTTGCCCGTTGTTATGAAAAATCCTCGATTCAAGATGCCGAAAAAAAAAGTTTTGAAAATTGTTATCCGTTTATTTATTACTTAGAACACGGTAAAAATTATTATGAATTATATAAGACAGCTCCATTTTCCATTCAGCCAATGTTGTTATTTTATGGAATGGGTCAACTTTTTAAAGCCTGTTTATTAACCGTTAATCCAAACTATCCCGAATCAACAACTGTTTTAGCACACGGGGTGACGACCCGTAAGCGAAAAAAACAGGGATATCAATTTTTAGAAGATGAAGTGAAAATACAGAAAAATGGACTATTTACTCATGCCGCAGAACAACTGTTTCACATGAAACACTTGGAAACAGAAAAGTTTAACATGTTAGAGTTACTGGGGAAAATTCCTGAGTTACAACATTTATTTCGTTATAGTCAAAAAGGAACAACATTATATAAAATCAATTCAACAAATAAAAATGAGCTCTCCTTTCCAGTCAACATACTAGATCGATTACATATGACTAAAGAGAGATTTTCTCGTTATATTGAAACAACTTGTAAACACTTATCAATACAACACATACCTGAAAAAAATGATGCATCGAATGTATTTTTTTCAGCGCCTATTCAATCATGGAATCCTATGTATAGTACTCCTTTATACTATGAACAGCTTTCTAATACTTATTATTTACCACTTACGACTGACCCTAGAAATCCTAAACCCGTATTACCCGAACTTCTCGTTCATTATTTATTGCTCTATAATTTAAGCATGATTTCTAGGTATGAAACGGATTGGTGGTATGACTTACTTGGAAGCTATGGCTCTGAAGACTACCCATTTATTTATCAATTTCTTAATATTTCTGCTCAAAAAATCCCTTACTATATTTCAGCGTTTTTACTAGCAGAACCGGGCCTATTTCATGGGAAATAAAAAAACACAAGTCAAAAGACTTGTGTTTTTAGTTGCTTGGCGACGTCCTACTCTCACAGGGACAAGGTCC
>NZ_MACH01000046.1 GCF_001884065.1 Bacillus proteolyticus
TAAAAATAAAACCATCATGGGAACGAATGAAAAATTGCATCTAGCCGTGATAAATAAGTTTAAGGAAGCTGAGCTACGATGCGACTTAATCCCTGAAGACCTGAACATTTATGATGAAGTGCTGGGACATTGGTCGACTAGTGATTTAGAAGAAATAGAACATCTAATTTCGATCATGTCTCAGTATCATTCTGCATTAGCTTCTGAAATCG
>NZ_MACH01000047.1 GCF_001884065.1 Bacillus proteolyticus
GCCCGTTGGTCAAGTGGTTAAGACACCGCCCTTTCACGGCGGTAACACGGGTTCGAATCCCGTACGGGTCATACTAAAAGAGATAGCATAATCTGCTATCTCTTTTTTGTTGTGTAAAAGTGGACTTTGGATAGTCTGCTTTTTTTTATGGATTTCTTGTATACTTTTTTCTATTTTAATCGTCTAACTAATAGAAAGGAGAGAGCGATGGAGTATGAAAAGGTTATTATAGAAACATCTAAAAGTATTTATTGATATTTGTTTAAAATTGGGATAGCACCAGCGGAAACAGAGGATATCGTTCAAGATACGATACATAAAGCGTTACTATCTATACCGAATATGAAAATTACGTATATAAAAACATGATTATTTCAAGTTGTGATTAATAGGCATCGTGATGTAACGAGAAGGCAAAAGCGTATGGAAGAAATTCCGATTGAATCTGTTCAATTAATAAGATCAAAAGGGAAAGTATTATGAGGAATATAAACGTATAAATGAGTACCTGAGAGGAAAGAAAACAAAGCCAAATGAACAAGATGTAAAAGTTATCGGTGTTGTCGTGACAGGAACGGCTGCTGATTTTCAAAAATTAAACGGTCAAAATTACGTAAAAGCTGCTGTATTAGGAGCAACGGCGGAAAATAAATAATATAGAAGAAGCTGTCTTTCAATAGGGAATCTACTGAAGACAGCTTTTTTTATGTTGTTATCATTGTCGGGTTTTGTCGGTAAGTCGATATATTGCAAAAATCGCTGATATATTTGGAGTTGCAGTCGATATATTTAGAAAATCGCCGATATAATTTCACTTACCGATACAAATCTAAGGTAAAAATCTTTCACAATCTAAATAAAACGCATTAATTGGTATTGATTCCACACTTGCTACGATAACTTTACACTCTATGTGAAAAAGTTCACAAATAGGTCATAATTTGTGAAGTAATTCACAATAATCCATGCTACAATATGAATGTAAAGAAGTTAAACAACATTAAATTAGTATTTTAATTAATTACTTAAACAATAATAAAAAATAGATGTAAACAATTGAAAGGGGAAATTAACATGAAAAAAGGTATCAATCGTGTAGTATTAGTAGGAACAGGAGCTGTAGGTTGTAGTTATGCTTACTCAATGATCAACCAAGGTGTAGCTGAAGAATTCGTATTAGTAGATGTTAATGAAGCAAAAGCAGAAGGAGAAGCAATGGACTTAAGCCATGCGGTACCATTCTCTCCAGCAGCAACAAAAGT
This sequence comes from Bacillus proteolyticus, assembly GCF_001884065.1. Lineage (GTDB taxonomy): Bacteria > Bacillota > Bacilli > Bacillales > Bacillaceae_G > Bacillus_A > Bacillus_A proteolyticus. The sequence continues at coordinate 1,263 of NZ_MACH01000047.1, forward strand.
TTGGAGCGGTAGCTATGCAGATTGTAAAGATGCAGATCTAGTTGTTATCACTGCTGGATTACCACAAAAGCCAGGCGAAACTCGTTTAGACTTAGTTGAGAAAAATACAAAGATCTTTAAACAAATCGTTCGCGGTATTATGGATAGCGGATTCGATGGAATCTTCTTAATCGCAACTAACCCAGTTGATATTTTAACTTACGTAACTTGGAAAGAATCTGGTTTACCGAAAGAGCGCGTAATCGGTTCTGGTACTACTTTAGACTCTGCTCGTTTCCGTTACATGTTAGGTGACTACTTAGATGTAGATCCACGTAACGTTCATGCTTACATCGTTGGTGAGCACGGTGACACTGAACTTCCAGTATGGAGCCACGCTACTGTAGGTGTACAAAAACTAGAAACAATCTTAGCGAACAACGAACAATACAACCAAGAAGATTTAGATAAAATCTTTGAAAATGTACGCGATGCAGCTTACCATATCATCGAGCGTAAAGGTGCAACTTACTACGGAATCGGTATGTCACTACTTCGTGTAACTAAAGCAATCTTAAGCAACGAGAACAGCGTGTTAACTGTATCTGCATACCTTGAAGGCCAATATGGTGAGAAAGATGCTTACGTAGGTGTTCCAGCTGTTATTAACCGCGAAGGTGTACGTGAAATCGTAGAACTTGAATTAAACGAAGAAGAAAAAGTGAAGTTCGCTCATTCTGTAAAAGTATTAAAAGAAACAATGGCACCAGTACTATAATAATTGCTAAATAATTCAGAGGCGGGAAACTGCTTCCCACCTCTGAGTTTTTATATAATTTAATATAAATTCCTTTTCCGGTTTCCCTTGTATATCCCCAATATACCCCTTTTGCTGGATAAGGGTCGTTTATAGAAAAGAGCACTCTATTTTATATAGAGTGCTCTTTATTATCCCACTATTTGCCGGGCAGTAAGACCCCCCACCTCAAAATCCAGCGAAAGCAAAGAAGTTAGGTGGGGATGGGGCTGCCCGTAAAAGCCCGATTGGTGAAGGCTAATAATCAGTAGGGGATGAACAAAACCCCCACTGATTAAAGTTTCACTTTATTATTTTTTAGGCGTTAATCCTAATTTCTTTAAAATATCTGCAAGAGTACCGCTTTTTGATTTTTCAACAGGCGTTTGTGATTTAGCTGCATCTGGACCTTTCTTCAAGAAGTTCTTTTCAACGAAGCGAATATCTTTTTCATCGACAATGCCATCTTTGTTAAGGTCGCCGTCTTTTACAGATAGTCCTTTTTTCCCATAGTTGCTAGCAATAATTTCTGCATCTTTAATATCAATTACTTTATCACCATTTACATCACCTGCAAGGTTTTCATCAAAGCGTGCATAATAATATTGGCCAAGTAGCTTACCATCTTTCTCAGTACCTAATTTCGTTGTTAGTCGGCTTGTTAAATGTCCTGGAACCTCTACGTATAAGTTATAGTCGCGTTTATTAACAGGTAGTCCATTTAGTTTAAAGTAACCGTATTTATCAAGTGAGCCTTCAAACTTATGACGGTAAGAATCAGTCGCATATACTTTTACGCCAAGCTTTGTATAATCGAACTTTTCATCTAAATATCCACGTTCATTTAAGAATGCACCAGGTTTAATATTTCCTTCTACTAGTGAGTTTAAGGACAGTACTGAGAATGATTGATCTTGAAGGACACGCATTCTATTTGGCTCTGTTTCTCCTGGTTTCCAGTATACAAACACTGCTGACTCTAATTGAGCATTTGCTTCATAAAACTCATCGTTTTCTACTTTGAACGTTACATCAATGAATGGGAAATCACCATCTAATCCAGCAAAGTTTTTATCATCGATAGCACCGCCAACCGTAACAGAGCCTGCTTCTAGTTTCGGTTCATTTACTTTTGCCGTTACCCCTTTTTCAGAAAGGAGCTTTTCAAAAGCAGGATTCAATTTCGCATTTGCAAATTTGAAGTTCTTCTCTAGGAATTTCAGGTTAAATTCCCCAGCAACAAATTGTTTCACATGTTTGGCGTTTAGCGTCACAGTGAATTCATCACCTTTATATACTTCTTTTTTATCATAACTAGTTTTCGCATATTGAGCTCCTTGCGGGATAAACCAATAGTTATTTACACCGCTTGGATAGTCAGCTCCTGCAGTTGCATAATCGAAAATATATACGCCTGTGTTCATTGGGCCTTCCACTTTAAAGGATTCAGGAGTAATGCCAACTTTAAAGTCACCATTTGCATTAATAGGTAAAAACTTATGCAAGTATGGAGAATAGTCATAATACATAACTCCATTCGCTTCTTGCGTAATATTTAGCCCTTTTCCTTTTAAGTAGTCAACGTTCGAATCATACACATTTCCTTTAATCCACAGTGCTTTTTTACCGTCTTCTACTGTATAGTTTTCTTCATTTAATTCATAAATACCAGGTTTTAATCCAGTTAATTTCACTTCTGGTGGTGTATTATCAATTACGACATAATCACTTTTCACACGCGCTTTCCCAGCTTTATCATAGCCAACAAACTCAATTGTATAATCGCCTTCTGGTAAGTCAATTTTCTCATCACCAATTGGTTTCGCAGGATCATTTGTAAAAGGATACACTTTTCCGTTAAAGAATGAATCTAAGTAGTAATACACATCAGTTTTTAGTCCACTTGTGTTTAATGTTCCGATGAAGCCGAGCGCTTTATTTGTTTTGGAATCTTTCACGATAAGATCTAACGTTTCAAGTTCGCTATTTAATTGGAATGCCCCGTGAACATATGATTCACCGTATGGATTAAATTTCGATGTATCAGTTGAAATTGCTTTTCTTGATAATATCACATTTTCAATACCAGGCTCTGATACGCGAATAGAGAATGGAATTTGATATGTTTCTTCTTTATTTTTCGTATTTGTAATATGAATATATCCTTCATATCGGCCTTGCTTTGCACCGGCTGGAACATTAATTTTTGCTTCAATTTCATCTGCTTTGCCAGCATCAAGCGTAATTGTTTCTGGAACAGAAACTTTTACACCGTTTGCGGTAGCATCGTTAATAGAAGAAGATGCTGGTGTATAAGAAATTTCTGTTTTAAATTCTTTTTTCTCTTGTTTATTATGATTTTCCACTTTTATATTTCGTTTTTGTTCAAGAGCTTCACCGTCTTTTTGATAAAACTTCCCGAATGCAATGGATCCGGTTTCTTCTGGTACTTCAATTACTTCATCATTCACAACTGTTTTTGTTGTATCTAGCACTTTAAAACTTGTTTCCGTATGAACAGCGTTGTACGCATCTACTCGTCCAGCTCCAACTTCATATACGGAATACTTTTCTTTTAAATCATCAGCCGTGTTCATGAGAGACGCTTTTACATCGAATGGAGAGTATTCTGGGTGTTCTTGTAAAATAAGAGCAGAAAGGCCCGCAATATGAGGAGATGCCATAGATGTTCCTTGCATACGCTCATAGGAAACATCATAATTTTCTCCTTCTTGTGGATCGTTAATATATTCAGGTACTGTTGAAAGCACAGCAACACCAGGAGCTGTAATATCTGGTTTAATATCATCATTTGATATAACAGGGCCGCGTGAACTAAAGTCTGCAAGGTGATCGCCTTCTGTTTGAATGTAATTGATCTCATTAAAAGTAAAAGATGTGTTACCTTGTTCGATTTGAGCTTTTAGTTTTTCACCGTCTTCTTTCGTTAGGCGGAAGGCTGGAATATATTTTGTGCTTTCACCAATGTAGAAAGGAATTTCTCCATCGACATTGTTATAAATAATAACTGCTTTTGCACCTGCTTGTTTTGCGTTAGCAATTTTTTCATCAAAGGAGAGTGTACCACGTGCAACGAGAGCGATTTTTCCTTTTACATCTTTTTTACTAAACTCGTCAGGAGTACCGATTCCTACAGATTCAATAGGTAAAGTTTGTCCCTTGAAATCTTCTATTTTATCAGTGAAATTTTTTCCGAATAAAATGAGATTAGGGAATTGTAACTGTCCTACATGCCCCGAAAGTTTTGGTAAGGAAATAGAGCTATCACTTGCCCCAACCGTAATTGCAAATGGTGAAGCACCAGGTGATCCGAGTGTTGCTGGATTTGGACCAGAGTTACCAGCAGCAACGACCGTAACAACACCAGAAAGCATCGCGTTGTTTACAGCGATAGATGTTGGATCAAGTGGATTGTTACTATCATCACCTAACGATAAGTTAATAACGTTCATACCGTCAGAAATAGATTTATCAATTGCAGCGATAATACCTGAAGTAGCTCCACTTCCGTACGGACCGAGTACACGATAGTTATAAAGTTCAATGTCAGGTGCAACACCTTTTACTGCTGAATCTGATTTATTTTTCTTTTGAGCAGAAACGATACCTGCTACGTGAGTACCATGTGCAGTGTAGAAGGAAGAACCACGATCATCAAATTCAGGAGCACCAGATTGTTGCCACTCTGTATAAGTTGTTTCCATCGGATCTGCATCGTTATTAATAAAGTCCCAACCTTTTACGGAATTTGGGTCTACCTTACTAGAATCTTCACCCGATTTTGCGCGATAGCCTTTATACACGTCTTTTAAGTCAGGGTGATTGTAATCAATACCTGTATCTAATACTCCAACTTTAATGCCTTTGCCTGTAATACCTTCGCTATGTAACTTATCTACCCCGATTTGCGGAATGCTATCTGTTAGTTTTTGAGGTGCTTTTTGCTCCGCTTGTTTTGGTAAATTTAATTTCACTTCGTAATCTTTCCAAATACGTTTTACAACGCCAATTCGTAACAATTCTTCCACTGTATTTGCAGGTAACGTTAGAGCAACCCCATTTATAGCATGTTTATAAGAACGTTTAATTTGTACAGACTGGAAATTCCCTGATTTTACTGATGGGCTGAATTGGTGAAGGCGTTTTAATCCTTCTTGGAATTCTTCATGCTCTTGATCAATACGTGCTTTTATATTTTCAGGAGCAGCCTGCAATCCTTTTTCTTTTTGTTTCAATTCATTAATTTTTACTGGTGCAGTTTGAAATTCTACAATGATATTTACTGGCTCAGAACTACTCGTATTAATATCTGGCGAAATAGTAAAACCAGGATTGGCATCTAACGTTTGTAATGCCTGACGCTGTTCTTTAGAAAGTTTTGATAGTAAAGACTGAGCGTTTGACGAGTCAATTTGGTTAATAGGGTTTTCAGCAAGTACATTGAACGGAAGGGCAGTTGAAAATAGAACACCAGCCGTTACAATTCCGGTAACAAAACGATTTTTCTTTTTCATTTATAGGCCTCCGATAATTTGTATTTTAATAATTATTTCTCCGTGCCTGGTGTTTGCTCTGCATGGAATGTCCAGTTTAGCTGTAAGGAATCACCCTGGAATTTATTTTGCTCTTGGTCGTTATCTTCAAAGGAGAAGAGCACGTGTAAGTAATCCGTTTCACCAGATTTAATACCATCTATTAAGTTATGACGTTCTAGAGAAGTAGCTACATCTTCAGGTTTCATAGTTTTTAATTCTGATAGTTTTGTTTCCCACAAAATTTCATGATCATCGTTTGGATTAGATGGCTTTCCATCATTCACTAAAAATTTGACGATGATGTGATTGCCTAAATCTTCACCATCATTATTTTGTTTTGCATCTGTAACTTCATAGGATGTTTCAAGTGCTACTTTTGCAATATCCAATGTTCCTTTGTTTTCAAGCTTGAAATTTCTTTCAATAAAATCACCTGGTTTTAAATCTTGCACGTTAACGATTACACTTGGGTTAATAGAAAGGTCTAACGTACCAGCTTGAAATGAATTACTCGATGTTTCGGAGTCGCTGAAATAGGCGAATATACCACTAAATGTAAGTGATAAGCCAAGGGAAGCGGTGACAACTCCCATTCCTACTTTTTGTTTCAATGACATAAGAAAGCCCCCTAGTTTGATTTTTTATTAAACTTTCGCAAAATAAACATAGTATTCTAGTATGAATTATATTTACGAAAGTTCGATGTTCTTTATTGAGAACAAGTATATGCTTATGAATTTTACATTTCAAGAAACTTTGTGACAAAAAATGTTGAGAAACATTATTTTATGACAGATTATTTTGTTTGTAATTTATGTGGAAAATAGCGTGAAAAACAGGGAGAAGCCAATAAAATAAATATTGAGCAACAATTAAAGGTGAGAAATAGTAAGAAAAAATGAAGCGTTTGCAATGAATATTCGTCAAAATTCGATATTTTATATGGTAAATGTGAATATTTTAAGCCAAAATTAAGAAAAATACGTATATTTTTTAAAAAATAACAAGGATATTTCAGTTTTTCGCAGAAATGATAAAGAGTAAAAAAATTCTGTCATCTTAGTGAGGTGAACATATTGGATGTAATAAATTGTGAAGAAGTGAAACGAGATGAGTTTCATACAGAAAAGTACTATGACAGTTATAACATCTTTGGGGCACATATTGTGACGGAAGATGGGATGCGAGGTGTACGATTTACAGTATGGGCTCCTCATGCGAAAGCAATGAGTGTTGTTGGAGATTTTAATGAATGGGATTATGAACAACATAAGATGCTACAAGTGACAGAAGAGGGGATTTGGTCTTTGTTTGTACCGCATATTGCAGAGAATGAGATATACAAGTATGCGATTGAAACGATGGACGGTGCCGTTATTTTAAAAGCAGATCCTTACGCAGTATATGCAGAAGTAAGACCAAATACGGCATCTGTAGTTTTTGATATAGAGGGATATGAATGGAATGATAAAAACTGGATTCGTAAGAGAAAGAAAAAATCGATTTATAAAGAAGCGATGACAGTTTATGAATTACATTTCGGTTCTTGGAAAAAGAAAGAAGATGGCGCTCTGTATTCTTACAGAGGAATGGCCGAGGAGCTCATTCCGTATGTGGTGGAACATCAATTTACACATATTGAAATTATACCGCTTGTTGAGCATCCATATGATCGTTCTTGGGGATATCAAGGAACAGGATATTATGCAGCGACAAGTAGATTCGGCACGCCACATGATTTGATGTATTTTGTCGATGAATGTCATAAATATGGAATCGGTGTCATTTTAGATTGGGTGCCGGGGCATTTTTGTAAAGATGCTCACGGTTTATATTTGTTTGATGGGACACCGACTTATGAATATAAAGATATAGATGTACAAGAAAACCTGGTATGGGGAACTGTTAATTTTGATTTAGGGAAGAGAGAAGTACGTAATTTCTTAATTTCAAATGCATTATTTTGGATGAGGTATTTCCATATTGATGGTTTCAGGGTAGATGCAGTTGCGAATATGCTGTACTGGAATAAAGAAGGAAAAGAGCAAAGCAATGAACACGCTGTTTCCTTCTTACGGGAGTTAAATGAAGCTGTGTTTGCAGAAGATGAAGAGTTTCTTATGACAGCAGAAGATTCAACAGCTTGGCCGCTTGTAACAGCTCCAACATACGAGGGTGGACTTGGATTCAATTATAAATGGAATATGGGTTGGATGAATGACGTGCTGAAATATATGGAATGTGCACCGGAGTACCGGAAATACATTCATGAGAAAATGACATTCTCTTTAATATATGCTCACTCTGAAAACTTCATATTGCCACTTTCTCATGATGAAGTCGTTCATGGGAAAAAGTCGTTATTAAATAAAATGCCGGGAGAGTACTGGGATAAGTTCGCCCAACTCCGTTTATTATATGGATATTTCTTTACTCATCCAGGTAAGAAATTACTCTTTATGGGTGGAGAATTTGGCCAATTTGATGAGTGGAAAGATCTTGAAGATTTAGATTGGAATTTACATGATTTTGAAATGCATCGTAATATGCATGATTACTTTAAAGAGCTCATAGCATTGTATAAGCGCTCCAAACCACTTTGGCAGCTTGACCATTCACCTGAAGGGTTTCAGTGGATTGATGCTAATAATAATGAGCAAAGTATTTTCTCGTTTATTCGCCAAGGGGATAAGCAAGAAGATGCGTTAGTTGTTGTATGTAATTTTACGAAAGCTACATATGAAAACTATAAAGTAGGTGTACCAGATTTCGAGTATTATAACGAAATTTTAAACAGTGATGCTGAGCAATATGGCGGATCGGGGCAAGTGAATAAGAAACGTCTCAAGGCGGTTCTAGAACCGTATCATAATCAAGCAGCACATGTAGAAATTACAATTCCACCATTTGGCGTATCCATTTTACGACCAGTGAAGACGAGAAAGGGGAGCAAAAAACAAGATGGCTCAAAAACAAAAGTGCGTAGCAATGTTACTAGCAGGGGGAAAAGGTAGTCGTTTAAGTGCATTAACAAAAAATTTAGCTAAGCCAGCTGTTCCATTTGGTGGTAAATATCGCATTATTGATTTTACGTTAAGTAACTGTGCAAACTCTGGTATTGAAACGGTTGGGATTTTAACGCAATATCAACCTCTAGAACTGCATAATTATATTGGAATCGGAAGCGCTTGGGATTTAGACCGCGTAAACGGCGGAGTCACAGTGTTACCCCCTTATGCGGAGTCTTCAGGTGTGAAGTGGTATACAGGTACGGCAAGTGCTATTTATCAAAACTTAAACTATTTAAGCCAGTATGAACCAGAATATGTCCTTATTTTATCAGGCGATCATATTTATAAAATGGATTACAGCAAAATGCTAGATTACCATATTGAGAAAGAAGCAGATGTTTCAATTTCTGTTATTGAAGTGCCATGGGATGAAGCGAGTCGTTTTGGCATTATGAATACAAATGAAGAGATGGAAGTTGTTGAATTTGAAGAAAAACCGCAATTTCCAAGAAGTAATCTTGCATCAATGGGAATTTATATTTTTAACTGGGCCATTTTAAAAGAATATTTAGAGATGGATGCAAGAAATCCTGAATCTAGTAATGATTTCGGAAAAGATGTACTTCCGCTTTTATTAGATGAGGGGAAGAAGCTGATGGCGTATCCGTTTGAAGGATATTGGAAAGATGTTGGAACGGTGAAAAGCTTATGGGAAGCGAATATGGATTTACTTCGCGATGAAACATCGTTGAATTTAAATGACCGTAATTGGCGCATTTGTTCTGTGAATCCAAACGAGCCGCCTCAATATATTGCGCAGCAGGCAAAAGTAGAAGAATCACTTATTAATGAAGGATGCGTCATTGAAGGGGACGTGAAGCATTCTGTGTTATTCCAAGGAGTAACGGTAGAAGAAGGTAGTATGGTAATCGATTCTGTCGTTATGCCTGGGGCAAAGATTGGTAAAAACGTTGTGATTGAAAGAGCGATTGTTGGCTCAGAAATGGTTATTGAAGATGGGACAATAATTCGCCCAGAAAAAAATGTTGACGATGTAGTACTAATTGCTGAAGGGAAATAGAAAAGGGGGATGAAATGAATGGGAGAAAAAATGTTAGGAATTATTAATGCAACGGGAAGTTTTCCTTCCTTAAAGAAAGTAACAGGGCATCGTTCATTAGCGGCGTTACCGTTTGGGGGCCGTTACCGACTCATTGATTTCATGCTTTCAAATATGGTGAATTCTAATATTCATAGTGTAGCGGTTTTTACAAGTCATAAAAATCGTTCTTTAATGGATCATGTCGGTTCAGGAAAACAGTGGGATTTAGATAGAAAGCGTGATGGACTGTTTTTATTCCCACCGAACTGCCAATGCGATCATGACGAATTTGGATCTTTTGCACATTTTAGAAGACATGTTGATTATTTTCTAAGAAGCAGAGAAGAGTATGTTGTTATTACAAATAGCCATCTTGTAACAGCGTTAAATTTTCAAGCGGTGTTAGATCGACATATACATACGTCCGCAGATATTACGGAAGTTTGTCATGAAGGGGTTTCGCTTCAAACATATGTGTTAAAGAAAAAATTACTGCTAGACTTATTTGAGACATATAAAGATGTGGAGCAATACAGTTTATTTGATGTAGTGAGAGAAAAGCGCGGGGAATCATTGCATATTGCTACGTATGAGCATACAGGATATGTAGCTATTATTGATTCGATTGAAAGTTACTATAAACATAGTCTAGAAATTTTGCAGCCTTCTATTTGGAAGCAATTATTTAAGAAAGAAGCACCAATCTTTACGAAAGTAAAAGATGAGCCACCAACTCGCTATATGAAGGGTGCAGTAGTGAAAAATACGATGATTGCAAACGGCAGTATTATTGAAGGTGAAGTGGAAAATAGTGTTGTCTCCCGTTCTGTTAAAATTGGAAAAGGTTCAATTGTTCGTAATAGTATTATTATGCAAAAGAGCCAAATTGGAGATAATTGTATAATAGATGGTGTTATTATTGATAAAGATGTGAAACTTGGCGACGGCGTAGTGTTAAAAGGAAGTGCTGATGAGCCATATGTTGTAGAAAAAGGCAGTGTACAAAATAGTACAATCAATAGTTATTCGTAAATAGCAGGTACATAATTAGTGGGGGATTTAGAAAGCCCCCACTAATTATGGTTTTACTCTACATGAAAACTTGAAGGGAGGAAGCTGTAAGAAGAGCGATTTATGATGTATACGCTTTTCGTGCAGTGGAACAACAGGTGAATATTTTATTTGCAGTATCAGAATGTGTACCATTTATTAAATCCGGAGGTCTAGCTGATGTGGCAGGAGCGCTCCCAAAAGAATTGAAAAAATTAGGAGTGAATGTTCGCATTATACTTCCGAACTACAGTCTTATCCCGAAAGAGCTAAGAGAAGGATGTACGCTTCATAAAGTAATTAACGTTCCTCTTGGATGGAGAAACCAATATTGTGGGATTTTAAAAGGTGAGCAGGATGGGATTACGTATTACTTAATAGATAATGAATATTATTTTAAGAGAGATTCTCTATATGGTCATTATGATGATGGGGAGCGTTTTTCTTATTTTTCAAAAGCAGTTTTAGAGTGTATTCCGCATCTTGATTTCGAAGTAGATGTTCTTCATAGCCATGATTGGCACACAGCTATGGTTAATTTCTTGCTTCGTGAAAAGTATCAAGAAAACCCGTTATATGAGCATATTAAAACGGTATATACGATTCATAACTTGCAGTTCCAAGGTGTATTTCCTGCTGAAGTGATGTACGACTTACTGGAGCTTGGTCATGAATATTTTCATAGTGAACAGCTTGAGTTTTATGGAAACGTGAACTTTATGAAAGGCGGTATTATCGCATCTGACCAAATTACAGCGGTTAGCCCGACATATAAAGAAGAGATTCAATATGAGTTTTTCGGTGAGAAGTTAGATGGATTGTTACGAAAGAATAACGATAAGCTTAGTGGCATTGTAAATGGAATTGATACGAGCGTATATAATCCAGAAACAGATTCGTATATTACTGCTCAGTATAGTGCAGAGTCATTAGATGGAAAGAATGAAAATAAACGTGCATTGCAGCGTTATTTTGGGTTGCCAGAAAAAGAAGATACGCCAGTTATTTCGATGGTAACACGATTAACGAAGCAAAAGGGGCTTGATCTAGTACGTACTGTATTCCGTGAAATAATGGAAGAAGATGTACAATGTATTATTTTAGGGTCAGGAGATTCTGAATACGAGCAGTTCTTTGAATGGATGGCATACGAGTATCCAGAAAAGGTAAAAGTATATATCGGATTTAATGAAGAGTTAGCGCACCAAGTATATGCGGGAAGCGATTTGTTTTTAATGCCATCGCTGTTTGAACCGTGTGGCCTTGGACAACTTATTGCACTAGCATATGGCACGATTCCAATTGTAAGAGAAACAGGTGGATTAAATGATACTGTACATTCTTACGATGAAGAAACTGGAATTGGAAATGGCTTTAGCTTTACGAACTTTAATGCACATGACATGTTACATACGGTTCTCCGTGCAATTGAGTTTTATCAAGATAAACCGGTATGGGATAGGCTTGTAAAGCAAGCGATGACTGAAGATTATAGTTGGGGGAAATCGGCTCTTGCGTACAAGAAATTGTATAAAAGTCTCATGGAATAACATTGAGGTGGTGAATAAATGTTTACTCATGTTGAAAGCTTCAAATCCGCTTTTCTAGAAAAATTAGAAACGATGTATGGGAAAAGTTTCAAAGATTCTACAACTCGTGATCAGTATAATACCCTCGGTCATATGGTACGTGAGTATATGAATAGTCAATGGATTACAACGAATGAAAGTTATCGGTCTGGAGACCAAAAGCAAATGTATTACTTATCCATTGAATTTTTACTTGGGCGTTTGCTTGGAAGTAACATATTAAACTTAGGTATCAGGGATGTATGTGAAAAGGGGCTTTCTGAACTTGGAATTTCTTTGCACGAGTTAGAAGAGGTTGAAGCAGATGCAGGACTTGGAAATGGTGGACTTGGACGATTAGCAGCCTGTTTCCTCGACTCGCTTGCTTCTTTAAACTTACCAGGACATGGCTGTGGTATTCGTTATAAGCATGGCCTGTTTGATCAAAAAATTGTTGATGGCTATCAAGTAGAGTTTCCAGAACAGTGGCTTCTTCATGAAAATGTTTGGGAAGTAAGAAGGTATGATCAAGCTGTAGAAGTAAGTTATTTCGGAAACGTTGAACCGCTAGAAATTGATGGGCGTTTAGAGTTCAGGCATACAAATGCAGAAGTTATTATGGCAGTACCATACGACGTACCAGTTGTAGGGTATGAAACAAGTACTGTAAATACGCTTAGACTTTGGAATGCGGAGCCAGTTCCTTTCCCACAAAATTGTAAAGATATTTTGAAATATAAGCGTGAAACAGAGGCTGTATCGGAGTTTTTATATCCAGATGATACGCATGATGAGGGGAAAATACTTCGTTTAAAACAACAGTATTTCCTCGTATCAGCAAGTTTGCAAAATATCGTTCGTATGCATAGGGAGAGGCACGGTAGTCTTCGTCAGTTACATGAAAAAATTGCGATTCATATAAACGATACACATCCGGTTCTAGCAATTCCAGAACTTATGCGTATTTTATTAGACGAAGAAAAATTGACATGGGAAGAAGCTTGGCACATAACAACGCAGACGATTTCCTATACGAATCATACGACGTTATCAGAAGCGCTTGAGAAATGGCCAATTCACATTTTTAAACCGTTATTACCGAGAATTTATATGATTATTGAAGAAATTAATGAACGTTTCTGTCATGAGCTTTGGGACCGTTATTCGTACGATTGGAAGCGCATTGAGGACATGGCCATTATTGCGCATGACCTTGTGAAAATGGCTCATTTAGCGATTGTTGGTAGCCATAGCGTTAACGGTGTGGCGAAAATCCACACAGAAATTTTAAAGCAACGTGAAATGCGATTGTTCTATGAATTTTATCCAGATAAGTTTAATAATAAAACGAATGGAATTGCTCATAGGCGCTGGCTAATGAAGGCGAATCCTCAGCTGACGAATCTTATTTCGGAAGCGATTGGAACAGAGTGGAAGAAAGAACCGATTAAGCTTCAAGCGCTGCAAACATTCCAACATGATGCTAGTTTCCAAGAAAAGCTTGCAGGGGTAAAACAAGAGCGTAAGATTATTTTAGCGGAGCGCATTCAAAATAAAATGGGGATCACGATTGATCCAAATTCTATTTTTGATGTGCAAGTGAAAAGACTACATGCCTATAAACGACAATTATTAAATGTTCTTCATATTTTATACTTGTATAACCGTTTAAAAGAGGATACTAGATTTTCATTTTACCCGCGTACTTTTATTTTTGGAGCGAAAGCATCACCTGGCTATTATTACGCGAAAAAAATTATTAAATTAATAAATGAGCTTGCAAGAAAAGTAAATAACGATCCGTACGTAAGTCAGTTTATGAAAGTTATCTTTCTAGAAAACTACCGAGTTTCTTTAGCTGAAGATATATTCCCGGCGGCAGATGTAAGTGAACAAATTTCAACTGCGAGTAAAGAAGCATCGGGAACAGGTAACATGAAATTCATGATGAATGGTGCAATTACACTCGGAACGTTAGATGGAGCTAATATTGAAATAAAAGACCGGGTCGGTGATGATGCCTGCTTCATTTTTGGCTTAACGGCCGACGAGGTTCTTTATTACTATCAAAATGGTGGATATCGTGCAAGTGATTATTATCACCACAATATGCATATTAAAAAAGTAGTAGATCAGTTAACGAATGGTTTCTTTGCACAGTCGGGAGCTGAATTTGAAGCGATTTATGATTCTCTCGTTATTCAAAACGATGAATACTTCGTCCTTCGAGATTTTAGCCCATATGCTGAAAGACAAGAAGCTGTCGGAAGGGCCTATGAAAATAGGCAAAAATGGCTGGAAATGTCGATTTTGAACATTGCACAATCTGGGCATTTTGCGAGTGATCGAACAATTTTGCAGTACAGTAATGAAATTTGGGGAATTGGTAATACTGTTAAATTGTTTTAGATAAAAGCCCCTTTTGAAGGGGCTTTTATTTATTCACTTTTAAAACAGGGATGCGCTTGAGTAGAAAAATAAAACGAGCTTAATGAGATTAAGCTCGTTTTACTTATTTTGCTTAAGAAAGGTAAGGCACGAACGTATATATTATACCTGTTCCACCATATTCCCCTGTCGCAAAGTATGAAAATGTAAAGAAACCTGTAAACGAAAAAATTATTATCAGAAAAAGTGCAAAGAAAAATTTTAGCATGTAAGGTCCCCTCATCCGAAAGTCATTTCATAGATTATTATAGTATAAAAATGTTTAATTTCCAATTGTTTACTGTTTAAAAATGAGAAGTCAGACATGTTTTGTATGTTGTAATGGAATGATTATTTATAATGGATTTTGTATTTTTCGTAAATGTCATGTTGTGATGAACGTGTGCATATTCCCAATCACGATCATTAAAATTTATGTTTCGGGGAGGGAGAAGTGGAACGACATCGAATAAGTTGACGAAACGAAAGCTACTAGCTACTTGCAGTTTATAATAATTTCGAAAGGCGATATCTCCAACTTTTGGAGAGGCAAATGTATAAAGACCATACTGTGAGAAGGCAGTATTTATACGTGCATCTAGTATGTGTAATGTAGCGAGTGCCCCTCCTAAGCTATGACCTGTTGCAAGAAGTTTCTTATGGGCTGGCAATGATACGAGCATATCCATAATAGAATCTCGGCAAGATTCATAAATAGAAAGGAAGCCGTTATGGACATTTCCACTGTTTAAAGCATATGGGTATGGCCTTTGGTTGACGAGTGAATCGATAATCCAGTCTGTATCTGTTTGTGTGCCCCTAAAAGCTACAATAATCGTATCTTCAGATTCTAATATGAACCCAAACCATTCCATCGTTTGAATCGCTTTCCCTTGAAAGCCTTGTGCATATTGGAATCCATCAGGTATTTCAAAAATCCCATTTTGTTTATATTGTTCATACGTTAGATCGCAGCAAGATGCTAATAATATGGCAGTATCTTTATCAAAGGATAAAGGAGTACGCATCAAGAAAGCCCTCCTTAAGAAAAGGTATAGTTCAATATATGCAGTGAGGAACTTGATTCATTCTTTTTGAAAAAAGGCTTGAACCTACAGTTACGTGAGGGAGTATGATTTTTGTAAACATGAGGAAGAAGAGTTATGGCTTAATGAAGCGATGGAATGTTATATGGTTAAAAATGGTTTGTATAGTCCACCTAACTAAAAAAAGCCGATTTCCATCTCAAGGAATCGACTTTTTTAGTTCATTAAGTAAGAGGTTTGAAAAAATAGCCTGTATATATTTGAACGATGAATAACTTACCTATTTTCTTGTGTTTGTTTGCACGATATACAGAAAATTAGGGAAAACGTAACATGTTATTTATCAGTTTGTTTTTGCTTCTTTTTCAAATACTCCGCACGCAATTTTTCAAGTTGTTGCTTTTTATCAAATTTGGCAGGCGTCTGTTTTTCATGAAACTTTGCCACAGCTACCTGACTTTTGTAATCTAATTGATATTTTCCCACTTTGTTCACCTACTTTTCTTGTCTTTAAAGAGAATCTATTCAACAAATATAATATACCTTATTTTACTGAAGTAAACCTTATTAATTTTTCTACTTATATCTATCTTGATCCAAATATTACCTTATTAAACTACCCTGTCCCGTTAGTTTAAGGCAGATTTTATCTAAATAATGAGGGGTGAACTAAAATGGAGAAAAAACGAGGACAGCATTATGTCTGGACATATTATCTAACCTCATGGATTGATGATTCGGAAAATTTATTTCGGAATTCTTCACCTAGTATGCGTAGCTCCTCAACCAACGTGTTGTTGTTGTTTGTAGACGTAAATGAAAACACCCTTTCATGCAGTACTATGAAAGGGTGTTTTCATTTTATTCATTCTCTTAAGTTGATGGCTATGGTCCCAGAAGGACTCTATTTATTCTTTCCCATCTAAAAGGCGACCAAGTCCGCCTAAAACGCTGCCTTCACCGCTGCTTTGAGCTGCTGGGCTTGTAAGGCGTGCTGCTAAGCGACTAAGTGTTAAAGACTGAATCCAAACAGTTCCAGGACCTTCTAACGTTGCGAAGAATAAACCTTCACCGCCAAATAGAGCTGTTTTTACTTTTCCAACGAATTCAACATCATAGTTAACGTCTTTTGTCATTGCAACGAGACAACCTGTATCAATGCGAAGTTTTTCACCAGGTTTCAATTCACGTTTATATACTGTTCCACCTGCGTGCATGAAAGCAAATCCGTCACCTTCAAGTTTTTGCATGATGAAACCTTCACCACCGAAGAAACCAGTTCCAATTTTCTTTGTAAACTCGATTCCGATAGAAACACCTTTTGCGGCACAAAGAAATGCGTCTTTTTGACAAACGACTTTTCCTTGATACTCTGTTAAATCAACAGGAATAATTTTTCCTGGATACGGAGCGGCGAATGATACGTGGCGTTTGCCATGACCTGTATTTGTAAATACGGTCATAAACATGCTTTCACCTGTAACGAGACGTTTACCAGCGCCCATTAATTTCCCGAATAAGCCGCCAGATGGTCCTGAACCATCGCCGAAGATTGTCTCCATTTCAATATGATCTTCCATCATCATCATTGCGCCAGCTTCAGCAATAACACTTTCTTCTGGGTCCAATTCAATTTCAACGAACTGCATATCATCGCCATATAATTTATATTCGATTTCATGTGCCTTCATTTTCTTCACCTCAATGTAATAGATAATCATATTGTACAGAATTTAACGAGATTAGAAAACTGTAGTTTTGTTAATTTTCAAATAAAAGTAAAATAGAATAGGAATTTATGGTTATACTAGGATTATAAAAAACGCTGGAGTGAAAGTGTTCTCATTTGACGTTTTGGATTGAGCGTGATATAGTGAAGTCACTATTGAGCTACATAATGTGGTACGGAAATAAAGCACGTTGAATTAAAGGCTGTAAGCTTGTTATACATTCATGTCCTTTATATCCACCTTTTCATGTGGATTCATAGTTTCATTTTTATTTAGGAGGTACATGACATGCAAACAGGTAAAGTTAAATGGTTTAACGGCGAAAAAGGTTTCGGTTTCATCGAAGTTGAAGGCGGAGAAGACGTATTCGTACATTTCTCAGCTATTCAAGGCGAAGGATTCAAAACTTTAGAAGAAGGTCAAGAAGTTTCTTTCGAAATCGTTGAAGGCAACCGCGGACCACAAGCAGCTAACGTTACAAAAAACTAATTAGCTAATGATAAAAAGCATTCCGAATTTCGGAATGCTTTTTTTATTCTTTGGAGCTAGATTCATTTGAAGATAATTCACCTTTAAAAGTACGTTCTTCAAAGTCATCAAGCATTTGCTCATATTCTTCATGTTCCTCTGTAGCGAAAACTTGTGGGTTTTTACCATACATATCCGTACCAATAAAGTTTTCAAAATCCTCAACGAAGCCTACATTCTCTTCACTATTTACGTACATGCCATTATAGTTTTTGGAATCTTGTCTTTCTAAATCAGATGGAGTTTCAGACGTTCCGTAATTTGCGACGTCTTGCCATGCATCTTCAGCATCGTACTCTACAGAATGATCTTCGTCGTGCTTATGAAACGAAGGAGCCAACACCTCTTCTTCAACTGGTCGCGTGTTCATATCCAATTTATTTGTAGTGTGCTGTATACACGTTGTAGCAGTCGGCATTGCTTCTAATCTTTCAAGCGGAATTTCCTCACCAGACACTTCGCAAATACCGTACGTACCAGCCTCAATTTTTTGCAAGGCATGTTTCGTATCTTCTAGTTGTTTATGCCAAAATTCGATGAGCCCGAAATCTTTCTCACGTTCATACAATTCTGTAGCCATATCACCTGGATGGTTGTCATAGCTAGACAATTCTCCCACTGAATCACGTTCAGAAGCACGATCTGTATTCTCATGAGTTTGTATTGTTTGTTCAACTTCTTGCTGTTGTTTTTCTAAAATAGATTTAAATTGATTTATTTGTTGTGGAGTTAACATAGTCGTCCACCTTCCTACAATTCAGTTTCTTTACATAGTATGAGCGTTGG
Organism: Bacillus proteolyticus; assembly: GCF_001884065.1. GTDB lineage: Bacteria > Bacillota > Bacilli > Bacillales > Bacillaceae_G > Bacillus_A > Bacillus_A proteolyticus. The sequence continues at coordinate 19,842 of NZ_MACH01000047.1, forward strand.
AGGTGGGAATTATGAGATGAATTTCAGCTTAGAAGTTGGTATATAAAAAAAGGGGCTGCGTAAGCAGCTCCTTTCTATAGGAAATATCCAAGCAATAATCCGATTCCCATTAGGAAACCGAAAATTGTATTTGTTTTTGCTGTTGAAATCATCGCAGGTACCATTTCCATTGGAATGCTTTTGCCGATAAAGCCTTTCGTCGCTTTAAATGCTTTCGGTGCACTTAAAAATACGATAAGCATCCATGGTGATACGATGTTAACGATGATTAAAGCGATTGTCCAAATGTAGGATACGATGAACATAGAGGCAAGTACACCAACGGCTCTTTCGCGTCCAACGAGAATTGCTAACGTTTTACGACCGTTTTCTTTATCTCCATCCAAGTCACGAATGTTATTAGCTAGTAAAATCGCACCAATTAAAATGGAGCTTGGAATAGATAGTAAAATGACTTCTGATGTTACAGTTCCAGTTTGAATAAAGAATGAAATCCCAATAATAATGACACCCATAAATAATCCAGCTGTTAATTCTCCAAATGGTGTATATGCAATTGGAAGTGGGCCACCTGTATAAAGGTAAGCAACGGCCATACAAACAAGACCGATTGCAGCAAGCCACCAGCTAGAATTCATACAAATATAAACACCTAATAGTATTGCGATGCCGAAGAATCCAAATGCTAAGTTAAGTACTGTTTTAGGCTGAATGCCATCGCGAACGATAGCGCCGCCGATACCAACTGAACCTTCGTGATCGAGCCCTCTTTTATAATCAAAGTATTCATTAAACATGTTTGTTGCTGCTTGAATGAGAAGACAAGCAAGAAGCATTATAAGGAAAAGAGGGAGATGTATTTGATTTATACCTCCGACCTGCATCGCATACGCTGTTCCGATGAAAACAGGAACGAAAGCTGCTGTTAATGTATGGGGACGTAATAAACTCCACCAAATGCGCCAGCCTGTTTGTTTACTTGGCTTTGGCGCCGTAGGAGAGGAATTCGTTTCGACGTTCATTTCCATGTTGAATCCTCCTTAGGTCACATATTGTACACAATTAAGTGTAGAAAAAGCATCATTTAGTGTCAACGTTTATTTTCTAGGAAGAGAAGGTGAATTTCTCAGAAATGCTAAACGTTGACAGGCCTTTCGTTTGAGGTGTATCTTAAAATCAAGCGTAATTATGACTATTTTTCGCCCATAGGGGGGAGACAATTGTGATTCAAACGAAACAAAAAGGCTTACAAGAAGTTTTTGTTGCAGCCATTAAGCGTGCGACTGATGAAAAAATATTAGTTAGTTTTGTAAAACAAATAGATTGGGTGGATCCACTTCTGTTTTATGCAGCAGGAAAAAGGATTGCATTCGAAAATAGATGTTATTTTGCAGACCCAGCTCAGCATGTAATATTTGCTGGAATTGGCTCTGTTTTCACTATAGCAAACTCTTCTCACAAACGCTTTCAAACTGCTGGTGACGAGTGGGATAAAGTAAAAGAGAAAGCATTTGTACAAAGAGAAGGATACGAATTTGGAACAGGCCCTCTTTTATTTGGTGGATTTTCATTTGACCAAGAAAAAGAAAAAACAGATCTTTGGAAAGAATTTGAGGATACCACATTTTCACTACCAGCATTTTTATTAACTGTAAAAAATGAAAAAGCGTGGTTAACCATTAATAAGTTCGTTTCAGCTGAAGATTGTGCAGAAACTCTTTCTAACGAAATTATTTCTTTAGAAGAAAGAATTTTACAAGAGAGTAAATGTGCACTAGAAGGAGCTAAACTAACAACTACTTCGAAAGTAGAAGTTGATCCGAAGGGCTGGATGAATGCGATTGGAAAAGTGCAGGATGAAATGAAGCAAGGGAACGTGCAGAAGGTTGTATTAGCAAGGGAGCTAAAATTGACGATGGATCAGCATATTGATTCCGCTCTTGTTTTAGAAGCGCTTCGCATTGGGCAACCGGATTGTTACGTATTTTCTTTTGATTATAAAGGAGCATGCTTCTTAGGGGCGACACCTGAGCGATTGATTCGAAAAGAAGGCGAGAAGTTTACATCGATGTGCCTTGCGGGTTCAATTGGTCATGGTAATTCTATAGAAGAAAGTAAACAAAATGGTGAGACGCTTCTTCATGATGAAAAGAATTTGGCTGAACACGGTTATGTAGTTAATATGATTCGAGGTGTGCTAAGTGAGCATTGTGAATCTGTTAATATTCCGGAGAGCCCAGGCTTATTAACGACGAAAAACTTAATCCATTTATATACACCAGTAGAAGCGAAAGGTGATGCAAGTCTTTTAGCGATGGTAGAAGAATTGCATCCAACGCCAGCTCTTGGTGGTACACCTCGTCATGAGGCATTGAAATTAATCCGTGATGTAGAGCTTTTAGATAGAGGATTGTATGGTGCACCAATTGGCTTTATAGATGATGAAGGAAATGGTGAATTTGCGGTTGCACTTCGCTGCGGATTATTAAATGGCGAGAAAGCATCCTTATTTGCCGGCTGCGGTATCGTAATTGATTCAGTAGCGCAGCTTGAATATGAAGAAACAAGTTTGAAGTTTAGACCGATGCTTGGTGCTTTGGAGGAATTAATGAAATGAACAATCATATAGAAGCATTATCATATTATTTAGGCGCGTTCGTGGATGAACTGACGCGTCTAAATGTATGTGATGTTGTCATTAGTCCTGGCTCACGGTCAACGCCGATTGCCTTACTAATGGAACAACATAAAGGAATGAAAACATATTTACATGTAGACGAAAGATCAGCAGGATTTTTTGCGCTTGGTATTGCAAAAGCAAAAAAACGACCTGTTGCACTATTATGTACGTCAGGAACGGCAGCGGCGAACTATTATCCAGCTGTATGTGAAGCTTTTCATTCAAGAGTGCCGCTTATCGTCTTAACAGCAGATAGACCGCATGAATTAAGAGATATAGGTGCACCACAGGCGATGAATCAGTTTAATTTATATGGTACTTTTGTGAAGCAATTTACAGAGATGGCACTTCCAGAAGCAAGTGAAGCGATGTATCATTACGCTCGCATGACGACGCAGCGTACGATAGCAAGTGCCTGTTTAGCGCCGCAAGGACCTGTTCATCTTAATTTTCCAGTTCGTGAGCCACTTATCCCGGATTTCTCATTAGAAAGTTTATGGGATAAAGGGCGTGGTGAATATACAAGAGTAGTTCAGCAAGGAAATGTGACGATGCCGAGTGAATATGTAAATTCTCTTGTAGGGCGCCTTTCAAACATGGAAAAGGGGCTTATTATTTGTGGAGACGACAGTCATCCAGAAATCGCAAAAGTTGTTACGAAAGTAGCTGAGAAAACAGGATATCCAATTTTAGCAGATCCGCTTTCTAACATTCGTAGTGGTAATCATGATAAAACGATGGTTATAGATTGTTACGATACATTTTTACGAAATGAATTGTTAAAGGAAACGTGGAAGCCGCGAGTTTTAATACGCTTTGGCGGTATGCCTGTTTCGAAAGCATTAACGCAGTTCATCAAAAAACAAACGAAAGCCGTTCATATCGTTGTTGATGAATCTGGGGAATGGAGAGACCCAGCTCTTGTTGCGACAGAAGTTGTCCAAGCAAGTGATATTGCATTTTGCAGTGCACTAATAGAAAAAATGCCAGTTATGAAAAAGAATGATTGGTTCGGAATGTGGAAACATATAAACGAAAAAACGAAGGAAGCGCTTCGTGAAATGGAAACATATGAAACTGCATTTGAAGGAAAAGTCATTACGGATATTGTTCGTGTATTACCAGAAGGCGCAACGTTATTTGCGAGTAATAGTATGCCAATTCGCGATACAGATTCATTTTTCTTCACATCGGATAAAAATATTCAAGTGATGGCAAACCGCGGTGTAAATGGTATTGATGGCATCATTTCGACTGCTTTAGGAGCGAGTATTATTTGTGATCCACTCGTATTAGTAATTGGTGATTTATCATTTTATCATGATTTAAACGGGTTATTAGCCGCAAAATTACATGAGTTAAATATAACGATTGTCGTTGTAAATAATGATGGTGGCGGTATTTTCTCATTCTTACCACAATATGAGAAAAAGGAACATTTCGAATCCTTATTTGGAACACCAATTGGGCTTGATTACGAGCATGTTGTCAAAATGTACGGCGGTTCATTTAGCCGTGTAAATGGTTGGGGGCAATTCCGAGAAGAAGTACAAACTGGAACGAGGGCGAAAGGTTTACACGTTGTGGAAATTTGTACGAATCGTGATGAAAACTTGAAATTACATCGTGAATTATGGGCGAAAACAATGGACGTTATCACTACATCTTTGCAAGGTGAATCAAAATGAACGTAACGCTGCAAGGTGTATCGTATGAATATGAAGTAGTCGGAAGCGGAGAACCACTTCTACTTCTTCATGGTTTTACGGGAAGCATGGAAACGTGGCGTTCCTTTATTCCATCTTGGGGCGAGCAGTTTCAAGTCATTCTAGTGGACATTGTTGGACACGGAAAAACGGAAAGTCCTGCAGATGTGCCACATTATGATATTCAAAATGTGGCACTGCAAATGAAGGAACTACTGGATTATCTTCATATTGAAAAAGCACATATACTTGGCTATTCAATGGGAGGTAGACTTGCGATTACGATGGCATGTTTATATCCAGAATATGTACGTTCTCTAGTATTAGAAAATTGTACAGCTGGACTTGAGAGTGCAGATGAGCGAAAAGAACGCCAGGAAAAAGATGAGCGACTTGCCGATAAAATTGAGAAAGAAGGCATCCGAAGTTTTGTAACGATGTGGGAAAATATTCCGCTGTTCGAAACGCAAAAACGTTTAGTACAAAACGTAAAAGAGGCGGTGCGAAAAGAACGACTTTCTAATAACCCTAAAGGACTTGCAAATAGTCTTCGCGGCATGGGAACAGGGGCTCAGCCTTCATGGTGGAACGAGTTACAAAACTTAAAAATGCCTGTTCTTTTAATGAACGGGGAGCATGATGAAAAGTTCTTTCGCATATTAAAAAACATCGAAAAATACGTCTTTGACGCGAAATTTGTCAAAATTGATGGTGCTGGCCATGCAATTCATGTGGAACAACCGGAAAAGTTTGATACAATAGTAAAGGGATTTCTAAAAACTATGCAGTGATGCTTTTTTCATCTAAGAAGGAAGCCAAACTTATAGAAGAGATCAGAAATATACAAGGAGGTAATAGTAATGGCTATTGAATGGGTAACAGAAGGCAATTACGAAGATATTATTTATTCAACATACAATGGTATCGCAAAGATTTCGATTAACCGCCCTGAAGTACATAACGCATTCCGTCCTAAAACGGTAATGGAGTTAATCAATGCTTTTGCACACGCTCGTGATGATGCAAATGTTGGCGTTATCATTTTAACAGGTGAAGGTGGACGTGCATTCTGTTCTGGCGGCGACCAAAAAGTTCGCGGTCATGGTGGATATGTAGGTGACGACCAAATCCCTCGTTTAAACGTATTAGACTTACAACGTCTAATTCGCGCAATTCCTAAACCAGTTATCGCAATGGTAGCAGGTTATGCGATTGGTGGAGGACACGTACTTCATATCGTATGTGACTTAACAATCGCTGCAGACAACGCTGTATTCGGACAAACAGGTCCTAAAGTAGGAAGCTTTGACGGTGGATACGGAGCTGGTTACTTAGCTCGTATGGTAGGCCACAAGAAAGCTCGCGAAATTTGGTACCTATGTCGTCAATACAGTGCACAAGAAGCGCTTGATATGGGCTTAGTAAACACAGTAGTACCATTAGAACAACTTGAAGCAGAAACAGTACAATGGGCACAAGAAATTTTAGCAAACAGCCCAATGGCACTTCGTTTCCTAAAAGCTGCATTCAACGCAGACACAGACGGTCTAGCTGGTATTCAACAACTAGCTGGAGACGCAACGTTATTGTACTACACAACTGACGAAGCAAAAGAAGGTCGCGACGCGTTCAAAGAAAAACGCAGTCCGGACTTCGGTCAATTCCCTCGTTTCCCGTGATCAAAAGCGGAGCCGACTGTTTAGCCCCGTAGGCTAAGGTTCTTTCGCACAGAAAGTGTTTTTTACTTTCTCGTGCGGAAGGTTCTTAGACGGAAGGGGCTAGGAGGCGCAGCTGGATGTGATCAAAAGCGGAAGCGGCTCGTTCAGAATGTG
>NZ_MACH01000048.1 GCF_001884065.1 Bacillus proteolyticus
AGCTTCTGACAGAGAGGCGCTTTTTGCCTCGTAGGAAGAAGTGAAGCCACCGGACATTCTAGTCGCTGCAGCTAGATAAGATCAAACCGGAAACAAAACAACTAAGAGACTTGATGTCATATCAAGTCTCTTTCTTTCATGAAAGGAGAATGAATGATGGAGACGATGCCGAATTGGTTAATGCAACGTGCATTTTTAACACCTGATCGTACTGCAATTGAAATAGAGGAAGAGAAAGTTACTTTCATGCAGCTGCATGAAAAAGTAGTATCTGTTTGTGAACAGCTTTCACATGTTAGAGTGAAGCAGGGACAAAAGGTGGCTGTTCTGATGAAAAATGGTATGGAGATGATTTCAGTTATTCACGCCCTATCTTACGTAGGTGCAGTAGCTGTGCTTTTAAATACGCGTCTTTCAAGAGAAGAGCTACTTTGGCAAATGGATGATGCTGAAGTTGTTTGTTTAGTGACGGATCAAGATTTTGAGGCTAAGGGTGTTCCTGTCTATTCGTTCGCTGAAGTGATGAATGGGCCAAAGGCAGAAGCCTCTATACAAGAAGAATTCTCTTTAGAAGAAGCGATGACAATTATTTATACGTCTGGGACGACAGGGAAACCGAAAGGCGTTATTTTAACGTACGGCAATCACTGGGCAAGTGCAGTCGGTTCTTCGCTTAACTTAGGGCTTCGTGATGATGATTGCTGGTTAGCTTGTATGCCGATGTTCCATGTTGGCGGACTATCTCTTTTGATGAAAAATATTATGTATGGTATGCGCATTTTACTCGTTCCGAAATATGATGCTAATTTTATTCATGAAGCACTTCAAACGAGAGGTGTTACGATTATTTCTGTCGTTTCTAAAATGTTAACAGATTTATTAGAGAGACTTGGAGAAGGAACATATCCATCTTCTTTACGATGCATGTTACTTGGCGGAGGACCAGCGCCGAAACCGTTATTAGAAACGTGTGTAGATAAAGGAATTCCTGTGTATCAAACGTACGGAATGACAGAAACGTCGTCGCAAATTTGTACGTTATCCGCAGATTACATGTTAACGAAAGTAGGATCAGCTGGGAAACCTTTATTCCAGTGCCAACTCCGTATTGAAAAAGATGGCGTCGTAGTGCCGCCACATGCGGAAGGCGAAATCGTAGTAAAAGGACCAAACGTAACAGGTGGCTATTTTAATCGTGAAGATGCGACGCGCGAGACAATTCAAAATGGCTGGCTTCATACTGGTGACCTCGGTTATTTAGACGAAGAAGGATTTTTATACGTATTAGATCGCCGCAGTGATTTAATTATTTCTGGTGGGGAAAATATATATCCGGCCCAAATTGAAGAGGTGTTGCTTTCTCATCCGATGGTAGCGGAAGCAGGTGTTGTCGGTATGACTGACGATAAATGGGGACAAGTACCGGCTGCTTTTGTTGTAAAAAGCGGGGCGGTAACAGAAGAAGAAATTCTTCATTTTTGCGAGGAGAAATTAGCGAAATATAAAGTGCCGAAGAAAGTGTGTTTCTTAGAGGAATTACCACGAAATGCTTCGAAGAAATTGTTAAGACGAGAGTTAAGACAATTAGTGGAGGAGATGTAAGTGGAAATAAAAAAAGCGACACTTCATATAACGGAAATGCCACTCGTAATCCCGTTTGCTGCAAGCTATGGAACTTATGAAAAGCGTGAGAGTATCGTCATTGAATTAGAAGATACGGACGGACACATTGGATTTGGTGAAGTCGTTGCTTTTTCTGAACCGTGGTATACGGAAGAAACGGTGAAGACAGCACTGCATGTACTGCAAGACTTTTTATTACCTGATTTATTAAAGGCTGAAATTTCTCATCCGAATGAGGTACCGGGTCTATTTCAACATATAAAAAGAAACCGAATGGCAAAGGCGGGAATTGAAGGGGCTGTTTGGGATTTATATGCGAAGCGTCAAAAGAAATCGCTAGCGATATTACTTGGCGGAACTAAGTCTGAAATTGAAGTCGGTGTTGTAATCGGAATTAATACGATTCCGATTATGTTAAAACAAATCGAGAAGTACGCGGAAGAAGGATACGAGCGTTTTAAAGTGAAAATAAAGCCAGAACATGACTACGAGTTATTAAAAGAAATTCGTAAAGAGTTTCCGTACATCCCGTTAATGGCTGATGCGAATTCTGCGTATACATTAGCGGATGCAGAGAAACTGAAACGATTAGATGAATTCAGGCTGATGATGATTGAACAACCGCTAGCGGATTACGATTTTCTTGATCATGCACAGCTGCAAAAGAAAATTGAAACGCCAATTTGCTTAGACGAAAGCATCCATAGTTTAGAAGACGCGCGCGTTGCGATTACACTTGGCAGTTGCCAAATCGTTAACATTAAACCAGGGCGAGTGGGCGGATTAACAGAATCGGTTCAAATTCATAATTATTGTATGGAGCATAATATCCCTGTTTGGTGCGGTGGTATGGTAGAGATGGGGATTTCACGAGCGCAAAATGTTGCGCTTGCTTCATTGCCGAACTTTACGATTCCTGGTGATATATCAGCTTCTAGTCGACATTGGGAGAAGGATATTATTTCGCCGGAAGTGATGCTTAAAGATGGGAAAGTGATTGTACCGCAAAGCATTGATGCTGAGTATGAGGTGGATCGCGGGAGATTGGCGGAAATTACGAAACAGCGGATTGTTTTGGAGCGGTAGGGATTTTGTCGTTAATTGTCGGTAAGTCGATATATTTCAATAATCGCTGATATAATTCGAGTTACGGTCGATATAATTGAAAAATCGCCGATATAATTCAAGTAGTGGTCGATATATTTGGAAAATCGCTGATATAATTTTATTTACCAAGGTTACTTTAACGAGTAGCCTTTTCGTATTGTACAAATTGGATAGACTAGTTTACAATCTAGCGTATAAAAGGGGGAGTAAAATGAAGCGCATTTCAATTTTAATAGCTGATGATGAGGCAGAAATTGCTGATTTAATTGAGATACATTTAGAAAAAGAAGATTACCACGTCGTGAAAGCAGCTGATGGAGAAGAGGCAATTCATATTATTGAAACGCAGCCAATCGATTTAGTGGTTTTAGATATTATGATGCCGAAGATGGATGGTTATGAAGTGACGCGCCAAATTCGTGCGAAGCACCATATGCCAATCATTTTCTTAAGTGCGAAAACGTCTGATTTTGATAAGGTGACAGGTCTTGTATTAGGTGCAGATGATTATATGACGAAACCTTTTACACCGATTGAATTAGTTGCACGTGTAAATGCACAATTACGCCGGTTTCTTACGTTAAATCAGCCAAAAGTAGCGGAGAATAAATCTGCTTTAGAGGTAGGCGGAGTCGTTATTGATCCGGAGCGAAGAACAGTGAATGTGTACGGAGAACAAGTTGAATTAACACCGAAAGAGTTTGATATTTTATATTTATTAGCGAGCCATCCGAAGAAAGTGTACAATGTGGAAAATATCTTTCAGCAAGTATGGGCGGATGATTATTATGAAGGTGGAAATACAGTTATGGTACATATCCGTACTTTACGAAAAAAACTTGGAGAAGATAAAAGAAAAGATAAATTAATAAAAACAGTGTGGGGAGTAGGGTATACTTTCAATGGCTAAAAAGATGAGAAGTTTTCGCTCGAAGATGGTTATGCTATTTGCGTTAAGTATGATATTAGCCGGTGGCGTAACATATTTCATTTATGAAGGATTAAGGATTTATTATAAATTAGTCGTTCGTTATGAAGATCCTTTAGCTCAATTTCGTTCCGTGGTAAGACAAATTGGGGACGTTAATTTCTTTTTAATTATTTTTATCCCTCTGTCCATTATGTTTTTCTTCTTCCTTACTAGACCGTATTTAAAGTATTTTGATGAGATTTCAAACGGGATTCATCATTTGGCGAACGGAGATTTTACAAATCAAGTGCGCATTTCATCAAATGATGAGTTTGGATATATCGCAAGCGAAATTAATGTAGCGAGTGAGAAATTAAAGGAAGCAGTGGAACGAGGAGACTTCGCGGAAAGTAGTAAGGATCAGCTTATTGTTAACTTAGCTCACGATTTAAGAACGCCGTTAACATCAGTGTTAGGATATTTAGATTTAATTCTTAAAGATGAGAATTTGACGAAGGAACAAATTAAACACTTTTCCACGATTGCTTTTACGAAATCGCAAAGGCTTGAAAGCTTAATTGATGAATTATTTGAAATTACACGTATGAATTATGGCATGTTACAACTAAATAAAAAGCCGATTGATATAAGTGAGTTGCTTATACAGCTAGATGAGGAATTGTATCCGCTATTAGAGAAACATCATTTAGAAGCAAGATTGCATGTTGATCCTCATTTACCGATTAACGGTGATGGAAAATTGTTAGCTAGAGTATTTGAAAACTTGTTAACAAATGCTGTTCGATACGGATATGATGGGCAATTTGTTGATCTGAATGGGTATATCGATAATGAAGAAGTTGTCGTACAAGTTATTAATTACGGAGATAGCATTCCAGAAGAAGATTTACCGTATCTTTTTGATATGTTTTATACAGGTGATAAGGCAAGATCAGAGCAGCAAGGTGGTACAGGCCTTGGGCTATTTATTGCGAAAAATATTGTTGAACAACATGATGGGAAGATTTCGGCTGAAAGTAATGTAGTTAGAACAATATTTGAAGTGCGATTGCCAAAAGACGAGAATTTAACAATTTAATAAAAATTTAAACTTTACCCCACTTTTTATTTTAATAGTTTTTTCTATTCTATACGTAAGTTACGTTAAGGAGGAACTAGAAATGAAAAAGTGGGTATTTATTTCTCTTTTTTTATTATGTACAGTCTGTGTAGGCTTTTATATATCACCATTATTTCAAAAGGAAATCGACGTTAAAATTGTCGGGAAAGATGAGCTAGTAAAGGCGGCAAACACCGAGAGGAAAGAGATTACGAAGGAACAAATTTATAAGGGCGATTTATTATTAGTTAACAAAGATTACCCAGTTAAAAAAGATAGTATTAGGTCTGATATTATAAATTTAAATCATAATAGTGAATTAGTGAGAGGCTATGTAATATTTGATAGAAATCTTCGTTTATCAAAGGATGTTGTGAAAAAGTTTTTGAACGTTGTCGATGCGGCTGGAAAGGAAAGTGTTAACCATTTTTTGATTAGTAGTGGTTATCGAGATTTCCAAGAGCAAAGACAGCTATATGAAAAAATGGGATCTGATTATGCGCTTCCAGCAGGATACAGTGAGCATAATTTAGGCTTATCACTGGACGTTGGGTCTACTCAAAAGAAAATGGAGAAAGCGCCTGAAGGAAAATGGATTGAAGAGAATGTATGGAAGCACGGATTTGTTTTACGTTATCCGAAAAATAAAAGTAACATTACTGGAATTCAATATGAGCCATGGCACATCCGTTATGTCGGCCTACCTCATAGCGCAATTATGCAAAAAAAGAATTTTACACTAGAGGAATATTTAGAGTTTTTAAAAGAGGAAAAAGAGATTTCAACTGAAGTAGAAGGTAAGAAATATACTGTTTCTTATTATAAAGTTTCGGGGAATATGAAAGTGAATGTTCCGGTAAATAAGCAGTATGAAATTTCCGGGAACAATATGGATGGGGTTATTGTGACGGCTCAGGAATAGAGAAAAAGGCTGTGCCATGTGGGACAGTCTTTTATTATATAAAGAGGGAATTGCCGTTCTTTGCCGTACTATCAATATTTTTGGGAGCCCTTTTTTATTTATAATTAAACATTATAACGTTATATTTATTTCTCCCTTTTTTTGTGTTACGCTAAACGTGTGAAAGAGATGTAAAATGAAACATTAATGTAAGCGTATTCTTATGGCTTCTTATAGAAAAGGGTGGAAGTACAATGACAGAACGATTCGTACTACGTAATGTGAAACGTGTGAACGGGGAAGAGATTGACATTGTAGTTGAAAATAATAAAATCGCACAGGTGACGAAAGCTGGTGCTGGCGAGGGTGGAAAGGTTCTTGATTACCCTGGTACTTACGTATCGAGTGGCTGGATTGATTTACACGTTCACGCTTTTCCAGAGTTTGATCCGTACGGCGATGAGGTGGATGAAATTGGCGTTAAGCAAGGGGTAACGACAATTGTTGATGCGGGTAGCTGCGGAGCTGATCGCATTGCAGATTTAGTAAAAAGTAGAGAGCAGGCGAAAACGAATTTATTTGCCTTTTTAAATATTTCTCGCATCGGTTTGAAACGAATTGATGAACTATCCAATATGGAATGGATAGATAAAGAGAAAGTAATAGAAGCAGTAGAAAAGTATAAAGATATAATCGTCGGATTAAAGGCGAGAATGAGTAAAAGTGTCGTTTGTGATAGTGGAATTGAACCGCTTCATGTTGCACGCTCTTTATCTCGTGAAACATCATTGCCGATTATGGTACATATCGGTTCAGCACCTCCTCGCATAGAGGAAGTTGTACCTCTTTTAGAAAAAGATGATGTGATTACACATTACTTAAACGGGAAAGAAAATAATTTATTTGATGAAGAAGGCAAACCGCTACCTGTGTTACTAGATGCAGTGAATCGCGGCGTACATTTAGATGTTGGTCACGGTAATGCTAGTTTTTCTTTTAAAGTAGCAGAAGCAGCGAAGCATCACGATATTGCCTTTAATACAATTAGTACAGATATTTACCGGAAGAATCGTATACACGGTCCAGTGTATAGTATGGCTCACGTTCTTTCGAAATTCCTTTACTTAGGTTATCCGCTAGAAGAAGTAATTGATGCGGTGACGAAACATGCGGCAGAGTGGCTGAAAAAACCAGAGCTTGGCCGTATTCAAGAAGGAGATATTGCAAATTTAACTTTATTTACGGTGAAAGATGAGAAGGTTACGTTAATTGATTCAGAAGGGGATCAGCGCATTGCTGAAAGAAGGATTGATACGAAAGGGGTTGTAATCAATGGGTCATTCATTGAATGCTAAGTACGGATTAAAAAGAGTGATTAATGCGAGCGGTAGAATGAGTATTTTAGGTGTATCTGCTCCGGCAAATACAGTTATGGATGCGATGAAGCATGGTGGACAAAATTATGTGGAAATTGCTGATTTAGTAGATAAAGCAGGAGACCATATTGCGAGAATTCTAGATTCAGAGGCAGCGGTTGTTGTGAATTCAGCATCGAGTGGAATTGCGCTTTCTATCGCTGCTATCGTTACAGAAGGAAATCGACGTAAAAGTGAAAGACTTCATCAAGAGGTCATCGCGAAAAACGAAGTGATTATGTTAAAAGGTCATAACGTTCAATACGGTGCTCCTGTTGAAACGATGATTTACTTAGGTGGAGGAAAACTCGTTGAAGTTGGTTATGCAAATGAAGGGAAAGCAGAGCATATTGAAGATGCGATTGGTGAAAATACAGCAGCGATTCTTTATGTGAAATCACATCACGCAGTGCAAAAAAATATGATTTCTGTTGAAGAAGCATGGGAAGTAGCGCAGCGAAATAACATCCCACTTATCGTCGATGCGGCAGCTGAAGAAGATATTCAAAAATATGTGAAGTATTCAGACCTTGCCATTTATAGTGGTTCAAAGGCGATTGAAGGGCCTACTTCTGGTATTGTTGGCGGGAAACGAAAATATATTGAGTGGCTGAAAGTGCAATTACATTGCATCGGGAGAAGTATGAAAGTTGGGAAAGAAACAACGTTCGGCTTACTTCAAGCACTTGATGAGTACGGAGTAAAGGAAGATAAGAGCCAGCAAGAAAAAGAATTGTTACAAGTACTTATACCGCTAAAAGAATTAAACGGTGTAAATGTAACAATCGTTCAAGATGAAGCGGGAAGAGCAATCTTTAGAGCACGTATTCACATTAACGAGAATGAGTTAAATAAATCAGCAAAAGACGTTGTAAATGCATTACGCGAAGGGGAAATTGCCATTTACACACGTGATTACGGCGTAAGACAAGGATTCTTTGATATTGATCCACGTCCACTTCAAGGTGATGACATACATGTAATTGAAGAAAAAATGAGAGGAATTGTAGGGGGAAACTAAAATGACAAACATTCAAAAACGTTTTTATAAAGGCCGCGTAGCATTAAATGTATTAGCGAACAATATCCAAAATGCGAAAGATATTTTTGAAGCAGCGGAAGGGTATGTAGTAGTAGGAGTGTTATCAAAAGACTACCCAACAGTGGAAGAAGCAGTTACAGCGATGAAGGCATATGGAAAAGAAATTGATGACGCTGTATCAATCGGACTAGGAGCAGGAGATAATCGCCAAGCGGCAGTTGTAGCTGAAATTGCGAAGCATTATCCTGGTAGCCATATTAACCAAGTGTTCCCTTCAGTTGGAGCGACACGTGCAAATCTTGGCGGAAAAGATAGCTGGATTAATAGTTTAGTATCGCTAACAGGAAAAGTAGGGTACGTAAATATTTCTACTGGTCCAATTAGTGCGGCTGGAGAAGAAAAAGCAATCGTTCCAATTAAAACAGCGATCGCACTTGTACGTGATATGGGCGGAAATTCATTGAAATACTTCCCAATGAAAGGTTTAGCTCATGAAGAAGAATATCGTGCAGTTGCGAAAGCATGTGCGGAAGAAGGATTTGCATTAGAGCCAACAGGCGGAATTGATAAAGAAAACTTTGAAACAATTGTACGTATTGCGCTTGAAGCAAACGTAGAGCAAGTTATCCCGCACGTGTACTCTTCTATTATTGATAAAGAGACTGGCAATACGAAAACAGAAGATGTTCGTGAATTATTAGCAGTAGTGAAGAAGTTAGTTGATCAATATGCGTAAGAAAATCGCGGCATTCGGTGAAGTAATGATGCGCCTGCAAGTGCCAGGATATGAGTTGTTGTCGCAAGCTAACACATTAAATTACTCATTTTCTGGTACAGGTGTGAACGTTGCAGCCGCGCTTTCTCATCTAGGGCATGAAGGGCTTCTTATTTCAACTTTACCGGAAAATTCGGTTGGAGATGCGGCATTATCGTACATTCAAAAGTTAGGTGTGCAAACCTCGCTTGTTTCAAGAGGCGGTAAATATGTCGGCATGTACTTTTTAGAAAATGGATTTGGAGCACGTGCAAGCCGCGTTACATATTCGAATCGATTAGAAAGTAGCTTCAATACGGCATGTGAAGAAATGTATCAATTTGAAGAAATCGCAAAGGAAATTGATATCGTTCATTTTTGCGGGATTACACTTGCGATGAATGATACTGTGCGCCATCATATGAAATCTTTAGCGAAAGCAGTTAAAGAAAACGGAGGCACTGTCGTTTTTGATTGCAATTATCGTCCATCTCTTTGGGGAGAAGACGGATATGAGCAGGCGAAACCGCATTATGAAGAAATGCTGGCTCTTGCTGATATCGTTATGATGAACGAAAAAGATGCGATGTTTGTTTTAGGAATGAAAACCGAAGAAACGGAGCGGGAAGCACAACTTGTTGATCTTATTCCAAAAGTAGCTGAAACGTATTATATCGCTACAATTGCTGGTACACATCGCTCTATTAATAGCGATAATACACACTCGCTTCGCGGATTTATATGTAAAGATGGTGCGTTCACTTTTGCAAAAACCCTTACGTTTTCTGTATATTATAGAATAGGTGCTGGAGATGCTTATACGAGCGGGATTATTCATGGCGAGATAGAAGAGTTTGCACCAGAGAAAGCTGTTTCATTTGCGTCAGCAGCTGGAATGCTTGCACATATAATCGTCGGTGATACGCCAATGTCATCAGAGAAAGATATACTTCGGGCAATGACGGCATCAGTAGGTGATGTAGAAAGGTAGTGGGTGTAACAGTGAACGTAACGAGGAAAAAAGGACCATTATATTTGCAAATAAAAAATATTATTCGCGATCGAATATTACATGGTGTATATGCCATTCATACGAATATTCCTTCTGAACCACAATTAGAAGAAGAGTTCAAAGTGAGTAAAATTACAGTACGAAACGCAATTAAAGAACTAGCTCAAGAAGGATATTTAGAAAAGAAAAGTGGTAAAGGAACGAAAGTCATTCGTAATACTTCTGCGACAAAACTTTCAAAAGGTAAAAAATTTACAGAAGTGTTAGTGGAAGAAGGCTATAAAGTACAAAAGAAATTGCTAAAGGCAGAAGTAGTCCATAATGAAGAAGGGACAGTGCCATTTCGTTTATTTGGCAAAGAGAGTTTCAGAATCGAGCGTCTATACTCTTTAAATGATGCTCCGTATATTCATTATACGCACTATTTTTCAGCGCGAATGGCAAGTACAGACTTATCGGACTTTGATTTACAATCGCTTTACGATTTAGTCGAGGAACAAGGTATACATTTAGAAAATTTCAGAGATGAATTTGCTGTTGGGGCTGCACCTAGTTTCGTTGCGGAAGCGTTAGGGGAAAAAGAAGAGACAGCATTATTAAAACGTATGCGTTATTCTTACGATGAAGTAGGCGAGGTAATTGAATATAGTGAAGGCTACTACAATACGGAAATGCAGCATTATGTAGTTAATTATGATGTGTAAAAAGTGAAGAGGGACTAATTCCCTCTTTTTTTGTAAAAAATTTTCATATCGAAGGGGAATGGGATATGGATATATACTTATTAATCGTCACGTTACTTGCAATCGCGATTGTTATTTTAGGAGTATCGTGGTGGAAATGGCATGCGTTTATTAGTTTAACGGTTGCTAGCCTATTTTTAGCTATCATGTCTGGATTGAACTTGACCAAAATTGTTACTGCCTATGAAACTGGTGTTGGAAGTGTACTAGGGCATTTAGTCGGTATTTTAGCTCTCGGTACGATTTTGGGTAAAATGATGTCTGATTCAGGGGCTGGCATGCAAGTAGCAGATTTCTTCATTCGATTCTTCGGGGTGAAAAAATTACCTTGGGCGATGTTATTTGCTGGATTTGTAATCGGGATTCCAGTGTTTTTTGAAGTAGGGATCGTCATCTTATTACCGCTCGTTATCTCCATTCGAAAAACAACAAAGCAAAATATATTGTTAATTGCGTTACCTGTTATTGCGGGATTATCGATTGTACATGGGCTAGTGCCTCCGCATCCAGGTGCGATGACAGCAATTGGTATTTATAATGCAAACTTAGGAAAGGTACTATTGTATTCATTAATTATCGCATTACCAACAGCAATTATTGCAGGGCCTGTATTTGCAAAGTGGGTACATAAAAGGGTTATACCTGAAAATGAACCGGAGCTTGTTCGAGTTACGACTGTTTCAACAGATTTACCGAGTCGTAAAGTTTCATTCTTTATTATTTTATTACCAGTTGTATTGATGATTTTATCAGTAGTTGCACCGTATATTTCATTACCGAAAAAATAACTGAATTTTTCGTGTTTATAGGAAGTCCAGTAATTGCTTTACTTATTTCATGTTTCGCAGCATTTTATTTGCTTGGCATAAAACAAGGAATTAATAAAAAGATGATTAAAAAATTAACGGATGAAAGTTTATTACCAGTCGGTTCCATTATTTTAATTATCGGTGCAGGAGGTGGATTTAAACAAATATTAATTGAAAGCGGCGTTGGAACGGCGATTGCGCAAATGGCAGAACATATATCGTTATCACCAATTGTATTAGCTTTCATGGTAGCTGGATTAATTCGAATTGCAACAGGTTCAGCTACAGTAGCATTAACGACAGCAGCAGGAATTGTTTCACCAGTTATTCAGCACATGTCTGGTGTGAATTTGGAGTTGCTTGTTATTGCAACGGGTGCAGGTTCATTAATGTTTTCTCACGTAAATGATGCAGGGTTCTGGCTTGTAAAAGAGTATTTAGGTTTGACAGTAAAAGAAACTTTTAAAACGTGGACGGTACTCGAGACATTGTTATCATTTATTGCATTCGGCTTTGCGCTTTTACTTAATATGTTTGTTTAAAAGAAGGGGGTGCCTATTTAAAGGTATCCTCTTTTTGTGTTGGGGCTCTTTTCATGAAACAAGCCCGTTTTTAGGAAGGCCAAGCTTCCGATTTGCCCTGAAAACATAATATAAATGGAATCCCCTCATTTAGAGCAAGACGATCTTGTTATGAATGATACTAAAGGAGGAATAGAGTAATGAGCGAAAAGTGTGAACACAGACATGATGATTGCGACCGTAGACGTGGCCACGGAGGTGGCTTTGCGCTTCTAATCGTATTGTTTATTTTATTAATCATTATCGGTGCTAGCTGCTTCGGTGGTGGCGGTGGTTGTGGTTACGGCGGTTATGGTGGATATGGCGGCGGCTATGGTGGATATTGCTGCTAATTATTAAAAACTATTGAAAATGGCCTTGTGCGTATTGCACAAGGCCATTTTATTCATGTTTTAATATGCTGTGATAATTTATTGGTGTAAAGAGAACGGATTAAGAAGAAGAAAATAATCTCGATAATCCCGAACAAAGTAAGTATAATCACTAATTCTTTTAATAAAGAGAAAGAAAACATGCTTTGTAAAAACTTAATCGCAAATATTGTATGAATACCAGCAACGATATAAGGAATGAAAAATAAAATCCCTAATTGAATCGTTGCAGAACGAAACATTTCTGATTCTGTTAAGCCGAGTTTTGTAATTGTAATGTACTTTTGTTTTTCAGTCGTTAAGTCATTATACATACGGAAGTATAAAACACTAGCTGCCCCGATAAAGAACATAAAGCCAAGAAATGTCCAAATAAAGAAAGTAGCGATTGAATTTCCTTTACTATAGTTTAGATAATCAGTAGCTGTATGAATATTAAATGGGGTGTTAGGAGCCGATTCTATATTTTTATTTGCCTCATAGAAGCTATGCGCATCATTCCCAATATGTTTTGAAATATTTTTCGTCGGAACAATTGCATCTTCCCAGTTCTCAACGAAGTAGTTATACACTATAGTCGTTTCAATATGAGGAATCATATCATCAAATACATAATCTTGTACAACAATTATATGTGGGAATGCAAAGGCTGGTTCGATTCCTTTATTAATAAATCCTTTAATATGAAATTCCTTTTTGTTTGATCCGAGTGTAACTGTATTTTGTTTTGCAAATGGATTTGATACAAGATTTAAGAGTTCTGGTGAGTACCGAGAAATAATATAAACTTGTGTAGAATCAAGAGTTATTTCCGGCCTCTTTAATTGTTTCGCAAGTGTGTTATAGTCACTCATTTTCATAAGAGTAACGTCTTCTTTTAAAGCTGTATCTTTCAACATTGTAGTCTTATGCTTATTGTATTGAAAATTAGCATTTGTAAGCTCCGTTTCAATTGTAGCAGTGTGCTTTTGTTCAAATGGATTTTCACCCTCGGACGTATATGTGAAGGGGAAAGGATATCGTTCTAATGTCGATGCTTTCGTATTATTATTAGCAGCAAATAACCCAGTAATAATTGTAAATGCAAGTGCTGACAACATAGAAACGATAAAGAGCACATTAATATTACTACGTGTACGGCTAGCTAAATCTGAAATCCATAACATGTTTATTTGTTTCATATAAAACTTTCTCCGTTTTTTTAAGATAAAGATAAAGAGGAGAAACGTCTGTGAAAAGAATAAATATGTTCCGACTATTACGAGTGGCAAAATAGATAACATGATAAGGTATACCGATCCATTTTGTGCATTTTTTTCTGTTACGTAGCCTTGCGGATAACCGGCGATATAATAACATAATGTTAAGCAAATTAAAGCAAATATCGAAATAAGTATAGATGGTTTCTTTTCTTTGTCTCCTTTTTTTGTCCCCTTAATGTGCTGTGTTGTTTTCCGAGTACGAATGAACATCGGTGTAAACGTAGAAACGATGAAAAATAAAATGATAAACGTTACCGTTGTAACGATAATTGCTTCTGTTGGCCAATATAAATAGAGGCCGTTAGCATTTGTTAATTTAGAAGTAACGAGTAAGAAAAAGTTAGAAAACACAAGCCCGCCTTGAATACCTGCAAAGATAGCGAGTACTCCAATGATCATATTTTCAGTAAACAAAAGACGTTTTAATTGTTTTTGAGATATACCGAGAACAGTTAAAACACCAAATTGCTGTTTCCGTACATTTAAAAATGTCCCGATAGAATATAAGAGAAAGAAAAACGAGAACAAAACGATAACAAACTGTGCCATGCCAGCTAAGTTCATGAGAGGATCTTGTTCCTGCAATTTATTCATAATTTGTAACCGCGGATGATACGCGTATACAGTAAATGAAAAGAAAACCATGATAGAAAACGCACTACTTACAAAGTAAGCGAAATATGCTTTCGAATTACGCGAGACATTTTTAAATGCAAATTGCCAAAATGTCATCCACGTCTTCCTCCTAGTAATGCTAGAACATCTAATATTTCTTGATAGAATTTTTCACGGTACAATCCGCGGTGCAGTTCATTGTAAAGCTCGCCATCTTTAATGAAAATAACACGGTTACAATAACTTGCTGCAAACGGATCGTGGGTAACCATTAAAATTGTTGCATCCTCTTCTTTGTTCAATTTCGTAAATAGCTCCATTACATCAATTGCCGCTTTTGAATCTAAGTTTCCTGTTGGTTCATCGGCAAGTAGAAGTGAAGGATGATGAATAACAGCACGTGCTACTGCGGTACGCTGTGCTTGTCCTCCAGAAACTTCAAAAATACGCTTGTCCAAAATGTGATCAATTCCAAGCTTTTTTGAAATGTTATCAAGCTTTTCGTCCATTTCTTTTAATGGAACATTATCTAACGTTAAAGGTAGTACGATATTTTCACCGATTGTCAGTGTATCTAGTAGGTTAAAGTTTTGGAAAACAAATCCTAACTCTTGGCGGCGGAAAATAGCTAACTTTTCTCTACGAAATGTGTGCGGTTTTTTTCCGTTAATAACGACATCACCAGAAGTGGGAGAATCAATTGTAGAAATAACGTTTAAAAATGTAGATTTACCGCTACCGGACGGCCCCATGATCGCAACGAATTCACCTTTATCTACGTGTAAATTTATATTTTTTAAAGCGGTATGGGGGACTTTCCCCTCATACACCTTTGAGACGTTTTTTATGTGTAATACTTCTTCCATAATAATCACCTTTCTATTTTTAAAACTTAATATGTTGTGATAATTTTTGCATATAAAAGGAACGAATTAAAAGGAAAAATAAAATTTCAACTGTTCCAAAAATCAACAGTACGACTGTAATCTCAGCGAAGAACGAGAGATGTAAAACTTCTTGTAGCATCTTTGTCGCAAACATCGTATGGATAGATGCCATAATGTAAGGCACGAAGAATAAGATGGCAAGCTGAATTGTCGCTGAACGTTTCATTTCAGTTTCAGTTAAGCCAATTTTCGTAATCGTTATATATTTTTCTTGCTCATTTGTTAAATCTGTATACATTCGGAAATAAAGAACACTGCCAGCACCGATAAAGAAAATAACACCTAAGAAAGTACCAATTAAGAAGAATGAGGCGACATTTAGTTTTGTTGTGTATAGAGAATGGCTCGCTTCACTTGCATGGAACGGTGGATGCTCTGCTTGAATTGCTGCATTGTCGTTATCGATTTTTGTTATAAACGATGAACCGATATTATGTGCTTTTTCCCAATCTGTAACTTTAAAGTTATATACACTCATTTGTTTGGAAACGGTTGATAAGGCTTCTACATTTTTATCAGATAAAATGAGCAACTTTCGTATTAAACTATTTGGAAATGGATTATAACTTTTATATTCTTTTACTTGCAAATGTAAAGAATTTTGAGCAAGTGTAAGAGTACTTTTCTTTTCTCTATCATGTAGTGTTCCAACGACTTGAGCATCTAAATCTTTAATTAGGACATAAGATTCATTCTTATTCACCGTGAGTTTTTCCCAATTTAATGCCTTAGCAAGTACATTATAGTCACTTTGTTTAATTGCGTAATAGAGCTGCGTGTTATCTTCAGCTGAAGATACTTCATATATATCCGTTTTAAATTTTGTGTAAGTAAAGTGCTCTTCATTAAATTTCTGCTCTAACCAGTTTAAATGTTCATCAGCTAATGTATTTTCAGTATGTGATAAATACGTAAACGGGAAAGGATTTTCCCTAATTTCATCAAACTTTGTAAACTTTCCGAATCCATATAAGAATGTAATCATTGTAAAAGCGAGCGTCGATAGCATCGCTACTATAAAGAGCATATTAATATTTGTACGAATGCGCGATGCTAGATCAGAGATCCAAAGCATATTAATTCGTTTCATATAAAACGTTCTTCGCGTTTTTAAAATACGAATAAGTAAAAAACTAATTTGTGAAAAGAAAAAGTATGTTCCAGCTGCAATAAGCGATGGAATGACAAATATACTAGAGACGACATATACAAGCCCAATTATATCGCCTAACGACATAAAATATAATGGATTGGATTCTAATACATATCCAGTTATTAAACATGCCGCACCAAATAGAGAGACGAGTACGGATGCTTTTCTTTCTTTTTGTTGTGTTCCTTCTTTTAAAAGACGTACGGCTTTTCTCGTACGAATGAGCATCGGTGTAAAAGATGATACGAGAATGAAGAGCCCGAGAAAGATGATGATAGTTAAAACGATAGCACTTGTAGGCCCATATAAATATAAACCAGGTACGTGTGTAATTTTGGCGGTAACTAATAAAAAGAACTGTGAAAAGACAACTCCAAGTTGAATGCCAAAAAATATAGAAAGAACACCAATTAACATATTTTCTATAAATATGAGTCGTTTTAATTGTTTTTGAGATATGCCAAGTACTGTTAAAATCCCGAACTGTTTTTTTCGTACTTTTAAAAACGTCCCGATTGAATACAGTAAAAAGAAAAATGAAAAGAACACAATGACAACTTCTGAAATTGTCATTAATATGTTCAGAGAATAATTCACATCTGTCATATGCAGTTTAGGATGAAATAAATAAACTGCAAATGAGAAAAAGATTGCAATGGAGAACGCACTGCTTACAAAATAGGCGAAATAAGCTCTGGCGTTTCGTGTCACGTTTTTAAAGGCAAACTGCCAAAATGTCATTCACCTAAACCTCCTAATAGAGTGAAGAGGAAAAGGCTATAAGAGATACCCTTTTCCTGTACTAATGTATTTATAAAACTTAACCATTCGTATACTCTGATAACTTTTGCATGTAAAAGGAGCGAATGAATAAGAAAAAGATGACTTCAACTACGCCAAAAATAATAAGAACGGCTGAAATTTCTTTGAATAGTGATAAATCAATTACATCTTGAAGCATTTTTGTTGCAAACATTGTATGAATGGACGCCATAACGTACGGAACGAAAAATAAAATGCTAAGTTGAATGGTTGCAGATTTTTTCATCTCTGCATCTGTTACACCAATTTTTGAAATTGCTACATATTTTTCTTGTTCGTTCGTTAAATCCGTATACATTCTGAAATAAAGAACGCTACCTGCTCCAATAAAGAAAATGACACCTAAGAATGTCCCGATTAGGAAGTATGCAGCACTTCCTGATGTGATTCTATATAATGAGTCTGCTGATTCATAGGAGCGTATAAGGGGGTCTTCGTATTGGAATGCCTCTCGATCTTTTTGTATTTTTTTCATAAAATCATTAGCAATTTCATACGTCTTTTCCCAGTTTTGTACGTTATAATTGTACGCTGATACACGCTTTGTTGTACTTGGTAAGTTGTTTACAACAACATCAGGTAAAATTAAAGTTTGATATGAAAAGTTAGAGGGAATGGCCCCTGCTTGTTCATAGCCCTTTACTTGTAATATCGTATTTGTGCTAGAAAGTGTAATGGATTTTCTATTGAAGCTTGGCTCAAATTGGCTGAATAAGGTGAAATAAGCGCCATCGCTTAAGACATATGCTTCGTTATCGCTCATGAATAGTTGTTTTATTCGCAGGGCAGCTGCGAGTTTATTATAGTCACTTTGTTTCATTGCATAGATGTCATTGTAAGTCGTTATACCTTCATCTTCTTTCAGTGGTGTTTCATATAAATCAGCTTTGATCTTTTTATAAGAGAAATTTTCTTTTTGTAACTGCTGCTCAAGCCAAGTTAAATGCTCGTTAGTAAAAGGATTTGCGTCATATGAAAAATAAGAAAATGGAAAAGGTGAACTTCTCGTAACATCTAGCTTTGTAAACTTTCCGAATCCATATAGGAACGTAATCATTGTGAAAGCAATTGTAGAAAGCATCGCTACAATAAAAAGCATATTGATATTCGTTCGAATACGACTTACTAAATCCGAAATCCAAAGCATATTAATTCGTTTCATATAAAACTTTCTTCTTTTCTTTAAAATATAAATAAGTAAGAAACTAATTTGAGAAAAGAAAAAATATGTCCCAATTGTAACAAGTGTTGGAATCACAAAAACACTTGAAACCATATAGATAACGCCTACTTGCGTGTTTATTGAGAAGAAATATTTAGGGTTTGCAGCTAAAATATAACCACCTAATAAACAGATAACACCAAATAGAGAGATAAATATGGATGGTTTTCTTTCCTTTTGTTTCCCACTATTAGTTTTTAATAGGTTTACCGTCTTTTTCGTACGAATTAGCATGGGTGTAAATGAAGATACAGCAATAAAGAGACCAAGAAACACAATCGTTGTTAAAATGAAAGCATTCGTAGGGGGATATAAATATATCCCTGGTAGATGTGTAATTTTCGCTGTTACTAATAAGAAAAACTGCGAAAAGACAAGTCCAAACTGCATACCGAAAAAGATAGATAAAATACCAATTAACATATTTTCAGTGAAAACGAGTCGGTGTAATTGTTTTTTTGATATACCTAAAATAGTTAAAATACCAAATTGTTTTTTACGAACTTTTAAAAACGATCCGATTGAATAGAGTAGAAAAAAGAACGAGAACAAAACAATAACAACTTCTGAAAAAATCATTAATCCTGAAATTTCAGAGATCATAGTGGGATTTTGTAATTTTGGATGAAACAAATAAACAGCGAACGAAAAGAAAACAGCAATGGAAAAGGAACTGCTTACGAAATAAGCAAAATAAGCTCTGGCATTACGTGTTACATTTTTAAAGGCAAACTGCCAAAATGTCATAATATGTACCTCCCGCTAGAAGGCAAATATGTAGTCTTATTGCAAAAAATGTATGAGAGTAAGTTCTCATACATTTTGCTAGCATATGTTACGATCATGCTTCGGTCACCTTCTCCTCAGTTTCTGCTTGATTATTTGCAGCGTTGTGGAAGATGATTTTAATCGTCGTTCCTTTACCAACTTCAGAATCTAGTTTGACAGAGTGACCTAAATAATCACAAATTTTACTTACAATATAAAGTCCCATACCAGTAGATTCTCCGAATGCGCGACCGTTTTTCCCAGTGTAAAACGGTTCAAATACTCTTCGAATATCTTCTTGCGGAATACCAACACCTTCATCGCGAACTTCTAAAATAATATCTTTTCCGTTTCGGTAAGCGGATAAGAACACTTTCTTTCCACGTTCACCGGAGTAACGAACTGCATTTGTCATTAACTGATAAATGATGAACTTTAACCATTTCGCATCAGAAGCAACTTTTAAATCAGAATGAACCTCTAAAACAGGGAAGACTCCGTTTCGAATGAATAGTTCTTTTAATCCGTTAATATTTTTTGTTACCGTATCCTTTAATGAAATCGTCTCAACATGGAAATCTTCATGGAAGTTATTTAACCTTGCCATGTATAAAGCCATATCGAGTCCTTGATTTAATCGTTCTAATTCTTTTTTGAATTTCGGAATCAAATGTTCATCTTCCATTTCGAGCACCATAAGCTGCATAACAGATACAGGCGTCTTCATTTGATGTACCCAATGGTTAATGAATAATTGATGTTCTTGTTGTTTTACTTCATACGATTGTAGTTCTTTTTGGAATAGACGATATTGCGTGCGCACGAGTTCATTTACACCGTGAGGCATCGGAGCAGTCGCCCTTTCAATAAACGCATCTTCCATTTTCTCTGGTTGCTCACTTAATCTATGGTACATTCTACGATTTCGAACGTAACGATAAGCGAGGAAACAGATGAATAAGTATAGACTTAAAACGATGAAGTAAAACTTATTGTTTTGAAATCCGTCTACTGCATCATAGAGAACGAAAATAATTCCGAAATTTAATACATATAGTAGAAAAAATGCAAAATGATCACGTAAAAATAGCTTCATGCTTATTCACTCCAAGTTGCGTTAAAACGATACCCAAGTCCACGTACTGTTTCAATAGAGTTCTCTATACCAAGCTCATTAAACTTTTTACGAAGACGCGTAATGTTTACGTTTAATGTATTTTCTTCAACGAAGCTCTCATCATCCCAAAGGGCAGCTAATAAATCTTCACGGCTTGCTGTACGAGGGAATTTAGATAATAGCATTTCTGCTAAAATAGCTTCTTTCTTCGTTAAAAGAACTTGCTCAGATCCAAAATGAATTTCTGGACGTTCCGGGAATAATTTTAGTCCTTCTACTTCAACGATACGTTCAGAAATATTTGGGGCATAATCACCGTAAATACGGCGTAATTGACCTTTAATTTTCGCCATTACAACGTCATAGTGGAACGGTTTCGTAATGTAATCATCCGCGCCACTTTCAATCGCCATAATTTGTTCCATTTCACCAGCACGTGCCGAAATGAAAATAATCGGACAAGTAGATTCATGACGAATTTGACGGCACCAGTAGAAACCATCGAATTTCGGTAAGTTTACATCAAGTAAAACAAGATGTGGTTTCACTGCGTTAAACGATTCCATAATATCATCAAAGTTTTCAGTAACAACAGCGTCGTAACCGTATTTTTGAATGTGAGATTGCAGTAATGATGAAATATTTGGATCGTCTTCAACGATTAAAATTTTATACATATGTATATTCCTCCTAAAAAAACAATTGTAGCTATAGTGTATCATGTGTTTCAAGTCTTTTCATTATGTTGAAATATAAGCTAGTAAACAGTATAGGTCAAAAGTGGAAAAAGTAAAAAGGGCTATGGATATAATTGACAATTGACGGTTTTCGATTTAATATTTAGATAAATATCTAAATGTCTAATTAGTGAAAGGAAGAAAGACATTGAATCAAGCATTCAAAGCATTAGCAGATCCAACAAGGCGAAAAATTTTAGATTTATTAAAAGAAGGCGATTTAACAGCTGGCGAAATTGCTAAACAGTTCAATATGACAAAGCCAAGTATTTCACACCACTTAAATGCGCTTAAAAATGCTGAACTTATCCAAGATGAAAAAAGAGGGCAATTCGTTATGTACTCTTTAAACACAACTGTCTTTCAAGATTTATTGACCTGGGTGTTTACGTTTACGAATAAGGGGGATGAAGGGAAATGAGAAAGCATCTTTTTGCAATTATATTAATTCTTATAACCTGTATCGCATGGGCGTTTGCTTGGCCACATTTGCCGGATACAATCGCGACACATTGGAGTGGCGGTAAGGTAGATGGTTATTCTTCTAAACTTTACGGAATGATTTCTATGGTTGGAATTATGATTGCGTTATATGTATTTCTAAATGTGATACCAAAGATTGATCCAAGAAAAGCAAATTACGAGAAATTTTCTAAAGCTTTTATGATGATGAATAACGGGATACTCTTGCTACTATTTGTAGGAAATATAGATATTATTACAAGTGGACTAGGATATAATTTATTCATTAATCGAGTTCCAGAATTATTAGTTGGTGTTTTATTTGTAGTGATGGGTAATTATTTACCACAGTGTAAGCCTAACTTTTTCGTTGGGATGCGTAATCCTTGGACATTGAGTAATGAAGAAGTATGGAGAAAGACACATCGATTTAGCGGGAAAGTATTTGTAGCTTTAGGACTGATTATGATTATAAGTGTTTTCGCTCCGGCTGATTGGAGATCTTATATGATGCTCGGGCTTATAGTAGTTGCTGTCATCATAACGAATTTATATTCTTACGTTTTATATAAAAAAGAAATGCAATTGTGAGTAATAAGGGATTGAACGGTACTAGTTAAATTTTATATTTATAGTTTCTATGTGTTGAGGGGTTCTAATACTCAGTGGGGATAACGAAAAGGCTCGCTGAGTAAATTTTTTACTTTTAGATCTGAAAATTCAGTTAAAAAATATGGTTTGGGGGAAATCACATGTTAGAAATTATAAATTTTAGCAAGACATACAAAGGTGGTAAGAAAGCGGTAGATCATTTAAATATTACTGTTAAAGCAGGGGACATCTTTGGATTTATCGGGCATAACGGTGCGGGGAAAAGTACAACAATTAAGTCGTTAGTAGGAGTTATAGATTTTGAAGAAGGGGAAATTTTTGTTGATGGACATTCAGTAAAAAAGGATCCAATTGCATGTAAGAGAGTAATGGCGTATATTCCTGATAATCCAGATTTATATGAGCAATTAACAGGAATTCAATATTTGAATTTTGTTGCGGATGTGTTTAAAGTGTCTGCGAAGGATCGGGAAGAACAGATACAGAAGTATGGGGATGCCTTTGAGATTACACCTTACTTAGGAGACTTAATATCTTCTTATTCACACGGTATGAAACAAAAAGTAGCGATTATATCGGCGGTTTTACATAAACCGAAATTATTAGTTTTAGATGAACCTTTCGTTGGTCTTGATCCAAAGGCAGCCGTAGTATTGAAAGGTATTATGAAAGAGCTTTGTGAAAAGGGAAGTGCGATTTTCTTTTCTACGCACGTTTTAGATGTAGCGGAGAAGTTATGTAATAAAATAGCGATGATTAATAGAGGGAAATTAGCACTTTCAGGGGAAGTGAATTCTTTAATAAAGGAAGGCTCATTGGAAGAGCTCTTTATGAAGGAGCTTGCTAATGAATACTAATAGTTTAGGGCTTTTGAAAATCCGTTTGATAACGCAGCTCGGTTTAAATACTTTTAAATACGAAAAAGATAAGAAAAAGAGGCAGAATAAGATTTTGCTGACAGCATCTATTGCCCTAGTTGGTGTCATGCTAATGTTATATTGCGGAACCTCGGCATATGGATTGGTGAAACTAGGAATGAGTGAAATTATTCCCGTTTATGCACTAGTTATTAGTAGTGTATTAACGTTGTTTTTCACTATATTTAAGGCAAATGGAGAAATTTTTGCTTTTAAGGATTACGACTTTTTAATGTCATTGCCGATTCGTGTAAGTACTGTTATTGCAAGTAGATTTTTGTATTTATACTTGCTGAATACGATCTTTTCAATCATAATCATGCTACCGATGGGAGTTGTGTATGGCATACATGGGAATTCATCAGTTTCTTTTTACTTTATGTGGTTCATCAGTATGTTTATAGCGTCTTTAATTCCAACAACAATTGCAGCGATCTTTGGAGCTGCGATTACAGCAATTGCTTCTAAATTTAAAAATGCGAATAAAATAACTACGATTTTAAGTTTTATAGTAATTATTACATTTGGTTTATTTATGCTAAAAAACGGAAATGCTCAATATAGCCTTACTGATATGAACGGAATTGGTGCAATTGTCTCGGAGCAATTAACGAAAGTGTATCCACTAGCTAACATGTTTCAAAAGGCAATTGTTCATGCTGATATTGTAGCTTTCATCCTATTCGTTGGAATATCGGTTACTTGGTATTATCTTTTTATAAAAATACTTTCGTTAAAATATAAGCAAATAAACACAGGGATTTCCACTTATCATATGCTTTCAAATTATGAGATTAATAGTATGAGAAAAGAAAGTGTATTGGTCGCATTGTATAAAAAAGAACTGAAACGTTTCTTCTCTTCTACAGTGTATGTCATAAATAGTGGAATGGGAGTCGTGATGGCGATAGCTTTCTCGCTGGCTATAGTTGTAGTAGGGCCAAGTCAATTAATAGCGTATCCTGGAGTTGAGCTACTGTTGCAAAAGATTGCGCCATTTGCTATTGCAGCAGCGATTTCGATGACGTGTACAACATGTGTGTCATTGTCTTTAGAAGGAAAAAATGTATGGATTATTAAGTCATTGCCTATAGCGCCAAAGGTGATTTATGACAGTAAAATACTTATGAATCTTTCATTAAGTATACCTGCATCACTTATTAGTGCCGTATTACTGATAATAGGATTAAAACTAGATGTTTGGAGTTCTCTTTTAATCGTAATAACACCGCTAGCATATTCATTATTTTCGGCAGTATGGGGGATTTTTATTAATAATCGATTTGGGTATTATGATTGGGTATCAGAAACCCAAGTAGTAAAACAAAGTGTAGGATCATTTGTTGGTATGTTTGGTGGCTTAATTGTGGCTGTTATACCTGCTTTGTTAATCGGTACGGCTGCGATCTCGAACTACAGAGCATTTACTTTTTTAGTTGTTATAGTGCTTACGATTATTACTATTTTCTTGTATAAGAACGAGTCGAGAAGAAGTATAAAGTGAAACTTTAATCAGTGGGCGGGCATCCCCCACTGATTATCAGCCCTCACCAATCGTACGTTTACTGCCCGCAAATAGCGGGATAAAATAAGAAGCTGCTTTTCCTTTAAAGAGGAAGAGCAGCTTCTTTATTTTGAAAAGGTTTAGACCCTTATATTACTTTTTTAAAACAGGTACCCATATTTCGCCTCTGAAATTCGGTGAGGACATCTCTTTACTTTCATTCCACAATATTTCCGGTCCTTCCGCTAGTTCATAGTTCGAAGAAGGAAACCATTCGGAATAAATACGTCCCCACACATTTTGCAGTGCATCAGGAAATGGACCGACAGCTTCAAATATAGCCCACGTTGAAGCGGCAACTTCGAGTTGTTTAAATTGCTCTGGACAATCCTTTGTTGTGGCTACTCCAATATAGTGATCGAGTTCTCCTTTTTCCTCCATTCTTCCTTCAGAAAAGTTAGTAGAAGCACTAATGATTCCATTTGGTTCCACATTTGAAAGCATCTTTAATGTTTGAATGGACTGTGGGTTTAAACTTTTCCACATAGTAGCAATTTCTTCATTTACACCATTGAAAATGATTGGTACTCGTTTTGTAATACCTATAATTCGAAATGAGTCTTTTTCTTCAATTCGATAGTTCATTTCATTTCCTCCTTGAATAGATAATTGGAAGGTCATTGGTGAATAAGCTTTCAAAGAATGACTAGTACTTCGAGCTTCTGAAGGCGTTATGCCATGCAAATTTTGAAATGCACGTGCAAATGAATCTGGTGAATTGTAGCCATATTTTATAGCAACATCAATGACTTTTATATTGCTGTTTTTGAGTTCAAAGGCAGCGAGAGTAAGACGTCTACAGCGAATATAATCTGACAGCGATATGCCAGCTAGAAATGAAAACATCCTTTTAAAGTGATACTCGGAGCAGAGAGCTAGCCTTGCAACTTCTTTAAAATCAATTTCATCTGTCAGGTTGTCTTCAATATATTGCATTGCTGCATTCATATTTTTTAGTGAATCCATTAAATGACCTCCTTTGCAATTAGAATAGCAGGAAAGAAATAGCTTCATCCGACATTTCGTGCACAACTTTGTAGGTACATTTTTTACCTTACAAAATTGTAATGTTCCTGTAAGGAGAATGAATGGATGGTATGATATCCCAATGCTATAGTAACAAAGTACTTTCATTCATTAGGTTAAATTTTTATGTCTTTACTTATATGCCTTACATAACTGTCATGTTTGTGTAAGAAACATCGATAGTGGCAAGAGTAGAGAATGTATATAGTGAAAATAGAGAATAGAAGAAATGAGGGATGTCGGAATGAAAACAGTGTTAGAAGCAAAAAATATTAAAAAAGTATATGACACGGGTGGAAATAAATTTGAAGCGTTAAAAGGTATTAACTTACAAGTAAAAGAAGGCGAGTTCGTTGGAATTATGGGACCTTCTGGTTCTGGTAAGACGACACTATTAAATGTTCTTTCTACAATTGATAATGCGACGAACGGTGAGATTTTAATTGATGGAAAAGATATCGTGAAGATGAATGATGATAAGCTGGCGTTATTCCGCCGCGATCATTTAGGTTTCATTTTCCAAGATTATAACTTATTAGATACGTTAACAGTGAAAGAGAATATTGCGTTACCTCTTGCTTTATCGAAAGTAAAGGCAAATGAAATTGATCGACGTGTTCTTGAAATTGCGAAAAAGTTCGGTATCGATCATATTTTAAGTCAGTTCCCATATCAAGTATCTGGTGGACAGAAACAGCGTTGTGCGGCATCGCGTGCGATTGTTACAAATCCGAGTATGATTTTTGGGGACGAGCCAACTGGAGCACTCGATTCTAAATCAGCAACAGATTTATTAGAAAGTATGAAATCATTAAATGAATATGATAACTCAACAATTTTAATGGTAACGCACGATGCATTTGCGGCAAGTTACTGTAAACGAGTTATTTTCATTAAAGATGGTGAATTATATAAAGAATTACATCGCGGGGAATTAACGCGTAAACAATTCTTCCAACAAGTCGTGGATGTAATGTCTTCTATTTCTGGAGGTATGGCTGATGACCTTATCTAGCATTGCCCTCCGCAACATACAGCGGAACTTTAAAGACTACTTTGTATATTTTGCATCTATGATTTTTAGTATCGTCATTTACTTTACATTTAAAGCACTGCAATACAATTCACAAATGGAAAAAGCAGCAGAAGCTTCTAAAAAAATTAGTGGAGCGTTCCAAGTTTCCAGTGTGATGCTTATCATTTTCGTAGCAGTGTTCATTATATATTCGAACGGATTCTTTACACGTAAACGTAAAAAAGAAGTTGGATTATATTCTTTACTAGGTATTCGTAAAAGACAAATTGGTAAAATGCTCTTTTATGAAAATATGTTAATGGGATTAATGTCTTTAATTATCGGGATTGCAATCGGTAGCGTTCTTTCAAAATTATTCCTTGAGTTATTAGTAAGTATGATGGGACTAAACTTAAATGTTCATTTTGAAGTACCGATGGCTGCGATTATTGATACAGCAATTATTTTCTTTGTGATTATTTTATATACATCACTTCAAGGATATCGTTTAATTTATCGCTTTAAGTTAATTGAACTTTTCCGTGCAGAGCGCGAAGGAGAAGCAATGCCAAAAGGCTCAGTTATTATGGCATTAATTTCAGTGTTCTTAATCGGTTCAGGTTATTTCTTAGCATTAATGTACATGAAAGCAGTTATGTATGCAGACTTTATGGTCGTTGCATTATACATTTTATTAGCGACAGTAGCAGGGACTTATTTATTGTTCATGTTCTTCACAGTGTTTGTATTGAAACGTGCAAGAAATAATAAGTCAGCGTTTTATAACGGTATGAATATGGTAACGACATCGCAGTTACTATATCGTATTAAAGGAAATGCAAAGTCACTAGCGACAATTGCTATTTTAAGTGCAGTGACATTAACAGCGGTTGGTACGTCAGTTACGATGTATTACAATACATTCACGCAATCAAAAGTGGCTGCGCCGTATAGTTATTCTTATGAGAAAAAAGATGAAGCATTAGATAACAAAGTAAATGAAATACTTGCTGGAGAGAAGAATAATCATCCAGTGACATATGAATCAGAAATTGAAATGATTCCTGTGAAAGGAACATTTAAAGGTGAAAGAGCGGATCAAGTTCTGAACACACACTATAATATTACGAATCAGTACCAGCTTATTTCACAATCAAGCTTTAATACACTTGCGAAACACTTAGATGTAGAACCTGTAAATTTAAGTGCGAATGAAGCTTTTATATATGATAGCCTATATGTTGAAAAGCTTGATTTTGGTCCTCTTTATACAGGAAATACAGCTGTATTTCCTGTTGGAAATGAATCGAAAGAGCTAACAATTAAAGGTGTAAATAATAGAAGTATTACAAACTTAAATGAACTGTTTGTAATTGTTCCGGATAAAACATATGAGCAAGCGAAACAAGCATACGAAACGCGCACTGTAAAAAATATTGATGTAAAAGGTGAGCGAAATAGTAAAGAGTTAACAGCGAAATTAACAAGCATTATGCCAGCTGGTGAATCAGAAGTTTTAAAACCATTTAACGATTTCTATACAGGATTCCAAATGGGACTGGAAACGACAGGTTTAATGATGTTCATCGGACTATTTTTAGGATTAGTCTTCCTATTAGCGACAGGCTCAATTATTTACTTCAAGCAGTTAACAGAAGCTAGTGCCGATCGTGATCGTTACGTTGTCCTTCATAAAGTTGGTGTAACGAAGCAAGAGATGAAGAAAGCTATCGCAAAACAAGTGAGCTTTATCTTCGCTATTCCGTTAGTAATCGGTATTTTACACAGCTTATTTGCACTAAAAGGATTAGCAAATATATTACCATTTGAAATTATGATCCCGCTTCTAATTAGTATTGGAGTATACGGCGCTATTTATATTGGATATTACTTCTTAACAGTTCGTTCTTATTATAAGATTGTGAGTGCGAAATAATAGGGGAGTTGTTTAATCTTAGTAAAAAAGCATTCGACTAGTATGTTAGTCGAATGCTTTTTTTATCTATAGGTTAGCTTGATTTTCATTTGAATTATCAAACATGTCCATTACTTTAAAGATACTTTCCAATAGCAATGTACATGCTATTGCGAAAACTAATACGGCATGAGGTGATAGTTCAACTGATGTGAAGTTAAGGTTTGCTAGCCAAAAGTAACCTACATAAAAAGTTAGAAATGTACTAACAGCCGAAAGTGTAAATCCTAAAAAACCTAATTCCTTTAATTTTTCCTCAGATAATTTACATAAACGCAAAACAAGAGAGAAGAGGATTCCAACTATAAAAAATCCAATGCATAATGTGAGCAATGATATTATGCTTGGATATTGAATTTCATCTGGCATCCATTTTTTCATTCCCACTATTACAAATGTAGGGAGAAGAATGGGTAATAAAAGTGGTAGCACTATTTGTATAACTGCAAACAATGCATTTGATTTGTTATCGTTTTGATTATTCATAAAGCCTCCAAAAATGATTTTGATACTAATTCCAAATATCTTAGAGGATTCTAACATAGAAATAATAGCTGTGCTATACAAAATCTGAGTAGGATCATTATTCTTTATGATAAATAAGTGAGATGTTTTATTCGCATATGTTTGAGTCATTTTTCATTAAAGTTTCCCTTTATCTTAATAAAATCTTAAGAAACTTCCTCAATTTTTGTTAAGAAACGATAGTTATACTTAGACACAAGTTAAAAACTATCGAACGAATGAGGAGAGATTTATATGCAACTCATAACATTCTTACATGAATTTATTAAACATCCGAAACATACTGGTGCAATTGCGCCAAGTTCAAAAATATTAGCAACGAAAATGGTAGATGTAATTGATTTTAATAAAGCGAAATGTATTGTAGAGTTAGGGCCTGGTACAGGGGTTTTTACGAAAGAGATTATGAAGAGAAAAAAGAAGGAAACAATATTTCTTCTTATTGAAATTAATGAAGTGTTTTGCAAAGAGCTAAAGAGAAAATTTAAAGATGAGCAGAACGTCATTGTTGTACACGGTTCAGCTGAAAATATAAAGAAGTATATGGAAGAGCTCAATATAGAATGTATTGATTACATTTTATCAGGGTTGCCTTTCACTTCTTTACCAGAAGAAGTTTCAAAGCGCATTTTAAACAATGCGATGGAAGCGATACATGAGAATGGTGAATTTATTACATTTCAATATTCACTTGTGAAAAAAGGATTTATACAGCATTTCTTCCCCGAAATTACACTAGAAAAAGTATGGCTCAATTTTCCGCCAGCCTACGTCTTTAGTTGCAAAAAAGAACTAAGGAGAGCGTATGCATAATGGAATTACATGAATTATTATCCTATATTGAGCAGTACGGTTATTGGGCATTATTTTTCTGTTTATGGTTAGGTATTATCGGTATGCCAATTCCAGATGAAATGATTGTTATGAGTGGTGGTTTTGTCTCTTCACTAGGTATATTAAGTGTCATTCCAGCATTTTTATTAACATATTTAGGTGTCGTATCTGGGCTATCGTTAGGTTATATATTAGGGAAAATATTTGGTACGAAAGTACTTGATAAGCTAATGAAAAAGAAAAAAGCAAAATATGTTGTTAAATCGCAAGAGATGGTAGAGAAGTATGGTCATTATGCGTTAGTTACAAGTTATTTCATACCTGTTGTAAGACATATTGTGCCGTATTTAGTTGGAATGAATAACATGTCATTTAAGGTGTATGCTTTGTATTCCTATACGACAGGATTTGTTTGGACACTCGTTTATTTTGTGCTCGGTTCTTTATTTGGACAACACATTAACAGGATTGTAGCAATCGCAATAGAGTATGGCGTGTATTTTGGTGGAATTGTTTTTGTTGTTGCGAGTGGTGCTTATTTGTATAAGCAAAGAAGAAGTACGGTGATGAGTAAGTAAATAGAATGAAGGTTTACACTTATTGAGAGTAGTATAAAAGGGAGAGTTATTTTGTAGAATAACTCTCCCTTTTAATGTACTAGCTTCTTATCACTTACATTAGGATTTGTCTGAAATACAGTTATATAAATTGTTAATATGATTGTATTGATCAGATTAGCTAATATAGTCATAAAATCACTTGATGGAGTGATAAGAACAAAGATTGAAAGAGCGGCAGAAGCAAGTGGAATGAACTTTTGTAGCGTAGTTAACTTTCCATCTTTATGAAGCTTCGAAGATTGAAAGAAGCAAAGTAAGAAAATAAAGAATGTAAATAATAATCCTAAATATCCCCATCCATCTTCAATATACCAAGGTAAAAAGCTCATTCTCGATGTGAAAATAAATAAATTTAATACTAAGGTGCTAATGATTAACGTATTTAAAATAGTGATATTTATCTGTTTCTTCATTTGAATTACACTCCGGAATTTATTTTATCCCGCATTAACGGACAGTGGACAGTAAAATCCCCACTGATTAAAGTTTCACTTTATTGAGATGTTTTTGCCATTTCCATAAATCGCTTTTCAATTTCATCCAATTCGAATGAATGGCATATTCTGCGATCTTCTTTATCTAAAATTCGATAATGTTGAGATAATATATTTTGCTGTATTTGATAACCATTTAACTCTTTTATTTGTCGCCACCATACTTTTCCTCCTAAAGTCTTCGGGAAGTTCGTATTGTAATGTGCAAAAGCGATTGTTTTTATAATTTCATTCACATCATCCCCGAATGTCATCTGGACTGTATTGCTCTGTTCAAAGAGTGTTACGACACAAACTGCGCCTGCCCATGTTAGAGTGCGTCTTCCTTTTTCAATTTCCACTAATGTTTTCTTCGATAAACCAATAATTTCTGACATTTTATCTTGTGATAAATCATTTTCAACACGGATGAGTTTTAATTTTGAATTGACTAGTTCAATAAATTCTTGTTTATTCATCATACAGCTCCTTTTTTATTATAGTGTAAAATTACACTATAAGTGTAATTTTGTCAAAACGATAGGGATGATAAGGAAAAAGAAGCAACTATTAATGAAGTAGGTAAATTACTAAAAGGTTCCTACTAGCATATGCTTACAAAGGGAAAGTTTTTACATGATAAAATGCAAGTAATGATAGATATGACTCCTGACGGACGAAGACAAAGTTAGGATTGTAAGTATGAATTCGATTCTTAATGAGAGAATTGAATTTGTTGTTTTATGGTAAAATATAGAGAGAGGGGGCGGAAGTTATGCTACTCATTGTTAGCCTTATTTTAATTGGAATCATGTGTAGTATGAGAATAGTATCTTTACATATGATAGAGCGAGAAAAGATAGAAGAACGATATGTATATTGTCCAAAGTGTGATAAGAAAATTAGAAGAAGGAATGCAGCTCCTTTTTGTTCGAAATGTAATTTAATATTTTAGTTCAAGTAAGCTCCGAACCACTTTGTATGGTGCTGGATTTTTCTTTTGAAGAAACCGTTGGAAAATCTTAGTGATATTTCAAATAATGAGGAGTATGCTAAGAGGTTAATAAAAAAGAGCTTGAAACAATTCAAGCTCTTTTTTATTACTATTTATGTTCTAAAATATGCTCAATCTCATACACACTTAATTTACTTGCCTTAGCAATCGTTTCAAGTGGTATACCAAGATCATACATGCTTTTAATCATTTGAATTTTTCCTTGTTGAACCCCTTTTTTATCCCTTGTTCAATCCCTTGTTCAATTCCTTGTTCCATTCCTCTTTTTATTCCTTCTGTCTCTGCGTGGGCGAATTTTGCTGCTTCATCCATTAAAACTTTCTCCCTTGCGTCATAGGCTTGGCGGAAAGAAGAATCTTGACTCATACGCTCCCATTTATTTATCGCTTTTTGTAAAATAGGATCTTGGTTCATAGCAATATCCTCCAATGTTTTAGTTAATTGCTCATCCTCATTTGCTGAAAGCAATAAAAGCCAACGAACAAATGGATCTTTCCACGGATTTACTTTTTCTTCATGCCATTGTTCTATTAATTTTGGAATTTCTACAATGTGAATCTCAATGTCATCACTCAAGAGTTTCTGTTGTTGTGTATTCCATAATGTGCCCGTTGTATGAAATTCTTTGTGATCTAAAAACATTAGGAAGTTCAATAAATTAATGGTGATGGTTTTACGAAGTGCACTGTATGGCATGCCTTTTTGTAACTGAGATGTGTATAATTTTCCCCAATAATATAAACTGCGTTTCATCATATCGTGATTATTATTGAGCTGTATTTCTACATTTACTCTTGTTCCTGTGTTTAATGTCGCTGAAATGTCTAAAATAGATAACTTATCCTCTTCATATTCCCGATGTACATGTGGATCTTCTAGTTGTAGAGAAGCGATGGGTGACTCTAAAGATTCTTGTAACATCGCGTTTAAAAAAGCGATTAGAATATCCTCACTACCATTCGTACCAAACAATTGTTTAAATGCAAAATCAATGCGTAAATTAACTAACTGTTGGTTGAACACAGTTTTTTCTCTCCCTT
Organism: Bacillus proteolyticus; assembly: GCF_001884065.1. Classification (GTDB taxonomy): domain Bacteria; phylum Bacillota; class Bacilli; order Bacillales; family Bacillaceae_G; genus Bacillus_A; species Bacillus_A proteolyticus. The sequence continues at coordinate 33,110 of NZ_MACH01000048.1, forward strand.
GTATCAGGTTGCTTCTTTCTTTTATTGTACATAAAAATAACTAGGGCATGCAAACAGGCTATTCTTTTATTTTTTAGTAGTATTATTGGAATGTCACAGGCAAGTATATCCATGTTATACTCTAGTGAAATTAAAACATGTTTATATTGAGAAAAAGGTGATACATATGCAAGAAGATATTTTAAAGCTATTAGATAAAAAGCAAAGTAAGTATGAATTTCCTGCCTTTGATAATGAATATATGGATATTTCACAAGTGAAATTCTCTCTTCTCTTTAAAGATGATAAGGATTGGTTAATGGTGTTTCAAGTTGTCGGTGTAGGTTCATTAGGTGTATTTAATGATATCCAAGTATATGGTGATAGAATGAATCATTCAATTGGTGATGACGGTATTTTGCAAGTAAAAGATGGAGATTATGAATTATTTGATGATGAAGGTGAATTTATACCGGATATTCATAACGGTAGTTTAAAAATTCGCGATCATCATTTTGAATATCAATTTACAGAAGAAGATTATGCGAATAATGGAATAGAAGTGAAAACGAAAGAGTCTTATCCAACATATTTCATGCGTATGCTTGCTACTAATGACGAAGCTAGAAAGTTATTATGGTGGGATAAAGAAGAAATTTTAGAAGAGTTCGGTTTAAAAGGTGATTGGGAAGTAGCTTATGAAACGGAAGAGTGGCAACATGTTGAAGAAGAGAAAGTAAGTGAAAATGAATTCTTCCAATCAGTAGCCGCTGCAATAGAGAAGAAAGATCCAAGTGTTATTGTAAATAAGAATGCTAATACACATTGGAAAAATTGGATGGAGTTTGATCAAGAAAACCTATATTAGAAATTAAAGAGTGGATCAAAATGCCTTTCTAATAAAAAAGACGAGTTAAAATGTTAAAACTTTAGCTCGTCTTTTTGTATTACACAACCGCAGGATTATAAATCATTGTAAAGTGCCCTTGTAACAATTCAATATGACACGGTGTATGAAGCGAGCTTTCTCCATCTGTATCTACTTCTTTTTCTTCTTTCGTTTCGATATGAATGGATTTCGCTTTTACGTGGAAAATGTCATTTTCATTTGAGTCTTCAAATAGTTTCTTTCCGATATAATCTTTAAAGGCTTGAATGCCTGTTGATTTGACTACGAAAATATCAAGTGTTCCGTCGTCACATTTTACGTTCGGAATAAAGGATGGGATACCCCCGAGATATTCACCGTTTCCAACCATAACAAGGACAGCTTCGTCTTCATATACTTGTCCGTCGTAAGTTATTTTTACTGGGAATGTTTCAGCGTTTTTGACAGTTCGAATGGTGCTTAAGTAGTAACCAATTTTACCAAGCTTTGCTTTCTCTTCCGCATCGATATTGTTTGATACTTCAGATACGAGTCCAATGCCCCAGAAGTTTAAGAAGTGTTGTCCGTTTGCTTTCGCGACATCAATTGGTTTTACATGTCCTCTTGTAATGAGTTTCGCTGCTTCTGCAATATTTTGCGGAACACCAAGTGTGCGAGAGAAGTCGTTGCAAGTTCCTCCTGGAATGATTGCAAGTGTAGGTCTAGTTTCAAGAGGGGCTAAGCCGTTTGTGCATTCAAATACAGTTCCATCACCACCAAAGACGATAATTAAATCTACTTTACTAGCAAACTCCTGGCAATATTTTGTTGCATCACCTTGCTTTTTCGTATGGAGGATATGTAAGTCAGGAAAAGTTGCCGCAAGAGGTGGTACGATTTTCGCCAAATTTGTATGTAAGTCGCCTTGTCCAGCTTTTGGATTTACGATGAGGAGTACTTTTTCAAATTTTGTCTTTGTCATTTTTATTCTCTCCCTTTGTCTTTTACGAATCGTGATAGAAAATAAACTTCCATCAGTAATTGATGGAAGTTTACCCCGCTTAACGGGCAGTAAGACTCCCACCTCAAATTTCGCCGAATACGAGGAAGTCAGGTGGGAGATTAACTGCCCGTAAAAGCCCGATTGGTTCAACTAATAATCAGTGGGAGAAAAAAACCCACTGATTAAAGTTTCACTTTATTTTATTATATTATTCCGTTACAACTGAAGCGATAAATGGTAAGTTACGATATTTTTCTGCGCAGTCGATACCGTAGCCAACGATAAATTCGTCTGGAATTTGGAAGCCAACATATTCAGCTTTTAAGTCCACTTTACGGCGCTGAGGTTTATCAAGTAACGTACAGAATTTCAATGCTTTTGGTTTATGCATAAAGAAGTGATCTTTTAAGAAGTGAAGTGTTAAACCAGAATCGATAATGTCTTCTACGACAATTACGTTTTTTCCAGTAATGTTTACATCGATATCTTTTAATAGTTTTACTTTTCCAGTTGTTTCTGTTTGATTTCCGTAGCTAGATGCAGAGATAAAGTCGATAGTTACTTCGTTTTTAATATGACGAATTAAATCAGCAGCGAATACGAAAGATCCTTTTAATACAGCGATTACAACGATTTCTTCTCCTTCAAAATCACGTTCGATTTGAAGCGCTAGTTCTTTTACTTTTTCTTGTAATTGTTCTTCAGAAATTAAAGTGTCTTTTATTTCAATTTTCATTTGAATCCTCCTACAGTGTAAAACTTGCGAACATTTCGACTGTAAAGGATAGAAAGAAAAAAGTCAAAGAAGATATAAGGTTTTTACAGAAATCCCCACAAAATAATCAGATGATATGATATACTGATTACATTAAGAAAACGCTTCCACAAAGGGTGATTATGATGAAAAAGAAAGAGTATACAAGTGCAACATTTATAAAAGCATTACTTTTAACAATTGTTCTTGGTATGTTGGCTTACATAATTGATGTACCAGCGATTCGGATTTCACTAATTGGAATGACTTTAGTATTAGGCGCAATTTCCCACGGTATGATGTCACAGCTACAAGAAGCTGGAGTCGATCATATGAAAGGTCATATAGATGAGAAATGAGAAACCTTCACGTATAGAGAGTGAAGGTTTTTTGTTTCTTACAAAAATGTAAGGTAGTTGTAAGGCAAATCGATAGTTGCATAGTAGTGTTTTGGATAAACTATAAGTGTAAGGTAAAAGGCAAGCATATTTTAGGTAAATTAAGTTTTAGGCACTCTATATGTGAAAAAGGAGTAGGAGGGCATGGAGAAACGTTGGACGACCTTTTCTTTTTTAGCAACTAGCAACACCGTAATGCTAGCTGGCGAAATGGATTTTTTGCACTTGTTTGATCGAGAAGACGATCATTCTTCTTCTAAACTTACAATGAAATGGAATAAATGGAGCGAAAGTTGTAGGTTGGAAGAAGAGGCCCCTAACGAAGAGCAAAAGATTATTTTGACAAATCCTATTAAAGCGTGGGTTGTTCAACGTCGTAAGTGTAACGTCAAAAATCACTTAAAGAAAACTGAGCCGAGACAATTAGTTATCACTCCGGCCCTTTCTACTTCTCAATCACGCGAAAGTAACAAATAAATATCGAGACACATCAAAAAAAGCATTGTATTATACGATGCTTTTTTTATTTTTACGAAAAGTCCCTTAGCGTAGAAAAGATTTGCTATGATTATGGAGGAATCTTACATTTATATATGGTAGGAAATAGAATTGAAGTAAAATTAGAAAAGGTGTGTATGATGAAAAAATATAGTGTAATTGCAGTAGCCAGTTTATTGACAACAAATCTATTAGCGTTTCCTTCTAGTTCACTAGCGGAAATTGAAAATAATACAAGAAATAATATAGAAGCTTTACAGAGTATACATAGTAATAGACAGAGTGAATTGCAAAAACAATTTAATGCTATAAAAGAGAAACAAATGGAATTAGAAAAAAGAAAAGATATTTTGAAACAGCAGGAAGAGTTATTTGATAAAGTTGACGAATTAAAACAGAAAAAAGAAGAATTACTAAAACAAGATAGTGAAGATAAAGAAAAATTAGAAGAAGTTCAGCAAAAATTAGATGAATTAAAGAAACAGCAAGAAGAACTTGAAAAGAAGAATCCGTTAGAAGTACAAGAAAAGAATAACCAAGAAGAGACAAACTTGAATGAATTAGAGGAACAAAAAAGGAAGAAAGAGCTTGAAGAGAAGAGTCGATTAGAAGAAAACGAAAAGAATAATCAAGAAGAAACAAGTCCTGAATTAAAAGAGAAACAAAAGAGAGAGGAATTAAAGAAACAGCAAGAAGAATTAAGAATAACGCAGCAACAATTGGAGCAGCAACAAATAGAGTTAAAGCAAAAAGAAGAGCAAGAAAAACAAGAACTTGAATTAAAGCAAAAAGAAGAACAAGAAAAACAAGAACTTGAATTAAAGCAAAAAGAAGAGCAAGAAAAACAAGAGCTTGAATTAAAGCAAAAAGAAGAGCAAGAAAAACAAGAACTTGAATTAAAGCAAAAGGAAGAACAGGAAAAAAGAGAAGTAGAATTAAAACGGGCAGTAAGTAATTTACAAGCAGCGCCACAATCATTCCCTGATGTTCCAGGGTGGGCGGAAGAGTCGGTTAATTATTTAGTGAATAAAAAAGTAATTACAGGAATGCCGGATGGAACATTTTCACCGAATAACGTATTGAGTAGGGCTGAAGCGGCTACAATTATGGCTAAAGTTTTAGGATTAGAAGTTAAAGAAGGGGACAAGCCGACCTTTATAGATTCGAAAGATAATTGGGCATCTTCCTACATTGCAGCGGTGGAAAAAGCAGGCGTTATTAAAGGTGAAGGAAACGGGAAATTTAATCCGTACGGTCAAATGACAAGAGCGGCAATGGCAACAATGCTTGTACAAGCATATCAATTAGATTCGAAAGTTAATGGAGAATTACCGACATTATTTAATGATGTGAAAGATCATTGGGGTGAGAAATTCATTAATATTTTAGTAGAATTAGGTATATCAAGTGGTATCGATGGAAAACAGTGGCAACCTGACAAATCGATAACACGTGCTGAGGCAGCGCGACTTGTTGCGGTAACGGATCAATCTAAAGATAGCGAAGTAAAAGTGAAAAAGGTAAATATAACGAAAAGTTTCTTTACGTATAATGGGCCATCATTATCATCAGGTATTTCAAATGAGTATGCATCACAAGAAGTAAAGGTGTATGAAGAAAGAGACGGTGGATGGATAAAAATTCATACGGATCTGGGTTTTAAGTGGGTGTGCTTAACTGAGAAGAAAGTAAATATAACGAAAAGTTTCTTTACGTATAACGAGCCATCATTATCATCAGGTATTTCAAATGAGTATGCATCACAAGAAGTAAAGGTGTATGAAGAAAGAGACGGTGGATGGATAAAAATTCATACGGATCTGGGTTTTAAGTGGGTGTACTTAGCTGAGAAGAAAGTAAATATAACGAAAAACTTCGTTACATATAATGAATCGTCATTATCGTCGGGTATTTCAGGCGAGTATACTCCGCAAGAAGTGACGGTTGTTGAAGAAAGAGAAGGCGATTGGATTAAAATTCATACTAGTTTAGGCTATAAATGGGTATGTCTAACTGAAAAGAAAGTACAGATTGATAGAGACTTTACTACTTATGATGCTCCGTCACGCTCTGCGAAAATTTTAGCGTATTATGGACCACAAACAGTAACTGTTGTAGAAGAAAGAGGAACGTGGCTTCGAATAAGTACATATGCAGGATACCAATGGTTGGACACGAAAAAGGAGACAAAGTATTTATCTAAAGTATTTTTTGCATATGACAGCCCTAGTTTTGTATCGCGTGTATCAGGGAAATATTCTCCCCAAACAGTAGAAGTTTATGGCGAAGGAGAAGGCGGTTGGATTCAGATACAAACTAATAATGGTTTGAAATGGGTTAATGAAGGCAATGTTAATCGTAGTCAAGTGATATTGAACGTACCATCAATTTATCAATTCCCAGAATTACACAATGGCTGTGAAGTAGTCTCTTTACAAATGCTTGTGGAACATCAAATTGGTCGTTCATTAAATAAAGTAGCATTTGCTTTTGAAATGCCTTTTGATCAAACGAAATTAAAGAACTATAAAACATCATCACAAATTTGGGGAGATCCAGATGTAGGATTTGTAGGTGATGTGACAGGAAATACGCCAGGATATTCTATTAATCCAGAACCATTAAAAAGATTGTTAGATAAATATGCAAGAGGAACGAACTTAACAGGAAATGATTTTTCAGTACTGGAAAATTATGTGCGAAATGGGAAACCAGTTGTTACTTGGGTAACTGTAGCACTAAATAATCCAAGACCAATTACAACATGGAAAACACCAGGCGGAAAAACAATTTATGGGCGAATGAATACTCATGCGGTCGTTTTAACAGGTGTCGATGATAATTATGTGTATTATAATGACCCATTTTATGGAACGAAAAATGTTAAAGTGAGTAAGAGCCACTTTGCAAGTATTTATAATCAAATGGGCAAGAAGGCTTTAAGTGTAGATTAAATAAAAAAGGTTATCCGAAGATTATTTCGGATAACCTTTTTTTCTACAATGAAATCTTTAAACGAAATATATTTCATCTGCATCTTATATTTATATCTGTTGTTTATTCTAGTGATACATCCGATGCGAAGTGATGTAAAACGTATAAAAGGAGAGAAATAAAATGAAAAAGAAACTATTACCAATCTGTGCAATGGCACTTTTAACAGTAGGATATTCTTCAGTAGCAAGTGCGGATACTGGAACAGTAACAAAGGAAGAATCAGCGCAACTGCAACAAGATAAAGCGAAAAAAGAAGCAGCGATTAAGGAACAGCAAAAAAGTCAAGAAGAGAAAAAGCAAGCGGCACAAGTACAAGAAAAAAGTGATATGGCTAAAAAAGAAGAAGCGATAAAAGAGCAACAAAAGAATGAAGTAAGGAAAAAAGAAGAAGCACAAGTACAACCAAAAAATGATGCGGCAAAAAAAGAAGTAGCGAAGCCAGTTGTACAAGGTGAAAAATTACCAAATACAGCATCTAATAATGTAGCAATGATGGCATTAAGCGCATGTCTTGTAGGGATAGGGACATTATTTGGTTTGAATCGTCGTAATAAAGTTAAGGCGTAAATAAAATATTTTCCTATAAAGAATGGGATAATTTCATATATTAAAAATGGTAGGTTATTCCTACCATTTTTTGCATGGAGGGATGAAGCATGAAGTTACTCAATTATATTGGTATCATATTGATGGCCATAGGGCTATTCATGGGATCGTATTACGCTGTGGAATGGTATAAAGGAAAAAGCGCTGCGCAAGAATTAACGAATGAGGAAATAAAGAGCCTTAAAAATATACAAGATACTCACCTTTCTCATGAAACGCCTGTAACTTCCAAAGTACCTTCTTCTCAAACAGAGCATAAAGAAGGAGAAAAGGTAGCGGTGTTAAATATACCGAAAATAAAGAAGAAGTTTTCTGTATATTGGGAGGCGAATGATACAACTTTGAAAAAAGGAGTTGGTATGTTCGTTAGTGATGTAACGACAACACCATCTGGAGGGGGGCATACTGTACTGAGTGGGCACCGAGATACTGTTTTTACCGATGTAGGAGAGTTAAAAGAAAAGGATACCCTTATTGTAGAGTATGATAATAGAACTTACACATATGAAATTCAAAAGACATGGATCACCCATGCGGATGATCGTACTGTTATTATAAAAAAAGGAGAACCAATATTAACACTGACGACTTGCTATCCATTTGATTATATAGGAGATGCACCAGATAGATATATTATCGAGGCGAAGTTAACTGCTAGCTATTCAAAATAAAATTATAGTTTCTGAAGGCGAGAGGGGGATACATAAGTTATGTCAAAAAACATTTTAATTGTTGAAGATGAAGATATATTACGTGAAATATTAAAGGACTATTTTTTGAGTGAACAATATGTAGTGTTTGAAGCAAGGGATGGGAAAGAAGCTTTACTTGTATTTGAAGAAGAAGAGGTTGATTTAGTTATTTTAGATATTATGTTGCCGGAACTCGATGGGTGGTCCGTTTGCCGAAGAATCCGTAAGACATCCGAGGTTCCTATTATTATGCTAACGGCACGTGTAGATGAAGATGATACGCTACTTGGATTTGAACTTGGAGCGGATGACTATGTGACGAAGCCGTATAGTCCACCAATTTTATTAGCAAGAGCGAAAAGATTGTTAGAAAGTAGAAAAGTGACAAAGCAACTTTTAGAGAATGAAGATGATACATTATCAATCCACGGTATTCACGTTCATTTTCCGTCGCGCACTGTTACGGTAGATAGAACAGACATTAATTTAACACATACAGAATTTGAAATATTAGCGTATTTTATGAAAAATCAAGGGATTGTTTTAACACGGGAGCAATTGATTTCAAGAATTTGGGGATATGAATTTGCTGGTGACGATCGAACGGTTAATAGTCATATTCGTAATTTAAGAAATAAATTAGGAGAGAAAGCAAAGTACATTACAACTGTAGTACGAACAGGTTATAAATTTGAGGGGAATGTATGAGAAAAGGGATTGTACTAAAACTATTTACCCTCACAACAGCATTATGTATGTTAATTTTAGCGACGATATTTATTGGACAAACGATATTTTTTAAACAATATTATGCGAATCGAAAAGTGGAAGATATTAAAGTGAATTTAAATTCCTTCGAAAAGAATTATTTGAACTATGCAGGAAGTGCAGAAGGGATTCAGAAGCTGGAGCAAGACTTTTTAAGAGAAAATAATACGTGGATTACGACATTGGATCAGAATGGGAATTTAAAACATGTGGATGATTTTTATGTAGAGGTTACTTTGGAACGTAGGGCGGAAAAGGAGTTTGGAAAAAAGGTAATCAAGATGCCTTTGTACTTTCTCATGAGTATAGATGAAATTGAAGGTGGGACACTACCTAAGTTAGAAGGACGCTCAGTGTATTTTTATGGGCTAAAACGAGACGATAGTTTTATCACATGTTATGTACATATAGAAGATTTAAATTTGAGTTGGCTGAATAAATCGTTAGGTAAAAAAATAGCTGCAAAAGAAATTCAGATGAGTGATGGAAGGCCAAAAGTTGCTCAAGATTCTAGCGCTATGGAAAGAAACAAAGTTGCTGGAGTTATGAGTGCTGAGGAACAGAAGAGGGCGGCTCAAAATTCGGACTTTAATCTAGCAGGGAAAATTACGAAAGTACAATTCCCTGATGTAAAAGGCCCCGTAAATCCAATTTATAAAAACACTTTATTTTTGGACAGTATAAAAGAATTTCAAACGGATGTAGTACTAAAAGAGAGTAATCAAATAGAGTATTCAACAAAGACAATGGACTATGAAAAGAATGATATAAAATATAAATTATTAATGAAACCAATAAAAGAAAAAGACGGATCAGTAACATATATTTATGCGATGGCTTCTTTACAGCCCGTAGATGAAGCTGTACAAATGGTGCAAGATTATTACATCTATATCATTGCATTTGTAGTCGTTCTTATTTTTTTAGCTTCGTTTTATTATTCAAAACAAATTGCAAAACCGTTATTAAAAATAAATGATACGACGAAGAAAATAGCGCATTTAGATTTTACAGAAAAAATACCGATTACTTCAAAAGATGAAATTGGGGATTTATCGAAAAATATTAATGTATTATCCGATAAACTCCATTCGCATATTGGGCAGCTAGAACAAGATATTGAAAAGGAAAGAAAATTAGAAAATACGCGGAAAGAATTTATTTCTGGTGTTTCGCATGAACTAAAAACACCGCTGAGTATTATGAAAAGCTGTATTTCTATTTTAAAAGATGGAGTAGCGGAGCATAAAAAAGAGTACTATTTTCAAGCGATGGAACGAGAAGTAGACAAAATGGATACATTAATTTTGGATATGCTGGAGTTAGCTAAATTTGAGTCAGGCACATATAAAATGAAAATAGATTCATTTTATATCGATACAGTAATTGAAGATATATGTGAACATCTTTCTGTAGAAATAGGGAAAAAAGAACTTCGTGTTCATAAAAATATAGGTCCATTTGAAGTGATGGCAAATCAAGGCCGGATTGAACAAGTCATCGTGAACTTCATTACGAATGCCATACGTTATACACCAAATAAAGAAGATATTATTATTTCCACAATAGACGGGAAGGATCGTATAAAAATATGTATCGAAAATAAAGGTACTCACATTGAAGAAGAGCAATTAGATAAAATTTGGGATCGTTTTTATAGAGTGGATGCAGCTCGCCAGCGTTCACAAGGTGGGACAGGGCTTGGGCTTGCAATTTCAAAGAATATTTTAGAACTGCACGATGCTGAATATGGGGTAAAGAATACAGAAGATGGTGTGTTATTTTACTTCTATTTACCGAAAAAAGCGTAGACAATACATGTTACGCTTTTTTAATTTAACTTCATATTATCTTTACCTAATCTTTATTTTGGAGCAGTATACTTTGGATAGAAAATGAGGTTATGTAAGGAGTAGATTAGCCGTGAATAGCAATTTACTAGGTGTGATGGTATTTATTTTCTTTTGTGCATTTATCGTATTTATTATTGATATTACTCATTGAGAATTTTGAGAAAAAAAGAGCGCTAATTAAGCGCTCTTCTTTTCTGTATTCATCTGATAAGCACCGATGCTTTTGAATAAGCGTGGTGAAGTTGTAAATAAAAGAATTAGTAATACAGTACATAGTATGAAAGAACCAATCATTGTACTGCCGTTTACAATTAATGAATATAAGACAGCCGATTGTCCTTTAGGTGCATATTGACCAAAGAAAATAATGCCAGCAATAAAGTGACAGAAATAACGTGCAAAGCTGCCGACAAATGTGGCAAGTATAATGTAAACGAGTGCTTTTTTGCCTTTGTTCTGTTTTGGTTTATCTTTACGACTGCCAAAATTAGAATGCTCTGCATTACTGTTGTCTGAGGCAAGTGCTTTTTGAATTGGACGATAGAATAAACCAGCAAAGCCGATAAAGGCAAAAGCAATGAAGTACTCAATGAATGCTTGCACTGGTGTTAGAATGTAGGCATCACCTACGACAATTTGTAATAATCCCCAAATTAAGCCTCCTAAGGAAGCCATTTTGAAGCCCCAGCGGTATGCGATAATAAAAATAGGAATCATAGCAAATGAGATGGAACCGCCTGTTGGAAGTTTAAGTGATAATGGTAAAATGTCGATAATCAAGGCGAAGGCTGCAAGAATAGCAGATTCGATCATCGCTTGTAAATTGGTGTTACGCATGTTGTCTCCCCCTAAATCCAAGTTGCACAAAAAAGAATAGATATCATAGGAGGATACGAAATACGTAAATAAAAAAGAGGTATGTATTTCGGACGTTTGCACAATCCCTGCGTTAGCATTAACTAACAGGTTCGAAGGGTCGGAACGAAGTGTTCCCTCTCAGCGGCAAGGCTCCCCCTGTGATAACGAGATTCTTTATTTGCTATTGTTTATTGTAAGCGAAATGGATGAGAATGGCAAATGAACCTCGTATGACAATAAGTGAAATATAATTGTATTGAAATGTTAATAAATATGAAGCAAAAAGATATAGTCCAAATGAAATAGAGTATGATATAATTTTTTTGAAAATAATTATCATTCTCTTCTGAGGGGGAAGGTTATGAGCTTAGTAGATATTAAAATTGGTGAGAAAGTGTTAGTAAAAAGTATTCAGTCGTTAGATAATTTACTAAAGAGAAGACTGGCTGCTTTTGGTCTCGCGGAAGGAAGCGAACTTAGTCTGAAACAGAAAGCGATGTTTAAAGGTCCTTGTACATTGGAGTGTCGCGGACAGTTAATTAGTATTCGTCATTGTGACGCGAAAATGATAAAGGTGGAATTAGCGTGAATAAGGTTGCTTTGCTAGGGAATCCGAATACAGGGAAAACATCATTATTTAATGCACTTACTGGTTCTTATGAATATGTAGGAAACTGGAGCGGTGTAACAGTAGAAAAGAAGGTTGGTAAATTAAAAGATAAGCAAGGAACATTAATCGATTTACCAGGCGTCTATGATTTAAATCCAGTTTCACGTGATGAAGGTGTCGTTACGAATTTTCTACTAACAGACGAATTCCATCATATGTTAAATATTGTGGATTCTTCGCAATTTGAGCGAAATATGCATTTAACTTTGCAATTACTCGAATTTGGTAAGCCGGTTTCAATTGGTTTAAATATGGTTGATGTGGCGAAGCAAAGAGGAATTGTTATCAATGTAAAACGATTATCAGAAATATTAGGTGTAACAGTCGTTCCTGTCATCGCAAGAACCGGAAAAGGCTGTGAAGAATTACTTACGACTCTTAAAGAAAATGACAAAAAAGAGAAAGAACCATTCATTATTTCATATGGTGTACAAGTGGATGAAGGGATTGGAGAGATAATCGCTCTTTTAGAGATAGCGAATTATGAGCATCCAAGATGGTTAGCCCTTCAATTTCTAAGCAATAACGAAGTAGTAGAAAAAGAAATGAAAGCACTATCAATTTATAAGGAACTTGTAGCCGTTCGATCTCGCTTAGAAGAAAAACTTGATTGTACGTTAGAGGAGCATATTTACAAGACTCGTGAAGCGTATATTGAAAAGTTAAAAACAAATGTTATGAAGCATGAGAAAGAAGGGGAAATTCCTTTTTCGGAAAAAATCGATAAGTTAATTACACATAAAATTTTAGGACTTCCAATCTTTTTAGCAGTTATGTTTTTTATTTTTCAGGTTACGTTTACGTGGATTGGTACACCTTTATCTGATATGCTTGATGGATTTTTTGGAGGGCAACTTACTGATTGGGTTACAGCTGGGCTCACAAGTGTTGGGGCTTCTGACTTTATTCAAGCACTCGTTACAGAAGGTATTATTGCGGGCGTTGGTGCAGTATTAGTATTCGTGCCACAAATCTTTGCACTATTCTTTTTCATTTCATTATTAGAAGACTCAGGGTATATGGCGCGAATTGCAGTTGTTATGGATAGAATTATGGAGTTTTTCGGTTTAAACGGAAAAGCGTTCATTCCGATGATTATCGGTTTTGGATGTAACGTTCCAGGTATTATGGCTGCGAGAACGATTGAACAAGAAAAAGAACGTTTACTTACAGTTTTAGTAACACCATTTATGTCTTGTTCAGCACGTTTACCTGTATATGCATTATTTGCGGGAGTGTTCTTCCCTAATAGTCAGGCAACTGTTGTGTTCTCTTTATACGTTGCAGGTATTGTTCTTGCATTACTTGTTACAAAAATTATGTCTCTTACGATTTTGAAAGCGGAAAAATCTATTTTCGTAATTGAATTACCGCCTTACCGTGTGCCACAAGCGAAAACGTTATGGCTGAGCACATGGGAGAAAGGAAAAGGATTTGTTCGTAAAGCTGGTACATTCATTTTCGGTGGATCGGTTGTTATTTGGTTATTAAACTATGCAGGCCCATCAGGAGTTGGTGTCGATATGGGAGATAGTTTCTTAGCGATGATTGGTGGATTTATCGCGCCACTATTTGCACCGCTCGGTTTTGGAACTTGGCAAGCTGGGGCATCTCTTTTAACAGGATTTTTAGCGAAAGAGGTTGTCGTTTCTACAATGGCAATTATTTATGCGGTTAAAGAAGATGTGCTAGGAAATGTAATGGGAGCACATTATACTGCTTTATCAGCGTACGCATTTATGTTCTTTGTTTTATTATATGTTCCATGCTTAGCGACAGTAGCTGTTATTAGACGCGAAACAGGATCGATGAAATGGACAATTTTCTCAGTCGCTTATCCATTAGTTGTTGCTTATGTATTAACGTTCATTATATACCAAGTTGGGTCCTTACTCGGATTCTAGAAGGAGATGTATTACGATGATGGTTAATATTATAATTGGAGCTATCATTTTTGGTTATGCAACATATACGCTAGTGAATTTTGTAAAGAGAAGTAAAAAAGGAAAATGCGCAGCATGCTCTTTAAATAAGTCATGTCAGTCGCAAACTTGTAGTCCAGATATGGAGCAAATTGCTCATAAATAGAAAAAAGCTTTGCGAATTTCGCAAAGCTTTTTTTGTGTTATTTTTTAATTTTTACAAGTTGAGAAGCTTCTACTCCGTTGTAACCAGGGAATTCTTTACTTGGGTCTTTATCGAACTTTAATACGCCTACAGATTTTTCATCACCTTTTACATTGCTGTAAGTTGCGTCATCAACAATTGCGTACATATCTGTATATGCGCGGCCACTTCCGATAATTGTGTTACCTTCATATTTTAATTTCGCACCATCAAGTGTAGTATTTTCAACTTTCTCTTTTGCGAATAATACACCTTGTTCAGTCGTTACAGCCGGTAATTTATCAAGTGGTTTCGTGTTGTCTTTTTCATCAACTTTGCTAAGTAACTCTTTTTTTACGAGTTCTTCACCAGTTTTCTTATCCATTACAAGAACTTTTTTATCATCTAATGTTGTCATTTTCATTTTATAGAAGTCTTTTTCTTTCACTTCTTTTTTATTTTTATCTGTAATTTGCTGAACTTGTTCTTCTGATCCGTACAGTACAAAGCCGTTCGCTTTTTCTCCTAATAAAGAACAACCTGATAATGCTCCGAATGAAATTGCTGCTGCTAATCCGATTCCTACTAATTTTTTCATGATGATTTCTCCTCTTTGTATGTTTTATAGTAAATATACTTTTTGTATTAGTCCTTAAATGATGAGAAGCATGTTTGTTATTTCGTTGCTTCTGGTATTAGTGTATAAGAAATATGGAGATGCAACTATCGAGTTAGCTTACAGTAACATTACAATTATGTAATTGAGTGAAAGTACGTAAAAATAAGTTAATTTTTGTGGGAAGAAATAATAAGAATATAGTAGGAATACAATATTCTATCTAGAATGTCATATTATATTGTATGTATTTTGGAAATAACATGTAAGGACATCTTAGTTTTGTTATAATGAACACATAGGTTATAAAAATGAATATTCTTACTGTAAAGGGAGATTTTTAAATTTCCAAGTAGTGAATTTGAAATATGAGGTATATCATAGGAGGAATTTGGATGTCTGTATTTAAACGATTAAGAGATTTAACAATGTCGAATGTGTATTCATTAATTGAAAAAGCTGAAGATCCAGTTAAGATGACGGATCAATATTTACGCGATATGCAAGCGGATGTACAAGAAGCTGAGAAAAGTGTAGCAGCTCAAATCGCACTTGAGAAGAAATTTAAAATATTATTTGAAGAGCAAGAAGCACTTGTGAAAAAACGTGAAGAGCAAGCTCATATGGCTGTTCAAGCAAGCAATCTTGATCTTGCGCGTCGTGCTCTTGAAGAAAAACAAAATGCAGAGCAAAAGATGAATGAATATAAAGCGAGCTATGAGCAAAATAAAGCTGCTGCTGATAATCTTCGTGCGAAGCTAGAAGAAATGCGTAAACAATTAACAGAGCTGAAAAACAAACGTGAAACACTTGTAGCACGTGTAAATGCAGCGAAAGCACAAAAGAATATTAATCAGGCGATGTCTGGATTTGACTCAAATACAGCAAAAGCTGGTTTAAGCCGTATGGAAGAGAAAGCTCTTCAATTAGAGGCTGAAGCAGAAGCAAGCGGTGAAATTTACAAGAAAGAAAAGTCATTAGACGATGAATTCGCAAGCTTAAACAAAAATTCTGCTGTTGACGATGAATTAGCTCGTATTATGAAGCAGTACGAGAAATAATATAGAATAGACAAAGAAGCCGACATGTCTGAAGAGAATTCATGTCGGTTTTCTATTACCTTTTAGAGGAGGTTTTGCAATGACGTGGACGAATGTTTTAGCCATGCTTGTATGGACTGGAGCGAGTGCGGTACTTTTATTTGCAATTATGTGGGTTGATTCGATTTTTACAAAATACAATGATTTAAAAGAAATAAAAAATGGGAACACAGCTGTGACAACACGTTTCGTTATGAAGCTATTCGCTCAAGGATACATCTTGTCACAATCAATAACGAAAGCGAATGATTTATGGCAAGCACTTCTTGCCTCAGCAGTTTCTTTCGTTATTTTATTAGTTGTAGAAATGTTTATTGAATTTGTTTTAAGAAAAATGGCAGGTCTTGATTTAGAAGAAGGAACGAAAGAAGGCAGCGTAGCACATGCGATGTTAGCTGGTTCATTACATATCGTTGGTGCATTTATTTTAGGTGCTTGTTTATAAAGAGAGAAGGAGGGGTAGATTGTGAGCTTATTTAAACGTATTAAAAATATAATGAAAAGCCCAGAGCCGCCGAAGCCAGAAAAGAGTCTTTTAACGTTGGCTCCTGGCGATATGATTGAAGTTTCGTTAGTAATGTACGAATTAACTGGGAAAACAAGCATGCATTCTCGTAAGGAGATTGTTTTAACGCTGCAGGATGGGAAAGACATTCGCTATTTAAAAATTGAAGATCGTGAAAATACGTATTACAAATTGTATACACCGATTGATGGTCGCTTAGATTCAATCGATGAAATTCCGACGACGATTGAAATGGATGATATAGAGTATCATATGGAAGAACAATATAATGGACGTGTTGTTGTTATGGGGAAAACACCATTCGCTGCTTCAGAAGAACAGTACGTATGGGAATTCCAGTCTGACAACCGCAAATTATTACGTGTTGAATGGCAAAATGGTCGCACAATGATGTATGAGGGAGAAGCAATTATTCCTGCTGATGTACAAATCATAAGAGCAACATAAGGGGGGCGTAATCATGTCAAACCGATTGTTTACCATGATTAAATCGTTCGTGATCCCTATACTTGCTATCGTTACATTACTTGTTATTGCCGGCTATGCTTTATCGGGCTGTCAAAGTGGTCAGGCGAAGTCAATTCAGGACCGTTATCCGCTAGAGTCTGTCGCAAAGGATGGTAAACAAGAATCTTACGTGTATAGGGCTGCCAATCGGTCAGTTCCTGAAGTTGCAAAGGAACTTATAGCCGAAAGGAAACCGAAGCAAGCATCTAAAGAAGACGAAAATCAAATGTTCCTCGTTTATTCCGATAAAATGTATAGTTTACAAAAGGATAAAGAGAAACCATCTGATACGTTAATTGAAATAAGTAATGAAGAATTTGTCCGTCAAAATTACCAACCATCCTTCTTACAAGGATATATTATGGGGAGTATATTAAACGATATATTCGGTTCTAGAAAATCATCATACGGTGATTATCGCGGATATAATGACAGACAAAATCATAAACCGGTTATCCCGGAAAGACCACCTACGAAAGAAGAAAAGAAAACCCCGCCTCTAATTACGAAGGAAGGGAAAGGATCTATCATTAAGCGAGGAGATAATGTAGATCCGAAATCATCTGTAGGTGATAAAGGAAGTATTACGGAAAAAGGAAGTAATACGACACCTCCGCCTTCTACCGGAAGCAAAGGGAAAATCACGAAAAATCCAGGTGGTTCGAGTGGATCTGATGTGAAGCCGAAATCATCTATTAAAACGCCGCCAAAGAATACATCGCCCCCGAAAACGAGGGTCGGTGGTTCAGGAAAGATTACGAAGAGAAGATAGTATAGAGACCGAAAAGTGGAATTTGCTTTTCGGTCTTTTTTTATTATGGAAATTAATTCTTTGTAGCTGGTACAATTAAGTTATAAGGAGGAGATTATTATGACTATATATAAAAGGTTTAGTTTGATTATGTTCCTCGTATTATCCCTCAGTTTGTTTATTAGTACAACGATGAAATTTCACTTTGTAGTAGGTATTCTATGGATATTATGTACATGTACTCTCTTTCTATATATTCCGCTTCGTTTTCAACAGGAAGTACCTGTCTTTCAAAAATACGTAGCATGGATTAAAAGTGGGGGAAGATGGGGGGAGTAAAAGTATATCAGCGATTATTAGAATATATCGACCGCAACCCAAAATATATCAGCGATTATTAGAATATATCGATCGCAACTCAAAATATATCAGCGATTATTAGAATATATCGACCACAACTCAAAATATATCAGCGATTATTGAAATATATCGACTTACCGACAAAAACTGACAACGATAGCAACTTAATAATAAAAAGAGGCAGTCCCGAAATTTGGGGACTGCCTCTTTTTTGTATAACGATTAATGAATATCACGTTTCTTGAAATTACCACCTTTTACTTCTGCTACGTCATAAACTGTAATAAAGGCATTGGGATCAATTTCATTAATAAGGTCTTTCATTTTACTTTCTTCTAAACGGTTAATTACACAAGAAATTTCTTTAAATTGCTCTCTTGAATAACCACCATAAACTTCATTGTATGTTGCGCTTCGGCCTAAACGATCGCGAATTGTTTCTACCATTAATTCAGGCTCTTTTGTGATAATTTTAAATGTTTTCGAACCACTTAAACCAACTTCAACGATATGAATCACTTTCGAAGCAATAAAGTAAGCAATTGCCGAAAGAATAGCTCCTTGAAGACCGAATACTGTTGATACGAAAATAAACACGAACATGTTTAAGAATAAAATAAGGTCACTCGTTCCAAAAGGTAACTTGCGAGAAAGTAATACAGCTAGCATATCGATTCCATCTAATGCTCCGCCGTTACGTAATGCTAGTCCCATACCGAAACCGATAATAATACCACCAACAACTGTAACAAGTAGTGTATCGCCTTCAATAATAGTTGGTATTCCGTGCATGACAACGGTACCTATTGCTAATGAAGCAATCCCGATGATGGAATAAATTGCAAAGCTTTTACCGATTTGCTTATATCCTAACCAAACGAAAGGAATGTTAATAACTGCGATTAGAGCCCCTAATGGCAATCCAAATAATCTTGAACTAACGATACTTAAACCAGTTACACCACCGTCGGATACGTTATTTGGAATTAAGACAGCTTCTAATCCGTACGCTGTAATAAATGCCCCAATAATAATCATCAAAGCTTTTGAAGCGATTTTTAGCTTATTGGGCTTGTTTTTGATAGTTTTCTCCATATAATTTCCTCGTTTCAAACTAGTTTCTTGTTTGTTACATCATTCACACCTAAATTTCATTTTAACATTTAATTTGAAAAAATTCTCCTTTAATGGATGTATGCAGGGAATATTATCGCCATATTATCTTTAAAATATTTTTGAAATGAGTATAAGAAATCCCATCCTTTCAAAGGATGGGATGCTATTAAGAAAATATAAAACTAAGTACTGACACGAATAAAGCAAATCCTAAAATAGCTCCGCAAAACTTCATATGACGTTTACGTCCCATTACGACAATCGCAACGTATTCACGAATCATTGCATTAGGCCAGTAATAAAATGCTGTTTTTGATCCAATTCCTTGGCTATTCAGGCCAGCTTGCCTTGCATATATACCAGCGCGGAAAAGGTGGAAATTATTCGTTGTAAAAATACTTCTATACTTACCTTCAGGTTTTAAAGAATCCATAATTTCTTTAGAGAACGACATATTTTGATATGTGTTTACAGAGCGATTTTCTTGCACTGTATGTTCAAGAGGAATTCCTTTTTCAACCGCATAATTTTGCATCGCTTCTGCTTCAGGAAGCCCTTCATCTGGGCCTTGTCCACCAGAGAAAATAATTGTTGGTGGTGTATTCACAGCTGCTTGTTTCCAATAAAAGTCGATAGCTTTATTAATGCGGCTTGCAAGTAAAGGTGGTACTTTATCATTAATTAAGCCACTACCGAGAACAATGATGAAATCTTGATTACGTCTTGGTCTGTTGAATTGGTATAGAAAATAAGCACTTAAAAAGTTAGATAAGTGTATAAAGAAATATACGCTTATAAGAGAAATACCTGCAAAAATAGGCTCTAAATGTGATGAGACCAAACTTGCTGGATTTATAATAGGGAGTAACATAAAGAATAACATCCCTAAAGCAGCAAGGAGCGTTAAACAGTTAGTGAACCGTCTTCCTTCTCGCTTCATTAAAATTCTTGCATTAAGAAATAATCCAAACATTAAAGCGATAATACCGAAAGGAAGCATAATGAGGAGTGCTAAAAAGGGTAAAAATATAATGTAACGCAAGACAGCACTATCTGAGTTCAAAGATACGATCACGCAAAAAAGAAGGAAAAAACAGATAAAGGCATTAAATAAAAAGCCGTTTATTATTTTTCGCGGATCTTTTAAATACGAGATAAGAAAAATAATAAACAATATAAGAGGAATAATTCCAAAATACAGCATAAATATAGTACACCTCGACTTATATAAGAATTTGACATATCTTTTATATTACATGATTTCATAAGTGAAAATGAAAGAAAAAGGATTTTGAATTTTCTTGATAAATTACATAGATACATATGTTAAAATGTATGTAAGGCGATATATTAAAAGTAAAGTGGTTGAAGAGGCACTCGATAGAGTGTCTTTTCTTTTTTGTATGTAATTGTGCATATTATATTTATTTTCAAATGAAGAGGATTAAAATATAAGTTGTAGACAGACTTTATAAAGCAGAATTTTGTACAAGCATTTCCCTCTACTTTTTTGTATCTAACAATCGTATAACAATAAATAATTCTGTTTTATAGTGTCTGTTTATGAAAAGTGTCTTCTTTGAGGGCACTTTTTGTTTTTTAGTGGAGATGAGTTTTTACTGTTGACATAGTGGGAAGTATCTATACTAAACATTAGCAATCTTCCGTATAAAGATTATCAATTTACTATATATTCCAGTGGTGTTAAGTTAAATATGAAAGGCTTTCTTTTTCAAAATATTACCCCTAATAAATTTTTGGAAAAGTCAACTGTCTCTAAACTTGTCATTCGTGCTTAGCAAAAAAGAATCCTGCTGGATTCTTTTTTTGTTCGACATAATATGACAAATTACATTTTTTTAATTTGTTATATTGTTAAATAGTTATTATGGAAAAGAGAAGGGGGCTTAAGTATGGGATTTAAAAAATTACTTTTAACAGGTGCAATTGTTGCAACTACAGCATTTACTTCAATTGGGACGGCGCAGGCAAGTATAGAGTTTAAAGATGTTCCAAACAATCATTGGGCTTATAAGGCAATTATAGACTTAGCAAATAAAAACATTGTTGCTGGATATGGAAATGGGATTTTTGGATTTGGTGATGATGTAACTCGTGAGCAAGTTGCAGCCCTTATGTTCCGTCAATTAAAGCCAGCAGTAAAAGAACAGTATAATAATCCGTATAAAGATGTTACTGATCGTTCTACTCAGTTTAAAAAAGAGATTCTTGCTTTAACAGAGATGGGTGTATTTGCCGGAGATGGCACAGGGAACTTTAGACCGAAAGATTCGTTAACTCGCGATGAAATGGCACAAATTTTAACAAAAGGGTTCCAATTGCAAATAAGAGGGGATCATAATTTCCCGGATGTAGATAGAAATGGATGGGCGAATCCTGCGATTACTGCAGTTAAATCAAATTATATTACAGCTGGAACTGGTGATGGTAAATTCGCACCTAGAATGCATGTAAGTCGTGAGCAATACGTTCAGTTCTTATATAACGCGACATTACCGCTTGAAGAAAGACCAGGAGCAAATCAAGAACCAAAGCGCTTTGCTAATTGTAAAGAAGCAAATGATGCTGGGGTTTACGATATTACAAGAGATAGTCCGTATTACGGTAAGCATTTAGATCGTGATGGTGATGGAATTGCTTGTGAGAGAAATAAGAGCGGTAAATAAGAAAAAGCACTCAGCTTGAGTGCTTTTTCTTATTTACACATGCTATTTTTTTAGGCGATTCTCATAGAATGGGAGTAACGGAATGAAAGTAGGTGACAAAATGCCAGCTATTGTTGAAGGTGTTATTATTGAGAACTGTAACGGGACAATTAACTTAGGTGATAAATATAACGTACATCCGATTGAAAAAACGAAAGCTTATAACGGATCGGGATCTTCAAATACCGGATTAAATGTGAGAACATTCAGTGGTATTAGTACGGCAGATGTAAGGGATAACGATGTGTATGACCAAGTAATTCAATCTACGTTATAATTTTTATATGTAAAATTGCATAAAGTGATGTATTTGCCTTGTGATACAATGGAGTTGTTAGTGATACTTCTTTATCATAGTTGTTAGATTAGAAATGTAGCATCGTATCAAAAATCATACGTAAAATAAAAAATACACTTCAAACGAAGTGTATTTTTTTATTTTAGTGATACCCTTTAGCAGAGTCTTTATGAATTTTATCTTTAAATATGCTGTAGCTCCAAAGTTGATATCCAATAACGATTGGTACCATGACCATTGCAACGAAGAACATAATTTTCAAGTTTAATTCACTACCTGCTGCGTTGTATAACGTTGTGCTGTATGCGTCGTTAATACGTGATGGTAACATTCTTGGGAACATACCTGCAAAGCCAGTTGTCATAAACATTGCGATTGTTAAGCAAACGAATGTGAATGCGAGGGCGATTTTATGTTTGTACACCATAATAAGTGCGAGTACACTCATTAACATTGCAAGTACTGGAAGAATAAATAGTACAGGATATTCCGTAAAGTTTTGGAATAAGTTTGTGCGATTTGCAGTTGCTACATAGAAGATAGCTAAAATGATAGCAGCTGCCATTGAAAATGGTCTTGCGATTTTATAAGCACGATCAGATACTTCACCAGTCGTTTTAATCATAACCCAAAGAGCACCAGATACGACGAATATTGCGGTGAAGAAAAGGCCACCTAAAATACCGTAATGGTTTAGTAAGCTAAGTAAATTTCCTTCATAGCCATTTTTTCCGATCTCTAGTCCATAATATAGATTAGCGAATGTAACACCGAATAAGAAGGCGATTAGGAAACTACCAATTGTAAATGCCCATTTACAAGTTTTTTGCCAAATTGGTGAATCGTCTTTATGCATAAATTCAAGTCCAGCAGCACGAGCAAATAGTGCAAGTAATACTAAAAATAGTGGTGTATATAGGTAACTAAACATATTTGCATATGTGATTGGGAAGGCAGCAAATGTTGCACCACCGGCTGTAATTAACCATACTTCATTACCACCCCAGAATGGGCCGATAGCTTCTTGTAATTGATTTCGTTCTTGTCGGTCTTTCGCAACGAATGGGAAGATCATTCCGTTACCGAGTGCGTAGCCATCAAGAATGAAGTAAACTGTCCAAATTACGCCCCATAAACCGAACCAGATGATTGCAAGCATATCATGAGACATGAGCTGTACCTCCTTCAGTAGTAGGTTCTTCTAATGCAGCTGGTCCTTTTTTTGCGAACTTCAGCATTAAGTATACGTCTGCAATTAAAAGTAAAGTGTAGAACAATATTAAACTAATTAATGAGAACCAAATTTGTGGAACTGATATAGGTGATACAGATTCTGCTGTACGCATTAGTTTATAAACTGTCCACGGTTGACGACCTACTTCAGCGACAATCCAACCAGCGTTAATTGCAATGTATGGGAGTAAGACAGACCACATTGTAATTTTTAAATAACGTTTTGAGTTTTCTAGTTTTCCTTTACGGTTTAAATAGAAACCGTACCAAGTTAATGCCATAAAGAACATGCCAAGTGCAACCATTAAGCGGAAGCTATAGTACACGAGGTTAACGTTTGGACGATCTTCTTTCGGAATATCTTTTAGACCAACAATTTCTCCATCAAATGAGTTTGTATAGAAGAAACTTCCGAGTTTTGGAATCGTAAGTAATTCAAAGTTCTTTTCATTTTTCACATCAGGAATTTGAATGATTGAGAAACCTTGTCCTTTTCCAGTTTCCCAAACTGCTTCCATCGCAGCTCCTTTAGCTGGTTGATACTTAGCTGCTGACACACCGGATTGATGTCCCATAAAAGGTGTAACAGTTGCGGCGAATAAGCCTAACATTAAACCAAACTTAAATGATTTTTTGAAGAAAGCGACTTCATTTTTACGTAATAAGTGATAGGCACTAATTGCCATAACGAAGAAAGCACCGACAATATAACAACCAATTACAGTATGGAAGAACATATTCCATGCATATGGATTTGTAACAAGAGCCCAGAAATCATTTAATTCAGCGCGGCCGTTACGTACTACGTAGCCAACAGGATTTTGCATAAAACCGTTTGCTGTAATAATCCAAAGTGCGGAAATATTTGTTCCAAGTGCAACCATCCACATACAGAAAGCACGGAACTTTGGTGAGATTTTGTCTTTCCCGAATAACCATATTCCCATGAAAGTAGATTCTAAGAAGAAGGCAACGAGTGCTTCGATTGCGAGAGGTGATCCGAAAATATCTCCCATATATTTGGAGTACTCAGACCAGTTTGTGCCAAATTGGAACTCCATCGTAATCCCGGTTATAATCCCCATTACGAAGTTAATTGTAAATAATTTACCCCAGAAATTTGCCATTTTGCGGTATGTTGGATTCAATGTGCGGGCGTATTGAGTTTCCATACATGCCACTAAAATAACAAGTCCGATTGTCAAAGGTACAAATAAAAAGTGATAAAAAATAGTAATTGCAAATTGAAAACGACTCAGTAACAGAACGTCGGACATAATAAATATTCACTCCTTTTTACATTATCTACAGTTAGTTTATAGTGAGAATAGGGGTAAAGTATGTGTGACTTGTTACAAAGCTGTGTGTATATTTTGAAAGAATTATGTCGGTTATCTGAAAATATATTGCTTTTATAATAAAACAATATCCTTTTTGAGTTTTTCATATTTTGGTACACTATATATGTAATGTAAATGAGAGAAAAGAGGGTTCTTTACTATGAAGTCATTAGAAGAGATTTTACAATACAATGAAAAATTCGTTGAAGAGAAAAAATACGAAGAGTATGAAACAGGAAAATTTCCAAATAAAAAAATGGTAATTATCTCTTGTATGGATACTCGTCTTGTTGAACTATTACCGAAAGCAATGAATATGCGTAACGGTGACGTGAAAATTATTAAAGTAGCAGGCGCTGTTATTTCACATCCATTCGGAAGTATTATGCGTAGTATTTTAGTTGCTGTATACGAACTAGGTGCTGATGAAGTATGTGTAGTTGGTCATCACGATTGTGGTATGGCAAAAATTCAAGCAAGCAGTACAATTGAAAAAATGAAAGAGCGCGGCGTAACAGAAGAGAAATTAGATACACTTCGTTATTCTGGAATCGATTTAGAAAGATTCCTACAAGGGTTCTCTAGTGTAGAAGAAAGTGTAGAACATAGTGTGTCAATACTTCGCAACCATCCATTACTTCCGGGAGAAGTACCTGTTCATGGTCTTGTTATAGATCCTGACACAGGAAAATTGGATTTAGTTGTGAATGGTTACGACAATTAAGAATTTACTTTGTCATCCTTTTTATCTGGGACAGGATCAAATCCTCCTGGATGGAAAGGGTGGCATTTTAATATACGCTTACATGTAAGCCAAAATCCTTTGAATGCACCATGTTTTTGAAACGCTTCTAATCCATAATGAGAACAAGTCGGATGAAAGCGACATGTTGGTGGTGTCATCGGAGAAATGAATTTTTGATAAAAGCGTATAATACCGATAAAAATCTGTTTCATAATGGTCTCCTTTTCAGCATAGTCTTAAAGTATTATAGCACGACCGTACATAATTCTTTACTAATGTCGATTTCCGTTATATCATATTGGATATAACGGAATTAAATTAAAAGCGGGAGAGATGTTATATGCCATCAGTAGAAAGCTTTGAATTAGATCATACGATTGTAAAAGCGCCTTATGTAAGACATTGCGGAGTCCATAATGTAGGTAGTGACGGTATTGTAAATAAATTTGATATTCGTTTTTGCCAACCAAATAAACAAGCAATGAAACCAGATGTTATTCATACGTTAGAGCATTTATTAGCATTTAATTTACGTAAATATATTGATCGTTATCCGCATTTTGATATTATCGATATTTCACCGATGGGTTGTCAAACAGGGTATTATCTTGTAGTAAGCGGGACACCAACAGTTCGTGAAATCATTGATTTATTAGAACTAACATTAAAAGATGCGGTTCAAATTACAGAAATTCCAGCTGCAAATGAAACACAATGTGGCCAAGCGAAGCTTCACGACTTAGAAGGAGCACAGCGCTTAATGAACTTCTGGTTAAGCCAAGATAAAGACGAACTTGAGAAAGTGTTTGGATAAGAAGGAAAAACTGCCTGTGAAAGGGCAGTTTTTTTATTGTGTTAAGAGCGACCATGCTCTTCTTTTTTATGAAAGCATACTAGACACCCCAACATATAAAACAGAGGCAGAACCGAGAAAATAAACAAATGCTTTTGCTTTATCCTTTTTCTTCATTTCATCAATTCCAAAAAGGATAAACATAATACTTAAAAGGATAAATACGAATGGTAAAAGCACAGAGAAGCTTGCAAAGAGGCTAAATATAGCGAGGATGAGGGCAGTCGTTGCTAGTATAATTCGAATGTTCTTTAACATATAATCCTCCTTTAGAAGAACAGTATAAATGGACTAACAAAAACAATCGTAAAAAGACTTAAACCGATGCTAATAGCTCCAATTTGCTTTTGCTGTTTTTGAATGGTCTTTATTCCTACTAAAATGCCATATAAGCTAAAGAGAAAAAAATGATAGGTGAAAAGATTTGAAAGTTCATTGTAAATAAGCTGTATAAACATAGAATTAAAGTAATAAACACGATGATTAGTTGTAAGTGTCTTATGTGCATTTTAGCGCTTCTTAAGTAGAAAGAGATAGTTACCGAGAGAAAATAATGATAATAGCAACGATTAAAGTGAATACGCCAGAAAAGCAGGAGAGTGTACTGTTTACTTTCTTTTGTTTCTGTTTTTCTTCTGCGCTCATGATGAAGGTCATAATGGATAAGGCGATGAGCATATAAGGCATTGTAACAAGAGGATTTGTAAACATTCCAGATAGAGCAAGTGCGATGACGATAAGAGCGGATATAATTCGAAATGTTTTTAACATACAAATCTCCCCTTTTTTTCAAAATTAGCATCTATTTTATTGAATACTTGTAAATGCTAAATTGATCAAAATTTCATTCTATGCGTAGCGAAAGTAGTTCGATATTAAAAAGAAGAATATAAAACTAGCAACGAAAAAAAACGGAATGCTCATTGATTTTCGTCCAGATTTCAATTCATTCAGTCCTAGAATAATAAAGGAACAACTAAGGATAAAATGTACGTATGGGAGAAGTGTGAAATTATCGGTAATAAGGGAATAAGTACAAAGCAAGATTGTGAGAAGTGTGAGAAGCCCTAAAACAATCCGTAATCCAGTTAGCATCGTATACCTCCTTTAAAGAGACTATTTATCGAAATATTTCTGAGAAGCCAAGAAATAAAGCACCAGCTCCTGCTAACAGAGCAAGTATACTACCACCTTTTTGCTGTTTTAAGATTTCCTCTATACTAATAATGAAAGCCATAATCCCTAAAAAGATGAACATATAAGGCATAATTTCTCTATTACTAGTAAAGAAACTATAGATTGCTATACATAAAGCAATAAGTGAAAAAGTAATTCGCAATCCTTTTAACATAAAGGAACCTCCTTCTATTTTATATAGCTAATGATGAGAACAATCCAACTGAAAGCTCCAGCAGCAATACAAATAAATCCTGTTCCTGAATCTTTTTTCTTTATTTGTTCAATTGCGATGAGAAACATTAAAGCGCCTAATAGAAATTGTGAAAGTGGTAGAAAGTTATTTTGACCTGTATAGAGCCCAATTGCCGACATAATTATCACAGTGAGTGCGATTGCGATGCGAAGTATTCGAAGCATACTATGAGTCCCCCTTATTATTTTTCGAGTAAGGGTTATCTTCGGGCTTATCAACAGAATGTTTATATGCATAGCCTTTATTAATCGTCATGACGGAGAGTACGAGGATGACTAGGACGATTATAATACCGATAATTAATATTTTGAACATGGAAATCCCTCCTTTTCTTTATTTTACATAATTTTGTAATTGATGAAAACAATAGAAATTAAAAGGATGAAAGAAGGGTGTTACATGGAGCAGAAAAAAACATATTATATATCAATAGCAAATGGTCAAATTTCACAAGTGAAGACGGCGGATACGTATAATTTTGAGATTTCCGCAAGTGATGAGGAAATTACGGAGTTAAGAGAGTACTTTGATCAAGCATATGTAGAGGATTTAGGTTCATTTGTACGTTCTCACGTTCCATTTGTTGAGTATCATCACGATTCAAATAATGACCGATATGATGAACAATTACAAAAAGCATATAAAATGATTTACGATTTAGGAAATCATGAGACGAAAGAATTAGTCGCGCAAATGGGAATAATCAATGGATTGTAATTGGATAATATTATGCAGAAAAGCGAGAATATGCTACAATTTGTGGTAGGAAAAACTTGTAACCATCAATAGGGGAGTAATGGCATGTACAAATTTAAAGATTATTACCACAACACTGTACAATTATCGTTTGAACGTTATCCATTTTCTCCTGAGCCAAAGCATGTTTGGGTTGTATGCCGGTACGGGGATCAATGGTTATTAACGCATCATTTACGTCGCGGTCTTGAATTTCCAGGTGGTAAAGTAGAACTAGGGGAAACACCGGAAGAAGCGGCAGTTCGAGAGGTTCATGAAGAAACCGGCGGCATAGTTTCTGATTTAACTTACTTAGGACAATATAAAGTATCTGGAAAAGACAAAATAATCATTAAAAACATTTATTTTGCAACAATTAGTGCGGTAGAAGAACATACGCATTACGAAGAAACGAAAGGCTCTGTTTTATTAACAGACATCCCTGACAACATTAAAACTGATAGAAAATTTAGCTTTATTATGCGCGACGATGTATTAGCGCGTACGATGAAACATATAGAAGAAATCGGCTGTTTTACGAAGTAAAATGGCTGGTTTCTTTTTTTGTTCAAGAATGTAAATATATCTTTACATATTTTTGGGTATATTATACAATTTTGTAAAGATATATTTACATTTTAGGAGGGGGAAAATGGATAAAAGAAAAGAAACGACTGTTACTGTTTCGATGGTTAAATTAAATATCTATTCATTTTTTATAATATTCGCTCTGGCGATTGGAATTAGTTATTTACATGCGCTTTTTTCAGGTAAGTTTCAATTTGAAATTACATTGCCGATTATGTTTCTTTTAATTATTGGAATGATTGTTCTCGTTTGTATACATGAAGCGATACATTTAATAGGATTTCGCTATATCGGAGGTGTTCCGTGGAGCGAACTAAAATGGGGTGTCAATTGGAAATTAGGTGTAGCATACGCTCATTCTAAAAAGGAAATTACAGTAAAGCAAATGAAGAAAGTGCTAATGCTGCCGTTTTTACCAACTGGAATTTTGCCAATTGTAATTGGATTAGCTATGAATATGCAATCCATCTCATTTTTAGGGGTTCTACTAACAGCAGGTTGTATCGGTGACATTGCTTTATATCAAAAAGTTTCAAAGTTTCCAGATGATGCGCAAGTTAAAGATCATCCGAGTAAACCGCAGTTTACAGTTTATGAATAATAAAGGAAGAGGAGGCGTTTTTGAATAACGGCCTCCTCTTTTTGGCGGTAAATCGCTCATATAATTTATTTACTATCATCTTGTTTTTATCTCTACCTCTAAAAACGAAAGAACATCTAATAAATCATCTATCACACGTGAATGCTCAAAGTCACCCCAAAATAAATCTCTCTTCCAAACGCCAAGAATTCCTACTTGTTCAGAACCGAGCACATCGTTTTCTGGATGATCTCCAACGTAAAGACATTCTTCGGCTTTTACATTTAGCTTTTGCAAAGCTCGTTCGAAAATTTCAGGATGTGGTTTCTTAATTCCTTCTGCTTCTGAAATGAGAATTGTATTTGTATACGTATGTATGTTTAAGGCACGAAGGTTGTGCATTTGAAAATCAGTAAAGCCGTTTGTAATAATGCCAATTTTAATATTTTGTTGTATTAAACGCTGAAGTAATTTATGCATGTTTGGGAAAGGGATACAATGATATTGAAAATTTGTAATGTAGTCGTGCAGCAGTTGCTCTGGTGTTAAAGTGGTAATATTATATTCGCCAATGAGAGTAGCATATACTTTATCCTTCCACGTGTAGCCATTGTTGTCGAGTTCAAGAAAACGAGAACAATACTCGGATTGTTCAAGGTTCATAAAATGAAGGGAAAAGCGATTGTATTGGTCATGGATAAATCGCTCTAAAGATTGTCGTCGATCTAATAGTGTCCCATCTAAATCAAATAGCACAGCATGAATCATATGTAACCTCCTCAAAGCTTTTATAAATAATTATCGCATATTCGTCAGAAAATGATTATCATATTTTTGTAGGCTGTAACGACGGAGGTTTAAATGAAAAAATTGTATGGAAAGATAACATGTTTTATAATTTCAATTGGTTTAGTCGCCGGATGTGATATGGCGGAGCAAACTTTGAAAAGAGAGAAGAAAGATGTGTGTGAAACGACAGAAGAATGTACAGAAATAGGCGATAAAACGCTCCAAAAAGTATATAAAAAGATAGATGGACTTTCGGAACTTGAAGTGCCCGAGGAGGATGTAACAGAACATCATACAAGTAAGGATATGAAAGAAGTAGAAATGAAAAAAGAGGATGATGAAAATTATTTCTTTTTAGCTTCTTATTATATTGATGGAGACGCAATTGTAGATCCTTATTTCGATAAACTAGATCGGAAACGATTGAATAAGGCTTTCGCTGAAGATAAAGAAGCGAAAGAAGAGGTGCTGGAACAGCGTCAAGATAGAGGGTATCATGGGTCGTTATGGGAGATGTACAGTACTCTTATTCCAGCTAAGTATCGCACTGACATAAAAGAATTTGACATGGTAACAGATGGCTATGATGGAATTGTCGCTCATGTTATGCCGAGTGTGGAATATCCGAAAGAATGGGTTCTTAGTTTAGATACGCTTGATTCGGCAGTAAATATCGATGAAGTGATGAAAACATTAATTCATGAGACAGCTCACGTATTGACGCTGGGGCATAAACAAATACCAGTAAATGAAAAGTACTTAAAGGCTTTTGAAGAAGATAAAGATATTTCATCATACCAAAATAAATGTAAATCTCTTTTCTTACAAGAAGGGTGTGCGAAAGAGAATTCTTATATAAATCAATTCTACAATTCGTTCTGGAGACCAATTGAGCAGGAGTGGACAGAAAAGAAAGTGGAAGAGAGTGAAGAAGCTCAAATTCAATTTTTTAAGGAGAGACAGGATGAGTTTGTGTCTGAATACGGTACAACAAATGTAGCGGAAGATATCGCAGATACATTTACAGCATTTATATTACAAGATTCAAAAGAGGTGAAAGAAGGAACAGAGTTAAAATATAAAAAAATTGCCTTCTTCTATCAATTCCCAGAGCTTGTAAAAATGCGTGCAGAAGTGTTATCAGGATTATATGATGTTTCAAAAACGATAGAATAACAAAGTGGACACTAAGGCGATTGATGTGTTCGATATATTTTAGCCAAGGGAAAATGTGAAGAATTTTACTTCTTTGCGTTTTTTTTGTTGATAAAATTGAAAATTCTGTCTTTTTTAAAAAAGAAGAAGGAACTGAAGCTTTAAAATAGAATTAGTATAAAAATGTCACAAATTAGACACAATTATAATGCGCGTATTATAGGGGCTATAAGTTTACTCTCGAGGAGGTAATGAAGCGTATGAAAACGATTCTTGCGGTTGCTGGTCTCATTTGGGTAATGTCTCACGGTTTTCCGATTTTTGAAGGAGAGCAAATTCGTAGTGCATTAAATAAAGAGTTTAATGATTATCATATTATTGATCGAAAAGATAATGTCGTTACAGTGCGTGTGAAAGATTGTTTCCATACAGTTACGGTTGCGAATGGGAACGTTACAAATGAATCAAAAATGTGCGATAAAAGATAAAAGAAAGAAGCTGACTCTGGCGTATCGCTCTAAGTCAGCTTTTTTTTCGTTTTCCGATAAGGAGTTTTTCAAACGCCTCGACAAATACATACATAAGAGTTGCGAGGACGCAAGTGAGCAATACACTGAGCAAGACGAGTGTGAAGTTAAAGACTTGGAATCCATAGCTAATTAAATAGCCAAGTCCTTGTTTAGAAACGAGGAGTTCTCCAAAAATAACACCGACCCACGATAAGCCAACATTCACTTTTAACGTTGAAATAATTGCAGGGAAAGATGAAGGGAGAATAACGTGCGTATAGCATTGCCATTTATTTGCGCCAAATGTGTCCATGACCTTTATATAGTTGGAATCGACTTCTTGAAATGCGCTGTAAATAACGAGAATGGTAATGATGATGGAGATGATTACTCCCATTGCGATAGAAGATGAAATGTTTGGACCAAAAATAACAATGATAATTGGACCGAGTGCAACTTTTGGCATTGCATTTAGGACGACGAGATAAGGATCAAGTACACGGGCCAAAAGTGGCATCCACCAAAGGAAAGTAGCAATAATAGCTCCGAGTACAGTTCCGAGAATAAAACCTACTCCGGTTTCCAGTAATGTCGTCCATATGTGAATCCAAAGTGAACCGTCAATCCATTTCGCTAAGAAGAGATCCCAAATGCTCGAAGGAGAGCTAAAGAGTAAAGGATCAATCCACTCCTTTTTACTAGCTATTTCCCATAGTGCAAAAAAGAGGATGAGCAGTAAGAGCTGTAAAGAACGTGCTAACCATGCGCGCCTACGTTCTTTTTTTCGAAACTGTTCATGTAGTTGGTTTATATTATCCAAGTCGTTCCAACTCCTTCCATATTTCTTGGAAGAGGGATGGGAAGTCATGGTGGTGGCGTGCTTCTAACGGTGATAAGGAACGAATACTTTCTGGGACGATGAACGTTTTTGCAATTTTTCCAGGGTTCGCCTGCAGTAAATAAATGCGATCACTCATCGCGATTGCTTCTTCAATATCGTGTGTCACGAGTAGAGATGTTTTTTTATAGTTACGTAATAATGTGAAGACGAGATCTTCTAGTTTTAACTTTGTTTGATAATCGAGTGCGGAAAATGGTTCATCCAGCAATAAAATTTTTGGATCGGTCGCTAACGTTCGAACGAGTGCTGCACGTTGGCGCATACCGCCGGATAGTTCGCGAGGATATTGCTGTTCTATATCATGTAAACCAACTTGTTGTAAAAGCTTTAATGTATGTTCTTTCGTATATTCGTCATAAATCTTCCGAATATGAAGTCCGAGCATAATGTTTTCTTCAATTGTTTTCCATGGAAACAAGTAATCTTGTTGAAGCATATAGCCCATAGATGGGGTCTTAGTTGTAATCGGTTCACCATCTAAAAATACGATACCTTCAATTGGATCAAGTAGCCCTGCGATGATGGAGAGGAGCGTTGTTTTTCCGCAACCACTCGGACCAAGAATAGAAATAAATTCTCCTTCTTCTACTTGTAAACTCATATCTTCAAGAATAAGTTTGGCATTTTCTTTTGCAAAAAAGCAGTGAGAAACGTTCCGTATTTGTAAAAAGCTCATACACTTCGCCTCTATTTCTTAATAACGCTTTCGGCAATTTTTGTATTGACGAGCGTTTCATGTGGAACTTCTTTTTGCAATTCACCAGATTCTTTCATAATCGTTTGGAGCTGTTTCCATTCAGAAGCATCTAATAATGGATTTGTCGCATAAGAATGTTGTTTTTTGTAGCGCTCAATTACTTTCACTGAAATGTCTTTTGAAGTGTCTTTAAATAGTGGTGAAACAGCATTGGCAATCTCTTCTGGACTATGTGTATCAACCCATTGCTGCGCTTTATATAGTGCGCGCGTGAATTTTTCAGCAGCAGCTTTATCTTTCTTTAAGAAACTTTCCTTTGCCATAAATGTTGTATAAGGAACAGTGCCAGATTCAGCTCCGAAAGAAGCGACGATATAACCTTTTCCTTCTTTTTCAAGTATACTTGCAGTCGGTTCAAAGAGCTGTACAAATTCTCCTGTACCAGATGAAAAGGCATTTGCAATATTAGCAAACTCGATATTTTGAATTAAGTTCGTATCTTTGTGAGGATCAATGCCATTTTTCTTTAAAACATATTCCCCAACCATTTGCGGCATGCCGCCTTTACGCTGTCCTAAAAACGTAACGCCTTTTACGTCATTCCAATTAAAAGAATCTAATTTTTTACGAGAAACTAAAAATGTGCCATCTGTTTGTGTAAGTTGAGAAAAATTAATGACAGGATCTTTTGCTCCTTGTTGATGAACATAAATAGACGTTTCTGAACCAACAAGCGCAATATCGATTCCGCCAGATAAAAGAGCGGTCATCGTTTTATCTCCGCCAGCTGTTGTTTGTAAGTCAATATTTAAACCTTCCTCTTTAAAAAATCCTTTTTCAATTCCAACATATAATGGTGCGTAGAAAAGAGAGTGGGTAACTTCGCCAACGCGAATTTTTTGATCTTGTTCTTTCGTACTTTCCTTTGTGCTACTACAAGCAACGAATGTGAAAACAGCTAGTAACATGATGCAAAAAACGGTAATTAATTTTTTCACTATATGACACCTCCTAGAAGTCAATCTACAAGCATAATATGTAGGTAAGTGCCCATATGTGAGTATAGATAGCAGGAATTTTTTGGGTAATAAAGAAGTACAAATATAAGGGGTGATAAAATGGAGTATGAATACGACGATAGCGTTCATTTACATCTTGATTATTTCGGAACTGAATGTGATATGGAATCGATTGCTTATAAGAGGAAGCATGAAGACGTGTGGGATGTGTATTTTAATTTTGGAGTATACGGTCTTCAGAAAGAGGGGATAGAGACAGGCCGGTTTATGGACGAATATGCTGGTTATTATGTTTTTTCTGTACATGCTCGTGATTTGAGCTGGGAATTTGGAAGTGCACAGTTTGAGGAATGGGTCTTGAAGAACCATATCGTAGAAAGAACGCTTCAAAAATAGGGAGGAATTTCGTGGTTGAATTTCTCATCTTATTGTTTATTTGCGTAACTGGATTTTACATCATGCAAGTGCTCACTTACCGATTTGTAAAGAAAAATATTCATAAATACAAAAGATTGAAATTGGTTCATATGTGGTTAGATATGACTATGAAAAAGGGTCCGAGATTAGATTTTTTTGATTTTGTATTTATAGCAATCGTAAGTATCATATGGAAATTATGGATGCTTCCTCTTGTATAGTAAACATGCTAATCATCGTATCCTAATAAATTATGAAAAGAACCTGTCATATGACAGGTTCTTTTCTATAATAATAGTTTTCCGAAACTCGTGCTGACAAGTAAAACCGCGCTTGCAAAAATTATAGTAAAGATTATTTGTTTCTTTTTATAATTTAAAATGGTAATTGCTAAAAAAGAAAAGAGGATAAGGGTATGAGAAAACAATCCAAGTTCTAACGGCTTGTGAGAAATAATTTGAATGAAGAATGGAACATATAGTATGAAATAAATAATGAGGAACATGATTTTTAGAAACGAGATTATATGTGTATTCATATTGCCCCCCTTTTTTTCAATTGTAGCATGTAGTGTTACATGGGAAATCCAATGTATACGACAAATTACGACAAATGGGTTCATACATATTTGTTATTCTATTAAAGGTCATTATTTGTAATGTATATATAGGAGGATTTTTTAATGTTAAAGAAATTATTATTATTTGTACTTACGGGCTTATGTGTAGTTATTTTAACAGCTTGTAAAGATGAAGAGGACAAGCTGAAGGCAACGGAAGAACAGAAAATAGATGAAAAGAAAGTTGAAGAAGATAAGAAGGTAGAAGAGGAAAGTAAACAAGAACAACAACAAAAGGCAGCGGAAGAAAAGCATAAGCAGGAAGAGCAGCGAAGAGTAGAAGAAGAAAAGCGTAAGCAAGAAGAGCAGCAAAGGGTAGAAGAAAAAAAGCGTAAGCAGGAAGAGCAGCAAAGAGTAGAAGAAAAGCGTAAGCAAGAAGAGCAACAAAGAGTAGAAGAAGAAAAACGTAAGCAAGAACAGCAGAAGATCCAGCAACAACAGTCTGCACAACAAGAGAGAATGCAGAAACAAGAAAAAACAACAAAAGCAACGGGTGGGAAGCCGACAAGATCACAAATTTCGGTCGGTTCTCATGTAGTCATCCAATTAGATAAAGATTATAGTAAAACTGTGAGCGGTGTTGTGAAAGACATTTTAACAAACACGGAAACACATACGTACGGAATTAAAGTTCGATTACAAGATGGACAAATTGGCCGTGTTCAAAGTGTTGGATAAATAAAAAGAGGTCGTCCACATCATCTTTGGACGACCTCTTTTTTATTATGCTTGGTTAGTGCGGAAAAATGGAAGCTTCTGCACAGCGTAAACTAACCCATATGCAAGAATTAAGCACATAAGAGGGTTAATGAAAAATCCGTAGCGATTAATTGCTAAGAATAAG
Source organism: Bacillus proteolyticus (assembly GCF_001884065.1). Classification (GTDB taxonomy): domain Bacteria; phylum Bacillota; class Bacilli; order Bacillales; family Bacillaceae_G; genus Bacillus_A; species Bacillus_A proteolyticus. The sequence goes on from NZ_MACH01000048.1 coordinate 69,616, forward strand.
TTTGAGAAGATGATGTAAATAACAGAACCTGCTACTAGCATCATAACGCGTTTATGTTTAAATGAATTTAGCATGAAGCAGAAACCACTTAAGAATGTACCAATGATAAAGACTCTATGGCACATTTGTATAAAGTTATGAATACGGTATTGGTCTACAGCAGGAGCTGTTTTGAATAATTCAATTGTTTTACCGACAGTGAACCAAGAGAACCAATATGTGAAGTCCGTTTTAAATCCATTTTTGATTAAATCTTTTGCGTATGCCTCTTTATCATCTAAGCCCTGGGCTTTCATTTGATTAACTACATTTTCATAGCCAATTTTGTTAAACGGATCTGCACCGGCAATTAATGGGTCTGCACCTTGCGTTGAGAATAAGATAAATTGATTGAATGCTAAATAGTTACGAACAACCCAGGCCCCGATAATAAGGAACGGACCAATGAGCCATAATAATCCAATTCGAATGGAGTCTTTAAATCCATATGTGAACAAGACGACAAGAACAGGAATAAGCATCATTGGAGCTGGGTTTGGACGGAACATAAGTAAAATAGCAACAACAATTCCAAACCATATATGGAATTTTGTTTTATTGTATTTCCATGCAAGAACAAATACATACACGCTTAACGATAATAAGAATATTGAAGGAACTTCTGTTAGTAATGTACGGAAGTATGTATAGTTACTTGGATAAATAGCATATAAAATACTTGCGACAATTCCATAAATATTCTTTTCAAATAACTCTTTTCCTATTAAGAATACTAATAACACTGTGCCGAGGTTCAGTATCATATTAATGACAGTTGCCACGTAATAGTAAGGAAGTGATGTAACATCAGAAATAATCATGGCACCAGCTAATAATAGCGGCTGCCCTGGTGTGATGTATGCATTTTTTCCAGGAACTTCACTAGGTTCTAAATAAACATAGCCAAATACACCATGTTTTAATAATTGTTCAGCTGTTAACGAATAGTTAAAGGCATCATTTGCACCATATGTTACTTTGATTAACTCTCCATCTAATCCTGGTTGTTTTACTAGACAAAAAACGTGCAGTAGGAAAGAAAGCGCCAAAATTGCATATACCGCTTTAGGTAGATTTTTAAACTTATTTAGCAAAAATGAGCATCTCCTTTTTTATTATTACTTTCGTATTTTCATGATAAAGCCCTAATAGTATTAAGGTTTTCCAAAACATAGTTATTATATCATAAAGTGGAATGAAGGAATTTAGTTTTTTAAGAATGAATAGTTTGTATTCCAAAATTCAACTGTTAGTTAAGGGAGAATTAAGAAACTACAGTTATAGTAGAATCCAGTGTGAAGACGAAATGCATGAAAGTATGTTATCTTAATAGAAACTGTTTTTACGGTGCGGGGTGAAATTAATAAGCAGAAAAGAGGGAATGAATTGAGGGATAATTATTCATTTCATCAGCCAAGAAGAAGTATATTAATTTCAGCGCTTTTAAGTGGTTTAGTAACCTTATATGTTGTACCCACACTTTTCTTGATTTTAAAATATTTTAGTTTAGATGCGATGAAAGATATGTTAAATCAAAAAATTGTTTTAAGCATAATGATAATTTTGATGTGGGGTGTACTACTGTATGTTGCATATTTAAATAAAGGTATAGTTAATAAATTTAAACCGATTATTCGGATTTATATTAGAACTTTTTTAGTAGCTCATGCGGTTACTCTACTTTTTATTTTTATGCAAAATAATATGGATCTCGTAAATACAATGAATTGGATTTACAGCTATAATGCACAGTTTATATTTAGCTTAATTGTAATTTATGCGATATATGTCTTGGTGTACAACGTACTTGGAAAAGTTTTTTTGAGTACTATTTTGACAAGCAGTGTATTAATTATTTTGGCTATTGTAAATCACTTTAAAATTGTTTTTAGGGGAGAGCCGCTATATCCTTCTGATTTTACACAGATTGGCCATATGCAATCTGTTATACCGATGGTGATGGAATATTTTAGTTGGAGTTATATTTTTGTCGTTATCGTAAGTATTGTAGCTTGTATTATAGCGGGGATATATATTAGAAAATATATTCAAAGTGTAAAGATTCATCCAGGAGTAAGAGCCTTCTTAGTAGTAGGATCCGTTTTTGTTTTATATGCGTATGGTAATTTTACGAATACGTTTATGAATAAATGGTTCCAAAAGTCGGGTATAGAGTTCGTTTTGTGGAATCAAAATGAAAATTATGCTTTGAATGGTTTTGTGTTAGGCTTTATAAGTAATCTAGATACGACAGTCATTGAAAAGCCGAAAGATTATTCAAAAGAAAATATGCTTCAAATAGCAAACGACATAAAGAAACAATATGGTAGCAATATAGGGGCACAGAAGCAAGAAGAGAAACCAAATATTATTTTTGTAATGAGTGAATCGTTTTGGGATCCAACGAAATTAACGAATCTTTCCTTTAGTGAAGATCCTTTACCGAATTTGCATCATTATATAGAAAATTTTCCAGGTGGACAAACAATTTCGCCAACATTTGGAGGGAATACTGCGAACGTTGAATTTGAGGCGTTAACGAGTTATTCAATGAGTTTGTTAAAACCAGGATCTATACCATATCAGCAAGTCGTTACAAATAAAATAGAAATTCCATCCATTCCTCGAACGTTGAAAAAAGAAGGGTATTACACAAGCGCTATTCATTCGTTCGGTCGCTCATTTTTTAAACGGGATGATGTATATAAAGTGTTAGGTTTTGATAATTTTAATGCACAAGATACGATGGAAAATGTAGAAGTTGATGGAGATTATATTAGCGATTTATCTATAAGTAAAGAGATAATAGCTGAATTAGAGAAGCAAAAGAAACCTACGTTTGTTCATGCAGTTACGATGCAAAATCATTTTCCATTTACAGAAGGAAGATTTGGCGAAAATCAAATCGGGATTAGTGGATTAGAAAATGAAGAATCGAGGGCTGAATTAGAGACTTATACAGAAGGTTTAAGACGTTCAGATGAAGCTCTTCAATATTTAATAGAGCAACTAGATAGTCTAGATAGACCTACATTATTGGTGTTTTTTGGAGATCATCTCCCATCACTAGGAACAAATAAATCTCTTTATAAAGAGACTGGCTATATAACAAATGAAAAAACGCCAAGTGAACGATTAGCAATGGCACAAACGCCATTATTAATGTATGCCAATTTTGATATACCAAATGACAATCTAGGTTTAGTAAGTCCAATTTATTTTTCAAATCTTGTCCTTGATTATGCTGGATTAAATAAGGTACCGTTCTATCAATTTTTATCGAAGTTATATGAAGAAGTTCCCGTACTTCGTGACGAATTGATGACAGGAAAAGACGGAGAAGTAATAAAAAATTTAACAGCGAAACAAAAAGAAATGTTAAAGCAATATGAGTTTATTCAATATGACTTACTCGCCGGAAAGCAATATAGTAAGGATATATTATTTAAATAAGCGAAAAAAAGAACTTGTATACGATACAAGTTCTTTTTTCATAGTATTTAACGGGGTAAACAGACAATCTGGGTTTAGGGAGTATTACCTGTACATTTAGTATAAATTAAAATAGAATCGTTTTATTGATTGATTTGTGAGAAGTGTGTGAATTTTTCGTTTAGTTTATAATTGGATATTTTTTTATTCGGATATTCGCATGAAAAATCAGTTATAATTAAGGTGTGTGGTAATTTTAAAAAAAGAGGTGGGATATTGAATAGTTTTTGGGGCAGGAAAATAATAGAATTTATTATTTGTACCATTCTATATTCTATTTGCTATTATATATTACCGAGTGAATCGTATTACAGGAGGAGCTTCAAAGTGTCGGATTATTAGAAAGCATATATGATTGTATCTACAAGAAATTCTTGTCGTTCTTTGGGATTTTAATTGGAGGATGAGGTGTAGATTATGATACGGAGAAACCATACTCACTTACGAATGAATGGGCGGGTTTAATTGGTCTATACAAAAATGAATTTTTAGTAGCACCATGGATTGTCATTGCACCACTACTATTCTTTACTGTTTCTATATTCGTTTTACATATGATAATTAAAGGGATAAAGAAAGAGCCATATGAACAAAGACAGGAAAAGAAGGAAATAGATAAATCATTGTTCATTCTGGTGTTTTCTAAATCGATAGAAAAAGGTAGTTAAGAAAAAGAATTTGCAATAAGGGCAAATTCTTTTTTGTAAAGTAACTATGAATTTAAAAATTTAATAAGTTCTTTATTTAACTCATCCGCTTGATCGATAGGAGAGCCGTGCCCGCTATTTGTAAGAGGGGATATTTCAGAGTTTTTAATTCGCTCTTTTGTTAGCTCAGCGCTTTTATAAGGAATGAGTTGATCGTGAACACCGTGGAATATTTTTGTTGGGACGTTAATTTTACTTAAGTCCTTCGTTACGTCTTCGTTTGCAGCGGCTTGCAAAATTTTGATGAGAGCATATGAAGCGGACTGCATACCAAGATAAGAAAACCATTCTAACGTAGCAGCTCCTAAGTTTCTATTAAAAAATGATAAAGATACATCATTTAGAAATTTAGGCAAATTTACATACATTTGATTAATAAGGGTATCTGCTTGTTCTTTCGGTACGCCGTAAGGGGATTGTTGTTTTTTTACGAAAGAGGGGGAGACGGCATCGATTAATGCAAGTTTAGAAATATGGCGACCGTTATATCGTGACATGTATCGAATAGAAAGAGCACCGCCGACTGAGAAACCAACTAACGTAGCATTTTCTATTTGAAGTGCTTCTAATACAATTGCGATATCATCAGCTAAACGGTCATATGTGTAACCGGTCCATGGTTTATCAGATTGCCCGTTTCCGCGAATGTCCATGGCGACACAGCGAAACCCGTGCTGTGGTAAAACATTGAATTGATATTGAAACATTTGGTGATTCAAAGGCCATCCGTGTACGAAGAAAACAGTTTTACTGTCAGGACCTGGGTTCATATCTTGCACAAAAATATGTACATCTTTTTCCACTGTAACGAACATGATATATCCTCCTCATGCATTTTAATAGGCTCTCTCCCAAAAGCGCTGTTTTGTCATTGCCTGAATAAATTCATTCGCAAATAGAGTAGGGTTTTGTTCTGTTATAACGCCAGGCTTTTTTTCGATATTTAAAGATTGAATAATAGTAGTTCCATTTTGAAAAGCGCCAATGGGCTTAAAGTGATTATATGATTCTACGACAAATGAACTTGCTTTGTTAAGAAAATGATCATCAAGGTTTCCACCAATAAGAAATAGCCCGTCATAAAGAAGTGGTGATCCTGTTAAGAAAGTATCATCCACTTCCCACTGTACATTTTGTGTTCCTTGCACTATACCTAATCGTTCAGAAATAATTACTGGCTGCAGACCGACTCGTTTGAATTGCTGAAGCATAGATTGTGCGTTTTGTCCGTCATACCCGTTTGCAACAATGACACCTACCCGTAATGTACTTGGACTAAATGTTGTATTTGCCATACTGAGTGCTGGAGATGATTTTGTGACATTGGATTCTTGAACATCTGGTACTGTTGCCCCGACCGCTTCTGCGACTAAAGTAGCCAATTCTGTACTAATATGACCAATCATACTTACGACTTGTTGGCGAACGGATTTACTTTTTACTTTTCCTAATTCAAAGGAGAAGGCTTGCATAATATGGATTTTTTCGACGTGACTCATACTATTCCAAAAGAAGCGTGCTTGTGAGAAGTGGTCTTTAAAACTTGCAGATGTTTCTCTCGTTTTATGCCCAGATACAGTAGAAGGGTATGTAACAAATCCACCCTTTGTTCCGGGGACAGTGTAAGGAGAGTTATTAGCTAAGGAGTTATTATGATAAGCGACTTTCCCTTTATCAATTATATATTTAGAAGCACCATCTCTTTGGTTGTTATGAAACGGGCATACCGGACGATTAATCGGTAATTCTTGATAGTTTGTACCGACGCGCGCCAATTGTGTATCTGTATAAGAAAAGAGCCTACCTTGTAAGAGAGGATCATTTGTAAAATCAATACCACGGACAATGCTTCCAGGATGCAGCGCGACTTGTTCTGTTTCAGCAAATACGTTATCAACGTTCCGATTTAACGTCATTTTTCCGATGATTTTAACAGGGAAGTCTTCTTCCGGCCAAATTTTTGTTGCATCTAATATATCGAAATCGTATTTAAATTCATCCTCTTCTTCTAAAATTTGAATGCCAAGTTCATACTCAGGGTAGTTTCCAGCATTAATATTTTCCCATAAATCACGGCGATGATAATCTGGATCAGCACCGCCTAGTTTTTGAGCTTCATCCCAAATTAACGAGTGAACGCCAAGCTTAGGCTTCCAGTGGAATTTTACGAATCGGGACTTTCCGTGTGTATTAACTAAGCGAAATGTATGAACGCCGAATCCTTGCATCATTCGAAAACTTCTCGGAATTGAGCGATCCGACATAATCCACATCATCATCGCAGCTGATTCTTGATTATTGGCGATAAAGTCCCAAAAAGTATCATGTGCTGTTTGCCCCTGAGGAATCTCATTATGTGGCTCGGGTTTAAGAGCATGAATAAGATCCGGAAATTTAATACCATCTTGAATGAAGAAAATTGGAATGTTGTTTCCTACTAAATCGAAATTTCCTTCTTCTGTATAAAACTTAACAGCGAACCCTCGTACATCTCGGTTCGTTTCATTTGCACCTTTTGATACAGCAACTTCGGAAAAACGAATAAAAATAGGTGTCTTTTTAGATGGGTCTTGTAAAAAATGAGCCATTGTTAAGTCTTCTAAAGATTCATATAGCTCAAAAACACCATGTGCTCCGTAACCACGGGCATGAACGACTCTTTCAGGAATTCGTTCACGGTCAAAATGAGCGAGTTTTTCTCGCATAAGGAAATCTTCTAAAAGTGTAGGGCCACGATCGCCGGCGGTTAAAGAGTTTTCATCATTTGAAATTTTGACACCCGTATTCGTTGTCATCTCTTTTCCTTCATTGTTTTTCGTAAAGGATTGTAACTGTTCTATCTTCTTATTTTCCCGACTATCCATATAAAGCACCTCCCATACTATACGTATTATTGTTCATGGTTTTTATGCTTACATATGGTCTGGAGAAGTATATTATCTATGGATTGATTTTCCTCATTTGTTCAATTTATCTTTGTTTGTCTATGAAAATCATTTATTATAATAAATGGTATTCTTTTGAAGGGGTGTTGAAGTGGAAGAGAGTTTTCTATCAGCTAAAGAAGAAAAAACAAACGCTAAGATTTTCTTATGGGTAATACATATTATTTTAATTGTATATGAGGTTACATACACGATTATGATAGAAGATACAATGCCTTTAGGAAATTGGCATAAAGTGATATGGAAGCTTGCATATATTATGGTTATATTAGGTATTAGTGTTTACTTATTGGAGAGAGGAAAAGCGTATTTAGTTAAATATACATATTTATTTGCATACATGATCGCAGAGATTTTTAATATTGGATGGTATGTTTTTCATAATACAATAGCATTTGATGAAGGGAATGTAATTGAATTTATTTTCATTTTCTTCGTACCGATATTTTTGAGTAAAAGATATTTATTTATCTTAGCGCCATTTCTCATAGGGAAATATATGATATACCTATTTGTATTTGGAGAACTTAACTTGTTTATGTCTCTTGTTATCAATATGTTGTTGCTTTTCGTGTCATTTATTATTTTAAATCGATTTTTACAATATCTTTCAGCAGTAAAGGGACGTATTGCAGAAGCAAGTCAGTCACAAAAATTGGCGGTTATCGGAAAAATGGCAGCGACAGTTGGGCATGAAATTAAAAATCCACTTGCTTCATTAAAAGGGTTTACGCAATTACAAAAAGAGAAACACGAAAAAGATGCAACATATGGACAAATGATTCTTGAAATAGAAAATATGAATAACATGATTAGTGAATTAATGGAGATTGCTACATGTAAACCTTCTGTTTATGAAAAACATATTGTAAGTGATGTTTTAGTACAGGCAGTAGAAAATATGCGCGGAAAAATGGACGAGTTAAATATAAATTGCACCTTTAATGAAGAGGAAAATAGAAGTGAAATTGAATGTGATAAACGCAAATTAAAAGGAGTATTTTTGTATGTTATTAAAAATGCTTTAGAGGCAATGGAACATGGTGGAACATTAAAAATACAAGTTGAAAATAAAAAAAGAGATTACGTAATAGTAAGTATAGTAGATAGTGGCTTTGGGATAAAAAAGGATAATTTAGGAAGAGTTAAGAATGCTTTTTATACAACAAAGCAAGATAGAATTGGATTAGGTCTTACGGTAGCAGAGCGAATTATTACAGAGCATCTTGGAGAATTACATATTTCTAGTGAAGTAAAAAAGGGAACGAGAGTAGAAATACTGCTTCCGAAAAAACGTAAGAGCAATGTGACACAAGATTAAGAGGGGTTGTTAAAGGAGTTATCATATGGAAAAAGGCAATATATTTGAAAAAGAAGAGATAAAGGCGTTAAAAATATTTTCAAGCTTATTCTTCTTTATATTTTTTGCGTATGATTTTGCTGAAAAGGCTATGGTCCTTTTATCAGATGAAAATCAAAAACTAGCAGATGTTTTTGGAGAAGGATTAGGTCTATGGCTACATAGTTTGATGATTGGATTATTCCTTGTCGGATTTTATATAATAAAATGGGAAAAGCCGTATATTGTGAAGTATATTATTTTAATTGGCTATAACATATTGGATTTTATTAATAACTTCATTATTTATTACGGAAGTGATGCGGAATTTGATGGTGGGAATATAGTAGAAGGATTCTTTATTTTATTTGCACCGATATTTGTGAATAAGAGGTACTTTTGGTTAGTTGCCGGAACTATTGTTGGAAAATATGTACTTATGGGATTCGTTGTACAATCTTTTATCGTTCTTATCCCAATGGCATTATACAGCGCGTTTGTTATTATATGTTGGATTATATTCTTAAGATTCCAATCTTACGTTCGTACACTTGAAATGATGGACAAAGAAATACAAAAGGTAGAAAAATTAGCGATGGTTGGACAAATGGCAGCTGTAATTGGCGATAAGATTAGAAGACCGTTAGAAAAATTGAAAAAACTTGTGAACAAGCAAGCAAAAAAACATCCAGAAGATAAGATTTATAGTGAAATTATGAGACAGGAAATAGAGCGAATTCATACAATAGCTACAGAACTCAGTGGGTTTGAGAAGCCTAAATCGCTAGAGTCAGAAACTCATAATATTAAAGAAATTATCTCTTATGTTATCAGGGTTATGGAAAAGCCAGCTTTAGAACAAGGGATAAAGATGCATGCTATTTATAGTAAAGATATCCCTTCAATTACATGCGATGAAAAACGATTGAAACAAGTATTTTTTAATTTAATAAAAAATGCGATTGAAGCAATGTCAGTTGGTGGAACTATTACTGTGAAAGTTATAGTGAAAGATGTAATCATTGTGCAAATTATAGATGAGGGATGCGGCATTCCAAAAGATAAAATTCCGAAGCTGAATGAAGCTTTTTACACAACGAAAGAAACTGGAACAGGCTTAGGATTAGTAGTTACGGAAAATATTATTAAAGATCACCACGGTAAATTGAACTTTGAAAGTGAAGTTGGAGTTGGAACGACTGTTGAGATTATGTTGCCGATTTAATGATAGTGTAAGAGATAAATAGAAAACATCACTTAATCAAAAGTGATGTTTTTTTGATTTATCTTGCGTTAAGATCCAATTGGTTCAACCAATAATCAGTAGGGAAGGGATCCCCCTACTGATTAAAGTTTTTTCTATAGAGTACAGTTTAAATAGAGGTAATCAGAAAAATGGAGTATATAGCACTGTCAGTAATCCCAGGGCTAATATAAAGGCATAATGCATCTCCTCTGGAAACTGGATTTCCAGTTGTTGTACTAGTCCAAATAACAGTGGCAGGTCCCGGTAAAGGGGTAGGATCATACACTTGAACCAGCTGTGATCCAACGTCTGAAGGAGTAATAGCAAATGTGATTGTTCCAGTGATTTTAGCCGTAGTGGTAAAAGTAATAGTAGATATAACGTGATTAGAGGTAGGGGCGGAAAGGTTTGTTGGGACATTAGTGCAGATTTGAATTGTATAAACTTCTATAGGCAAATTATTTACATTTATAGATGCAGAAAAACCAGCTATATTTCCAGATCCAGCAACTACATAAGGAATAATATTGGAATCAACTGCTGGAGCACCTGCTATACGTTGAAACCCAGTGTTAGTTCCTTGGAAAAGGATGCTTTTTGCTGAACTGCTACCGGTGTTTCCAGTGCTCCCGGTAGTCCCAGTGATGCCAGTAGGTCCAGTGCCTCCGGTAGTCCCAGTGATTCCGATAGGTCCAGTGTTTCCAGTAGGTCCAGTGTTCCCGGTAGGTCCAGTAATGCCAGTGGATCCAGTGCTCCCGGTAGTCCCAGTGTTTCCAGTAGGTCCGGTGCTCCCGGTAGGTCCAGTAGCTCCAGTAGGACCACCTTCTACCAATACGATATAATCTGGAGATACATTCGGAAAACCTTGAGGTGCATCTTTTTTTACAACATAGCCGCTACTCGTGTAAGTCACAACTTGTCCTGTTTTATAGTTAGGAGCGGCTGCTAGACTAAAAGCGGTAGTACTTTGTAAACCAGCCCCGGTAGGCCCAGCAGAACCAGTAGGTCCAGTAGGTCCAGTAGGTCCAGTGGCGCCAGTAGAACCAGTAGAACCAGTAGGTCCAGTGCTTCCGATAGAACCACTGTTACGTCTACCGTCACAACTAAAACAATTGCGTTGATACATGTACTTTCTCCTTTCTATATTTTTGAAAATCTATTATAAAAGTAGAACCACTATATATATATTATAGATTCTATATTTTTGTGTGGCCGATTGTATTGTGTATATAGATTTCAAAAATAGGGGAGGTCTTATAACCACCATTTTTCCTGTGGAAGCAAAGTAACATTCGCACCAAAATTCTCTTTAAACCAATCATACATCAATGTCTCTTTCACTAAATATTCAGAGGCAGAGTGTGACACACCGATGAGTGACATATTTGTTTCTTTTACGTAATCCATAATGAGCGAGTATTTATGCCTGCCGTAATCATTGTCGATATGGCAATGGATTTCTCCTGTAATATATGCTTCAGCACCTTTTTCTTCTGCTTCTTTCATTAAAGATACGACATCGCCGCAGCCAGCGATAATTGCAATTTTCTTGATGAAATCATGTTGTTTACCTTCGAAGTCTGTATAAGGAATGTTAAAGAGTTTTTTTAGATGTTTTTGGAGTTTTTCTGTTGTTGTTTCATCTATTTCACAAATGAGACCGACTGGTTCTGTTTCTGGACCACCGTAAGCAAACCCGTCAATTACATTGGCTTGTAGTGCTTTTGCGATTGAAATGCTAGTTCCATGCGTTTGATGAAAATCCATTGGAACGTGACATGTATATATAGAAAGTTGTTTTTCTTTAATTGCCTGCAAATATTTTGATGAAATTGGAGTAAATCCTCGCCCTGACTTTCCGAGTGGATCACCGCACTCCATCACAATTGGATGGTGCATGAAGAGTAAATCACCTGGCCTGGATTGTGAAATGAATTTTTCGAGAACATCATCAGTTGGGAACACAGCTAAAAAGATTGTGTTTACATTTTCAGCGCCTCTTATCATAAGACCGTTAAATAGCTCAACAAAAGTTGCTTCGAAAAATTGTTGCCATGGAAACTGGATTTGATCATATGTAGCTGGAAGGAAACGACTAAAGGAACTGTCTTTTCCGTATTTTTCAATTTGGAATAAATGATTAAGTGATTGTTCTATTTCTTTTAAAGCTGGCATGTTGTGTTACCCTCCTTAAAATAATCCTTACCCTGTTAGTTGTTTTTGTTTTTCATGGCAAAATAAGAAGCGGATAGGAAGCACAAAAAACCTAGAATCCAACCGATAGAAGGAGAATAGGGAAGTATATGTTGTAATACCATTCCGCTAGAAATAAAAAAGCTACCGAGTAGACCTAAGAAGATGGGGTATCGCAGTAATTTGAACATACGTGATACAACCTCCTTTATTACATATAGCGTACATTAGTCTTAATTTTCTGTATATATTTTTTGAGAAAAATGGTGGTACAATATATGAAGGATACGAGAAGAGAGGATGAAGATTAACGTATGTACGTTACTGTAACAGAAGCAGCATATAAAAAGATTATGGATACGATTCCAAATGAAGCGAAATATATAAAGTTATTTTACGATAATGAAGGTTGCGGTTGTGTAATGAGCGGAATCATCGATTTAGTAGCTGTAGCGGAAAAAGATGAGCGCGATGTGGATATCGAATCCAGCGCAATGAATTTTATTGCAGATCGCACAAAGCTTGTATTTATGGATGATAAGTTAACCGTTGATTGGCATGAAGGTGGAGGAACTTTTCAGCTGAAGAGCCCAAGCCAATTTTATAATCCAACTATGAAGTTACATGTTCGAGTGTAGTAAAAGGAAGGTGGTTCCAAAATGTATTTTGGAACCACCTTTTTATTGTATGAGGTGCTATTATTGTCGTTTTTTGTTGATAAGTCGATATATTTGAAAAATCGCTGATATATTTTGAGTTACGGTCGATATATTCGAAAAATCGCTGATATATTTTGAGTTACGGTCGATATATTCAGAAAATCGCCGATATAATTTTATTTACCAAAAGAAGGCTTAATAAAAAGATTTTTTCACATAATGAAATGTACATATGATTGAATTTTCTGTATAATTTTCTTTGCGGAGGGGATACGCATGAGAAAATGGGGAATTGAATTATTAATTTTAAGTGTTGTTATTATTTGGGGTATTAACTATACGATTGCAAAATATGGATTTTTAGAATTTACCGCAATTGAATTTACCGCGCTTCGAATGATGGCTGCGGCACCACTACTGTTATTACTTACATTCTTTATTGAAAAATCGCTTTATATGGAGCGAAAAGATATACCAAGATTAATCATCGTTAGCACGGTAGGTATTGTACTGTATCAAACGCTATTTATGGAAACTGTCAAATATACATCCGCTACAAATGCCTCCTTACTCATTTCTATTTCACCAATTTTTACAACTGTATTTGCGATTTTCTTGAAACAAGAAAAATTTTCTTCTCGAAAGTTCATTGGTTCTATGATTGCCTTTGCCGGTGCTGCATTAGTTTTAGTAGCTGGTCATTCACTCGCTAGTTCTTTTTACGGAAATGGAATTGGACTAATTACATCGATATGCTGGGGGCTTTATCCTGTTTTAGCAGGACCGTTAATTAAAAAGTACTCGGCACTACGTGTTACGGCATGGTCGGCATTAGTTGGCGCAATCCCGCTTTTATTGTTAAGTGGTCCACATGTATTTGCCATGCCATTTCGTATTACACACGGAATGACACTATTTGCCTTACTATATTCTATTTTCTTTGTAACAGTATTCGGCTTAGTTATGTGGTATGTTGGTGTCCAAAAAATTGGAGCATCACATACGATGGTATATATGTATATTACACCGCTTGTAGCTGTTTTATTTGCAGCTGTATGGGCAAATGAATATGTTTCATTACAACAAGTAATCGGTGGAATCATCATTTTCTTCGGTCTATGGTTTGTGAAATCAGAGAAAGTAAAGGTGCATGCTACTGTAGAAAAACTTATATCAAAATAGGAAAACAGATCACCTATGATCTGCTTTCCTATTTTTTTATTTTTGGTAAGAAGATGAGAAATAAGATCGCAGTAATAAGTGGAATTAAGTTTAAAAATGGAATACGGAAGAGTGTAATAAGAATAATACCTGGAAGAAGAACACCGAGGACAGCATAGAAAATACTATGTTTTTTCGTGTACCAATATAAGGAAAGTCCAATAAGTGCAGGGACAATGAGGTGAATGAGAGCCATTAAAAAATAAATCATTAGACGCCCCCTTTATTTATGTGTTTATTACATCATATCCGTATGTTCATAGATTGATATCACTTTTTTCATAATTGGACGGAAAATGTTTTGAAAAACGTCACATTTGTGAGGGATTCTATATTAATAATCTTGTATAATATTATTTTCTAAAAACATTTTAACAACATAAACATACTGTTTATGTTGTTTTATTTGAGTGAAATGGATTTTAAGTAGTATGGACTCGAAAGAAATGAGTTATACAGCTTTTGTTGGATAAATAGAAAAAACATTGAAGGGGAGTACAGCATGATTAGTATGTCATTAAGATCGTTTAAAATTCAATCGTATTATCTACTAGGTATTCTGTTATTAGGCTGGATGTTAACACCGTTTTCAGCACATTTTCTCGGTGCTGGAATTGGACTTATTGTAAGTATGTACTGTGTTTGGCTTTTAGGGAGACGGATTGAAAAGCTTGGAGATAGTCTCGTAAAGAAGACGAAGGCGCCGACGCTTGGTATGTTTAATCGCTTTGCAGCTGCCATTTTAGGTGCTATTATTATGTACGAGATTGAGCACCATATGGTTATGTGGGCATTTGCAGTAGGGATTATGGGCGGTTATTTCTTAATTGTTGTTAATTTAGGATACTATAGTATGAAAGATGAGAAAGAATTAACAAAGAGCTAAAAGAGATAAAAAGATAAAAAGCCTCTTTTTAGATGGAATAGAGGATTCAGCGAAGGGTAGTACAACAGGAAGCGAAACTTTGCATAAAATACAGGTTTCTGCTTCCAATAAGTTAATATGAAATCACGTATTAGTATGACTCTTAGGTTCTTTAAAAAAATTGGATATAATACAACAAACTAGTCCAGTAATTAGAATAATGTATTTTATCATTTCACTTGTATGCTCAAATAAATTAACGTTAAGCATCACAAGTCCCCAAAACATTTGAATCGCTCCATAACTGAATAAAATTTTTCCTGTACGAGAAAAATTTTTCATAGGACTGCTCCTTTCCTGTATATGTAAATTTTACCATGAAAACTAAAAAATGAATGTTTATAAAGTGAATTTTCTGTAATTTTACGAGCTAAGTCACAGATGAAGGGATTAATGTTTCACTTTATATAAGATATAGAAAGAAGCTTACGTAAAAAACGTAAGCTTCTTTTTTATGTAAGTGTGTGTAACCGTTAAGCCGCATTGGGTTTTGTCGGTGAGTACGCGAAACTTTACGGTTACACGACACTTATTCATATGAGTAAAGGGTTATTCCAACAGAAAGTTTATACTTAAGCGATTGGGCCGCCTAAGTTAATAATATCTTCAGAAACGCTATCAAACTTTTTGAAGTTTGCTTTGAATTCGTTTGCAAGCTCAATTGCTTTCACTTTGTAAGCATCTTTATCAGCCCAAGTTTGTTCAGGCATTAATACTTCGTCAGGTACACCTGGTACGTGAAGTGGAACTTCAAGACCGAAGATGTCGTGTTTCGCAGTTTCAGCTTTTGCAAGTTCGCCACTTAATGCTGCTTGAATCATTGCGCGAGTGTAACCTAAGTTCATACGTTTACCAACGCCGTATTCGCCACCAGTCCAGCCAGTGTTTACTAAGAATACTTTCGCATCATGTTTCTCGATTTTTTCACCAAGCATTTCAGCATAGCGAGATGCATCAAGTGGTAAGAACGGTGAACCGAAGCAAGTTGAGAATGTAGCTTGCGGAGATGTAACGCCGCGCTCTGTTCCTGCTAGTTTACTAGTGTAACCGCTTAAGAAATGGTACATAGCTTGCTCTTTTGATAACTTACTGATTGGAGGCAATACGCCAGATGCATCAGCAGTTAAGAAAATAATTGTATTTGGATGTCCTGCAACACTTGGTAGTACGATATTGTCAATCGCATGCATAGGGTATGCAGCACGTGTATTTTCTGTTAAAGTAGTATCGTTATAGTCAGCGATGCGTGTTTGGCCATCAATGACAACGTTTTCTAAAACTGAACCGAATTTGATCGCATCGAAGATTTGTGGTTCTTTCTCATGAGAAAGGTTTACACATTTCGCGTAGCAACCGCCTTCAATATTGAATACGCCGTTATCAGACCAACCGTGCTCATCATCACCGATTAATTTACGGTTTGGATCAGCGGATAATGTTGTTTTACCTGTTCCAGATAAACCGAAGAATAATGCTACGTCGCCTTCTTCACCTACGTTTGCAGAGCAATGCATAGAAAGAATGTCTTGTTCAGGTAGTAAGAAGTTCATAATAGAGAAGATTGATTTTTTCATTTCTCCAGCATATTCTGTACCACCGATTAGTACGATACGTTGTTCAAATGAAACCATAATGAATGCTTCAGAATTTGTACCGTCAACTGCTGGATCTGCTTTAAAGTTTGGTGCAGAAACAATTGTGAACTCTGATTCATGAGTTGCTAATTCTTCTTCAGTTGGACGAATAAATAATTGATGTACGAACAAATTATGCCATGCGTATTCGTTAACAACTTGAATTGGTAGGCGATAGTTGCGGTCAGCGCCAGCAAATCCTTTGAAGACGAATAACTCTTCTTTTTCTTTTAAGTATTCTAAAACTTTCGTATATAATTTATTAAAATGTTCTTCAGAAATCGGTTGGTTCACAGCTCCCCAAGCAATTTTGTCAGCAACCGATGCTTCCTTCACAATAAATTTATCTTTAGGAGAACGTCCTGTGTATTTTCCTGTTGAAGCAGAAACGGCACCAGTAGAAGTTAATTTCCCTTCATTTCGCATTAATACTTTTTCCACTAATTGCGGAACACTTAGTTGAATCTGTGCATTGCTTCCGTTCAATAATTCATGTAAACCAATTTGGACATTCACAGTACTCATATTTATATACCATCCTTTTCATTTAATGAAATATTTCTCGTAATCCCCATCAAGAGTATAACACAATTATATAAATAATGTATACTATTTATTTATTTTTGTTTGTGTGAATGTATTATTTCCTTATTTATATTTCATTCCATACGTATTGAGAAAAACTTTCAGGAAAATGTGAATATTAATTGACAAATGAATATCATTTCTTTAGTATAGGTTGGGACGGATACTCTCTTATCCCGAGCTGGCGGAGGGACAGGCCCGATGAAGCCCAGCAACCTCACTTGTAGTGGTAAATACAGGTGAATAGGTGCTAAAACCTGTGCGAGGCTAATGGTCTCGAACGATAAGAGCAAAGGGCAAAAAGCAGTATGCAAGTAGCAAATTAAACCTTTCCTCTATGTTAAGTGGGAAAGGTTTTTCTGTATGCTTGTGTGGGAGAATAAATGTATGTCGCAGTTTGTGGCAAATTAAGGATGAGTTCCGTACAATATATACAATTACTGTAGGGAGGTTTACCACATGACAAAAAAACGTCATCTGTTCACATCTGAGTCTGTAACTGAAGGACATCCAGATAAAATTTGTGACCAAATTTCTGATTCAATTTTAGATGCGATCTTATCAAAGGACGCAAATGCACGTGTAGCTTGTGAAACAACTGTAACAACTGGTTTAGTATTGGTAGCGGGGGAAATTACGACTTCTACTTATGTAGATATTCCGAAAATCGTTCGTGAAACAATTCAAGGCATTGGTTACACACGTGCAAAATATGGATTCGATGCAGAAACTTGTGCAGTTTTAACATCTATCGATGAGCAATCTGCTGACATCGCTATGGGTGTTGACCAAGCGCTAGAAGCACGCGAAGGTCTAATGACTGACGCTGAGATTGAGGCAATTGGTGCGGGAGACCAAGGTTTAATGTTTGGCTTCGCATGTAATGAAACACAAGAATTAATGCCACTTCCAATCTCGCTTGCTCACAAATTAGCTCGCCGTTTAACTGAAGTACGTAAAGATGACACATTATCATACTTACGTCCGGATGGAAAAACGCAAGTTACAGTTGAGTATGATGAAAATGGTAAACCTGTACGTGTGGATACAATTGTAATTTCTACACAACATCATCCAGATGTTACATGGGAAGAAATCGATCGCGATTTAAAAGAGCATGTAATTAAAGCTGTAGTTCCAGCTGAATTAATGGATGGAGAAACGAAATTCTTCATTAACCCAACTGGTCGCTTCGTAATTGGTGGACCTCAAGGTGATGCTGGTTTAACAGGACGTAAAATCATCGTTGATACTTACGGTGGATACGCTCGCCACGGTGGCGGTGCATTCTCTGGTAAAGATGCAACAAAAGTTGACCGTTCTGCAGCATATGCAGCTCGTTATGTTGCGAAAAACATCGTAGCAGCTGGTCTTGCTGACAAAGCAGAAGTACAACTTGCATACGCAATTGGCGTAGCGCAACCAGTATCAATTTCAGTTGATACATTTGGCACTGGTAAAGTATCTGAAGACGTACTAGTAGAACTAGTTCGTAACAACTTCGATCTTCGCCCAGCTGGTATTATTAAAATGCTAGACTTACGTCGCCCGATTTACAAACAAACAGCAGCTTACGGCCACTTTGGACGTACTGATGTAGATCTTTCATGGGAACGTACAGACAAAGCTGTAGCTTTAAAAGAGCAAGCTGGTCTATAATATATGAAAAAAAGCTTTGCGCGGTGAGCGCAAAGCTTTTTTTATTTTATTTTACTTATTATTTGAATGCATGAATTACAATACACTTCTCCTTCTACCTCAATATATTTTTTCGTATTTGTCATTCCGCTTGCTGGAAAGGGCATATGAATCCACGATTTTTCATACGTTTGTATTTCCTTTTTACATGATTTACAAATTGTCAGTTTCTTACGGAACATATGCAATCATTCCTTTATCTGACGTGCTTTGCCTGCGCAAAATGCACTGCATAGTAAAAAGAGTGTTGCGAATATAACGCTTATTAATGTAGCATATGGAATTGCGCCTTTTAAGGAAAAGCCGACAGTGATTGAAGCGATGAATAAGAGGATAAATGTTGTTGTTAATTTTTTATAAAGTTCCATAATGAATCTCCTTTTCAAGAAATGTATAGTGTCATCTATCTGGTATATATGTGGAAACTATCCCTGTAGAGTGAGTAATACCACCGGCGCGTACGTAAGTGTGGCTTAACTGTAAACCTAAATTTCCAGCAGTATTTGAAGTTCTAATTTTTGTATTCATTTGAGCTGTTTTGGGGACAGAGTTAAATAGATTTTTCTCCAGCGTCCAGCTTCCATATTTGTCACTTAATGATGAGCTACTGTTTATGCTAAAATCAGTTAAGTTTGAAAAAATTCTTGTTGGGAGCATAGTGGAATCAGGGGCGAAATCTATTAAAAGTTGTGATGAATAGGGTACAGATAATTGTGTATGCCAGCTTATAAAAGGCGGGTTTATAACTGTGTTTTTCATAGTATGAGATGCCGTAATATCCCACACAGATCCTGTTTTTTCGTTAATATCTACGACAGAACTGTTCTGACTAAATGTAATAGTTGTTGTTAATTCAGCCCCAGAATAAAAGGAGTAATGATAATTTCTCTTTGCTGTAACGGACTTAGAAGTATAAGAATTTGAATGTAAAATCTTTTCTAAAGAGTGTGTGGATTCTTTTTGAATGGTCTCTATATTTTCTGTTTTCGCTTCTGAGAAGTAATAGTCTCTATAGCTGATTTTGTTTATATAATAATCGGAGACAGCAAATAAATATAAATTTGTTTTTGGGGAAGATTCCAAGATGTTTGTTTTAATTGGATTACCGTTATTATGGTGGAGCTGGATCCCAGCAGAATTCTTTTTTAGTAGGAGATTTGCTTTTTGTTCAGACGTATTTTTATCTTCATTCCAATTTGTTATGTTTACTTGTATTGCATTCGTATTTCTCTCTTCAGCATGAACGACAGAAGAAAAACATAGCCCTAATAAGGAAATGAAAAATATATAAATCGTATTATTTTTCATGTTACCTCCTTTAATTAAGTTTTTGCTTCCATACAAAATTTATAAGGTAGGTAAGGGCAAGTGGAATGGCTGTGCTAGTTAAATAGTAACGGATACCACCATCAGGCATAAGTACATAAAATTTTAGAAAGTTAATATCGAATCCGTAAGCGATGCATTGAAAAAGAGATAATATAACTAGGAATGGTATAATGGGTACGTATCGTTTTATATTTTGAATCATGTAAAGCTCCTTTATATGGATAAATATACTTTTATTGTATCATATTGGATTATTTAATTTATACATAATTTTATAAGATTAAATGAAAGGAAAGATGAAAAAATGAGCGTAACTGAACATAAAAAACAAGCGCCAAAAGAAGTGCGTTGCAAGATCGTAACAATTTCCGATACACGTACGGAAGAGACAGATAAGAGCGGACAACTACTACATGAATTGTTAAAAGAAGCAGGACATACAGTAACTTCTTATGAAATTGTAAAAGATGATAAAGAAAGTATTCAGCAAGCGGTGTTAGCTGGTTATCATAAGGAAGACGTAGATGTTGTATTAACAAATGGCGGTACTGGTATTACGAAACGTGATGTGACAATTGAAGCAGTATCAGCGCTATTAGATAAAGAAATTGTTGGATTTGGTGAGTTGTTCCGCATGATTAGTTATTTAGAAGATATCGGAAGCAGCGCAATGTTAAGTAGAGCAATTGGTGGTACAATTGGGCGCAAAGTAGTCTTCTCGATGCCAGGGTCTAGCGGCGCAGTTCGCCTTGCGATGAATAAATTAATTTTACCGGAATTAGGTCATATTACATTTGAGCTGCATCGCCAATGAGTAAGTGGGCTGGAATTGTATTAGCGGGTGGTATGTCGAGTAGATTCGGTGAACCGAAAGCGTTAGCGAGCTGGGGTGGGAGTACTTTTGTTGAGCATATTTTGAAAGTGATGACAACTGCGATACAAGAAGTTGTAGTCATTAGTAACTCCGATATAAAAGAGCGAGTAGAGAAATTCGTACAAGTTCCTGTTATAGAAGATATTCCGCATTATAAAGGAAATGGCCCACTTGCTGGCATTGTATCAGGAATGGAATATATAGAAGCAGATTGGTACGCTATTATGCCTTGCGATGCACCAAATGTTTCGCTTGAATGGTTTACCATTTTACTAGAGCAAACGAGTGATGAGTATGATGCGGTTGTGCCTATTATTAATGGAAGAAAACAACCGTTACTTGCGGCGTATCATAACCGTGTGAAAGAGAAGATTTACACTTTACTTCAGGAAGAGAAAAGAAGCATGGGGCAGCTTTTATCACAATGTAATGTGAAATATGTTGCCGGAGAAGATGTACAAGCAAATGCAGAATGGTTTATAAATGTGAATACGAAAGAAGAATATGCGCAGGCTCAAAAAGACCTTTCAAATGAATGAAAGGTCTTTTTGATATACAGAAATTGGGGAACAATTGCTGTATACAGGTATGTGAGTAAGTAGATTTTAAGGGGAATCTCTTAAAATGGTTATACAGTAAAAACACTGTATAACCATATATTAATTTTTATGGGTTTTTATTACAAGTCTGTTTAGTTATGTATCTTTTTGATATAATTAATATAGAAATAAAGAGATATTTCACCTTGTGTATCATTTCGTGAAAGAAATTTTATAATTGTGTAATAAACTTTCTTTGTCTAGTTGAAGGGAGTTTTTTGTTATGAAATTGATTTATATACATCTTTAGTTCTATACGATAGACATAGAATATATTTACAAATATAACATTTGATGGTTAGCGAAATGAAAAGGCCTGTTTTATACTAATATTGTGTCACCCCTTCTAAGGGACAGTGCGCAGCCGGTGATTGGCTAATGGGAACATTCTCATTTTGCCAGTGCCGGTTTTTTATTAGATAATGATGATAATAAATTTTTTGAGGGAGGGATCGTTTTGAAAAAGATAGATTTTACTTCTGTGAGAGAGCAAGTAGCTAGTTTTTATATTTATTCTATCTCTTTTCTTGGTTTAATTGCTGTTATGATTTCCTTATTTTTAATTGAAATGCCTTCCCATTTTGTATTACTTTTGTTGTTAATTATGTTTATGGGCATTACTGAGTATTTTCCTATCCGCATTTGGAGAGGTGGAATCACACTGAGCCTTACACTTATTTATACAATGAATTGGCAGTTTGGAATGTATATAACTGTTGTTTCATGTGTGGGTGTGATGTTAAGTATCCAATTGTTTCGCCGATTACCTATGCAAAGGACGGTATTTAATTGTGCGCAACTTGCTCTTAGCATTGTATTAGCAGAATGGTTTTCGAGAGGGTGTTTCTCTTTTTTTATTTCTGGAATGAATCTTTCAGTTTTATATGAAAAATTCATAATCTTATTTTTATTCAGCGCATTTCTTTGTCTATTTAACAGTTTATTTTATGATCTTTTAATCATACTTCTCCCTCAGCCTTATCCACTAGAAGAGTGGCGTAAAAAGAATATGTTAGTACTCTTGAGTTTGAGTTTTTGTTTATTTTATTCTTCACTTATACATATTTTAGATTACCGATATCGTGGCGTGATAGATGAAATTATGGTACTGTTCTTCTTTTTCCCCCTT
Source organism: Bacillus proteolyticus (assembly GCF_001884065.1). GTDB lineage: Bacteria > Bacillota > Bacilli > Bacillales > Bacillaceae_G > Bacillus_A > Bacillus_A proteolyticus. The sequence goes on from NZ_MACH01000048.1 coordinate 92,230, forward strand.
GTGGCAATTTGTATCATTAGCTCATTCGTTAGACAAATACGAGTGGAAAAAGAACGATTATATAAGCTTTTTTCTATTACGACGGAATTAAGTCACGGATTATCTGCCGGAAACTTACAACAGATGAAACAATCATTGAAAGGGTTTCTAGGAATACAGGCATATGTTTTATGGGCGAAAGATGAAGAGAACTGGACGCTTTTATTAAAGGATGGAAAAGTACGTCGTGATATTTCTAATTATTCTGACCTGTATAAGGAGTTTGAAGAAATATTAGAAACTGTTGTTGTGACGGATTGGAAAACAGGTATGGCTCCGGGAGATGAAGTGTTTGAAAATACGATGCGTTCCCTTGTGTATTTACCTCTTAAGGTAAATCATGAATTAGTTGGAATGTTTGTGGCAGGGAAAAGTAGGAGTGCGAGTTTTATTACTGAAGATGTACAAACTTTAGCTACGTTTGCCAATCAATTAGGCAGCTTGCTTAAAACACGGACACTCGTCTCTGAACAGGAAAAAAGAACGATTTTAGAAGAGCGAAATCGAATTGCTCGTGAAATCCATGATGGAATCGCACAAGCACTGGCTGGTGTGGTATTTCAGATGGAGTCAGCCCAGAAAAAATATGCAGATCAACCAAAAGACATGCAGCAAGTGGTTGATACAAGCATAAAAAAATTACGGAAGAGTTTGAGTGAAGTCCGTTATTCTATTTATGCTTTAAAGCCATATCCAACACAAAGATTAGGACTAAAACAAGCAATTATAAATAAAGTCCAATCCTTAAAACAAGAATATGATCTAGCCATTACATACCATGAAAGAGGTCGTTCTCGAAAACTTAGTTTTACGAAAGAACGAGTCATTTTCGACACTTTACAGGAGAGTTTGCAGAACATTATAAAGCATGCAAGGGCAGATAAAGTTGATATTTTATTAAGTTATCAAAAGGGACATGTGCTTTTAAAGGTAAAGGATAACGGAATTGGCTTTTCTCTTTTTGAATCTATGATTAAAGCAAAGCATGAGCCGCATTATGGTATATTACATATGAATGAACAGGCTGAACAGCTAGGGGCTGCCCTTCAAATTGATAGTTCAAAAGGAAAAGGTACAGAAATCATATTGTTAATTCCAGATTCAGAAATGGGGGAGGAGTATCATGATTCGAATATTAGTAGTGGATGATCATACTGTTTTGCGTGATGGAATTCGAAGTATATTGGAACTCGAATCTGATATGCGAGTAGTTGGGGAGGCTGTTTCCGGTGATGAGGTAGTAAAGAAAGTAGAAGAGTGTAGGCCTGATTGTATCTTAATGGATATTAATTTACCAGGGAAAAATGGTATCGAGGCTACATCACTCGTGAAAAATCAGTATCCGAACTGCCGTGTTCTCGTATTAACTATGTATGAACATGATGAATACTTGATGTCTGCTCTTCGGGCAGGGGCAGACGGTTATTTACTGAAGGATTCATCATCCGAGCAGGTAGTGGCGGCAATCCGAATGGTATTACAAGGAGATTCTGTAATTCATCCGCGTATGACTAAAAAGTTGATTACATATCATCAACAAACGAAATCAGAATCAAATGAAAATGAACTAACAGAACGTGAAAAAGAAATACTGTTTGAATTGGTTAAAGGTCTTAGCAATAAGGAAATTGCTGAGGCACTATATATTAGTGATAAGACAGTTAAAATCCATATTAATAAGATTTTCAGGAAATTAAATGTGAAAAGCCGTTCACAAGCAGTCATATATGCTGTTCGAAATCAGCTTGTTCCATTTTCTTAAATGAAAATCATTTAAAAGAACTACTCTGTACCTTATTATTTTACTCAAAATAATAAGGAGCGGAGTAGTTCTTTTGCACTATACGGTATAGAACTAATAACTAAAAAAAATATTCCTTTTTGGTAATTTTCAGAAAAATTTAAATTTATTAAGATAAGAAAGTAGAGTCGTAGCCTAATAGTTTTGGAGATTTATGTTATGCAATGACTATAGATACAAATAAATTTAGATGGGGGAACTTGTATGAAGAGAGGAAAATTTGGGAGGGTTCTTACAGGAACATTAGTTGCTGGTATGCTATTGTCACAAGGTATTCCGTATAATGTATTAGCAGAAAGTCCGGCTGAACTGAAGCCAGTTGATAATGCGGAACAGGTACTAAAGAATCTGTCTCCAGAACAAAGAAAAGCGTTGGAACAGCTAGATGTAAGCCCTAATTTTACGATTTCACCTGATATTGATACGAATAGTCCTAAATTAGTTAACGTTATCGTGGAATTCAATCAAGCTCCAGCAAAAATTGAAGTGATGAAACAAGCGGCGAAAGGGAAGAAAATAGCTGCTACTACTGCGCAAGCAAAAGTGGATGAAGAGCATAAAGTGTTCAAACAACATGTCGAATCTTTAAAATCGAAGAAAGATGTTGGCACTTACGATACGAAAAAAGTGGAAATCACACGCGAATATAAGAATGCAATCAACGGTGTAGCGATGACTTTACCTGGTGTGGCTGTGCAGGAGTTGATCCAATCTGGAGTAGTAAACCGTGTCTTTAAAGATTACGAGGTAAAAGTAGAACCTCCAGTAGAAACACAAAAAGAAATCCAGCCAAAAATGGCGGACAGCATTCCGCAAATTGGTGTAGACAAGCTTCATGCAGAAAACATTACAGGTAAAGGGATTAAAGTCGGCGTTCTTGATACAGGTGTTGACTATAATCACCCAGATTTAAAAGATGCTTATAAAGGCGGATATGATTTTGTAGATAACGATGCAAATCCGATGGAAACAACGTACGAGGATTGGATAAAAGCTGGTAAGCCAGAGTATCCAGGCTTAGTGTACTATACAAACCATGGTACACATGTAGCAGGAACGATTGCAGCTCAAAAGAAAAATAATGCAGATTACGCTGTAAAAGGTGTGGCACCTGATGTAGATTTATATGCTTACAGAGTACTAGGACCATGGGGCGGAGGAAATACAGCGGGAATCCTTGCCGGAATGGATAAAGCAATTGCAGATGGTATGGATGTCATCAACATGTCGCTAGGCGCACAGACGAATGATCCGCTATATGCTACTTCTGTCGCAGTAAATAACGCCATGCTTTCAGGAGTAGCGACAGTTGTTGCCGCAGGAAACAATGGACCAAACGAAAAGACGCTCGGTTCCCCTGGAACGGCAGCTCTTGGTATTTCAGTAGGGGCAAGTGATGCTGCCATGTCTATTCCTACATTCAGCGCAAGTGTATCTAACGAAAAATTTGAAAATATGCAGCTATTAGGAAAAGATTTTCCTAATAAGTTAGAAGATCTACAAGGACAATCGTTACCGATTGTATTTGCGGGACTTGGTAAACCAGCTGATTTTACGGGGAAAGATCTTAACGGAAAAATTGCGTTAATTCAGCGCGGAGAAATTACGTTTGATGAAAAAATTAAAAATGCAAAAAATGCTAGGGCAAAAGCGGTTATCGTATATAACAATGCTGACGGCCAAATATCTGCCTACTTAGGTGAGGGGGTAGGTCTTATTCCATCTTTCCGCCTGTCAAAAGCGGATGGCGAACGGTTAAAGGCGCTAGGAGAAGTATCTTTCAAATTCGAAACGCTGGGCAATACAAAAACGGAAGGTGATCACTTAGCTGATTTCAGCTCACGCGGACCGGTAAACGGAAATTATGACATTAAGCCGGATGTAGTCGCTCCTGGTGTGTCGGTTTTTTCTACTGCACCAGAATATATCAATGATCCGCAGGACGGTATAAATTACGGCAATGCATATGTACGCTTGTCTGGTACTTCTATGGCGTCTCCTCATGTAGCAGGTACAGCAGCATTGATCCTGCAGCAGCATCCAGAATACACTCCTTTCGATGTAAAAGCGGCTCTTATGAATACATCCGATGATTTGAATGGCCAGAATTCCGTATACGAAGTGGGTGCGGGGCGCATTGATGCGTATCAAGCTGTTCATACGGACACATCCATTAAAGTATTAGACAAAACACAAAATGTCGAGAATGGAAAAGTTGTCGAAATTGACGAACAAACAGGTTCCATCGTGTTTGGTAGACATGTTAAGCAAGGGGATAAACCGATTGAAGCGAGCAAAAAAGTGGCTGTCCAGAACAACAGTAAAGAAGAAAAATCCTTTAAAGTAGAAGTGGAGTATCACGGTGAGCGTACAGGTATTCAAGATGCAGTAAAGAACGGTATACAAGTTGAGGTGCCTGCATATCTTACAGTGGCAAGTGGAAAGTCACAGGAACTGCAGCCAAAAATTACGATTCCTGGTAGCGCAGCGAAAGGCAGATACGAAGGATATATTCATGTAACGAATGCGAACAATCCGTCCGAAACGTATCAAATTCCATTCGCTGTCATGGTGACGGAAAAGGGATTTGAATATGTAAAGACAAGTACACCATCCGTAACGAATACAACGCCTTTTTGGCAAGGTTTATACCCTTTTGTTCACGGAATAATAAAGTTGAATAGTCAGATGCAAACAATCGATGTGCTTGTTAAGGACAGCAAAGCAGGGAAAGCTGTAGGTTTTATAGGAACAGCGAACACTAGTAAATTACTGATAGATGTAGAAACTTATCTTATGAATGCATTCAGTGGTACTGTCTATCCATTTACAAACGATCCTTCTAAGCCAATTGGTGATCTTCCTGTGAAGCTTCCAGCAGGCGATTATATATTGGAATTTATTGCGCACGATGAGGAAGGGAAATCATATGTTGCAGATAATCCGCTTATCGTGGACAATACAGCACCGGAAGTGAACATGGATAAAAAACCGGGTGTAATTGAGGTTAATGACTCCATGTTTACAGTAGAGGATGGACAAAAAGCAGTATGGCTGCATGGAACAGCTAAGGATGCAACAGTGGATCTATTAAAATCCAAAGGGTTGAACTACGATCAATCGTCTAACGAAATGGGGTACTCTGCAAACTCTGGGTTCATAAATGGGTACTTCCCAATACAAGCAAACGGAGATGTGAAATTCGGTATTGAGGAAAGCGACATTGCAAAAAAACCTTTAAATTTGACTTTGACTACGTCTGATATCGCGACGGCAGTTGGTAAACAAAACTATGTTTTCGTAAAAGAAGGTACGGAATATACGACTTCTAGTTACGATAAGAAAGACGTGAAAATTGACGATACAGTTACGATGACACTTAGCCTCAATAATGTAAAGCAGCTTGTATCTGGAGAATTCCAAGTAGGGTTCAATAACGATTTGTTTAAGTTTGAGAATGTGAAGCTGAACAATGCGGCAAACGAGTATGCAAAGGAAAAGGGCCTGGAGGTATCGTTGCAAGAACCTGTGGTGACAGAAGGAACTAACACTAATACGGTGAAAGTTGGCGCATCTATGAAAGGGAATGCATTCAACGGTATGGACGGGGATATGCCTTTTCTTGATGTCACGTTCAAAGTAGTAAGTGATGCATATTACGATAATGCTACCGGATTTCAGGTGAATCAGGCGTCTTATATGAAAGCGGGACAAACAGCTGCTACTGCCATTCCTTATGTCGGTCCGGAAAGCTTTAACATCATTCCAACGCATTCGAGAGTGCAGGGTTATATCGGGCCGGAAGCATTTTTGAGAAATGACGGTAGTTTGTCAAAAGGTGATTATTCAAAAATCGGTGCCCAAGTATATGCAATGTCCCCAAAAGGTAAAAAATATCAGGGAACAATTGATAGTAGAGGGGAATACACGATTAAGGGTATCCCAGCTTCTAATGAAGCATATACAGTTGTTTTCGATGTTCCGGGACATCTCAAAGCGATGCAGAAATTCATTCCTGGATATTCTGTAAACGGTGAGATGCGCGGGCAACATGTTAGATTACGTGCTACAAATCTTGCGGGGGATGTGAATGGTGATAGATTGATTGACATTCGCGATATGCAAAGTGTAGTTGATGTATACGGTAAGAAAGATGCATCTATCTTGCCGCAAGACATTAACCAAGACGGTGTCGTAGACGAGAAAGATGTCCGCTTCATTGAGAAAAACTTCTTGCAAAAAGAAGTCGGTGTTCCAGAAGTAGTTAAGCCAAAAGAAACAATTGGCAAAAAAGGGCTGGCAGATTTCTTACGTCAGATCGGTCTAGAACCGAAGAAATAAAGTGAAACTATAATCCGTGGGGGTTTTGTTCATCCCCCACGGATTATTAGCCTTCACCAATCGGACGTTTACTGCCTACAAAAAGCGGGATAAAAATAAGGTGACCTAGGAGTGGTTGTTGATAAAATAGGGGGGGATTTCATCTTCTGTAAATATCGATAGTCGCTCTTAAATAAAACACTAAGTTCTTTATTAAGAACTTAGTGGCCACCTAAAAGGCATCAAATAAGGAAACAATTCGTTTTTACCTCATATAGACTTATCAGCTTTGGGATGGTTTAAATATTATAAAAATAGGGGGATTATTAAAATGAATCTTAAGAAAAAACTTGGTATGGGTGTTGCATCTGCAGTTCTTGGTTTATCTTTAATTGGAGGCGGAACCTTTGCATACTTCAGTGATAAAGAAATATCAGAAAACACATTTGCGGCTGGTACGTTAGATTTGAGCATTGATCCACAAGTTATCATCGATGTTGACAAAATCAAACCAGGTGATCAAATAGAACGCGATTTCCACTTAATCAATAGCGGTACTTTGAAAATTAAGGACGTTCATCTTCTTACTGATTACACTGTAACAGATGCAAAAGGTGATAATGGAAATGCTGATTTCGGTGATCATGTCAAAGTGGAGTTTTTATGGAACATAGACAAAAACACAGTTCCTGTATGGGAAACTACTTTGTCTGAATTGAAACAAGCTACTGCTGATGGCAATTTTCCTGATCTTGTAGAAAAAGGTGTCGTAAACTGGGAAGGAAATGGACTTGCTCCAGGCAAGGATGACACTTTCTATGTGAAATTCATATTTGAAGATAATGGAGAAGATCAAAACGTATTCCAAGGAGATACATTGAAATTGAACTGGACGTTTAATGCGAATCAAACAAAAGGGAAAGAAAAATAAGTTCAAATTTTATTCGTTATATCTATGTAACAACTTAGGCGTTAAATAAAAGCGTGAGATAAAGAGAGGTCATCCTTCGAAGGAGGACCTCCTTTTATCTTGTAAATTGATGATACATAAGCTGAGTCTAAGCTAGCATTTCCGCTTTTCGACTTTGAATCACATCATCATAATGCATGAGTAAATTACTGAAAATTTCATCCCAGCTTTGTGTAGCAGCATAGGATTGAGCATCTAGGCTTATTTGTTTACGCATTTCTTCATTATTTAACAATTCATAAATAGATGACAAAAATGAGTTAGCATTTTTAGGTTCACAAAGAAAACCTGTTTTTCCATCTGTAATAATATTTTTAACCCCTCCACCATTCGCACCAATAACAGGTGTACCACAGGCCAGTGATTCAAGTACGACGTTCCCAAATGTTTCAGTAGCAGATGGAAATACCATTAAATCGGAAGAAGCATAAGCTTCAGCTAAATCCTCACCTTGTAAATATCCAGTAAAGGTTACATTTGTTTTTGGCACATTTTCACGCAAAGTTTTTGCAAGAGGACCGTCTCCAGCGATGAGCCAATGAATATCGCTCCGAGCATGTGTAGTTTTAACAATAAGATCTTGCAATGTATCAATATCTTTTTCAGGAGCAAGGCGTCCGACGTAGGAAAGAATATATTTCGCTGTAATATTATATTTTTTTCGGAATAGGTCTTTATTGTAAGTTGGATGAAAGAGAGTACAATCTACACCACGTCCCCAAATATAGAGCTGTTGAAATCCTTTTTTCTTTAATTGATGTAATGTTTCAGGAGAAGGAACAAAGTTTTTTTGCATATGACTATGAAACCAACTTAAATAGTTCCATAGCATGTTAGAGAGGAATTCGATTTTGTAATAGCGTAAATAGGCGTCGAAATCAGTATGATAAGAACCGACAACAGGGATGTTCAACTTTTTTGCATAATACAATCCACAAAGTCCCATGTTGAAAGGTGTGGCAATGTGAATGATATCAGGTTTAAAGGCAAGAAGTTCCCGTTTAATACGCGGAGTAGGAAAAGAAAAGCGACATTCTGGATATAATATTGTTAACGGGATACTTCTCATTTTGTTCACATTCGCTACGAAATTATCTTCTGCCGTATGCTGAGGGGCGAAAACAGAATAGGCGATATTTTCTCTTTGAAAATATTTAGTTAAACGTTCCAAAGTTTTCGCCACACCGTTGACTTGTGGTGTAAATGTATCGGTAAATATGGCGACTCTCATCATATCGCTCCTTTATGTGAAAAGTGGGATGAATTGATAAAAAGAGATGATGCCAGAGCAAGTGCCAAGGCACATGCCTACAAATACATCTGACGGATAATGAAGCCCTAAATAAATACGGGAAATACCGACGCATAGCGCTAGCGGTAATAGAAAAGCAAGTAAGCTTGGATTATAGCAAATAAATGGAATGAGGACAGAGAAAACAGCCGTTGTATGTCCGGATGGAAAAGAATGATCTTTTAATGGATGAATTGGATATTTCGCATCTTGAATTGTCAAATATGGACGTTTTCGTGGATACCATCTTTTTAATATTTGCACGGGAATATGGCTAATCGTTAAAGAAATAGCAGTTGCAATTGCAGCTTGATGCAAATTCCCTGTTGCGAAAATTAAAAAGAAAAGTGTGAGTGCAATGGAGAAGGTAGCACCACCGATATGGGTAATATTGCTGAAAAAGATGTTTAATGTTTTTTGATCAAAGTAGCGATTAATTCCTTTGAAAATGTAACATTCTATTTTATATAGTCCACTGACCTTCATGAGATTTTTCCTCCCTCATTTACATATATATGGAGTTATTAACTTCTATTTTAATAAGATTTTATTGAGGGAATAATAATGTTTTGTAAAGAAAAAGTTAGATTTTTTCATAAAAAAAGCTGCCAGTCTTATGGCAGCGATAAAATCATTTTTGTAACGATTTATAATATTGTCCTTTTTCAACGTATTGTGTGCGGATACGTTCCATATCTTTAAGGTCTTCTTCTGTTAATTCGCGAATGACCTTAGCAGGACGACCGAAAGCTAACGTATTAGGAGGGATTTTCTTTCCTTGTGAAACGAGACTTCCAGCACCGATGAAAGCTCCTTCACCAATTTCAGCACCATCTAATATGATAGATCCCATTCCAATTAAAGCATCTTTTTCGATTTTGCAGCTATGTAAAATAACTTGGTGCCCAACGGTAACGTCATCTTCTAAAATAAGAGGATACTGCGGGCTTTGGTGGAGTGTACATTGATCTTGTACATTTACTCTGTCACCAATTATTGTCGGTGATACATCACCACGGATGACTGTATTAAACCAAATACTTGATTCCTCACCAATTGAAACATCGCCTGTAATAGTAACATAGTCAGCGATAAAAGCACTACTCGCAATTTTCGGATTTTTTTCTTTATAAGGATATATCATGTAAAGCCTTCCTTTCCTAGAGACTAGTTTTAGTGTATCAAATTATGAAAAAGAGTGAAATGGAGGAGTTTCGTATGTGGAACTATGAAGCGGAAGAAGCGAAAGCCGTCATTATTATCGTGCATGGTGCTATGGAATATCACGGGCGTTATGAAGCAGTTGCAGAAATGTGGAATCATATCGGTTATCACGTTGTTATGGGCGATCTTCCAGCACACGGAACAACTTCAAGAAATAGAGGACATATCGACTCATTTGATGAATACATAAAGGAAATAAAGTTATGGGTGAAAGAAGCAAGAAAATATAGATTGCCTATTTTTTTATTTGGTCATAGTATGGGAGGACTTGTCGTTATTCGTATGATGCAAGAAACGAAAAGAGAGGACATAGATGGGATTGTACTAAGCTCGCCTTGTTTAGGAGTATTAGCTGCACCCTCCGCTCCGCTTCGTGCTGCTTCAAAAATATTAAATATCGTTGCCCCGAAGTTACAATTTGCAACAAATCTCACTGTAGAAATGTCAACTCGCAATCATGAAGTGAGGGATGCGATGGAGAATGATTCATTGTTCTTGCGTAAAGTATCAGTGCGTTGGTATAGTGAATTAATTAAGTCTATCGAGATTGCTCATGAGAAAATAGATGATTTTCCAGATGTTCCGCTCTTGCTAATGCAGGCATGTGAGGATAAACTTGTAGATAAAACACGTGTCCGCACATGGTTTGATAATGTTAAAATGAGTGATAAGGCATATAAGGAATGGCCTAATTGTTATCATGAATTATTAAATGAGTATGAGCGTGATGAAATTTTGAATTATATTCAGTCATTTACTGAAATACGTATCAATAATATAGTAGAAACAAACAAATAAATTATTATTTGTACATTTAATAGAGGAGATGAAGGAAGAAGTGAACGTACCGAGTAATCCCATAACGCTCATGGCCAAAGTATACCGTGATGTGTTTCCGGTTGTACACCATGAGCTAGCGATGTGGAAAGAGCGTGCCTACCATATTCCGAATGACGAGCTTCATAGTCAAGCGATCGCAAGTATTGAAAATAAAACGTTTCATTGCGAAGGCGGTGGTATTTTAGCGCTGCTAGCAAATGAACATCGTGAGGAATGTATTCGTTTTATTGTAGCGTATCAAACGATTAGCGACTACTTAGATAATTTATGTGATCGTAGTACATCACTTGACCCGAAAGACTTTGCGGCTCTTCATGAGTCGATGGTAATGGCATTAAGTCCTGAAGTTGAAGGAGGCGGTAACTATTATCGTTATCGTGATGATCAAGATGATGGTGGTTATTTAGATGAGCTCGTTGAAACATGTCAGGATGTTTTAAAGAAAACGAAGCATTATGACAAAATTGCTCCAATTCTTCATGAGCTTGCTTGTTATTATTGTGATTTGCAAATTCATAAACACGTGAAGTTAGAAGAAAGAGAACCACGCTTAAAAACATGGTTTGAAGCACATAAAGAAAATTTACCATCGATGAGTTGGTTTGAGTTTTCAGCATGTGCAGGTTCTACGCTTGGAATTTTCTGTCTTGTAGCATATGCATTTCATGATGAGTTACATGAAGAAGATATTGTGAAAATTAGACAAGGATACTTTCCTTACGTACAAGGACTTCACATTTTACTTGATTATTTCATTGATCAAGAAGAAGACCGTATCGGCGGAGATTTGAATTTCTGTAGTTATTATGAAAACGAGCAAGCTATATTAGATCGTATGAAACATTTTGTTGAAGAAGCAGAGAAGAGCATTGGTGATTTGCCTCATGCGAAGTTTCATCGTCTCATAAGCCGAGGCCTACTTGGTATTTATTTATCAGATCAAAAAGTATCAGCACAAAAGAATATGAACAAAATGGCACGGCGCATTGTAAAATACGGAGGGCTCACTTCACGATTCTTCTACTGGAACGGGAAGATGTACCGAAAGAAAATGGCGCAGTGATGAAGAAAACCACTCATATAGAGTGGTTTTCTTTTTATTATGATCGTATTTTTGAAAATACGTATATGAGAAGTTCAATTGTGAAAATAACTAAAACAGATAGTCCGAATAAAGGCATGACAGCGCCTAGTATAACCATCATGACAAAGAAAACGAATATACTTTTCTTATCTCTTTGCTTTGGAGGGGCTGCTAATTTTCCTTTCGGCCTTCTTGCTAACCACATTTTTATTCCGTAATAAATGAGAAGTAATAAAGATAATGTCGTTAGTAAGCATAATATTTTATTTGGCCATCCGAATAAATGACCTTCATGAAGTGGGATACCGTAAGTGAACCATTGTGCCAATAAGCCATAATCACGATAGTCCGTTTTGGAAATGAGTTCTCCGCTATATTGATCAAAGTAAGCTGTTATTTCTTCATTTGGTGCGACGTGCATACCCGTAATACCAGAACCGCTCGATTTCGAAACGGTGAATACACCTTTCGGATCAGCTGGTAGTGAAATAACATATGGCTTTTTTATTTCAATTCCTTTTTGTAATGTATCAACTGAAATTGCTTTTGGCTCATTTGAATTAGATTCAGGAGGAGCTTCTTTTCTTGTTGCCCACGGCAATTCTTTTACCTTCGATTCAGGCGGTGCCATATACAACTTTGGATATCCGAGCGATTCATTCGACGATGCAATTTTATAAATTTGGTTACCCATAAATCCTGACCACGGCAATCCAGATGCGACTAACAAAACGAGAGGAATTGTAAATATAATACCGATAATAGAATGACGTCGTTTTGCCTTTTCTCGCTTATTGGATGCCGGTGTGTTTTTGAATTGGCGTATACTCATATACAACCCAGTCACAATTAAAAAGATTGTCCAGCATGCCGCAAGTTCTACAGTATAGTTGACGACAGTGCCACCAACTAAAAGAGAACTATGTAATTCCCTCATTATATTGGCAAACGTTTCACTTGCGTTTTGATCCCCAACAATTTGATTATTACTATCTAAATACACATATTTTTGTTGCCCAGTATATTCATTTGCAATCGTAAGTCTCGTATTATAATCCCCATTAAACTCACTAATTTTCGCCACGCTATAATGTGGATATTTTTTCTCTGTTAAGAAAAGCGAATCAGACATCGAAATAGATTCTGTTTGGGTGCTCTTCCCGAAATATAAATCTTTATAGATGAAATCCTCAACTTCTTCCCGAAATAAATACCCAATTCCGCTCAGTGACAAAGTAATAAGAAGCGGCGTAATAAAAAGTCCAGCATAAAAATGCCAACGCCAAAAAATATAATGAAGCGAACGATTTTGTTTCATACTTTCAGTTCCCCTAACCTTCCCTATATGAATAAACTACTTATTTAATATAGCGAGATTAAGTGTGGATACTTTGAAAGAATTGTGAAGAAAGTTAAAAGTTTTGGGGATTTTTATCGGCGAGACATACAATACGTAATACAAAGCTTAGTTGAGTGAATCAGCTCTTCATTTCCTTTTTGTATCCTGATTTGAAGTGCCTTTTGAAAATAAGTAAGGGCGGTGTGGAAGTCGCCCTCATCCAATTTACTTTTTCCGTAATGTTGGTAGAAGAAGTCCTCATAATTAGGTAAGTCGGGTAGTGTTTGTAGAAGTTCGATAAAGAGTACATTTGCAGCAGGAAATTTTCTTTCCCAATGATATGTATGTGCGAGACGAAGTTTGTTAATAAAAATCCCTTGGATGTTGTCTGTTTGTGTGTAATATTCAATCGCCTCCTGTAAGTAATACTTACTGTCAGAAAGGTTGCCAGCGATTCGTTCATAAACACCGATTAATCCGCAGTTTTTTCCATATAACGGTCCTTTATGTAAATGCTCTTTCAAAAATACAATCCCTTGCTTCATTTCAGCAAGGGATATAGGTTTTTCTCTAAGATTTTCATCAAATGTGTATCCCATTTCAAAAGGTATATTCATTTGGACCTCCTTATATTTTCTACATACATTCTAACAACCGCTTCAGCAAGACATTGAGCGGAATCGACAAAATTCTCACTCGCGACTACATTCAAATCAGTACATGCAATAATAGCGGTATCAACTTCAACTCGCAATTGTAAAACGAGTGTATTCCACAATTCACGAGCTTCTTCAATTTCTCCAGATTTAATACAAGTAATAATTTGATTAATCATTTCTTGCCATTTTTCATGGTGAATGTACTCTATATTACGCTTTGCAATGCCGTCTTGGTAAATCACAGCTTGAACAGTTGCTTCTGTTGCGAGAAGAGCGACTCTTTTTGTATTTTCAGGAATTGCTTTTAACGTTTCATCGACTATATTTAAAATTGGGATAGAAAGAGAACGCTGTAATTCTTCAAAATAAAGATGCGCCGTATTACACGGCATAGCGATAAATTCTACGCCAGTACTTTCAAGTTTTTGTGCCCCTTCAATAATTGCTTTTTTCATCGCCGCATGTTCAATAGGGCGATCCATGTAAAAGGGCGTTGGACAAGAATAAATCATCATATGAGGAAAGTCCATATCATGCTTTGCTCCGTATATTGTTTGGCACCTTGCTACAACTGTATCGACGAATGGTCCAGTTGATTTTGGCCCCATTCCTGCTAGTATTCCGATCATTGTTTCGTCTCCTTTAATATGTAATTAAAAACGTTTTTTGCGAACGATAAAAAGAAATAAGGTAAATAATAAAAATGAATATACGATAGCCCAAGCTGTAAGCCATAGAGTGTGAGTCAGTAAATTATATTTGTATTGTCCAAGCATTAGAAAGCTTTCGACAGGTGGTAAAAACCATAGTAACTCTTTTTTAAACCGGATAGATACGATCGTTATAAGCAATATAAATGTAAGGCTAAGCCAAGCAGTGCCTGCTTTTTGAATCATATTTCTAGTAAATAATGTTGCGATTGAAATTCCTAGTATAGAGAAAGACATGTGAGCGAGAAATCCGACCATAAATAAAGAAACTGTCATTTTTTCATTAAACATTTGCAAAATAATGGGATAGATTACGGATATAAAAGATAACACAGTACAAATGAGAAGAGCCGTAATATATTTACCAACATATAATGTGGAAATATTATTTGTGTGTGAAATAGTGATTTGCTCTTGTACAGGGTCTTCGGTATGAAAAATTGTGACTGCAATCCAGGCAGATAATAAATAAAGTGCGAGTGCTGTTTCTAAATATGTCGGTACAATAGGAGTCGGTTTATATGTATATACAAAAAGCAAGCTCACAAAGTACATCGCAATAGGAGGGATGTACTTATACGATTTTGTATAGTCGAGAAAATGGTAACGAATAAGCGCAAACATAATAAACCTTCTTTCGATTTAAAAGTTAGGTTGTAGCAGTGTGATAGATGCTTTTTTATGTAATAAAAACTGAAGCATTTCGTTTGTATATTCCTTTTCGATTTGTAATTGAATAAGGTTTTGATTTGAATTGTATGTAACGTGTATAAAACCTAATTGTTTCCGTAGTTCTATCGCTGAAAATGTGTCGTGAACGATTGCTTCAATATAGACTTGTTCTGCCCCTTTTTGTACAAAGGTATCTGCTATGATTGTATGATTTGCTAACGTTACGATTTTATCGGCGAGGTTTTCTAGTAGTTGTTTTTCATGACATGTGAAGAGTACAGATATGCCTTGCTGTTTTAATGAGAGTAAAATATGTTCTAATTCTTGCTGAGAGTTAGGATCGAGCCCAGAAAGCGGTTCGTCTAAAATTAATAAATGTACGTCCGTAAGTAATGCTTGCATAATGCCTGTTTTTTGTTTCATACCTTTTGAAAAGTTTCGTACAACGGAATGTCTTGCATGATGTAAATGAAAAGATTCTAGAAGCATCGGAATTTTATCTTTTAAATATTTTGTTGATAAACCATGAATGTGGCCGAGATGATATAAATAATCCTCTAATGTAAAACGAATTCCTTCAGGAAAATGTTCAGGTACATAGCCGATTTGTATATGTTCTTTTCTTTGAAGTGTCCCTGCTGTAGGTGAAATAAAACCTGCAATTATTTTGAGTAGAGTACTTTTTCCAGTCCCGTTCCCGCCAACAATGGCGAGCGCTTCTCCTTCTGGAATGGATAAATCAATGTTGTCTAGTATAAGTGATTTGCCATACTTCTTTTGAATTCCCCGTAGTTCTACTAGCAAAGTTCTATCCTTCTTTCTTTAAATAGTGTATATATCCATTATATAGGAGAATAACAAAAAGACGTGCAATGAGTGCACGTCTTTTTTTGTTATGTTTTGTCGAATTGTCGATATATTATCGTTTCTCGATCGCCACAATAAATGGCGGGTTATTTTGCTGGTTAATGAAGCCGTATCGCAGTACGTGTGCTTGTTTTTGGTCTAGTTCCTCGGCAAATTTAAGTACAGCGTCGCGTTCTACTTGTCCTTCTGGATGTCCGTGGTAAATAACAAGGACGATGATACCTTCAGGCGCCATTACTTCTAATAATTGTTCGATCGCTGAGATTGTTGAGTTCGGTTTTGTAACGATATGCTTGTCTCCGCCTGGAAGGTAACCTAAGTTAAAAATTGCGCCTGTTACTTTTCCTTTTGCATCTTCTGGTAATACGGATAGAAGTGTATCGTGACTATCATGAACTAAAACAGTACGTTCGAAAAGTTCTTTTTCTTTTAGACGAGTTGTTGAGCTTTCAATTGCCTCTTTTTGAATATCAAATCCAAATACTTTTCCGTTATCTCCAACGATTTCAGCTAGGAAGCAAGTGTCATGCCCATTGCCTAAAGTTGCATCTACAGCGTAATTGCCTTCTTTTACTGCCGTTTGCAGAAGCGAGCGAGCAAACGGTAATACACGTTCTAATTTCATTTTTGTTTCTCCTCATTTGCATATTTTCCTTGCCAGCTTCCGCGGCGTACAAATTCTGCATCGATGGAATTTAATACTTCCCATTTATTTAAGCTCCACATCGGACCGATCATTAAATCAGGTGGGCCGTCACCTGTGATACGGTGCACAATTACATCTTCTGGAATAATTTCAAGTTGGTCAACAACGAGACTTACGTAATCTTCAAGAGAAAGGAATTCTAGTTGTCCTTTTTCATATTGCTTCACCATTGGCGTTCCTTTTAATAAATGGAGTAAATGAATTTTAATTCCTTGTACGTCAAGCTTCGCTACTTCACGAGCTGTTTCCATCATCATGTCGTAATCTTCAAGTGGAAGACCGTTAATAATATGAGAGCAAACTCTAATGCCGTGTTTGCGTAATTTATTTACACCTTCAACGTAAGATGGATAATCGTGAGCACGGTTAATCAGATTTGCAGTACGTTCATGGACAGTTTGTAATCCGAGTTCAACCCAAAGATACGTGCGTTTATTTAAGTCCGCTAAATATTCAACGACATCGTCCGGTAAACAATCTGGACGAGTTGCGATAGAAAGACCGACAACGTCCCTTTCCGCTAAAAGCGGTTCGAATTTTTCTTTTAACACTTCAAGTGGTGCATGTGTATTTGTGTACGCCTGGAAATAAGCGATACACTTTCCATCTTTCCACTTTGAGTGCATTTTGTCTTTCATTTCATGATATTGCGTTATAACATCATCGCGGCGATCGCCAGCGAAGTCACCAGATCCAGCAGCACTGCAAAATGTACAGCCGCCATAAGCAACTGTACCGTCACGGTTCGGGCAATCGAAGCCAGCATCTAATGAAACTTTAAAGATTTTTTCACCAAATTCATTTCGTAAATGGTAATTCCATGTATGATAACGTTTATTGTCGTTTGTATATGGAAAAGGGTTTTGAACCTTCATTACTTTCCCTCCTAAGACGAGTCAAAATGAAACAAATAAAATCCATTATAACATACTCATAAGGTTCAGATGGAAGGGACACACTAAAGAGGAATTGAAGCAAGGAGGGACAATTATGGCAGAGCGTCAATCACTTGAATCGTATATTACACAAGCTGAACAAGCGGTGGAATATGCGAAAGAACAATTAGACCAAGGTATGAGACAAGAGCATTACAATACGATGGAGTATTCGGATGCGCAGTTACAATTAGAACAAGCATATAATGACTTACAAACTATGCAGCAACATGCGAATGATGAGCAACGTGAGCAGTTAAATAGAGCACGTATGGCAATTCGCCAATTGCAACATCAAATGATTATTACACCGCACTAATAAGGAGTGAATGTTATGGCAAAACGTTCAGATCAAAATAATCCAGAACAAAAAACGCAAAATGGACATAACGCTGAATTTTCAAATGAACTTGATCCAGTTGTGCAAGTGAAACAGCGTAACAGTAAAAAAGGACAACCTCAAAAATCAAAGCAATCAGAGTAAACCAGGTCGCAATATGACCTGGTTTTATTTTATCCCGCTATTTGTGGGAGTCGGGCTGCTCATAAACGCCCGATTGGTGAGGGTTGATTAAAGCTTCATTTTATTATATTACAATAATGTAAGATTCCTGTAAGGTTTGTCGATAGTTATAAGCCCACTTCTCCAGTAGAGTAAGGAAGGATTAAATTTTATACAAGGAGTTGCTTTATGGGGAACAATGTTACAAACAAACGAATTGATGAGTTAGATTATATTCGTGGCTTCGCACTACTGGGGATTATTTTAGTAAATATTCTCGCACTACTTAATATTAAAACTCCAGATCCTAATACAGTGGATGCAAGTTATCAAAGATTTCTATACTTATTTGTAGAAGGTCGTTTCTTTTCAATCTTCTCATTCTTATTTGGAGTGGGATTCTATATCTTTATCTCTAGAGCGATTGCGAAGGGGAAAAATGGATATGTTTTATTTTTACGCCGTGTAGTTGCGCTATTTATTTTTGGCTACATTCATCAAATGTTTCAACCTGGAGAAGCGTTAACGCTATATGCAATTTACGGGTTAATCGTTTTACCGTTTTATAAAGCGAAAAAAGAAGTGAACTTAGTAATCGGTCTTATTTTGACAATTACCCTTAGTGTACTTGCTGCGAAAGAATTTCTGCCGCTAAGTTTAATTTTATTAGGGCTTGCTGCAGGGCAGTATAAAGTATTTGAAAATCTTTCAGCGAAAATAAAGCAAGTAGCTATTTTTACAGGCATTATGTTTGTTTTAAGTGTTGTAGCTTTATGGTATCAATATGGGCACGTCCCTGCTGCTCCATTTGTAAATATGATACTTGAGAATGAGGATGGGACAATGGATGCTGCAAGCCAATTCTTAAAAATTGGTATTACAGTTGGAACAATTATTTCAGCTTTCTATGTTGGAGCATTAATTTTACTACTTCAATTAAAACCAGTTCAAACATTGCTAGCACCACTGAAGTACTATGGTCGTATGGCTTTAACGAATTATATTGGACAAACTGCAATGATTTTAATTGCAGGAAGTGTATTTAACTTTGCAGGAAACTTAACGTACATGCAGACGTTATATGTGTGTATCGCAATTTATGCAATTCAAATTGTGTTTAGTGTAATTTGGATGAAAAACTTTAAAATGGGTCCACTAGAATGGATTTGGCGTGTTATTACGTATTGGACGGTAACACCTTTAAAGAAATAAAGAGAGAAGTGGGCTGTTCCTTTTGTGGAACAGTCTATTTTTTTGTCAGCTTTTTGCGGTAAATCGCTAATGGAATTTTATCTACTAATGAAGAAAATGAATTTGTTTTAAAAGGATAAAAGCTAAGCTTACAAGCACCCCTTTTTTATATTACAAAAGTGTAAGGTAAATGTAATGTTAACAAATAGCAGTTCCTCTCCAAAAGGCGCAAAATAGGTAATGGAAAAACAAGCGTAGGAGGATATATATGACGAAACCAGTTGTAGACGTAAAAAACGTTCAAAAAGTGTACGGTAAAAAAGGTGAGAATCAATCACACGCGTTAAAAGGTGTATCATTCTCAATTCAAGAGGGTGAGTTTGTTGGAATTATGGGGCCATCTGGTTCTGGTAAAACGACATTATTAAATGTAATTTCAACGCTTGATAAAGCAACGGGCGGCGTTGTTGAAATTGCAGGAACGGATATTACAAAAATGAAGCAAGGTGAGCTTTCAGATTTCCGTTCACAAAAGTTAGGATTCATCTTCCAAGACTTTAATTTATTAGAAAACTTATCTATTTATGAAAACATTGCACTTCCACTTTCACTTCAAGGTGTTTCATCACGTAATATTGGACCGAAAGTAGAAAAGGTAGCTGATATGTTAGGCATTTCGGCAATACTTCAAAAATATCCATCTGAAGTCTCTGGTGGACAAAAACAGCGTTCAGCAGCAGCGCGCGCTTTAGTACATGAGCCAGCAATTATTTTAGGGGACGAGCCAACAGGAGCGCTTGATTCTAAAAATGCAGCGAGCTTACTTGATGCGATGACAAACTTAAATCAAGATCAAGGTGTATCTATTATGATGGTTACACATGATCCGTACAGTGCAAGCTACTGTCAGCGTATTTTATTCATTCAAGATGGTGAGCTATATAAAGAAATTCATCGCGGTGGTACGCGTGAAGAGTTCTATAAAGAAATTTTAGATGTACTTGCAGATTTAGGTACACAAAAAGCGTAAGGGAGGAGGTCTAGGACATGTTATTCAAACTTTCCATGTCAGGGCTAAAGAGTAAGCTAAAAGATTATATCGTCTTACTTGTCGGCCTTGTCATGTCTATCTCAATTTTTTATATGTTTCAAACGTTAGCGCTGAATAAAGCGTTTATCGAATCTAACTCAGTTATTCAATCAATTGGATTCGTATTCCAAGCAGGTTCATTTTTACTAGCAATCATAACCTTCTTCTATATTTTATATGCGAACTCTTTCTTATTATCGCTTCGTCAAAAAGAGTTTGGTATGTATATGATGTTAGGAGCAAAAAAGCATAAAGTTACATTACTTATGTTTATTGAAACGATTGTATTAGGTGCTGCATCTCTTGCGATTGGTATTACAGTTGGTGTAGGACTTGCAGAAGGTATCGGGCAGTTATTAATGAAACAATTAGAATTTGCTGGTGAAGGTTATAAAGCATTTTACCTTCCATCTATGACTGTTACTTGTATTTTCTTCTTTGCATTATTTGTACTATCAGCAATTATGAATAGTATTAAGTTATCACGTATTTCTGTACTGCAACTTGTACATGCAGATGCACAAACAGAGCGTGTTGCAGTAAAAGGAAAAATGACAGGTTTAGTTGCATTCCTAGCGGTTATTTTATTAGGAATTGGCTATGCATCAATGATTTACATGGAAAAACTAAGAGAAATGGGAATCCTTATTGCATTAATTACAACAACAGCTGGTACTTACATGCTATTTGGATCACTTCTTCCTGTTATTATTAAAAAGTTAAAGAGCAATAAAAAGCGTAGTGAAAAAGGACTTAACGCTTTTACATTTGCACAATTAAACTTCCGTATTAATAGTTTAACAAAGGTTCTTGCTACGGTAGCGATGTTAGTTGCTCTTGGAGCCGGTGCGATTTCAGGTGGTATGGCGTTTAAAAATAACGTTATAAAAATGGTTGATGGTTTCGTAATATATGATTCAGTAGTTCATAATCCAACTGCTGAAGAAAAGAAAATTTTAGACGGTATTACATTTAAAGAGAAAAGCGAATATCGTTACAAAGTCGATGATAAATACGTTTACTATGTAAAAGAGGATTTAGAGAAAAATCGTCCTTTAGTAAAAGATATGGAAAACATGAAGTCGATGAAGGATTTAGTGAAAACGAAAAAAGTTTCAGAGGAACTACCAGTAGGTGCAGTTTCTAGAGAAATGAATGAAAAAGATGCGAACGCTAAAGAACTTCCACAAGAATGGGACGAGGCTTTCAGAACAATCCAGCCATTCTACGTACATGAAGATCATGCAATTAAAATTGTAGATCAAAAAATGTACGATACTGTAAATGGTAAAGAAGGAATCGTATTTACTGGAAAAACAGATGATTTTGAAGCACACACAAAAGAATGGAAAAAACTTGACGAGTTGCAACTAGATAAATATAAAAATGTAGCATCTGAAAGATTAGATAGTAAATATCAAGCTTACGACATGTTCTACGGCGTTGCGAGCGGAACAGTGTTTATGGGATTCTTCCTTGGAATTGCTTTCTTAGCAATGATGGCAAGTTGTTTAATGTTTAAAATTCTTTCTGGTGCATCAAAAGATATTACGCGTTATCAAATGCTTCGTAAAATCGGTGTGCGCCGTGAATTATTAACAAAATCAATTTATAAAGAATTATTCTTAGTATTCTTATTCCCAGCAATTGTAGGTATTGCTCACGTATTAGTCGGTATGAATATTTTCGGATTTATTTTAATCGATCCGTACTTCCGTATTTGGGTACCAATTGTAATTTTCGTAGTTATTTACACGATTTATTACTTCATTACAGTTCAATTGTATAAAGGAATTGTTCTTCCTAAGGAAGATTAATAAAAAACCGAGCGAAACTGCTCGGTTTTTATTATTTTCAGAAAAAACACTTTAATGTTACTGAAATATACAATATAATATAAATAAGTAACATAAAATAAAAGTAGAAGCAGCTGGATAAGGAAAGGAGGAATCCGATCTGTAGAAAGAAGCTGAACCTTTTATCCCCACACTTTTTTCTAACCACACCGTATTTGTACAATCGTAAGTTTCCACATTAAAAATTGCCGAGACCACAGAAGTATATTGTAAAAATAATGGATAAGACATGGAAATCCCATAGCATGATAAGGTAAAATGGACAACATAATGAGAAAATTACCGTTCATAAGATGAGGAGAAAACATGTATGGAAGTTGTAGAGGCATTAAAAGATATAAACCAAATTGAGGCTATGAAAAAATATTTAAAAGAGCACTCGCAGCGAGATTATCTTTTATTTGTTATTGGGATTAACACTGGATTAAAAATTACTGAGCTATTAAGTATTAAATTTGAAGATGTATTAAATGAAGATAGAACTGTTAAAGATTTTTATTCTCTTCCTGTGAAAGATGAAAAGTTTAAACAAGATATTTATTTAAATACAAAAGTCAAAGAGGCACTTTTAGCGTACGTACAATCTTTTGATATTCAAAGAGAAAACTACGTATTTCAATCGAACAAAACAACAAATTCAATCTCACGCCAACAAGCGTATCGTGTTATCCATAGCGCAGCTGAAGCGGTCGGAATACTTGGTAAGATTGGAACGAACTCAATGCGAAAAACATTTGGATTTCATGCATATAAAAGAGGAATAGCAATCGCACTGTTGCAAAAACATTTCCATCACGCGACTCCGTCAGAAACATTAAAGTATTTAGGAATCTCGAAAGATGAAAAGTTTAAGACAGAGATTGATGTAGATTTGTAAAAAGGGAAGAGCCGTAACTAAAAAATTTTAGGAGGCGGGAATATGAATATTAGAGAGAGTGAACTACCGGGCATTGGATGTAAATTTGAAGTTATAACAAAGGGTAATGAAAAAATGGTTATCGTTATTCATGATGATGGCCGAAGAGAAATGTATCATTTTGATGCGGATCACGATGAGAGTATTTCAAGTATTTCTCTTCGTGATTCTGAAGCAAGACAAATTGCGGCTATATTAGGCGGAATGGTATATAGACCACAAGCTTTAGATACAATTGAAATGGCTTTTGAAGGATTATCCATTGAATGGTTTAAAGTAGAAAATAACGCACCAGTGGTACAAAAAACAATTGGTAGCTTACATGTGCGAAAAACATATAACGTAACGATTATTGCTATTTTGAAAAAGAATATGAAAAAGTTCTTCAATCCAGGTTCAGACTCTATTATTGAAGCTGGCGATATGCTCGTATTATCAGGTGAAAGGCATGAAGTGAAAAGAATTATTAAGGAGTTGCTTTCAGCAGGAGGTGACTCATAATCGATGGATACTTTAGTCTTTGAAGTTGGAACTGCGTTAGTATTAGTAGCTTTTGCAGCAATCCTCGCTGCAAAGTTAAAGTTCTCGATTATTCCGTTTCTCATTATACTCGGTATGCTAGTGGGGCCTCATGCTCCAGATTTAGGGCTTATCGATTTAAGGTTTATTGAAAGCGGAGAAGTTATTTCCTTCCTCGGCCGTATTGGCGTCATATTCCTCTTATTCTACTTAGGATTAGAATTCTCGATAAAAAAATTAATTAAATCAGGAAAGTCAATTGCTCTTGGGGGAACCGTTCATATATCACTTAATTTTATATTAGGTTTACTTTATGGATATATAATGGGTTTCCCCTTATTAGAAACATTAATTATTGCCGGGATCATAACAATTTCATCGAGTGCAATTGTCGCAAAAGTAATTGTTGATTTAAGAAGATCTGGTAATAAAGAGACAGAACTCATTTTAGGGATCATTATGTTTGATGATATCTTTTTAGCTGTATATTTATCAGTTGTTTCGGGGTTAGTACTCGGAGGTACAACATCATTTATAGGTGCCCTTACATCGGTGTTAATCGCAGTAGGGTATATGCTACTATTCTTTGTAATCGCTAGAAAAGCTACGCCGATTCTAAATAAAGTATTAGATATTTCGTCCAATGAAATTTTTATTATCGTAATATTCGCTGTTTTATTCTTTGTGGCAGGATTTTCAGAAACGATTCATGTTGCAGAGGCTATAGGTGCATTATTATTAGGGCTTGTCTTTTCTGAAACAGAGCATAGTGATCGAATTGAGCATCTCGTCGTCCCGTTTCGTGATTTTTTTGGAGCTATATTTTTCTTCAGTTTCGGTTTAAGTATCGATCCTTTTACGCTCGGAGGAGCAGTGTGGTTGGCATTAGGAGCAGTTTTCATTACTCTCATTGGTAATTTTATAGCTGGAATGTTTGCAGGGCGTAAAGCTGGTTTATCCCATAAAGCTTCTACGAATATCGGTTTAACACTTGTATCACGCGGAGAATTCTCGATTATTGTCGCGAATATCGGAATCGCGGGTGGCTTAATGGCAACGATTAAACCATTCTCAGCTCTATACGTTTTAATATTAGCATCGTTAGGCCCGTTATTAACGAAAGAGTCCGGGAGAATATACTCTCTATTAGATAAGATATTTAAATGGAGCGCTAAAGAACGGGCGAAGCGAGAAAAAGAAGTTGGATAGTATAGGGGAGACTATGTGAAATTCATGTAGTCTTCCTTTATTTATATATTGTTACTGATGTCGTTCTTTGTCGGTAAGTCGATATATTTTCAAGTGGCAATCAATATAATTTCATTTACCGACAAACTATTATCTGAATTTCATCAACTATTAATCAGTTGCCTTCCTATTTAAAAACGACTACAATTTTACTGTTATAGATGAACGAAAAAAATAGAATAGGAGGGGAGACTATGCCAAGGAAAGTATGGCTATTAGTAGCTGGGATGATTATTAATGTCACGGGTGCTTCTTTTTTATGGCCTTTTAATACAATTTATTTGCATGATCACCTAGGAAAATCTTTATCAGTGGCTGGAATGGTATTAATGATCAACTCGCTTACTGGTGTAATCGGGAACTTGCTCGGCGGTGTTTTATTTGATAAATGGGGCGGTTATAAATCAATTTTAGTAGGGATTGTTATTACACTTGTATCGATTTTAGGTCTTGTGTTTTTCCATGGTTGGCCGTTATATGTTGTGTGGCTAGCATTAATCGGCTTCGGTTCCGGAATGGTCTTCCCATCGATGTATGCGATGGTTGGTACGGTTTGGCCAGAGGGCGGAAGACGAGCATTTAATGCGATGTATGTTGGACAAAACGTTGGGATTGCGATCGGAACAGCGTGCGGTGGTTTAGTTGCGTCTTATCGTTTTGATTATATTTTCTTAGCGAACTTTATTTTATACTTTGTTTTCTTCTTAATTGCTTTTATTGGATTCCGTGGTATGGAAGACAAAAAAGAGCCAGGAGTGCAAAAGGAAATCGAAACGAAAAAAGGATGGACGCTTACACCTGGATTCAAAGCACTTCTTATTGTGTGTGTAGCATATGCTTTATGCTGGGTTACATACGTACAGTGGCAAGGTGCAATCGCAACACATATGCAAGAATTAAATATTAGCCTTCGTCACTATAGTTTATTATGGACGATAAACGGAGCGATGATTGTTTGTGCGCAGCCGCTTGTTAGTATGCTAATTCGCTGGATGAAGCGTTCTTTAAAGCAACAAATTATGATTGGAATTGTCATTTTTGCGGCGTCATTCATTGTGTTAAGCCAAGCGCAGCAATTTACGATGTTCCTCGTTGCGATGGTGACATTAACAATTGGTGAATTATTCGTATGGCCAGCAGTTCCGACCATTGCAAATATACTTGCGCCGAAAGATAAATTAGGCTTTTATCAAGGTGTTGTAAATAGCGCAGCGACTGTAGGGAAAATGTTCGGACCGGTCGTTGGCGGAGCGATTGTTGATATATACAATATGGAAGTATTGTTTATAGCGATCATGGTAATGCTTGTAGTAGCGATTATAGCAACAAGCATTTATGATAAACGAGTAAAAGTAGAAGAAACAGTTGAAGAAAAAATTGCAGTTTAGTTTGACGGAACATGTAACATGTTTTAGAATATATTTAATTAACTCATATTTGTAATAACAGTGAGAAGGAGTAGTAGTAATAGAAGCTGGTTTAGAGAGTTGACGGTCGGTGCAAGTCAATCCACGTTTCGTTATGAACTCGCCTTTGAGTTGCAGTTGTGAAACTAATAGTAGCAATTGCCGTTAATCCACGTTACGGATCTAAGCGAATGTATATATTACATTAATTTAGGGTGGTACCGCGGGAATCTATAACCTCTCGTCCCTTTCTAGGGATGAGAGGTTTTTTGTATTTTGGGCGGTGAAAATAAATAGAATTTCAAGGAGGTTATCTCATGAGCTTTAATCATCAAAAAATTGAGAAGAAGTGGCAAGGGTATTGGGAAGAGAATAAAACATTCCGTACGCCAGATGAGACAGAAAAACCAAAATTTTATGCACTAGATATGTTCCCATATCCATCAGGTGCAGGCTTACACGTAGGTCATCCAGAAGGTTATACAGCGACAGATATTTTATCTCGTATGAAACGTATGCAAGGATATAACGTTCTTCATCCAATGGGATGGGATGCATTTGGCCTTCCAGCAGAGCAATATGCACTTGATACTGGGAACAGCCCGGCTGAATTTACAGAGCTTAATATTAATACGTTCCGTAATCAAATTAAAGCATTAGGCTTCTCTTACGATTGGGATCGTGAAGTGAATACAACGGATCCAAACTACTACAAGTGGACACAATGGATCTTCCTAAAACTATTTGAAAAAGGCTTAGCTTACGTTGATGAAGTACCTGTAAACTGGTGCCCAGCACTTGGTACAGTACTTGCAAACGAAGAAATTATTGACGGTAAGAGTGAGCGCGGTGGACATCCAGTTGAGCGTCGTCCGATGAGACAGTGGATGTTAAAAATTACAGCTTACGGAGATCGTCTATTAGAAGATCTAGATGAGCTTGATTGGCCAGAAAGCTTAAAAGACATGCAACGTAACTGGATCGGTCGTTCTGAAGGTGCAGAAGTACACTTCAACATCGATGGTACAGATGAGAAGTTTACAGTTTTCACAACGCGTCCTGATACACTATTTGGTGCAACATACTGTGTACTTGCTCCGGAACATGCACTTGTTGCAGAAATTACAACAGCAGAACAAAAAGAAGCTGTAGAAGCTTACATTAATTCTGTAAAAATGAAGAGTGATCTAGAGCGTACAGAACTTGCGAAAGAGAAAACTGGTGTATTCACTGGTGCTTACGCAGTTAACCCAGTAAATGGTGAGAAATTACCAATCTGGATCGCTGACTACGTTCTTGCAACTTACGGAACAGGTGCTGTAATGGCAGTTCCAGCTCACGATGAGCGTGACTATGAATTCGCATCAGTATTCAATCTTCCAATGAAGGAAGTTGTAAAAGGCGGAGATATTACGAAAGAAGTGTACACAGGTGATGGTGCACACGTAAACTCAGCATTCCTTGATGGTTTAAATAAAGAAGAAGCAATCGCAAAAATGATTGAGTGGCTTGAAGTAACGAGCGCAGGAAATCAAAAAGTAACGTACCGTCTACGTGACTGGTTATTTAGCCGTCAACGTTACTGGGGTGAGCCAATTCCAGTAATCCATTGGGAAGATGGCACAATGACAGCTGTGAAAGAAGAAGAATTACCATTAGTTCTTCCAAAAACAGAAAACATCCGTCCTTCAGGTACAGGTGAATCACCACTAGCTAACATTGAAGAGTGGGTAAATGTTGTTGATCCTGAGACGGGTAAAAAAGGTCGTCGTGAAACAAACACAATGCCACAATGGGCTGGTAGCTGCTGGTACTACCTACGCTACATCGATCCAAACAACAGCGAAGCACTTGTAGACCCTGAAAAAGTAAAACAATGGCTTCCAGTTGATATTTATATCGGCGGAGCAGAGCACGCTGTACTTCACTTACTATATGCTCGTTTCTGGCATAAAGTATTATATGATATCGGTGTAGTTCCAACGAAAGAACCGTTCCAACAATTATTCAACCAAGGTATGATCTTAGGTGAAAACAACGAGAAAATGAGTAAATCAAAAGGCAACGTTGTAAACCCAGATGATATCGTAGCAAGCCACGGTGCAGATACACTTCGTCTATACGAAATGTTCATGGGACCATTAGATGCTTCAATTGCTTGGTCTGAAAATGGTCTTGATGGAGCTCGTCGCTTCCTAGACCGCGTATGGCGCCTATTCATTCAAGATAACGGTGAATTAAGTGAGAAAATTACTGATGCACCAAACAAAGATCTTGAAAAAGCTTACCACCAAACAGTGAAGAAAGTAACAGAAGACTATGCAGAGCTTCGCTTCAACACAGCGATTTCTCAAATGATGGTATTCATCAACGATGCATACAAAGCTGAAACACTTCCAAAAGAATATGTAGAAGGTTTCGTAAAAATGATTGCACCAGTTGCACCTCACATCGGAGAAGAGCTATGGAGCAAACTTGGATACAGTGAAACAATCACATATGCAAGCTGGCCAACATTTGATGAGTCTAAACTTGTAGAAGATGAAGTTGAAATCGTTGTTCAAATTATGGGCAAGGTTCGCGCAAAACTAACAATGAGTAAAGACGCATCAAAAGAAGAAATGGAACAACTTGCACTTGAGGCAATCAAAGAACAAATTGAAGGAAAAACAGTTCGTAAAGTAATTGTTGTTCCTGGAAAACTTGTTAACGTTGTTGCAAACTAATTCATTTTAAAGAAAAACTCAGAGCATTTATGCTCTGAGTTTTTTTGCGTGAAAAATAAGTTCTGGATCACCTTCATCTAGGTTTTCAATTATTCCACTACGTATAAAACCGTTCGCTTTAAACACTTTTTGCATACTTTCATTCGACTCGTTCGTTGAAGAAAAGATTTTTTGAGTAGGGGAATGCCTTAACATATATGAGATTAATGAGCTTGCATGACCTCTCCTTCTTTTGACTGGCGAAACAATTATTAATGAGAGGAAAGTACAATCAAAGAAATTTGTATCGTATGTTAGAAAACCAGAAATGGAATTGTCCTCTTTTGTAATTATGCAGTTTCCAGCATCAATAGCGTGTTTAATATAATTTCGTCTACTATCGTTTCCAATTACATCCATATCTATATGAACAATTGAACCTAAATCGTCGATTGAAGCCTTTGTTACGTTCTCCAAAGAAAATGCCCCCTTCAAGTGAAAGAAAAATAATCAGTCCATTAATCCTATCATGAATGAAGAACGAAGAAAAAGGTGCGGAATTCCCATATAGACAAACACCTATTCTTCTATAGGAAATATGATAAAAAAGGTAGGTTAAATTGAGCAGAAGAGGTGAAAGGAATGAAAGGGATGGACAATAATGCCCCACATGGCTTCTTCGGAGGTGGATCGGATAGTTATGGACAAATGATGTTCATGGGAGGAGATGGTCAACACGGATATGGCGGAATCCCAAGTTGGATGGGAGGAGCGGCTGGAGGATTTCCGACGTCAGTGGCTGGAGCACAGACAGGAATTCCGACATTGGTAGGAGGAGTGCCTGTAGGTATGCCAACTACATTTCCATCTTTCGTAGGAGGAGCACAAGGAGGAGTACCTGTAGGTATGCCAACTGCATTCCCATCTTTCGTTGGCGGTGTACAAACAGGATTTCCTGTACCTGGCGTCGGTGTTGTAGCTGGTGGAGTCGGTGGCTTCCCTCAAGGTGTTCACGGTCATCATGTGCACCATGAGCATCACGGTCATCACCAGCATCACGGCCATCACCAGCATCACGGTCATCACCAGCATCACGGTCATCATCAGCATCATGGCCATCATCAACAACAAGTACATCATCATGGTCATCATCAAATTCATCCACAGGCTGTCCTTTATCAAACTCATCAAAGTCATCATCATGGTCACCAAGGCCAGCATCAACACCACGGTCATCATGGTCATCATCAACACCAACACCACGGCCATCATCAGCAACAAGTACATCACCAAGGCCAGCACCAAATTCACCCGCAGGCTGTCCTTTATCAAACTCACCAAGGCCAACAGCATCACCAAGGTCAACACCATCACCAAGGTCAACACCATCACCAAGGTCAACACCATCATCAAGGTCAACATCATCACCAAGGCCAACAGCATCACCAAGGTCAACACCATCACCAAGGCCAACAGCATCAGCAAGGCCAACAGCATCAGCAAGGTCAACAACAATACCAACAGTATCAGCAGCAACAACAGCCTTGGGCAGGTGGCATTGGAGCAGGGGCGGCAGCAGGAGCAGCAGCTGGTACTGCAGGAGCCGCAGGACATGCGGGACACGTGGGTCATTAATAGGCCAAAGGAAAAAAGACATAATAAAAAACTGCTAGGAAATCCTAGCAGTTTTTTTCTGCCTCTTGACGTTGGCGTTCGATTTCCGCACGAAGTTGTGGTTCCGGTGCTTGCCATCCTTCTGGTTTCATAATTTTGCCGTCGCCCTCGCGGAATCGAGGCTTTCCATCAGGGAATAGTTTTGCCATGTTGGCATTGTTTACAATTTCAAATCCTTTATCTGGACGTACGCCCATTTCTGCAAACGTTCCGAATGCAAAGTAAATAAGGTCAATAAGTGCATCGTATTGATCTTCAACAGTCGTTGCTTCTAGAAATTCTTCTAGCTCTTCTTGCATAAAGCTAGCACGAATTTTTGCGCGCTCTGCTGTTAATTTTGTTGGAGTATTTGTCACAGGATGTCCGAACTCTTCATGCATTTTTGCAACAAGTTCGTATCCTTTATCTAAACCTTTTTCGTTTGTCATGTTGTTTCATCCTTTCTCGCTTTGTGCCGAATTTCATTGTAACATAAGGTGATTATGAAATGAAAAGAACATCTTATAGAAATAAGATGTTCGCTCGTTATTCTTCTTTTTTTATTAAAATGGATAAAATAAGGTCGATGCCAAACATACCAACAAGTAGCATTGGTATAACGACAAGTAAATAACGTGTGAAGGAAATATTTTTTAAGTATGTATGAGCAAATAAAAAGACGCCGAGAAATAAAATACCGTTTAAAATAGGTTTTACTAACTTTTTAGACATAAGCTCCCCCGTGAATATCTTTTCTCTCTATATTTGGTAATAAAAAACTCCTCTCTCCGTTGTATCATGCTGGAGAGAGGAGTTCAATCATTTATCATTCAATTACACCAGAATTTGTAATATTTACGCTGTATTTTATATTAATCGGAACATCTTTGTACATACGTCGCCACTCTTCTAACTTGAATGGGCGATAATGTTGCTTATACTTTGCACCTAGCCCGAGAGGATCTACGTTTAAAGATTTAAACTGCTTAATTAATTTGGTAGCCTGTACATCCAATTGTTTTTGGACATTTTTTTCAATGTTTTTTGTGTTCTTGTTATTTTCTAAGTTAATTTGCTTCGATAATTCTTGAATACGTGCATCAAGATGAACGTGAATGAAAAAAGAAGGCTTCCCGTTTTTAATTTTTATATCGTAAGTTGGAACAGAACGAATATTATTAATCATTACGTACGCAGAATCCGTTTTAAATTCGTGTGAATCTAATTTGTGTTTCTCTAATAGTCCTTTAAATATGAACATATCTTTTTCAGCGATTTTACCGATATATTTATCCTTTTTAAAAAGACCAATTCCGTTGATTTTTATTTTATCACCATGCTTCTTTAGAATGGGAATATAGTAGTCTTGCCCTTCTTGATAATAACGGAATGCTCCTATATGCAGGTTATCCTTTGGTAAAGGACCGGTCTCCATATTATGTTCTAACAATTTTTTTATATAAATTGCAACGTTGTATGAAGTCGTATATTTCCCTTTTAAAAGTTCAGTACCATTCCCCTCTAATAAGCCAACATATAAAGCGTTCCCTATATTCACATCTCGAAGTAATGTATCGAATGAAGTAGACATTCCTTTTTTGGCAAGTCTTATAGTATATAGAGCGACACGCATTTGTCCGCTAGCAAAGGGTTGAGAAGACTCTAAAGATGTGTCTGCTTTTACTTGTTTTACCGCATTTGCGCTACCTTCAAAAACTTGAACTTTATTTCCCTTTTTCTGAATGGGACAAACGAATGTCACTTTTACTTTATTATCTTTTGCTACATCAAAAACCGTTCCTTGAATAAGTTGTACATCATCGATAATATTTTTTTGTAAACATCCAGTTAGACTGAAGAATGTTATACAAGAAATAAGTATTAATTTGCTTTTGATTTTTTCCATTTTCTTTTCACCCACACAATAATAAATAGGATAGGGATGTATACATACATGAGCCAAAAACTAGCTTTTCCGGAATTACTAATAAAAGTATTAATGTCATGTCTGTTTGTTAAAAGCTGTGAAACAATGAGAGTAATAAGGATGAAAGTGATTAGGACACCTCTTTGTTTTACGCGAAATATTTCATGAGTTCCTCTTGTTGCCGCCCATAACGGAAGGATAAAACTTGTAATAATAGTAAGCGCATAGCCTGAAATCGCAATATATTCCAGCCTTTCTATGAACGGTAATTGGATTACTTGGGTCATAGAAAGTTGTGACCATATCGTTTTTAACAATTGTTTCTCACTAAAAAATGCAAAGGCTAAAAGGGTACTAAATAAATATAGAAGATTTGAAAATAATGCTCCGTATTGAGCGAATTTATGAGATTGCTTCGGATTTTTCAC
The DNA here is from genome assembly GCF_001884065.1 of Bacillus proteolyticus. Lineage (GTDB taxonomy): Bacteria > Bacillota > Bacilli > Bacillales > Bacillaceae_G > Bacillus_A > Bacillus_A proteolyticus. The sequence goes on from NZ_MACH01000048.1 coordinate 125,128, forward strand.
AAATGGATAAACCATGAGATAAATTTCAAACCCTGTCATACTGTAGATTGACAGATTGGCGGCTTTTAAAATATCTGAAAAAGAATGTGTGAACACAGGTAGTAAATTAGACAAATGTGAGTATTTCAAAACGAATAGACTAAGAAATAAATATCCCAATGTACCGCCAACTGAGATGACGCAAATACCAGTAATGACACGGAATCCAGAAGAAATAATGTAGTAGCTAGCTAAGCATAAAAAGATTGTTAACATCCAAGTTGACGCGGTAGGAAACATCCATACTTGAATAATCTCAACATATGTTCGAATGACGGAAATACTGATGGCTAAAAAATAAGTCATAAAGATGAGAGTAACGCCGTTTCCTAGCCATTTTCCAAATGTTTGTCGATGTAAATCAACTAAGTTTCCGTTTGTTTCTTTTAATAAAAAATACATCATCCATATAAGAATATGGATACAAATTCCTATAATTAGAACACCTATCCAGCCGTCGTATCCGGCGGCTTTTGCAATAATTCGAGCGAATCCAAGAACACCAGCACCAAACTGTGCACTGTGAATTAAGAAGAAAACAAAGATAGGAGATATTTGATATTTTTCTTGAACTTTACTCATCAATGCACCTCATTTCTTAATCATCAAAATCGGATCTATGTTTTGTTGAAATCCCTTTTGCAGATTTTTTTACATGTTGTGGCCTTGCTTGTACATCTCTTGTATCGATCATTGTTAATGGGAAGCGAATCCAAGAGTCTTTAACGGATTGTTGTCTTGTCGGATAAAACAAAGCGTACGGTTTACGTAAGGATGTAAGTCTAAATAAATGGGTAAATAAAAAGATAAATCCAAGAGAAATCCCGAAAAGTCCTCCTATTTCGGCAAATATGAGAAATGGGAAACGGAGTAATCGAACCGCATTACCCATTTTATAAATAGGCGTAATAAAGGAAGCCAGTGCTGATAATGCAACGATAATTAATAAAATATTACTCGTTAAACCAGCTTGGACAGATGCCTGTCCGATTACGATACCTCCTACAATACCGAGTGTTTGACCGACCTTCATCGGTAATCTCGCGCCAGCTTCTCTTAATAAATCGATGGCAAGTTCTAAGAAGAGTGCTTCAATTAAAGGTGGAAACGGTACTTGCGCCCTTGATAAAATTAACGTTTCCAATAAATCACTAGGAACTAATTCATAGTGATAGTTTAAAGTGGCAACATATAATGGTGTCGCGCAAATTGAGAATAAAACAGCGATTAGCCGTAAAATTCTTGAAAATGTAGCGTATAACCAAGAAACGTTATAGTCTTCTGGCGAAATGAAAAAATCAAAATATGATACAGGAGTTAAGAGGACACTTGGAGAACCATCAACAAAAATAGCGATTTTACCATCAATAAGTGCTTTTGTAACTCTATCAGTGCGTTCTGTATTGATATAGAGAGGGAAAATTGATTTTTCCCCCATCAATTCTTGTATATAAGCACTATCATTAATTTGATCATATTCAAGAGCCCGTAATGATTCCTCTAGAAAATCTACATTATCTTTCTCAGCTAGATTATTTAAATACATCATAACGACTTTCGTTTTTGAAAACTCTCCGATAATCATCTCTTTCGTTTGGAGATCTAAAACAGGAAGGCGTTTTCGGACTAAATTAATGTTTGTATCAATATCTTCTACAAAACCTTCTTGAGGACCAATAACAGTCGATTCATTTAAAGGAGGAGTTGGTGCACGATAATTATCAATTGCAATATTCGCGAGCATACACTTTTGATCTTGCTGATTTAATTGAATAATTGCATGCCCTTTTAAAACCATGTCCTCAATCTTTTGTAAATCGTTTGTAATTGTAATGCCGCTCATTGGAATATGTTCTTTTAATACTTCGAATGAAGTGTTAGGGTGTTCTAAAAGTGTTGGCATTAAATATTTTTGTAACTTCTCACCATCAAGTGAAGGACGATAGTAAGAAATCCAATAAGGCATCGTTTCATCGTCAGATGTATGGTAATTAACAAAATCACTAGACTGTTTTAGCTTCTCTATTAACTCTTGTAGAGAATGAATATGGTCTTTTTCTGGCTTCGAAAAATCATAAATACTATTACTTCCAGAGCTTTGTTGTGTATTTTGAGAAGAGTCGTCTTGCTCAGATTTTTGTTGTTTCTTTTGAGAAGAATCATCCTGTTTAGAACCTTGCTGTTTCGGTTGAGAAGAGTCGTCTTGCTCAGATTTTTGTTGTTTCTTTTGAGAAGAATCATCCTGTTTAGAACCTTGCTGTTTCGGTTGAGAAAAATCGTCTTGCTCAGATTTTTGTTGTTTCTTTTGAGAAGAATCATCCTGTTTAGAACCTTGCTGTTTCGGTTGAGAAGAATCGTCTTGCTCAGATTTTTTTTGTTTCTTTTGAGAAGAATCATCTTGCTCAGAGTTTTGTTGTTTCGGTTGAGAAGAATCATCTTGCTCAGAGTTTTGCTGTTTCGGTTGAGAAGAATCATCTTGTTCAGAGTTTTGCTGTTTTGGTTGAGAAGAATCATCCTGTTTAGAACTTTGCTGTTTCTCCTGAGAAGAATCATCTTGCTCAGATTTTTTTTGTTCACTATTTTTACCTGTATTGTGTTTCATACTTCTAGTCTGTTCTTTGTTTTCATCCTCTTGATTACTAGATTGCTGTTTCGGATTATTATCTGCTTCTTTTGTTTCTGTTGAATTTGATTTTTTCTTTTTACGTAACCAATTCCAAATCATATGTATGCCCTCTTTGATTGTGTAATATAGTGCTATTTTGTGGATAATTTTGTATATTATTCATTTATTTATGAAAAGAAGGAGGAGATTGGTTTACATAGTAAAAAATCCTTTAGTAAGCAGTTCATAATATGACGGGAAGAAGGCGAGTCTGTGCAAATTGTAAAAAAGGAGAAGTTTGTTTTAAAAGAGTTTGTGTTTGAAAATGGTAGAGAGATTCCTGTTCAAATGGGGTATGAAACGTATGGTACTTTAAATAGAGAAAGATCAAATACGATTTTGGTTTGTCACTATTTTAGTGCAACAAGTCATGCGGCAGGAAAATATACAGTGCATGATGAGGGGGCTGGTTGGTGGGATGGATTAATTGGACCTGGGAAAGCAATTGATACAAATAAATATTTCATTATATGTACTGATAACCTTTGTAATGTACAAGTGAAGAACCCATATGTGATTACAACGGGACCAAAATCGATAAATCCGATGACTGGTTTTGAGTATGCGATGGATTTTCCAGTTTTTACATTTTTAGATGTAGCACGGATGCAATATGAGTTAATAAAAGATATGGGGATTGCTAAGTTACATGCGGTAATGGGGCCATCGGCAGGTGGGATGATTGCGCAGCAATGGGCTGTTCACTATCCTCATATGGTAGAACGAATGATTGGAGTTATTACGAATCCGCAAAATCCAATTATAACGTCGGGAAATGTAGCGCAAAATGCGATCGAAGCAATTCAGCTTGATCCAAATTGGAAAGGCGGAAAGTACGGAGAGGAGCAACCAATAAAAGGGCTTCATTTAGCGAATAAAATGATGTTTATGAATGCATTTGATGAACATTTTTATGAAACAGCATTCCCGCGGAACAGTATAGAAATGGCACCTTATCAACAATTTACTGCATTAACATCATTTGAGAAAGAGATAAATAAAGTGACATGTAAAAGTATAGATTTAGTAGATGCAAATTCATGGATGTATACTGCGAAAGCAGTCTTATTACATGATATTGCACATGGTTTTTCTTCCTTAGAAGAGGCTCTTTCTAAGATTGAAGCGAATGTACTCATGATTCCATGCAAACAAGATTTACTTCAACCATCCCGTTACAATTATAGAATGGTAGATGTTTTGCAAAAGCAGGGGAAGTACGCAGAAGTATATGAAATAGAAAGTATAAATGGGCATATGGCAGGAGCGTTAGACGTTCATTTATTTGAAAAGAAAGTGTATGAGTTTTTAAATCGGAAAGTATCTAGTTTTGTGTAGAAAATAATTAATGTGGAAAAGGTGCATTGTTTATAATAGGCACCTTTTTTACATAATTTGCAGACGGAAAATATATGAAGCGATTGATAAACCAAAGAAAGCTATACTAAGTAATAGAAATAAGAATGACATTTCTTGAGGGGATTTTATCTTTTTATTATTTTTCATGCTAAGAGCAATGACCGCAGAAATTAAGAAAATGATACCCATAATGAAAAGAAAAAGTGTCATTTTAACAGGCTCCTTTCATAAAACAAGTATATTGAGGATACAATGCACGAGTTATGTTTGTAAAGAATAAGTTTTACGAGAAAATTGAGAAATAAAATTTCCATTCTTTGCGTTCCTTCTTTCACATGCTAAAATTAATTAGAAATGGTAGTTTAAAGAAGAAACTAAAGGTTTTATTATATATAAGGAGGAGATACATATGACAGAAGTTAATACAATTACTACAGAAGAAGTGCAAGAGCGTTTAGAAAATGGAGAAACGTTATTTTTAGTAGATGTAAGGGAAGATGAAGAAGTAGCGACAGGGAAAATTCCAGAAGCTGTACATATTAAAATGGGCGATATCCCAAATAAAGTAGATTTCTTTGATAAAGAGAATGAGTATATTTTTATTTGCCGTTCAGGAATGCGCAGTGAAAATGTATGCCATTATTTAAATGAGCAAGGATTTAAAACAGTGAACATGGTTGGCGGTATGCTTCAATATGAAGGTGAAACGAAATAGTTAATAGCTAAAAACTTGAAACGAGTCTGTTTCAAGTTTTTTTCTTTTGCATACAGTATAAAAAGGAGGAGGGGTAAATGGGGATTAATTTGCGTAAAGTGAAAATTATTAACAATACAGGAGCTGTTAATGTTGGCGACTGTTATGATATCTCACCTTTAGCCGTAGCGAAAATATATGCGGGTGCTGGAGGGTCGAGTGCGGCTATTTTTTTAAATGGGAAACGGCAGCCTGAACCTACAATTAGAACATCAGTATTTTTACCACCATTAGCAACGAGTACACGTACATTAGGTGCATAAAGGAAAGGTAGAGTGTAAGTATGCCTGCACGTATTAAAGAATTTATTATCGTTAATAATACTGGGAATATATTTACGGGTGATAATTTGAGTGATACTTCATTTACTGCTTCGAAATCGTATAGTGGTTCAACGGGGTGCACTTGGATTGATGTTGTTACAGTAATAGGGACAGAGACGAAGCTTTGTTTACAGCCGGGAGATTCTGTGACGACAACATATACACGAGGAACCCCTGCTGGTACTGTAACAGGAACGAATATGGGGCAAAATGTAAATACATCGGGTATAGCGCAAGCTGTCCCTAATACAGATAATATGGATTCAGTAGCAGGACTCCCTTAAGGAATTAAGGGAGTTTTTATTATTTAAAATAAAAATAGTCTTGGAGATTATTTTTGTAAATAGATTAAGAAGAAGCGGTCTATCTAGTGTGAAAAAGATGGTTTGTAGGAGGTGAAAGGTATGAAAGATCGTGATGATAAAAGGAAATTACATTCGTTAAACTCTAATTTTAGAATTTCACCAGAACTTATTGGGCCTACTTTCCCTCCAACTCCAACTGGATTTACAGGTATAGGGATTACAGGCCCAACAGGTCCACAAGGTCCAACAGGCCCACAAGGACCAAGAGGACTACAAGGACCAATGGGAGAGATGGGACCGACAGGACCTCAAGGTGTGCAAGGAATTCAAGGGCCAGCTGGACAAATGGGTGCAACAGGACCAGAAGGACAACAAGGGCCTGAGGGATTGAGGGGACCAGTAGGAGATACAGGGGCAACAGGTGTGCAGGGTGTGCAAGGAATTCAAGGTGTGCAAGGGTTACCGGGAGCAACAGGTCCGCAAGGGATACAAGGAGCTCAAGGGTTTCAAGGACCACAAGGACCGCAAGGAGTTCAAGGAATACAAGGAGACATAGGTGCAACAGGTCCAGAGGGGCCGCAAGGGGTTCAAGGTACTCAAGGGGAAATAGGCCCAACCGGTCCGATGGGGCCGCAGGGA
>NZ_MACH01000049.1 GCF_001884065.1 Bacillus proteolyticus
TGTTCGATTTGCCAAAAGTCGTGAAGTAACAGGACGTATTTTAAATGCTACAGTTAGACGGAACCCTTCTGGTAGATACTTTGTGTCATTGTTAGTTGAAACAGAAGTGCAAGAACTTCCGAAAACAAATTCTTACATTGGAATGGATGTGGGACTAAGAGATTTCGCCATTTTGTCAGATGGAACAACCTATGAAAATCCGAAGTTTTTTCGATCATTAGAAGAGAAGTTGGCAAAAGCACAGCGTGTTCTTTCTAGAAGAATGAAAGGATCTTCTCGCTGGAATAAACAACGAGTAAAAGTAGCTAGAATTCATGAATACATGACGAATGCTAGAAAAGATTACTTGGACAAAACCTCGACTGAAATCATCAAAAACCACGATGTTATCGGTATAGAGGATTTGCAAGTATCGAATATGTTAAAGAATCATAAGTTAGCAAAAGCAATTAGTGAGGTATCATGGTCTCAGTTTCGAACTATGTTGGAATACAAAGCAAAATGGTACGGCAAACAAGTCATTGTTGTATCGAAAACATTTGCTTCAAGCCAATTATGTTCTTGTTGTGGATATCAAAACAAAGACGTTAAAAATCTA
>NZ_MACH01000050.1 GCF_001884065.1 Bacillus proteolyticus
TGAAAGTGTGCGCCATGTCATTCATGGTTGGGATTGTCCAAACATTGGACCAAAGCCCTTGGAAAATGCTTTGAGAACAACTCCTTACCTAAACCCGAAAGGGCAAGGGGACAAGAGCATGGAGGTAACGCAGAGGCTATCAGAAGGTTGTTTATGGTATCGCTCTGCTAGTTCTGCACGATATGGTTAAGGCTAAACTGCTTAAACTTCAATTACCAGTGAAGGAACCGCACTTTCGGGGATACACAACCTAAATACTCCCCGCCTATAACATACTTGGTTACGACTTTCGACCAAGGAAATCCAAGGTTGTAGGACGTTGAGCAGTGAGCTCAATTAAGGTGATAAATGAAGAACCTAAGTCGTGCTAGCACGTTCCAACCCTGAAGAACATGGGATTGCCTACGAAGGGAGACCTTTAAGGTAACGGAATTTCCATAGTATCCAATGTAATTTCTGTAATGGAAATTACACAGATGGACTGTAATGTGTGCCATTGACTCGTATGGGTAGGAGAAGGGAAATAGGTGATTATGATATCAAATCTAGGAGGAACGCGAGATGCGAACGACCGAAGCAGTTTTGAATATCATCAGCGAACGAGGAAAGAAAGGACTTCCCATTGAAAGAATCTATCGATTACTTTACAATCGAGAACTCTATCTCATGGCATACCAAAATATCTATAGCAATAACGGATCAATGACCAAAGGCATTACCGAAGAAACTGTAGATGGTATGTCTATGAAGAAAATTGATGATATCATCGAAAAGGTTAAGCGAGAGTCTTATCGATGGACACCTGTAAGAAGAACTTACATTCCAAAGAAAAATGGAAAGATGAGACCATTAGGCATGCCTTCTTGGTCAGATAAACTCCTACAAGAAGTTATGCGAATCATTATGAATGCATACTACGACCCACAATTTAGTGATAAGTCACATGGATTCCGCGAGAATCGTGGGTGTCAAACCGCACTTGAAGCTATTCGCTATCGAGATGGATGGAAAAGCGTTAAATGGTTTGTTGAAGGAGATATAAGTGATTGCTTTGGAAGCATAAACCACGAGATTATAATCAGAATTATGTCAGAAAAGATACACGACAGTCGATTTCTGAGATTAATTAAGCATCTTCTCGTAAGTGGTTACATGGAGGATTGGAAATATAGCCAAACTCTCAGCGGGTGTCCACAAGGAGGAATTCTAAGTCCCTTACTCTCTAATATTTACATGAATAAACTTGACCAATATGTGGAAAAGACATTAATTCATCTGTACACGTCTGGAATAAGACGCACAGAAAATAAGGAATACAGAGCAATTCTCAAGCAAATCGATAAATATAAACGTCATGGTAACTGGCAAAAAGTTAAGGAACTAAGAAAAATTGCGCAGCAAATGCCCTCGAAAAACCCAACTGACCCAAAATTTAAACGGCTTTATTACGTTCGATATGCGGACGATTGGCTAATTGGTTTATCTGGGAGCAAACAAGATGCAGAGGAAGTTAAGGCGAAAATTAAAACTTTCCTAAAAACAGAGTTGAACCTTAACCTTAGCCCAGAAAAGACGTTAATTACACACGCTAGAGAAGAAAAAGCACGTTTCCTTGGTTACGACATCCATGTATTACATTGCAATACACAACATGATAGACGTGGTCAAAGAATAATTAATGGGGTAATTGGACTAAGGGTACCAGAGGACAAAATGAAGGCTAAGATGAACGAATATATGGCAAAAGGACAACCTATCCACAGAAAAGAAAGAACCACAAACTCTGATTATGATATTGTTAGCCAGTTTCAAGCAGAGTTTAGAGGATTTGCCCAATATTATCTACTTGCCTACAATGCTCATCAACTCCATAACGTAAAACGAGTTATGGAGCGCTCTCTCGCAAGAACATTAGCAAATAAGCACAAAACTACCATCAACAAAGTCTTTAAAAAATATAAAAAGGTATTGAAAACAAAAGATGGGGAATATAAGGTGCTTCATGTCGCAATTGAGAGAGAAAACAAAAAGCCTCTGGCTACTTATTTCGGTGGTATGAAACTAGCCTACAATAAAACCGCTACAATCATAGAAAATCCTGTCAAAATTTTCAATACTAGAACTCAATTGATAGACAGGTTGCGGAATAATACTTGCGAACTATGTGGAGCACGAGGAAATATTGAGATGCATCACGTTAAAAAGCTAAAAAATCTTCGCAATAATAGTAGGAAAGAAAAGCCTGAGTGGATAAAGAGGATGGTAGCCATGAATCGCAAAACACTAGCTGTTTGTGAGGAATGCCACGATAAAATTCACGCCGGAAAATACAATGGGATGAAAATTCGTTGATATATAGTCACTGGCGAGCGGAGTGACTAGGAAACTGTCACGCTCCGTTCTGGGAGGGGTAGTTGGAAAAGTGCTTATTTCAAATATGTAACTCGCTGGCTACCTACTCTACCGCACGTACAGT
>NZ_MACH01000051.1 GCF_001884065.1 Bacillus proteolyticus
GCGCTAGAGAGCTTAACTTCCGTGTTCGGTATGGGAACGGGTGTGACCTCTCTGCCATCATTACCAGACTTTTATCATTATACACATTCTTTTCAGAATGTCAAGAAGAAATCTAAAAATATATTCCTTCAAAACTAGATAACATTGCTACATATTATATGGTTAAGTCCTCGATCTATTAGTATTCGTCAGCTCCACAT
>NZ_MACH01000052.1 GCF_001884065.1 Bacillus proteolyticus
GGGCCTTAGCTCAGCTGGGAGAGCGCCTGCCTTGCACGCAGGAGGTCAGCGGTTCGATCCCGCTAGGCTCCATATAAATAGGGAAAGCTTACATCAAATGATGTAAGCTTTTTTTGTGCTTAAATTTCACATAAAAAGACAACTTTTGTATATGTTGTTTAAAATGAAAGAAGAGCATAAATAAGGGGAGATAATTATGAAAGTTGTTATTGCATCTGATTCATATAAAGAAAGTTTGAAAGCTATGGAGGTATGTGAAGCTATTGAAAGAGGTTTTGCAGCAGTTTTTCCTAAAGCAGAGTACGTTAAAGTACCAATTGGAGATGGAGGTGAAGGAACGGTCGAATCTCTTGTTGGTGCTACAATGGGGGAAATTATATCACTTAATGTGACAGGGCCGCTTGGAGAGAGCGTGCAAGCCTTTTATGGTATGTCTAAGGATAAGAAGACAGCATTTATTGAAATGGCAGCAGCATCAGGATTACAACACGTTCCAATTGAAAAGAGAAACCCACTTATTACAACGACAAAAGGGACAGGAGAACTTATATTACATGCATTAGATCAAGGAGCGAAACACATTATTTTAGGGCTCGGAGGAAGTGCTACAAATGATGGTGGGGCTGGTATGCTATCTGCTTTAGGCGCAAGGTTTATAAACAGGAAAGGTGAAGTAATAGAACCCTCTGGAGGGACATTACATTTGATTACTACTGTTGACCTTTCTAGGATTGATTCACGTCTAAAGGATCTAAAGTTAGAAGCGGCGTGTGATGTAGATAACCCTTTAGTTGGAGCTAGCGGGGCATCTTTTGTATTTGCGAGACAAAAGGGTGCAAATGTAGAGATGATGAAAGAGCTAGATGAGAATTTAAAACATTATGCTAATATACTTAAACAACATGTGTCTTTAAATGTATCTGAAATACCAGGGGCGGGGGCAGCTGGAGGAATGGGAGCAGCTGTCGTTGCAGTTCTAAAGGGGCAGTTAAGAAAAGGAATTGAAATTGTATTAGATTATACAAATTTTGATAAGTGTATAGAGGGCGCCGATCTGATTGTAACTGGTGAGGGAAGAATAGATGAACAAACAGCGTATGGAAAAGCTCCTGTTGGTGTCGCGAAGCGGGCGAAATGTCGTCATATTCCTGTAATTGCTATTGGTGGATCTGTATCCTCGAATTATACGACTGTTTACGAAAAGGGAATTGATGCAGTGTTTAGTATTACAGCGAGTCCAATGACATTAGAAGAAGCATATAAAAGGGCAGAAGAGAATATCGAAATGACAGCAAGAAATATTGCAGCAGTGTGGAAATTAGCATCAGAAAAACGCTTCTAAATGTAGAAGTGTTTTATAATTCATTTATTTGATGATATTTTGCATAATCCTGAGTGATGATGGGGAAAAGTGCGGATAAAAATATTAGCTGATAGAAAAGTCAGTTGTTTCATAAAGTTAACTTTATACATAGAATAGTCTTAAAATTTAGGTTTCAATGAGAGTACAAGTGAATATATTGTATATCCATGCAGAAAAATGTCGAGTTGAGTCAGACTATATAAAAGATTTAAAATATTTAGGAAGGCATAAAAGGGGGATACTATCTATGAAAAAAGAAATCTCAGTTATTGGAGTTCCAATGGATTTAGGACAGATGCGTCGCGGGGTTGATATGGGACCAAGCGCAATCCGTTATGCAGGGGTAATTGAAAGAATTGAACAAATTGGATATGACGTTAAAGATTTGGGAGATATATGTATTGAGAGAGAAAAAGAAGTAGATGAAAATACAAAATTAAGAAACCTTACACAAGTTGCAACTGTATGTAATGAATTAGCGAGTAAGGTTGATCATATTATAGAAGAAGGTCGTTTTCCACTCGTATTAGGCGGTGACCATAGTATTGCTATCGGTACGCTAGCTGGTGTAGCGAAACATTATAAAAATTTAGGTGTTATTTGGTATGATGCACATGGTGATTTAAATACAGAAGAGACTTCACCATCTGGAAATATTCACGGTATGTCACTTGCTGCAAGTTTAGGCTATGGACATCCGACGCTTGTAGACTTATATGAAGCATATCCAAAGGTGAAGAAAGAGAACGTTGTAATTATCGGTGCACGTGCATTGGATGAAGGAGAAAAAGACTTTATTCGCGATGAAGGCATTAAAGTATTCTCAATGCATGAAATCGATCGTATGGGTATGACGGCTGTTATGGAAGAAACAATTGCGTATTTATCTCATACGGATGGCGTTCATTTATCATTAGATCTAGATGGGCTTGATCCTCATGACGCACCAGGAGTTGGAACACCTGTAATTGGTGGTCTATCTTATCGTGAAAGCCACTTAGCGATGGAGATGTTAGCAGAAGCTGATATTGTTACATCTGCTGAGTTTGTTGAAGTAAATACAATTTTAGATGAGAGAAACAGAACAGCAACAACAGCGGTTGCTTTAATGGGTTCTTTATTCGGTGAAAAACTGAAATAAATGTAAAAAAAGCAACTGTGAAGTTGCTTTTTTTATTGGAAAATAGGCGTATAATAATGACTGATATTATACTGTAGGGTAAGAAAGTTTGACATCTTACCAATTTAAGCTAAAGGGGGCGTTTGTAATTGTCGTTTGTTTCATGTATGGTATAATTAACTAGTTGTTGGAAATACATACAGATAGAGCATAAAATAATATTTCAATATATGGATAGAATTGCTCGTAAGTAGGAGGAAGGGTTAGCATGCCTTTTGAAGATACGACCATTTTGAAATATCTTAGTACGGTATTAGATATTGCCGTTGTATGGTTTATTATATATAAGCTAATTCTTATAATCCGAGGGACGAAAGCTGTTCAACTTTTAAAAGGGATTACGGTTATTATTGTCGTTCGGATGATTAGTATTTTCCTTGGATTGCATACGCTATATTGGCTAACGGAACAAGTATTAACGTGGGGATTTTTAGCCGTTATTATTATCTTCCAGCCAGAATTGCGAAGAGCACTTGAGCAGCTAGGACGCGGAAGTTTATTTTCGCGTGTTGGAACTCAGGAGGATGATGAACCTGAAATTGTTGCAACATCGATAGCAAAAGCAACGGAATATATGGGAAAACGTAGAATTGGTGCATTAATTACGTTGTCAAAAGAGACCGGAATGGGTGATTATGTGGAAACGGGTATTCCGTTAAATGCAAATGTATCATCGGAGTTACTCATTAATATTTTCATTCCAAATACGCCTCTTCACGACGGAGCCGTAATTATGCAAGGAAGTACAATTAAAGCAGCGGCTTGTTATCTTCCGTTATCAGAAAGCCCCTTTATTTCTAAGGAGTTAGGAACAAGGCATCGCGCTGCAATGGGAGTTAGTGAAGTCACTGATAGTATTACAGTAGTTGTATCTGAAGAAACGGGCCAAATTTCTTTAACGAAAAACGGTAAGTTGCATCGTGATTTGAAGACAGAACAACTGAAGGATATGTTATTAGCAGAATTTAGTGGGAACGAAAAAACGACTTCTTCGTCTTTATGGAATTGGAGGAGAAAGCGTCATGGATAAGTTAATGGAGAATCATTGGTTTTTAAAAGGAATCTCATTACTATTGGCGTGTATGCTTTTTATGTCCGCAACTTTAACTGAAAAAAATACGACGTCGGGTATAGTACCTTTCGCAAATGATACGAAAGAAACATTAACTAATCATGCTATTAACCTTAAGTATGATGAAGAGAAATATATTGTAAGTGGTATTCCGGCAGAGGGCGTTAAGGTGAAGTTAGAAGGCCCAAAAGCAGCAGTTGCTACAGCAAAAGCAAAAAAACAATTTGATATAACGGTTGATTTGCGAGATAGTTCAAAAGGGACTTATGAAGTTTCTTTGAAAACGAACGGGCTTCCAGATGATGTAAAAGGAACAGTTCAGCCATCAACAATTAAAGTTACTCTTCATGAAAAAGCGAGAAAATATGTTCATGTAGATTTAAAATTATCAAATGAGGATCAGATGCCAGCGGGTGCTACTCTCGAAAAATCAAGCATTAAACCTGATACTGTTGAGGTAGTTGGGACGAAAGAAGAAATCGAAAGTATTTCATCTGCTAAGGCATATATCGACTTAAAAGGCGTGAATAAAACTGTTACAAAAACACCAGACGTTACATTGTACAATAAAGAAGGAAAACGTTTAAATGTAAAAACGAGTCCATCTAAAATAAGCGTAACGGTGAATGTAGCGACACAACCTACAGCAAATAACGTCGAAAAAACAGTTCCTTTAACATATTCGAAAAAAGGGAATTTACCAGAGGGTTTAGCTGTTACAAATATTAATGTTGAACCAAAAGAGGTAACGATAGCAGGTCCAAAAGACATTTTGGATAATATACAATCTATAGAGGGGGTCGAGGTAGATCTTAGTCAATTGACGGATTCTACAACATTCGATGCCTCTGTTTTATTGCCAAAAGGTGTGACAAGTGCAAAACCAAATCAAGTGAAGGTTTCTGTAGGGGTACAAAAGGTAAAACAAACGAAAAGTAAAACTATAGATGGTATCCCGATTCAAAAAAATGGCATTCCGAATGATGTTACTGCTCAGCTACTTTCGCCACAAGATGGAAAGATAAGCGTTGATATTTCAGGAGAAGCAAGTATAGTAGATAAAATAACAGCTGCTCAAATAACAGCTGCGATTAATCTGCAAAATGTATCTCCGGGGACGAAGGATGTTTCTATTCAAGTGAGCGGTCCTGGTAATATTTCGATAGAACCAAAACAAAAAAGTGCTAAAGTCACAATTGTGAAGAAAGAAAAGCCAGATAAAGAAGTACAGGGTAATATCGAACAACCAGATCCAGCAAACAATAAAGAAAACCAAACTGAAAAACCAAAAAATCCTGAACCGGATCCAGAAAAGGATCAGGAAAAAGATAAAGAAAAAAATAAAGACAAAGATAAAGACAAAGAAAATGGGCAAGAAACGAGCCAAGAACCAACAGTAGATAATCAAAAAGAGCACGAAAAAGGAGCGAATAATAATGGGTAAATATTTTGGTACAGACGGAGTACGCGGGGTTGCAAATAAGGAATTAACACCTGAATTAGCATTCAAAATTGGACGTTTTGGCGGTTATGTATTAACAAAAGATACAGATCGTCCAAAAGTAATTATTGGCCGTGATACACGTGTATCTGGACATATGTTAGAAGGAGCTTTAGTAGCAGGTCTATTATCAACTGGAGCAGAAGTAATGCGTCTTGGTGTTATTTCTACACCAGGTGTGGCTTATTTAACAAAAGCTTTAGATGCACAAGCGGGTGTTATGATTTCTGCATCTCATAATCCAGTACAAGATAATGGAATTAAGTTCTTCGGTTCAGATGGTTTTAAATTAACAGATGAGCAAGAAGCTGAAATTGAAGCATTATTAGACAAAGAAGTTGACGAGTTACCACGTCCAACAGGTACTAACCTTGGCCAAGTGAGTGATTACTTTGAAGGTGGACAAAAGTATTTACAATACATTAAACAAACTGTAGAGGAAGATTTCTCTGGTTTACATATTGCTTTAGATTGCGCACACGGTGCGACTTCTTCTTTAGCTCCATACTTATTTGCAGACTTAGAAGCTGATATTTCAACGATGGGAACTTCTCCAAACGGTATGAATATTAACGAGGGCGTAGGATCTACACATCCAGAAGTCTTAGCTGAATTAGTAAAAGAAAAAGGTGCCGATATCGGACTTGCTTTTGATGGTGATGGCGACCGTTTAATCGCGGTAGATGAAAAAGGAAGCATCGTTGATGGCGATCAAATTATGTTTATTTGTGCGAAGTATATGAAAGAAACTGGTCAATTGAAACATAATACAGTTGTTTCAACAGTTATGAGTAACTTAGGCTTCTACAAAGCACTTGAAGCAAACAATATTACAAGTGATAAAACAGCAGTTGGTGACCGCTACGTAATGGAAGAAATGAAACGTGGTGGATATAACCTGGGCGGAGAACAATCAGGTCACATTATCTTACTTGATTACATTACAACTGGTGATGGAATGTTAAGCGCACTTCAACTTGTAAACATCATGAAAATGACGAAAAAGCCATTATCTGAGCTTGCAGGCGAGATGACAAAATTCCCACAATTACTAGTAAACGTTCGTGTAACAGATAAAAAACTAGCATTAGAAAATGAGAAAATTAAAGAAATTATTCGTGTTGTAGAGGAAGAAATGAACGGAGACGGTCGTATTCTTGTTCGTCCATCTGGAACAGAACCACTTATTCGTGTAATGGCAGAAGCACCGACACAAGAAGTTTGTGATGCTTATGTGCACCGTATTGTAGAAGTTGTGAAAGCGGAAGTTGGAGCTGAATAATTTACCGAATTTGTTTTAAAAGGAGCACAAGAAGTGCTCCTTTTTCATATGTTTTATAGACAATGAAAAAAAATTCATTGACGGTTTATATTGTTTGTTATAAGATTGTCTTGTTCTTTTTCTCAAAGTAAATATTGTAAATTATAAAAGCGCCAGAACTACAAGTAGTGTAGTTGACGAGGTGGAGTTTATCGAGATTTCGGCGGATGACTCCCGGTTGTTCATCACAACCGCAAACTTTTACTTAAAACATTAAGGTGACTTAGTGGACAAAGGTGAAAGTGTGATGAGAGAAAAGGAACGGATGAAAACTAGCTGTATAAGTGTATACGGACTTAAACCCAATTGAGAGGAAGGTGAAAGCCGTTACAAGCTTACAGGGCTAGCAATATGTAATCCGTTTTTTTAATATAAATAAATGGTATCGGACTATGTCGTTACATGTTCGCAAAGCAGTGTAAGCATTTGTAACGGCGACTAAACATGTGTGGAATCGTAGGATTTATTGGAGAGCAAGATGCAAAGGAAATTTTATTAAAAGGTTTAGAAAAACTAGAATATCGTGGATATGATTCAGCAGGTATTGCAGTACAAGCAGAGAACGGTGTTGTTGTATACAAAGAAAAAGGCCGTATTGCAAAACTTCGCGAAATCGTAGATGAGAACGTAGCAGCAAGTGTGGGAATCGGTCATACACGCTGGGCTACACATGGTGTTCCAAGTAAGTTAAACGCGCATCCGCATCAAAGTACATCAAAACGTTTTACACTAGTTCATAACGGTGTAATTGAAAACTATGAGTTAGTGAAAAAGGAATATTTACAAGATGTAACGTTCGTAAGTGAAACAGATACAGAAATTATCGTACAGCTTATGGAACAACAAGTGAGCACAGGATTAAGTGTAGAAGAAGCGTTCCGTAATACGCTATCTCTTTTACATGGTTCTTATGCAATCGGACTACTTGATGCTGAAAATCCAAACATGATTTATGTTGCTAAAAACAAAAGCCCGCTATTAGTAGGTGTTGGTGACAACTTTAATGTTGTGGCGAGCGACGCTATGGCGATGTTACAAGTTACAGATCAATTTATCGAGTTAATGGATAAAGAAATCGTAATCGTAACAAAAGAAAACATTACAATTAAAAACTTACAAGGTGAAACGATTGAACGTGCACCTTATACAGCGGAATTAGACGCAAGTGATATTGAAAAAGGAACGTATCCTCACTTCATGCTAAAAGAAATCGATGAGCAACCACTTGTAATCCGTAATATTATTCAAAAGTACCAAGATGAAAATGGCGAGATTGAACTGGATTCAGATATCCGTAATGCAATCTTAGATAGCGATCGTATTTATATCATTGCATGTGGAACAAGTTATCATGCAGGTCTTGTTGGAAAGCAATTCATTGAGAAATTTGCGAAAGTACCAGTTGAAGTACACGTAGCAAGTGAATTCTCTTACAACATGCCATTATTAACAGAAAGACCATTCTTCATTTACATCTCACAAAGTGGTGAAACAGCTGATAGCCGTGCAGTACTTGTGCAAACAAATGAAATGGGTCATAAAGCATTAACAATTACAAACGTACCTGGATCTACGCTTTCTCGTGAAGCTGATTATACACTTCCGCTATATGCTGGACCAGAAATTGCAGTTGCATCGACGAAAGCATACACAGCACAGCTTGCAGTACTTTCAATCTTAGCGGCTGACATTGCACAAGCAAAAGGTGAAGTTCTTGATTTCGATTTAACACACGAATTAGGACTTGTAGCAAATGCAATGGTAGTACTTTGTGATCAAAAAGAAGAGATGGACGCATTAGCAAAACAATTTTTAGCAACAACGCGTAACTGCTTCTTCATCGGACGTAGCGTAGACTTCTTCGTAGGTTTAGAAGGTGCGTTAAAACTAAAAGAAATCTCTTACATCCAAGCAGAAGGATTTGCTGGAGGAGAATTAAAACACGGTACAATTGCCTTAATCGAAAACGGTACACCAGTTATCGCACTTGCTACACAAGAGCACGTAAACCTTGGAATTCGTGGTAACGTGAAAGAAGTAGTAGCACGCGGGGCTAACCCATGTATCATCTCAATGAAAGGCTTAGAAATGGAAGGTGACAGCTTCGTATTACCAGCTGTACACGAAGCACTAGCACCGCTAGTAGCAGTTATTCCATTACAACTTATCTCATACTACGCAGCGCTTCACCGCGAGTGTGACGTTGATAAGCCACGTAACTTAGCTAAGTCTGTTACTGTTGAGTAGGAAATTGGTAGAGTAACTAGATTATTGTAAATTTAAAATAAAGTCGCGACGTTTATAAAAAAGTTGTGAAGCTTTGCCCCTTTGGATATGATTATCTAAAGGGGCATTTTTGTGTCGAAAAAAAGAACATCTAATATCGATAAGTGGATTAAAGAGGGCAAGGAACTGGCAGTGGGAGAGATTATCAGCCTTGTCTTGAAATTCAAGACGATTCCTCATTAAATCGGTCAGTAGGATTAAAAAGTATAAAAATCGGCAGACAACATGAGTTTTTATCGGATTTGGGACGGAACTACTTCCATTTAACTGAATTTTCTGTTGTTATTTCGGGTATTTGTTGATGGAAAAAACCACTGATTAGAGTTTCACTTTATTGAACAAATTAGATTACTAGACATTACGAGGGGGATTATTAATGAAGGTGAAAGAAAAAACATATTTAAGTATAGAAGAGATCATTTCATTACCAACCTTATCAAATACAAACATAAGTGATGATGGCAAAAGCGTAGCATTTGTTAAGAAGACAGCTAACTGGAAAGACAATACATATAGGAATCATGTATGGATATATGAAAAAGATAAGGAGCAGAGTTACCCATTAACAACTGGGGATATAGATAGTATACACCCATTATGGTCTCCAGATTCTAGGGATATCGCATACCTTAGCCCAGTTGGTGACGGGGATAATAAGAAAAATCAAATCTTTGTTAAGTCAATAGATGGTTATAGTGAGTTACAAATTACTGATGAGAAAGAAGGGGTCAGTAATTTTAAATGGGAGCCTAATGGCAAAGGCTTTTATTATGTGGCACAGTCAAAAGAATCTGAGCTGATAAAGAAACGGAAGGAACTATATGGGGATTTCCAACATATAGGTAAGGAGTACAAGAATAATTGTTTATATTACATTGAAGTAGAAAAAGCGATACAAAATGATAAAGAGGAACACGAAAATAGTGGTGTTTATCAACTAACTAATGGGAAGGATTTTCATATCCACGGATTTGATATTTCAAATGATGGGAAAAAGGTTGTATTTATGGCTACACCAAGTCCAAATGATTATATGAATGGTGATCTATACATATTAGATATTGAAGCTGGAGAGCTACAAAAGATGAATATAGATAAGTTGTTGGGAGGGAGCGTTTGCTTTTCTCCTGAAGGCAGCAAAATATGTTACTCAGTAAGCATAAGGGAGAAGGAGTACTATAAGACTCATATACAAGACAGTACATTAGAAATCTATGATATTAATAATGGAGAGCTAATTCGACCTTTACTAGATTTTGATAGTACGGTTATGCCATTACAGTGGACAGCTAAAGGAATTTTAATTAGATGGCAGGATAAAACTAATTATCTTATCGGGTTGCTATCTGAGGATGGCACTGTAGAAATGCTAAGTGAAAAAGTAGATGGATTTATAATGGATGCTTCTATAACAAGGGATGGAAATCATATATCCTATAATAAAGCTATAACAAATGAAACCTTTGAAATCTATTTAGACGATAAAAAAATAACGAATGAAAATAGCTTTTTCGAAGGAAAGCTTAAAAGTAATAGGGAAATAATCTCATGGAAAAGTAGTGATGGTCTTGAAATAGAGGGTGTTTTATCAACTCCAGTAGAGTTTGACGCAAATAAAAAATATCCCTTATTAGTAGTAATCCATGGTGGTCCGGCTTGGGCATCCTTTCCGATATTTTCAGACTGTTTTAATGAGAAATATCCTATTGAACAGTTTATCGAAAAAGGCTTTATAGTTTTAGAGCCGAACTATAGGGGAAGTTCTGGTTATGGTAATGAATTCTTAAAAGCAAACTATAGAAAACAGGGAATTGCTGACTACGATGATGTTATATCTGGAGTGGATAAACTAGTTGATCAAGGGATTGTAGATAAGGATAGAGTAGGGGTTATGGGATGGAGCAACGGGGGATATATATCAGCTTTCTGTTCTACATATAGTAGTAGATTTAAAGCTATTTCAGTTGGAGGTGGAATTACTAATTGGAGTACCCATTATGTAAATACAGATATCCCTTACTTTATTAGAATGCATCTAGGAAATACACCATGGAATGATCCAGAGATATATACGAAAACATCACCAATGACGTATATTAAATCAGCCTGTACGCCCACTTTAATCCAACATGGCGAAAAGGATGCAAGAATTCCAACTCTAAACGCATATGAGCTATATCAAGGATTAAGGGATATGGAAGTTGATACAGAATTAATTATATTTAAAGGAATGGCATATAGTTCTGACCAGCCAGGAATTAATGCGGCTATTATGAAGCAGAATTTGATGTGGTTTTCACACTATATTCTTGGGGAAAGTATGAAAGATTTTAGGACTTTATAATGGATATCCTCACAGGATACATAAGGAAGCTTTTTTCTTATTTAGCCTGTGATTGCAGCTTTTTATTTTTTTCTTTCGTAGGTAGTTTCTCAAATGATGGATTTAATTTGATGGAGTTGTCTGGCGTTACTGTTTTGGTCTTATCCTTAGGTATGGCATTCTTGAGATCATCTTCTTTTATAGCCCCTTTCGCTAGTAATAGCTTAAACACTTCCTCCCCTAAGTTGATAAGATAGGAGGTTAATATATTTTCTTTTCCCATCATTTTTCCTCCCTACACTTATACAACGGATAGGTAATCATAAATGTATACACTTAAATTAAAGTTTTGTTCTTGATACAAATAGAAAAGGCATATAACAATCATATGTTATATGCCTTTTCTATTATATAAGTAGTAATTTATTTAGGTAATGCAAATTTAGCTTTTTTACCTTGTGAAATATCTTTTGCCTCTTTATTTCTCATAGGTCCTAATTCAATCTCAAAGCTTTTGTCTTTCCAAATTTTTTCATACCGTTCTTGATCTAAAATATATACTTGCAGTAACTCTCCAGATGTTCCTGTTTTGACTGCAGCGTTATAGTCGTAATTTAATAGCATACCTTCGCTAATTGTATATTGTGAACCATCATTAACTCTCAATGTAGAGCTTATAGGAGATAGTGCAACGTCTTGCGTATCTTTGTTATCAAGTTTGAATTTTACTGTTAATAGAACAATACCATTCTTGAAATTTGCAAATCGTGGAGCCTCGACGGAATTTGGTGTGAATTGAGCGAATTGATATCCATCTAATGTAACATTGACAGCACCTAATTCTTGACTGTTATTAATACCGGATTGTTCTTTTAGCATTTTTTTATCGCCCATGTTATTAGCAGTTACTTTATCTTGGTAGAAAGTTTTATTTGCTGCAACCTTTTCAGCGCCTTGTTTGTTTAAACTTAATGAAAAGTTTCCAGGGCTTCCAATTGGGGCATCAAATTTTCCTTTATTAGCTTGTGCAGTTGGGACTGAGACAGAGACTGTTGAGAGACTTAAAATTTTTGCTAGATCATCTTTTCCAAATGGATAAGCGATATAACCAGAAATTGTTTCTCCTGCTTTTACTAAATAATCATTTGTTGGAGCGAGCTTAGTTGGTAGCTGATCTTCTGTTGGAATTAAATCTCTATAGTTACTATATGCTTTTTGAGCACCAGTAAATGACATGTCCAATGTTGGCATATAATAAAGATCTTTAGCTGAACTATTTTTTACGCTATAGTTCACAAGAATAACTCCGCCCTCTGTTTGACGATTAAATGGAATGTTAAAATCCGTATGGAATCCATTTAATTCAACTAATGTATAACTATTCATTGATACTGAAATATCTTCAGCTTTATGGACTTGTGGTTCCTTATTTTCAAAAAGAACTTTTGTTTTACCACCTGTTTCTTTTTCCATATAAGAAATCAGCTTGGAATAATCGCTGGAACTAGTGGCTGTATTTTCGGTCTTTTTATCTTCAGTCTTTTTATCTTCGGATTTTTTTTCTTCAGGTTTATTTTCTTTCGTTGTATCCGTTTTTTCTGTTTTGCTTTCTTTCGTTACATCTTCTTTTTGTTCTTTATTTGTCGTATCACTTTGACCACAGCCAGTTATTACAAAAGCTGCTACGATTAGTGTAGAAAATAAAGAAAGTAATTTTTTTGACATATTTCTTCCCCCTATTTGTTTAAAACCAGTTGAGTCTGTATAATCAGACCCTTTATACCTCTCACATTAGCCCCACGTTTTATTATAAGAAAGTGAACCAGTATTTGCCAGCTTTTTCCGATTGTTTTTATTATTTTGATATTTTAATGATTATTTTTAATAGAAACATAGTTAAAGCTTATATAGGTAATTACAATATTTTTCCGCCAAAAGAGAGAGAAGATTATCTTTTCTATTTTAAATATTTAATCTTTTTGTTAGAGTAAATAATAGAGATATATTGAAAGGGGATAAAGACTAGATATGTGGATGAACTTTTAATGATTAGAAAGTGGATAGAGGAAATTTTCTCTCATTAATGAGGGTTTATTTAGCTATCTGTAAATCATTCAAGGACTGCATATTTAGCTTGTACATCCCTTTTGTAAGAATAGATACCTATGTGGGGAAAGTTTATATCTCTTATATAAAATATGCGTCCTTTAACTTTGGAGGAGTGTATGATGGACCAATTAAAAAGTAAAGTAGCAGTTGTTACGGGTGTTAGTCGTCTAGACGGTATTGGAGCAGCTATTTGTAAAGAGTTAGCAGAGGCTGGATACGATATATTTTTTACGTATTGGACAGAATACGATAAAGAGATGCCTTGGGGCGTTGATAAAAATGAACAAATACAATTAAAAGAAGAGCTGATACAAAACGGTGTCAAAGTATCGAGTATGGAGTTAGATTTAACTCAAAATGATGCACCGAAAGAGCTTATAAATAAAGTTACTGAACAACTAGGGTACCCCCATATATTAATTAATAATGCAGCGTATTCTACGAATAATGATTTCTCTAATTTGACTGCTGAAGAATTAGATAAGCACTACATGGTAAATGTTCGTGCGACTACGTTGTTAAGTAGTCAATTTGCCCAAGGGTTTGATAAGAAAGCTGGTGGTAGAATTGTTAATATTACGTCGGGGCAATTTAAAGGACCTATGGCTGGAGAGCTAGCGTATGCAACAACGAAGGGAGCTATTGATGCTCTCACTAGTACGTTATCAGCAGAAGTGGCTCATTTAGGGATAACGGTTAATGCGATTAATCCAGGTCCAACTAATACGGGCTGGATGACAGAAGAGATAAAGCGGGGGTTAACACCAATGTTTCCTTTCGGTAGAATAGGTGAACCGAAAGATGCAGCAAGGCTTATTAAGTTTTTAGTGAGCGAAGAAGCCGGATGGATTACAGGGCAAGTTATTCATTCAGAAGGTGGATTTAAGAGATAAATTTATAAATAAAAAGAAGGTATCTCATTTCAGTGAGATACCTTCTTTTTAATCTTTCTTCAAGCTTCGTGCTATACCATTCCCTAATGACTGTAATCCTTGAACGAGAATGATTAAAATAAAGACTGTTGCATACATTACTTCAGGTTCGTAGCGTAAATGTCCGAATCGATATGCGAGATCACCGAGGCCTCCAGCACCTACAAGTCCAGCCATTGCTGTTGCACCGATTAAGCCAATTGTTGCGATTGTTAATCCAAGTACGAGAGACGGACGAGCTTCTTTAACCATAACGTGCCAAATGATTTTTATAGTAGAGACTCCCATTGCTTGATATGCTTCAATGACACCGCGATCCACTTCTAATAAAGCAGTTTCCATTAAACGTGCAATATAAGGGGCTGTAAATACGACAAGTGGTACGATAACACCTTGCACGCCAATGGACGTTCCCATTAGAAACTTTGTGAAAGGTAAAATAAAGAATAATAGAATGATAAATGGAAGAGAGCGAATGACATTAATAATTGTATTAAGAATAGGATAGATAATTTTATTTTCTCGCTGTCCACCAGGTCTCGTTAAAACAAGTGTGACACCCAGTGGTAATGCAATAAGAATAGAGATAAGTAGTGAAATAGATGTCATTTGAAATGTTTGAATTGTTGCTTCCCATATTACGTTACCCCACTTATCCAAAAAGGACTTGTTTCCCATAATCTGTTCTACCTCCTTCTACGATGATCCCTTGTTCTTGTAAAAATGATAAGGCACGGTGTACTTCATTTTTTTCACCTTGCATATGAACGGTCAGTTTCCCATATGCTTCATGTTTTAACTGCGTAATATTTCCTGATAAAATATTCGGATATACTTGAAAACGTTTTGTAGCGATAGCTAACGCTGGTTCTCCTGAAGCGGTTCCTATAAATGAAAGTGTTACGATTTCCCCGGTGCTTTGTAACTCTTTCTGTACCTCTTCTGGAATTTTAGCTGCAAATGCGCTATTTACAAATTTCTTCGTTGTTACATGTTGTGGATTTGTAAAAATGTCCTTCACCGTTCCACTTTCAACGACAGATCCATATTCCATTACAGCAACTCGGTCACAAATACGCTGGATGACATTCATTTCATGTGTAATTAGTAAAATCGTGATCCCAATTTCTTCATTAATTTTTAATAACAAATCAAGAATAGAATCGGTCGTTTCCGGATCTAATGCGCTCGTTGCTTCATCACTTAATAAAACTTCAGGCTCATGAGATAGTGCGCGAGCAATCGCTACACGTTGCTTTTGACCACCAGATAATTCGCTTGGATATGCATCTTTTCTATTAAAAAGATCAACAATAAGTAAATACTTTTCTACCCTTTTTTCAATTTCATTTTTGGAGAGACCAGATAGACGTAAGGGTAGAGCGATGTTTTCATAAACGGTAACGGTTTTAAGTAAATTGAATCCTTGAAAAATCATGCCGATCTTTTGTCTTGCTTTTGCGAGTTCTTTTGTCGATAAGGTTGTTAAATCTTGTTCATTTACAATGATATTTCCTGTCGTTGGTTTTTCTAATAAATTTACACAACGAATTAATGTACTTTTGCCAGCGCCACTATATCCGATGATTCCAAATACTTCGCCCTTTTTTACTTTAAGGGAAGTTGATTTAAGAGCCTCAACATTCCCTTTTTTTGTTGTAAATACTTTGGAGACGTTTTTTAATTCAATCATTATAGTCAGCTCCTACCAAGACGGTAAAACAGAACCATCGAATTTTTTCTCAATGAAATCTTTTACTTCTTTAGATTGATAAGCTTTCTTTAATTTATTAACAACAGCATCATCTTTATTTTCAGTACGAACAACGACCCAGTTCACATATGGTGAATCTTTTCCTTCGCGGAAAATAGAATCTTTCGAGGGGCTTAATTTTGCACCTAATGCAAAGTTTGTATTAATTGCAGCTGCTTTTACTTCACTTAGCTGCGTTGGTAATTGAGATGCCTCTAATTCAACAATCTTTAAATTTTTCGGATTTTCAATTACATCTTTTGCAGTCGCTTTTTCTGTAGCTTTTGGATCAACTTTTAAAACTCCTGCTTTTTCAAATAGCTTTAAAGCACGAAGCTCATTTGTTGGATCATTTGGGACAGCGATTGCATCGCCCTCTTTTAATTCTTTTACATCTTTTAAACTTTTAGAATATACACCCATAGGGAATGTTACTGTGGAAAATACTTCAGTTAATTTCATGTTGCGTTCAGCTTTAAATACGTCTAAATAAGATTTAGTTTGATAGCTATTTACATCGAGGCTTTTTTCATCTAAAGATACGTTTGGAGCTACATAATCATTAAATACCTTTACATCAATTTCGAGACCATCTTTTGCTGCAACTTCTTTCACCTTTTCAAAAATTTGTTCATGCGGTCCACCTGTTACACCAACGGTAATCTTTTTCTCATCTAATGCTTTTACCTCTTTATCAGAATTAGCACCACATGCGCCTAACAATAATACAGCTCCACTTACAATACTTAATAATACCTTTTTCATCTATAATTCCCCCTTAATATACGTTCCAAAATAAAAAGCACCTCTCAAAAATAAGAGAGGTGCCGAATAGACGAAATAGGTTCCTCTCTTATCTTCCAAAACGAAAATCGTTCTGCAGGAATTAGCACCTTAGCTTATACGTTATAAGCTCGGTTGCCGGGCATCATCGGGCCAGTCCCTCCGCCACTCTTGATAAGAGTATGTGTATGTAGTTTTTAAATATGGTATTAATAGTAAATCTTACAAAAAGAATTGTCAACGTTATTTTCTGAATATATTTTATTTTAAGGTAATGGAAACATTCCCTTTTTTATGTCCGGTCTCTACGTACGTATGAGCCTCTGAAATTTCTTCTAGCGGGTAAGTTTTATCAATAACTGGTTTTAATTTTTCTTCTTCCGTTAGCATTTTTAGTAGAAGCATATCTTCTTTGCTTACTTTTGCCATCGTTCCGTTGACTGACACGTATTTACCGTTAGCTGTTAATGCGCTCTTGCAATGGGATTTTTTAATTTTTCCAACTGCATCGAATAT
This sequence comes from Bacillus proteolyticus, assembly GCF_001884065.1. Classification (GTDB taxonomy): domain Bacteria; phylum Bacillota; class Bacilli; order Bacillales; family Bacillaceae_G; genus Bacillus_A; species Bacillus_A proteolyticus. The sequence continues at coordinate 17,140 of NZ_MACH01000052.1, forward strand.
AATATCGTAGCGTTCATCTCGCTGCGTAAAATCTTCTTTCGTATAATCAATTACATTATCTGCACCTAAAGATTTCACTAGTTCAAAATTTGAATTGCTACAAACAGCTGTAACAGTCGCACCGAAATATTTAGCAAGTTGCACAGCAGCGGTACCTACTGATCCGGAAGCGCCATATATAAGTACTTGCTGTCCTTTTTTTATATGTCTTTTTCTCAAAAAATGTAATGCTGAAGTGCCACCAAAAGGAATAACAGCAGCTTCTTCATATGTTAAATTGAGGGGCTTTAATGCTATCAATCCGCTTTCATGCACACATGTGTATTCAGCATAACCACCAACGTTCAGTCCTGTTAATGCAAAGACTGGGTCTCCTTTTTTAAATTGAGTTACATCCGTTCCTATTTCTTCAATTTCACCAGATAATTCTACACCGAGTATAGGCCTTCTCGGTGTTCTGAAACCTAATATAATTCGCATAGGAATCCAAAATAATAGGGGGCTAGAAAAGCTCCGCATTCTACAATCTCCAGTTGTTACACTTGTTGCATGAATCTTAACTAATACTTCATTCTTTTTAGGAGTAGGTTTCTTTACGTTTTGAAGCTTGAGAACGTTAGGTGGCCCGTATTTTGTGCAAATAATTGCTTTCATAGCAACCTCCTGAATAAAGTTATTTTCCTCTACATCATATTTAAATGTTTTTTAAATCATGCTTATGGTTTCACTTCATAGTAAGTAAAAGAAGGATAGTTCTTTTTTACAGTGTAGTATTTTCCTTTTAAGAAAGTAGGTACAATAAAAATAGAGAGAAGTACTAGTGGGATTAGAATTTCAAACGAGGAGAGTGCCATTTGAAAAAAAGAAAGATAGCAGTTGTTATTGTAGCGTATACAGTGTTGCTCGCGACATCTATATATACATACAAAGAGCAACTGGATCATCCTATTATGAGTGATGTAGGAAAGTTACTTCCAACGAAAATTAAACGTGTTGAAAATGCTGAGGATGAAAGTTCATTAAAAAAATTAGTGCAAGATGCAAATGTTTCTGGAGAGAAGATTTCTATTGCAGGTATGCAACATAGCCAAGGCGGACAGACGTATTATCCGAACGGCACGATGCTTGATATGAAGGGCTATAATGAAATATTAGAGTTTGATCCGGAGAAAAAGAGGATTAGGGTACAAAGCGGTGTCACATGGAATGACATTCAAAAGAAAATCAATCCATATGGTCTTGCAGTTCAAGTGATGCAATCTCAAAATATTTTTACTGTTGGTGGTTCATTAAGTGTAAATGTACATGGGCGTGATATTCGTCATGAAGCATTGATTGATACAGTAGAGTCGCTCAGATTGTTAATGGCAGATGGTACGGTACGTAATGTAAGTAGAGAAGAAAATGCGGACTTGTTTCCGTATGTAATTGGGGGATACGGATTGTTTGGTGTAATTTTAGATGTGACGCTAAAGTTAACTAATGATGAATTATATGAAACGCATACGGGGGTACTAGACTATAAGGAATATTCTTCGTATTTTAAGGAGAAGGTGAAGAAGGCTGAGAATATACGTATGCATTTAGCGCGTATTTCTGTTGCACCAAAGTCGTTCTTGAAAGAAATGTATGTGACGGATTATGTATTGGCGGAAGATCAACAGAAGCTGGGAGAATACAGCGAATTAAAGGAAGAAAATATTATAGCCGCACCGAAGTTTTTGCTTGGATTATCGCGTTATAGTGATTGGGGAAAGAATGCATTTTGGGATATACAAAGAAGTTATTTTGAACGTACAGATGGTAAGTATGAAACTCGAAATAATGTAATGAGATCTGATAGTGCTTTTATGGAATATGATAATCCGAACTTGACCGAAGTTTTACAAGAGTACTTTGTACCAATAGATAGTTTTGCAGAGTATATAGATGATTTACGAAGTGTTTTAAATGAAGAGGAATTAAACCTTCTTAACATTACAATCCGCTATGTTGAAAAGAATGAGAATGCGGTGCTATCTTATGCGAAAGATGATATGTTTGCGCTTGTGTTTTTAATTAATCAAGGGCGTTCTGAGGAGGAAATAAAGAAAACAAAAGTGGTTATTCAGAAGATGATTGATGTTACTTTAAAGCATAATGGAAGTTATTATTTACCGTATTATTCTTATCCGGCAAAAGAGCAACTAAAGGAAGCATATCCTCGTATAGAAGAATTCCTTCAGAAGAAGAAGGAAGTAGACCCAGAGGAACGATTTGTGAATTTATTTTATAAGGAGTATAGCAAATGACATATAGAAGATTTGTAGCGTCACAAAGCATAATTATGATGGCGGGAAGTATGGTATTTCCTTTTTACATTCTATTGCTTCGAAATGTTGGGAATAGCTTCTCGCAATTTGGCTGGGCGTACGGTTTATTTGCCTTAACTTCAGCTCTAGTATATCCGTTAGTTGGAAGAATCTCTGATAGAGTAGGTGATAGAAAGTTATTAATTATATACGCCTGGTCCATGGCTATATTAATGCTTTGTTTTCCTATTGCAACAGAGGTTTGGCACGTATACATTCTCCAAATTTTAATGGGTATTTTAGGTGCTGTGCAGCGCAATACGGAGAAGACATCATTAGCACGAAAGGTAGCGCATAAGGAAGCTGGTTACGAAATTGGGAAATACCATGTATGGACATCAATTGGTGGCGGGGGAGCTATAATTGCAACTGGTTACTTAGTGGATTTCTTTACGATAGGGACTATCTTTTATATTGCTTCAGTTTTATATGTAGTGAGTGGATTTGTACTAAGTCGCAGTGATAAGTAATTAAAAGTATTTCTATTCCCATTTTTACCTGATTAACCTTTATTTGTTATACTGAAAGGGAAGACAAAAGAAAAGGGGACATTGCCTTTGATGAAATTTATAGTTTTAGCTATTCTCACTTTGTTTTTGATTCCATGGACTAGAAGCGGTAATAAAATTCGCGCGGTGGATAAAGGAGGAAATGAGAAAGTTGTAAAGGGTAAGAAATCATCTATTTTAGTTATTCCTGTTTTATTTTGGATAGGTATTGCAATCTATGAATATTTCTGGCTAATTGATGATCGAACAGATTCTATTCTTACTCATTATTCTGTTGCAGTAGCGATTTTAATTGGGCTTGTTTTATTCTCACAAGAGCAGGTAGGGAAATTAGAAGGTATGTTAAAAGGACTTCTAATGTTTGTTTTACTAGCAAGTTACGGCTATTTTGGTTATTTGCACGATATAGTAATCTCGCAAAAGAAATATGATTCGGTCGTGAAGGTAGAGAAAGATATTTCAGAGCCATTTACTGAAAATGACCAACCGTTTACAGTTCCGCCTAAAACAGCGGAAAATAAAATGAAAAAGGTATTTGGTGATATTCCGAAAGTAGCTTATTTTGAGCTAGGGGAATTAACGCCACAAATGGTAAATGGTGAAGCCTTGTATGTAGCACCAATAGAAGTTTCGGGATTTTTTAAAGCACGTAAAGCGGAAACAATTCCAGGTTACGTAACAATGTCAGGTACAAATCCTGATGCGGAAGCGAAATTACATCTTGGATATAAAATGAAGTATGTACCAAGCATGTTTTTCGGTAATAAATTAGAACGTGTCGTTCGAAAAGCGGAGCCAGATTTAATTTTTAAAGGGAAACCAAAATTTGAAGTTGATGACAAAGGAAAACCGTATTATACAATGACATACGGTGAGTTTATTTCAGGAAGATCCGGGTTTGAAGTAGAAGGCGTTGTCGTTGTTGATGCACAAACAGGTGATGTGAAACGATATGATAAAGGGAATGCACCTAAATTCATTGATGGTGTATTAAATCATGAAACAGCATCTACGTTAAATACGTACTTCGGAAAATATATTCACGGATTTTGGAATACGAAATTCTCACAAACTGACATGAAGATTCCGACTGAGTGGGGGACGAAGGAAGGCGTTACGCCAATCTTCGGAAAGGATGGTAAACTGTATTACTTTACAGACTTTACCTCTCCGAAAGAAGGAGTAGATTCTGCTCTCGGTTACTCGTTAGTTGATGCACGTACAGGAAAGTTGTATTACTATAACGGAAAAGAAGTGAAGGGAATTATGGACGGTTCGGCTGCTACAGAAGTAGTAGATAATTCCTTTAAGAGGGAGAAATGGCATGGAACAATGCCAGTTATTTATAACGTATACGGTAAACCTTCTTGGATTGTACCAGTTATTGATGACGGCGGATTAGTACGTGCTCATACTGTTATATATGCTTCTAATGCAAAAGTGTTTGCGTCAGGTTCGACGCAAAAAGAAGCACTTGAGAACTATAAAAATGCGCTAAGCGGAAGTGGTGATTCATTTAGACCGACTTCAAATGGGAAAGAAGCGCAAAAAGAAGGTACTGTACAACGTGTGTATAAAGAAAAATCAGGTGAAAATACGATTGTGTACGTACTATTAGAAAACGAGCAAAAAGTATTTATGGTACCAGCGAAGAAATTCCCATATGCAATGTTTACAGAAGTAGGAGATCCAATTCAAATCACATATTTAGACACAGGAGAAATGATGGCATCTGTATCTAAATTTACAAATAGTAATTTGAAAAAGTAAAGCGATAGAGATTCTATCGCTTTTTTTACATTATTAAACAGGAAAATACGGTATACTTGAAGTATATTTATGTTGTAACTATAATTGTTACGATTCGATATTTATATGAAAGGGTGAATAGAAAAAGTGAATGGAGTTAATCACGAAGTATATAAACCTGTAAAGACAAACAGGTTATGGATGATTCTTGTATTAGGGACACTTACGGCAATTGGGCCATTATCGATTGATATGTATTTGCCTTCTTTACCAAAATTAACGGATGATTTACAAACGGGGGCATCCCTCGCGCAGCTTACATTGACAGCTTGTCTGCTTGGGCTTTCAGTGGGACAATTATTTGTTGGTTCAATTAGTGATATTTACGGAAGACGCAAACCTCTTATTATCGCTCTTATTATTTATGTTGCTTCTTCTTTACTTTGTGCTGTTGCACCATCGATTTGGAGTTTAGTGCTTTTACGTTTCTTACAAGGTGCTTCAGGATCTGCTGGTATCGTTATATCACGTGCAATGGTACGTGATATGTATTCTGGTTCTGAAATGACAAAGTTTTTCTCACTGCTTATGTTAGTAAACGGAGCAGCGCCTATTTTGGCACCGATTATCGGGGGACAATTATTACAGTTCACATCATGGCGCGGCGTTTTTATCGTTCTTGGAGCAATTAGTGTATTCATGTTAATATCAGCTACTTTCGTATTACGTGAAACATTACCCCCTGAAGAAAGAGAGACGGGTGGATTATCAGGAACGCTTGCAACATACGGAAAGCTTCTGAAAGATCGTTTATTTATGGGGTATGCATTGTCGCAAGGATTAGTAACAGCTGCAATGTTTGCTTATATTTCTGGTTCACCGTTCGTGTTGCAAAATATATATGGGGCATCACCACAACAGTTTAGTTTGTTCTTTGCAATTAACGGTATCGGTATTATTATTGCTAGCCAAGTTACTGGCCGATTAGCGGGGAAAGTTAATGAGAAGACTTTATTTGTTTCCGGTATTATTATTGCGGCTGTTGGCGGCCTATCGTTACTACTTACAATTGTATTAGGAATAGGGTTAATCGGTGTTTTATGCTCGCTATTCCTTGTTGTATCAAGTGTTGGGGTTGTATCAACAACTGGCTTCTCATTAGCGATGAGAAATCAAAAACAGGCTGCAGGAACAGCATCAGCTTTACTAGGATTATTACAGTTCATCTCAGGAGCACTTGTAGCGCCGCTAGTAGGTATTGGTGGAAGCAATACCGCACTTCCTATGGGTGTTGTTATAGCTCTTTGTGAAATTGGTGCTGTGTTATGTTATTTATTCATGGCAAAAAGAAGTGAAAAGCAGTTTGAACTGCAACAAAAACAAAATTTAGAGGCTTAACAAAAAAGAGCTGATTCAAACATTTCTTTGAATCAGCTCTTTTTTTCATTTCTTTGAAATAACTCATGCAAAAGTTACTTGCATAAAGTGACGATACTGTGACAAAAATGTGGGTATATATATTAAGGAATCATCTTAAGTACAAAATTTAGGATGTTCTCGGTATAATAAAACAAGTGGAGATAAAAGAAACTATAATTAGAAGTAGCTGTAGATAAAAGGAGAATTAAAGATGAAGAAGGTTTTGGGTATTGCTGTAATGGGAGGTATGCTCCTTCTAGCAGGATGTAATGGGAATAAAGAAGCGAAAGAACCGAAAGAAAAGGTGGAGCAATCTACTGAACAGACAGAAGATATGAAAGTGTATCAAGAGGTACATGAAAAGTATGATGCGAAAATGAACAAAGAAATTAATAAAGCGTTACAGTTATTTGAAGTGGCAAAAGAAAAGGGCGGTAAGGAAATAACTAATGCTAAATATAAGGAAGACGTGAAACAGGTAACAACGGGTATGTTAGAAGATATTGATCATATGCGTAAAGAAATTCGTGTTCCGAAGTCGAAAGAACAGGAACATGAATTATATGTTGGTTTCTTAAATGAATCAGAACAATCAATGAAAAAATTGCAGAAGTTAGCAGAAGAAGAAGACTCCTCGTTGATTCGTGATATAGAAATTAATTTTGCAACAGCATCGACATACTATAAACGTTTTCAAACAGAGGCCCAAAAATAACCTTGCGCATGCGCAAGGTTATTTTTTCTTCTTACCATCTCCATCTTCATCCTCGGATACTAATACTTTCTGTTCTTCGTGAAATTCTGAAATTGTTTGTCCAGTGATATTATCGAATGGAGTATAAAAAGAAGTGATACGTTTTTTCTTAATGAAGAGTTTGTAGAAGCCGATGATGAAGAGTATGACGATTGTTAATGGCAATCCTATGCTGGCTAGAAGTAAGGGATCCATCGTATAACTCCTTTAAAGTAATTAATTTTATCCCGCTATTTGCGGGCAGCCCGATTGGTGTGGGCTAATAATCAGTGAAGGATGGACAAAGATCCCCACTGATTAAAGTTTCACTTTATTATAAGTTAAAGTAGTGATTTTAAGAAATAACGCCATTAAAAATTGATTTTTCTAAATATATCCAATTAGATTGACTTTTCATTTTTTCAGAATTATAATTCAAAATATACAATTTGAACCAAATAATAATATAGCAATTTACTTATCCAGAGAGGTAGAGGGACTGGCCCTATGACACCTCAGCAGCGGGTTCTGTAATAGAACACCGTGCTAATTCCAGCAAGAAAGTCTTGAAAGATAAGTGATGGGCCTTTGTTTATTAAGCCTTGATCTTATTTTTTAAGATCAAGGCTTTTTGTATTTTAAGAAGAGAAAAGGGAGTAATGGGAAAGATACGTCAATAAAACAAAGTAAATTTATGAGTTTAGGGGGTTATTAGAGTGTATGTTGTTAAAAAACTATCGGTTATGGTATTTACACTATGGGTTATTACGACAGTAACATTTTTAATTATGCATATTATTCCAGGGGATCCATTTTCGTCAGATGCGAAAATCTTTCCTGAAGAAGTGATACAAAACATGAGAGCAAAGTATCACCTTGATGAACCGTTATGGAATCAGTATGTTGCTTATTTGGATGGGGTAGCTCATTTTGATTTTGGTGAATCTGTTCAATCGACAGGTCAAGGTGTATCGGAAATTATAACAACCGGTTTTGGACCATCAGCAATTATTGGTTTACAAGCATTTGTTATTTCATTGTTAGTCGGAATTGCCGCAGGTACATTTGCCGCGCTATATCACGGGAAAGTGATTGATTATAGTGTAAGCTTGCTTGCGATTCTCGGTATTTCTATTCCTAGTTTTATTTTAGCTCCACTATTTATACAAGTATTCGCCATCCAATTTGAATTACTACCAGTGGCGTCTTGGGGAACGTTTGAGCATACTGTATTACCTTCTTTCGCATTAGCGCTCGGGCCAATCGCAGTTATTACAAGATTTGTTCGCTCTAATATGATTGAAGTGTTGCAGAGTGATTATATTAAGCTAGCGAGAGCGAAAGGTATACCAATTAAGAAAATCATTATAAGACATGCTCTTCGAAATGCAATTGTTCCGGTACTTACATTTGTTGGCCCATTAATGGCAGGACTTTTAACAGGAACTTTCGTTATTGAAAAAATCTTTTCAATTCCTGGTTTAGGAAAATATTTTGTAGATAGTATTTTTAACCGAGATTATCCGGTAATTATGGGAACAACCATTTTCTATAGTTCGCTATTAATTGTATGTATTTTTATTACAGATATCATTCATCGTATTGTTGATCCGCGTATTCGTTCTATTACGTAAGGAGGAGGATGTTTAAATGGGGGCTTATGAAATTAATGACCAGTTATTAACGAATGAAGAGAAAAAAGAATTAACTATAAATAAAGATCAGCAAACGATTAGCCGAAAAAAGGAAGTGTTTCGCAAGTTTATATCAAATCCTATAGCAGTTTTAGGGGCAGTGACGTTATTACTAATTATTGTTTTCTCACTTATTGGCGAAAGTTTAACGTCATTTACTGCGAGTGAACAAGTAAAAGAAGCAACTAATTTACCGCCTAGTAGTGAGCGTTGGTTCGGAACAGACGATTTAGGGAGAGATATTTGGGCGCGTACTTGGGCTGGTGGGAAAATTTCACTAACAGTTGGGTTAGTTGCAGCAGCTCTCGATATAGGACTCGGTGTACTTATCGGTGGATTTAGTGGATACGTGAGAGGGCGTAATCGTCTTGGAACGTTAATTGATGAGTGGATTATAAGAGGGATTGAAGTGTTATACGGTATCCCATATTTATTAATTGTCATTTTACTATTAATCGTTATGAAACCAGGACTTTTTACAATTATAATCGCCCTTGCGTTAACGGGATGGATTGGCATGGCACGTCTCATTAGAGCGCAAGTCTTGTCTTTAAAACAAAGAGAATTTGTTATCGCAGCAGAGCGATTAGGTACATCTCATATGAAAATTATATATGGGCATTTAATTCCAAACTTAACGGGGATTATTATCGTAAATTTATCATTTACAATTCCAGCCGCTATTTTCTCAGAATCATTTTTAAGCTTTATCGGACTTGGAGTACAATCACCAGCGGCAAGCTGGGGCACGATGACGAACGATGCACTCGGGACATTACTAAGCGGTGAATGGTGGCAACTTTTCTTCCCAGCAATCATGATTGCACTAATCATGTTCGCATTTAATGCGATTGGTGATGGTTTGCAAGATGCGATTGATCCGAAAATCGTAAAACGTAATCGAAAGGAGAAAAAACATGGCACAAATCTTATCTTTAGAAAACGTAACGTTAGCCGTTGAAAAAGAGAATAGTAAGCAAGCAATTGTGAAGCATGTTTCCTTTTCTATTAACGAAGGTGAAATAGTTGCACTTGTCGGAGAAAGTGGTTCAGGGAAAAGTGTTACAGCACAATCAATTATCGGCTTAAATCAAGAATCGATTCATATTGATGATGGAAATATATCTTTCCAATCAAAGGAATTAACTAATTTACAAGAATCAGAATGGAATCAAATTCGCGGGAAAGATATTTCCTTTATCTTTCAAGACCCGCTTTCATCTTTAAATCCGACGATGAAGGTGGGAAGACAAATTACAGAAGTAATTGTGCAGCATGAAAAGAAATCGAAAAAAGAGGCAAAAGAAATTGCAATTAACTTACTAAATGATTTAGGGATACATGAAGCAGAGAAACGTTTTGAACAATACCCGTATCAGTTGAGCGGAGGTATGAGGCAGCGTATTTGTTTAGCAATTGCATTTGCTTGTCACCCAAAGCTCGTTATTGCAGATGAACCTACAACGGCGTTAGATGTAACGATTCAAAAGCAAATTATGGAGTTGTTAAAAGAAAGAAAAGAAAAACAAAATACGAGTATCTTATTAATTACTCATGATTTGGCACTTGTACGTGAAGTAGCTGACCGAGTAGTAGTTATGTACGGGGGACGTGTTGTTGAAAAAGGAACGATACAAGAAGTAATAGGTTCACCTAAGCATCCGTATACGAAAAGTTTATTACAAGCTATTCCGAATATGGATGATTCAGAAAAGGTACTTAGAGCAATTGAGGGAACAACGCCTTCAATTGAAACGTTAAATAGTTTTGGATGCCCGTTTGTGAATCGTTGTCCTGTAGCAATAAAAGAATGTATTCATCGTTTCCCAGAGAGAACAACATATTCTGAGGAGCATAGTTCACATTGCTGGCAGCATATTCTGGAGCATAATAAAGCGAAATCAAAAGAGAGGGTGAATGCCTCATGACGACAGATTTAATTACTGTAAAGCAAGTAACGAAAGCGTATGGAAGTAAAAATAAAGAAATCGCAGCGTTAAAAGGTATATCACTTTCTATCCCAAAAGGAACAACGCTGGGCATTATTGGAGAGAGTGGTTCTGGAAAAACAACACTTGGTAAGCTCATAGCTGGGATCGAGCGTCCAACGTCTGGTGAAATTGATTATAACGGTCAAGTTGTTCACACGCTGAAGTCAGCTAATAAGCGGAATTTCTTACAGAAAGTACAGTTTATTTTTCAAGATTCCACAGCTGCATTAAATCCGCGCTGGAAAGTACGCGATATTGTAACGGAAGGCTATATTTCATTCGGTTTAGGCGATAAAGGATTGAAAGATAAAGTCGCAGGTGATGCACTAGAGCGTGTTGGATTAGATAGACGATATATTGATCGTTACCCACACGAGTTTAGCGGTGGACAACGTCAACGTATCGCTATTGCAAGAGCGTTATTATGTGAGCCAGAAGTTTTAATCCTTGATGAACCAATTTCAGCATTAGATGTTTCACTGCAAATCCAAATTGTACATTTGCTGCAAAAGATTCAAAAGGAACAAGGCTATACATATTTATTTATCGCACATGATTTATCGATGGTTCACTATTTATGTGAAAAAGTGGCTGTCCTATATAAAGGAGAACTTGTTGAATTTGGAAATACGGACGAAGTGTTCCGTAATCCACAACATTCTTATACAAAAACATTATTAGCATCAACACCAAAAATTTCAGGTTAAAGGAGAATGTAGGATGAAGAAGTTTTTACTGTTTGTCATTATGACTGTTTTAGCAATTACTTCTGTCGCTTGCGGTAAGAAAGAGACGCAAAAGGCGAGTGCTGGTAAGGGAGAGGGAGATCGATTAGTAACGAATATTGGTAGTGATCCATATACGCTTGATTCTGCCATTGCGACAGATAGCACGTCAGGTTACATAATTGGACAGTTGTTCTCAAGTTTATATACGCAAGATAGTGATGGGAAATATCAAAATGAATTGGCAGAGAAAGAAGAAGTAAATGCTGATGGAACTGAATATACAATTCATTTAAAGAAAGATATTAAATGGTCAGATGGTTCTCCTATTACAGCAAATGATTTTGAGTTCGCATGGAAGCGATTATTAAACCCAAAAACAGGTTCTATGAATGCGACAGAAATGTATTTTATTAAAGGAGCAGAGGCATATAATACTGGAAAAGGTGAAGAAGGACGAGTTGGCATTCAAGTCGTTGATCCTCAAACATTAAAGGTAACACTTGAGCACCCAGTTGCTTCTATTAAACAAAAATTAGCAAGTTCATTATTTATTCCATTATCTAAAAAATCAATTGATGATAATAATAAATTAAAAACAGATCCAAAAGAGTTAATTACGAACGGACCATTCACGTTAAAAGAATGGAAGCATAACCAAGCTATTACAGTACAAAAAAATAAAGAATACTATGATAAAAAGGTAACATTAAAAGAAATTGAGTTTCGTATTATTCCAGATTCTAAAACAGCGTACCAATTGTACAAGTCAAAAGAATTAGATTTACTAAGTGGTTTACCACAAGAGATGATTGAAAAAGAAAAAGGAAACAGAGAATATAAGCGTGTTGCAGGATTTTCATCTTATATTTATTCGTTTAACGTAGAAAAAGAGCCGTTTACAAATGCAAAAGTACGTAAAGCATTTTCATTAGCGGTTGATCGTAAGTTTATCGTTGAAAAACTGTATAAAAATAACGCACAAGAAGCATATGCATTCGTTCCAGAAGGAGCAAAAACACAAGGTGGTCGTGATTTCCGTAAAGAAAAAGGTGATTACGTAAAATTTGATCCAACAGAAGCGAAAAAATTATTAGAAGAGGGCATGAAAGAGCAAGGTTGGTCCACATTACCTGAAGTAACATTAAAATTCACTACAGATACACAACATAAAAAAGTAGCAGAAGCAATGCAAGAAATGTTTAAGAAAAATCTTGGTGTAGATATTAAATTAGAAAATAAAGAGTGGAAGAGCTACATTGATACATATAAGCAAAGTGATTTCCAATTAGCTTATATGGGATGGGGCGGCTCTCTATTAGATCCAATTACTAAACTAGATTTATATGCAGGTGATGGTCCAAACAACTATGCGAAATGGCATAATAAAGAATTTGACGCTTTAGTAAAAGAAGCAGAAGTTGAACAAAACGAAGATAAGCGTTTTGACTTATTGCATAAAGCAGAAGATATTATGTTTGATGATACACCATTAATCCCAATTATTTTCCCAAGTGCTTCGTATTTGCAAAAATCATCAGTATCTGGCGTCCAATTCATTATCGGGTCTAGTCCAGAACTAAGATATGCAAAAATAAAGAAGTAGGCAACCGCCTACTTCTTTATTTTATTTCTCTTTTATATTCTTTCTTCGTTCCATCAGAGAAGACAACTTCTAAATCAAATTTTTGGTAGTCTTTATCAAGTTTGAACACATTTACTACTTGATCAATTACTTCTTGATCGGGTGTGTTTTTATCAAATTTTAATTCTTGTAGAAGAGGGCTTAATTTTGTAATAGCTTCATCACCTGTTAATTTTACATCTGCTTTATGGTCTTCAACTTTTGCTTCCATTTTTTTATCGGCTGCTACATTTTTATAATCAGCTTCGTAGTCTTTCTTTGTATCCTGATAGTCCGCTTTTAAATCAAATTCATTGAAATTTAGCTTTAAATCAGCAGGAGCTTCGTTTTTTGCCTCTTCTGTAGTCTTTTTATTAGAAGTTGTGTCTTCTTTTGCAGGAGCTTTACATCCTGTTAATGCAGGTACTAGCATAAGAGCTAATAAAGCTGATAGTAAAATTCTCATTATAAATTCCTCCTTATGTAAATTTGTTCTATACAAGTTTTTCCCAATTTCATGTAATTATGTATAAACCAAATAAATTATTTACTTAAGGGGGGACACATGCTTATGTATTAATTAAATTGAAAAAACTTGTATGTATATAGGCATTTCAAACAATCGGCGAATTATTTCCCGCAACATATGCAGCGAATGGTTATTACACAATAATATTTTTGGGGGTTAGTTTAGAGAAAAATATTATTTCATTATTAGTCATTATATTAGTTACACAAGTGGTAGCGGTGGTTACTGTATCTATAAAAGGAATAGTAAAGAGAAAAAGTCATGTAGTTAAAGAAGTATAAAATAAAAAAGGTACCCCACGAAGGATACCTTTTTTATTTTATTATTTTGCAACTTCTGTCCACTTGTAGTTAAATTCACCGCCGAAATCAGTTGTTACAAGTCCTTTAATAAATCCGCGTTGTAAGTAAGAACGGCCTTGTTGGTATAAAGGAGCGACAGCACCGTCTTGTAATAGAATTTTTTCAGCTTGCTTCATTGCTTCAAAGCGACCTTTTTCATCACCAGCTAAATCAGTTTTTACTTTACGAATAAGCTCGTCGTACTCTTTGTTAGAGTATTTATCGAAGTTATAAGCACTATCTGTTGTGAATAGATCTAAGAATGTAATAGGATCCGCGAAGTCAGGGCCCCAGCCATCGATTCCGATTTCGTAATCACCACTTAATAGTAGTTTTAATTGTTGTTTACGTGGTTGAGGTTTTAAATTCACTGTTAATCCATCTAGATTCTTTTCTAATTCACCTTTTAAATATTCACCAGTTTTCTTAGCTAAAGCATTATCACTTGTTAATAGTTCAATTGTTACTTTGTCAGTACCAAGTTCTTGTTTCGCTTTTTTCCAGTTTTCTTTTGCAGATTTCACATCATCTTTGACTAGATTTCCATTCTCTTTACGGAAGTCATTACCGTCTGGACTTTTTGCGAATTTCGCAGGAACCATTCCTTCTGCTGGGATTGCACCGTTATTTAAAATTGTTTCTACGTACGCTTTTTTATTCATTGCTCCGTTAATAGCGAGGCGTGCATGTTGATTTTTTAATACTGCATTTTTCTGATTTAGTCGTAAGAATTGGATACCGACTTCAGCGCGTTCCTTGAAGTTTGAATCGTTCTTATACTTATCAACAAACTCCGCAGTTAAAGCAACACGGTCAATTTGTCCTGAATCATATAAGTTAACTTCTGTAGACTTATCTTTAACGACATTGAAGTTGATTTCTTCTAATTTTACAGTTTTAGCATCCCAATAGTTAGGGTTCTTCTTCAATTGGAAGCTTTGTTCATGTTTCCAGTTATCTAATGTGAAGGCACCGTTGTAAATTAAATGATTTGTTTCTAAACCATATTTATCACCTTGGGATTTTAAGTAATCTTCATTAATTGGTAAGAATGTTGAGAATGTCGTTAAGCTTAAGAAGTAGGGAACAGGGCGATCTAGTTGTACTTCTAAAGTTTTGTCATCAAGAGCTTTGATGCCTAATTGATCAACTGGTAATTGTTTTTGGTTTATTTGTTTTGCATTCTGTATATCGAAGAATAAGAATGCATATTCAGCTGCTGTTTCAGGGCTTACGGCACGTTGCCAAGCGAAGACAAAGTCTTTTGCTGTTACAGGAGTACCGTTTGACCATTTTGAATCACGCAGGTGGAATGTATATTTTGTTTTATCGGGACTAACGTCAACCGACTCAGCAACACCAGGAATTGGTTTATTATCTTCTCCCATTGCATATAAACCTTCAAAAACATTTCGCATTACATTCATGGATTCCCCGTCTGTTGCCTTTGCAACATCCATTGTTGGAATTTCTGAAGCAAATGATAAGTTAATCGCTTGTTTATCAGGTGCTTTATCGTTTGCTTTCGCTCCGCTCGCATTATCTTTATTTCCCCCACAAGCAGTTAGTAGTAGACTTGCCCCTAAAACAGATGCAACAACAGGTACAACTTTTTTCTTCATTGTTCTTTCCTCCCTAAATGTGTTGTTCGTAACGTCATAATGTCCATGTCTTGAAGTAGCTATAGAAAGAGATAAAACCTAGTATGAGTATTTGTTTATAGGTAATCATGTGTTCTATATGTATATACATGTTGAACTATAATTTATCGTTATATGTTTCAACGTAGTAGACATTATATTTTGATGGTTAAATATTTCGTTTCTTTGATTATTTAGAATATTAACACCAGAAAGAACTATATGTCAATAATAAAAATAAAGTGTTAATTTCTTGGAATAATATATTAAAAAAGTAGATTCACTCATATTAAGGAATCTACTTTTAGTATATTTTGCCAAAAAACAATGGGGGTTGGTGGAAATACGCTGTTTAAAGTTTCACTTTATTTTTCAATTTTTGCCCATTTGAAGTTTAATTGACCAGCAAAGTCTACTTGTACAATGCCTTTTACATAAGATTTCTCTAAATAAGATTCGCCTTTTTGGTAAAGAGGAGCGATAACAGAGTCTTTAAATAATATTTTCTCGGATGCTAGTAATGCTTCCCAGCGAGCTTTTTCATCACCAGCTAAAGTCGTTTTAACTTTCTCAATTGTTTCATCGAACTCTTTATTAGAGTAATGATCTAAGTTGTAAGGGTTATTCGTTGTAAACAATTCAAGGAATGTAATTGGATCAGCAAAATCAGGGCTCCAGCCATCAATTCCGATTTCGTAGTCGCCTTTTAGTAAGAGTGAAACTTGTTGTTTACGTGGTTGCGGTTTTATATTTACTGTTAAGCCCTCTAAATTCTTTTCTAATTGTCCTTTTAGGAACTCACCAGTCTTCTTCTCAAGGTCACCGTCACTTGTTAATAATTCTAATGTTATCTTTTCAGAACCTAGTTCTTTTTTTGCTTTTTTCCATAATTCTTGTGCAGATTTCGTATCAACTTTTGTTAAATCGCCGTTTGTAGTACGGAAGTCTTTTCCATCAGGACCTTTTGCAAAGTTTTTCGGCACGAGACTAAAGGTTGGTGTAGAGCCATCATTTAATAACGTATTTACAAAGGATTTTCGATCAATTGTTTGATCGATTGCTTGGCGTGCAGAAACGTTTTGAAGTACTTTGTTTTGTTGATTCATACGTAAAAACTGTACCCCTACATTCGGACGTTCTTTGAAGTTAGTATCCTTTTTATATTTATCAACGAAATCAGATGTTAGTTTTATACGGTCTAATTGTTTGGATTCGAATAAATTTACTTCTGTTGATTTCTCTTTCACAACGTTGAAATTGATTTCTTCGAGTTTGACATTATCTTTATCCCAATAGGTAGGGTTTTTCTTAAATTTAAAGCTTTGTTCGTGCTTCCAATCACTTAGTGTAAAAGCTCCGTTATACAAAATTGTATTATCTTCTAAAGCGTACTTATCACCTTGTGCTTTAAAGAATTCCTCGTTAATTGGTAAAAATGTTGGGAACGCCGTTAAGCTAATAAAGTACGGAACAGGACGCTCTAATTCTACCTCAAACGTATGGTCATCAACTGCTTTTACACCAAGTTGATCGGCTGGAAGCTCTTTGTTGTTAATTTTTGTTGCGTTTTTAATATCAAAGAATAGAAATGCATATTCAGAGGCTGTTGCTGGATCGACAGCTCTTTGCCAAGCGAAGACAAAATCTTTCGCGGTAACAGGAGTGCCGTTTGACCATTTTGAATCTCGTAAATGGAATGTGTACTTCGTTTTATCGCCATTTACTTCATGAGATTTTGCAACGCCAGGGACAGGTTTGTTACCTTCACCAAGATTATACAAACCTTCAAATACGTTTCTCATTACTTGACCAGAATCAGTATCTGTAGCACGAGCTGTATCCATTGTTCGTATTTCAGAAGGTGAAGATAAGTTTAAAACCTGTTTACTAGGTGCCTCGTCTTTTGCATTTGCTCCGCTAGCTTCGTTTTTATAACTACCGCAACCAGCTAATAAAATACTTACTCCTACAACTGATGCAATACCGGGTACAAACTTCTTTTTCATTTGATTTTCCTCCTAAATAATTAAGTTTGGATGATGATGAGGGAAATGAAAAATAAAAAATCCCTCTTTTCATATTGAGAAAGAGGGATTTTTACGTACAAGTTATGCACCCGTATATAAACGAAGTCCCTCATTCTATCTTTCAAGCATAAAGCTTGCAGGAAGTGGCACAGTATTCAAAATGAACCTGCTGCCGAGGTTTCAAAGGGCCAGTCCCTCCACCTCTCTTGATACAATGAGTAAACGAATAAATTTTATTAATTTTTGTGTTTCTTTGATAATTCAAAATCTTACACCTTAGATAATGAAGTGTCAATCAAATGGAATATAGTTTAAATTTTCAGTTTTTTTAAAGTGAAAAAACCACTGCACATGGCAGTGGTTTTTCTACTAGAAGTTAAAATTATCTGGATCTGGACCAACGCGATGATCCTCATTTAGAGCTTGAATTGCTTTCATATCATCCGAGCTTAATTCAAAATCAAAGATGTTCGCATTTTCAATGATACGGTGTTCTTTAATTGATTTAGGAATCGTTACAACTTCATTTTGTAGATCCCAGCGTAGAATCACTTGTGCAGTCGATTTATTATATTTGGTAGCAATTTCTTGTAATGTTGGGTGATCTAGTAGTTGTCCTTGCATTAATGGTGACCAAGCTTCAAGCTGAATACCATTCTCTTTACAGAAAGTGTGCAATTCTTCTTGTGCTAAACGTGGATGGTATTCCACTTGGTTAACCATAGGCTTAATTTCAGCAATTTCAAATACGTCTTGCAAATGGTGAATATGGAAATTACTCACACCAATAGCGCGCACACGACCATCTTTATAAAGTTGCTCTAAAGCTTTCCATGATTCAGTGTATTTTCCTTTTACAGGCCAATGTACTAAATATAAATCTAAATATTCCAGACCTAATTTTTCTAATGTAGTTTCAAATGCTTGTAATGTTGACTCGTAACCTTGATCGCTATTCCATACTTTTGATGTGATAAATAATTCTTCACGTGGAATACCTGATTCACGGATTGCTTGTCCAACGCCTTCTTCATTTTTATATATGGCAGCTGTATCGATACTACGATATCCATTTTTAATAGCTGCTTTTACAGAATCAATTACTTCTGATCCGTCTTCTACTTTAAAAACACCTAAACCGAACCAAGGCATTTTTACGCCGTTATGTAATGTTGTGTAGTCGTTTAAACTTGTTAAAGTCATATTAATTCCCCCTAGCTTTTTTATTGGTCGCTTCAATTGCTTGTTGAATGACTTCTGAAAAATTATTTTCATATAGAACTTTTAAACCTTCAGCCGTTGAACCTCCTGGTGTTGTTACTTGTTCACGTAACATAGCTGGATCCTGGTTTTGCTGGAGCATAGCGGCAGAGCCAGCGATCATTTGAATGACAAGATGTTTTGCTGTTTCCTCATCAATTCCATAGCTTTTCGTTGCTTCAATTAAACCTTCAGCAAAGTGATAGAGAAAAGCAGGTGCACTACCAGTAACTGCGGTAAGTTGGTGAACTTCCTCTTCGGTACAAAACTGCGAGGTACCAATACCTCTTAAAAGAAGTTGTAACGTTTCATGATGTCGTTGCTCTACGGAATTTCCCGTCGTGTATAAAGAGATAGACTTGCCAATTTCAGCAGCTGTATTTGGCATAATCCAGGCAACAGGTGTCCCTTGAGGAAGTCTTTCTTCTAGATAAGATGGTCCGATTCCGGCAGCAACTGTCACGACAAATTGATCAGTTAGAAGAGGCGATAGATCCGCTAATAGCTGTTCATGTGCAACAGGCGGCATTGCTAAAACAATTGTATCTACAGATTTAATATGCTGCTTCCAATCCGTTGTAATCGATAGATCATATTGAGTTTGTAGTTGCGTTAGTTTTTCTATGTTACTTCGATTGGAAACAATAATTTCTTCGATGTATTCTTTACTTGTTGTAAGTAGTCCAGCAAATATAGCTTCTGCCATACGACCGGCACCAATAAATAAAATTCGATGTTTATTAGGCATATCCTTTATTCCTTTCTGATGAGAATATGTTATAAAAACGATACCATTTTTAAGAGAATTTTGTAAAAAGAAACGGCTTGTAGTGGAGAGAATACAATTGGAGGGAAGGGAGGCTATATAAAAAGAACTATGAAGATTATTATATTTGAAAAATAGTTATAATCAAAAATCCCTGAAGCATTTATGCTTCAGGGATTGATAAATTATAAGCTTATGCTTTCGTCATACCAAGCAATACAGCGCCACCGATAATTAAAACACTACCTAGTGCAATAAAGATCAATTGACGTTTTGTTTTCTTTTCACCTAAGAATACAATCGCACCGAATGTTGAGATAACGATTCCAGTTTGAGATAATGGGAAGCTTGTTGCTACTCCGACACGTGGTAATGAAAGAAGTAAGAATAAGTTTCCTGTTCCCCATAGTAAACCAGATAAAGCATTACGAATTGCATATTTGTTAAATGGTTTATGTTTAGATGTCAGTACAACCGCACCAACAAACATACCAACTGCTTGTGGTAAAATAGCAGACCAACCATCAATGTTATACCAACGAATAATAATTACGTATACAAGATAGCCAAAAGTAGAAACAATTAAAGTGAGAAGTCCCTTTTTCAATTGTCCTGGTGGCTGAGCATTTTCTTTATCGTCTAGTGATGTGAATACAACACCGACTACGATTAATAGGATTGCAATCGTTCCCAGAACAATCGTCGTAGTAGTAGTCCACTCACGGAAAGCGATAACTCCAAAGATAGAAGTTGCAACAAGCTGCATACCAGTAGAAATAGTTACAGTAGTTGAAACACCTAGTTTTTCAACTGTTTTTAATTGGTTTACTTGTCCTAAAGCCCAGAATAAACCTGAAATAAAACCAACAATCAAGACTGTCATTGTTAAAGTTGGTTGAGTAAATACATACATAATTGTTGCGAAGAATAGAGCACCGATTGTCATACCTACCGTTTGGCTGTATGCACCACCGCCCATTTTTACGCTTACTAATAAGATGTTTCCCCATGCGATTGCAGGAAGAAGCGCTAATAAAATGTCCATTACAAGACTCCCTTCGGTTTTCTATACCAATATAATTACATATCGTTCTAACGATCGGTAATGCCCCACTAATAGAGTAGAAGATTACCGATCGCTAAAACAGGATGAAGAACTTACGATATAAATGCGTTTTCATTTCTTCATTTTTTGAAACACCTCCATATAATAACAGGAAATTGCCTATTTTAGAAAGTGAATTCAAATAAAATGTATATTTTAATAAAAGGTAAAATTCAGTTATTTCTCATCGGTATATTTTATTTCCTAAGAAATAAAGAAGCAGCTTCGAAAAAAGCTGCTTTAAGAGTTAGTAATTCTTTTATTAATAAGCTGAATACATAGCAGAAATAGAAGTGACATACTAATAGTGATAACTACAAGTGTCCAGGCGAGTTGCATATTACTTGCATCAATCGCCATGTAAATTGCAGTTGGGATAGTCTGTGTTTTACCAGGAATGTTCCCAGCAAACATGAGTGTAGCACCAAACTCACCGAGCGCACGAACAAAGCTCAAAATCATTCCGCTTAGTAAGGCAGGAAATGCAAGTGAGAGTGTCACGTGCAGGAAAACTTGATATTCACTGGCACCAAGGTCACGAGCACTTTCTTCAATTTGTACATTCGCAATAGAAAATCCTGTTTTTGCTGATTGGTACATAAGCGGAAATGCAACAACTGTAGAAGCGATGATCGCAGCAGTAGATGTGAACATAATGGACTGCTGAAACAATGATTCTATCCACATTCCAATGGGACTATTATTTCCAAAAATGATGATGAGGAAAAAGCCAATTACAGTTGGCGGAAGTACCATTGGTAATAAGAAAATCGTTTCTAATATTACTTTATATCTCCATGAGGAGCGTGCTAGCGCTCGCCCGATAATCGTCCCTAAAATTGTAACGATAATGGTGGCGTATGCAGCTACTCGTAAAGATAGAAAGATCGGTGACAAAATAGCATCAAAGCTCATGGCAATTATGATAGGACTGTAAATCCATATTTTTTAAAGATAGATTGTGCATCTTTTGACTGCAAATACTCATAAAATGAAGTCGCCTCTTTCTTATGCTTAGATTCCTTTATAACACCTAAAGGATAGTGAATTGGCTCATGAGAAGTAGCTGCTGCTGTCTCACCAATCTTTACTTTGTCTGAAATAAGAGCATCTGTTTTGTATACGATACCAGCATCGACATTGCCTGTCTCTACATATGTTAACACTTGGCGAACGTCTTTTGTAAATACGACTTTATTTTGAATGTCATTCCAAAGATTTTCATGTGTGAGAGAAGCCTTTGCGTATTTTCCCGCAGGTACGGATTCAGGTGTACCAAGTGCAATTTTCTTGATTTTTTCATCTTTTAAATCTTGGAATTTTGCAAGAGAACTATCTTTTGGGACAACTAGAACTAGTTCATTTCCAAGAAGATTTTTCCCTTCTTTTTCATCGATGAATCCTTTTTTAACAAGAGTTTGGAATTTATCTTCTGCTGCAGAGAAGAATAAATCAGCAGGTGCGCCTTGTTCAATTTGTTGTTGAAGTGCACCAGAAGCACCGAAGTTAAAAGAAAGTTGAATAGTTGGTTCTTTCTCTTTATATTGCTTTTCAATTTCTTTTAATGCATCTTGTAAGCTAGCAGCAGCTGATATAGTCAGTTCGATTGTTTGTCCCTCTTTAGCAGCTGACCTTTCTTTCTTTTCCACACTTGTACAAGCAGCGCTAAATATAAGAAGGAAAGAAAGTATAAGTGCCCCAATAGATCGTAATGTGAATTTGTTCATAAAAAAATCCCCTTTCGTTTCGATATATTTAATTATAACTAAATATAACTAATTATAACTAGTTATAATTGAATATAATTTGAACGATATGGTTGTTTTTAAAAAATAGGAGAAATATTCTTTTCTTTGTTACAATGAAGGAAGAAAGTGAGGAATCGTCTATGGATCATCATTCCTACACAACGGAAGAAGTAGCAAAGCGATTAAAAGTATCAAAACTAACTGTATACGACTTAATTAAAAAAGGAGAACTGCCTTCTTATAGAGTTGGTAGACAGATGCGCATTGATGCAGCGGATTTAGAACAATATATAAAGCAAATGAAAACTGGTAAGGTGCAAGTTGTTCCTGTAAAGAACGATGGTAATAGTACCTCGAATACATGTATTATTAGCGGGCAAGAACTAACGTTAGATATGCTGGCAAAACGTATAGAAAATCGTATGCCAAATTCTAATATATTAAGAGCGTATCAAGGTAGTTTAACGAGTTTGGTGAAGATGTATCAAGGAGAAGGAAGCGTCGTTAGTTTGCATTTGTTTGATGGGGAAACGGGTACGTATAATGTTCCTTACGTAAAACGTATTTTAGTCGGACAACCATGTATTATGATTAATTTATTATCAAGGAATGTTGGGTTTTATGTGCAAAAAGGGAATCCAAAAAATATAAAAACATGGGCTGATTTATCTCAGTCATCTATACGATTTATAAATCGAGAAAAGGGTTCTGGTATTAGGGTATTAGTGGATGAGCAATTGCGAATTCAAAAAATAAATAAAGAAGATATTAGCGGGTATGAATGGGAAGAATCGAATCACCTTGGTGTTGCCTCGCAAGTTGCGAATGGAAAAGCTGATGTTGGGGTAGGATCAGAAAAGTTTTCACAAATTGTGAACGTAGACTTTATTCCAATCATGAAAGAGCAGTATGATTTAGTGATTTTGAAGAATAAAGAAAATGAAGAGCTGATCGAAGTCATGAAAGACATTCTGCAATCGGAAGAATTTCATGATGAATTAAAAGCGATTGGCGGATACGATATGACGAAAACAGGTCAAATTATATATGAAACAAACTAAAAAGCTGCTTGTCTATAAGACGAGCAGCCTTTTCTATATAAAGGGGTTTGGGGAAACAAAGTATTAAACAAGACTTTGAGCAAGTGCATAAATGAAAGCTGTAAGAAGAGTTGCTCCGCTTGCAAGTCCGATAAAGTCTGATTTGTTGAAAGTAATGTTACTCATTATAATCTCTCCTTATTTGTTTAATGTAGTTGCAACAGATTTTGCATCGATAAGTGCGGATAGCACCATGCTCATTGTATTTAAAAATTTATTTGATTTCATTTTGTTCATCATGCGTATCCGCTCCTTTTCGAATTGTTGTTGCCCTGCTTTATGTCTTAATTATATGAAATATGGACGCCTACAACTATCGAATTAGCTTACGGGAGGATTACACTTTTGTAAGAAAAAAAGACATTCGTGTAAGAATGTCCTTTAAAGCATGTTGATATGATGATGCCCTTCAATTGTTTTTAAAAAGCTACGCATTGAATTTGTCATATAACTATCTTTACGGCGTATGAAAACCGTGGAAATACTACCATATTTTTCAGGGATTGCATGGCAATGTACTTTACCTGCCTTGGAAAGATGCTGGACGGCGGACTGCGGTACGAGTGTAATCCCAAGGCCGAGTGCGACACTGTTTAGTATTGTTTCTAATATATTAAATTCCATAATTCTTTTTGGAAGCAAACCTTCATCTTTAAGCCAATGTTCTAGCTTGGAGCGGTATCCACATCCTTGATTAAAAACGAGTAGGGGCGTCGTAGTGAATTCTTCTATATGAAAAGCTTTATTTTGTGTAACAAGCATTAATTTTTCGGTACTAACATCGTATTGTTCAATTAATGGATGTTTAATAGGACCTGATATAAATGCACCATCTAATTGGTGATCGATTACTTCTCTAATAAGTCCTTCTGTTAGACCAGCTTGTAATGATAGATCGACATTTGGATAGCTCTTATAGTAAGAAGACAAAATGGTAGGCAATGTGCTTACTGTTTCGACTGTACCAATTTTTAATATACCAGATGGTGTTTCGCTATCTAAAAACACTTGTTTTAGCTCTTCAACATCTTGCAAAATTTTATGAACATAAACGAGCATTTTTCTACCTTCAGCTGTTAAAGTCATGCCTCGTTTATGACGGTAAAAGAGCGGTGTTTTTAATTCGTTTTCTAACTGTTTAATACGTGCTGTTACATTTGATTGTACGTAATTTAATTCTTTTGCTGCGCTACTTACACTACCTCGG
This sequence comes from Bacillus proteolyticus, assembly GCF_001884065.1. Classification (GTDB taxonomy): domain Bacteria; phylum Bacillota; class Bacilli; order Bacillales; family Bacillaceae_G; genus Bacillus_A; species Bacillus_A proteolyticus. The sequence continues at coordinate 41,658 of NZ_MACH01000052.1, forward strand.
TCAGCAACGCTCTGGAAGATTTGTAAGTCTCGTAATTCCATTTTATGCCCCCTTGATGTTAAGTATCATTATAAATGATACTTAACATCATTTTGAATCATTTTACGTGATATATTTTTTCTTTTACAATTCTCTTTGTGCAAATAGAAAGAAGTGGGGGGATTGTGGTGAAAAGAGGTCAAATGATAATAGGGGCTTTGGCGTGTTTAATAGCAAGTATGTCATGGGGAGCGATGTTTCCTGTTGCTGATCATGCGCTAGAATACATAGATCCGTTTTATTTTTCGTTTATTCGTTATGGGGCGGTAGCAATTGTACTGATTGTATTATTGCTAATGAAAGAAGGAAAGAAAGCATTTCGCTTAGAAGGAAGAGGGAAGTTACTCGTCTTTTTTGGAACAATGGCGTTTACCGTATATAATGTATTAATTTTTCTAGGACAAATGTTAATGGGGAAATCAGGTGTAATGGTAGCTTCTATTATGGAGGCACTGATGCCGATGATTTCAATTTGTATTTTATGGGGATATAAACATATAAAGCCGAAGAAGTATATGATAACGAGCATGATTATCGCGTTTGTAGGGGCTATATTTGTTATTACGAAAGGCGACATGAGTTTCTTTTTAACATTGAAAGATAACATGTTTTCACTAGCATTTATATTTGTTGGTGTTGTAGGATGGGTTATTTATACGATGGGTGGTCAAACGTGTAGCGATTGGTCAACATTACGTTATTCTACGTTGACATGTGTATTTGGTACAACTGTCACAGGGATTATAACGGTAATCATTACGGCACTTGGATATGTATCAATTCCAAGTATGGAAACGATCTCTATTGTGAAGTATGACTTGTTATTTATGATGACATTACCAGGTATCGTAGCACTACTTGCTTGGAACTACGGTGTGAAAATCTTATCATCCATTAATGGTATTTTATTTATTAACTTTGTGCCAATTACTACGTTAGTTATTATGATGATGCAAGGGTATAAAATAACAACATTTGATATTGTAGGAACATTATTTGTTATTGCAGCGCTTATTCGTAATAATGTTTGTCAGAGAAAAGAAGAAAATGCAAATAAGCAAATGTTGCAAGAAAAGCAATTGCGCCAAGCTGTTTAATAGGCAACTGGAGGATTTTATATGTTAGAAAGTTTATTGTTTTTCTTTGCTGCTGGAGTTGCCTGCGAGCTTGCAGCAATTAATCGAAATGGTCGTAAGAATGTAAAACAACAAGCTGAACTGATACAGCTTTTAAAAGAATTGAAGGAAAGAAAAAATTAAAAAGACGACCGGGCATAGACGGTCGTCTTTTCTATTACTATTTATATAAAGGGGAAAGGGGACACAAAGTTTATATAAGCGTAGCAGCGTAAATAAAAGCAGTAAGAAGAAGGGAGCCGCTAGCTAATCCTAAAAAATCTAATTTGTTAAAAGTGATGTTATCCATAATACATTCTCCTTACTTGTTTCTTTCTGACTTAATTATATGAAATATTGTAAGAAGTAACTATCGAATTAGCTTACAAGAAAATTACACTTTTGTAAGAATTGAAATTTAACAATAAATACTTATTTTTATTACCAACTCCTAAAACTTAGTGTTATAATCGTTGTAAGAAAATGATTATACTTCGGATATTCAGAAAGGAACGAAACAAATGTATAAACCAATTACATTTTCGTTGAAATATATATTTAAAATGGCTGGGAAGGTAGAAGTGCAAGGGAGAGAAAAATTACCAGAAGGTGGCCCTTACGTTGTTGCGTGCACACATACAAGTTTTATGGATGTTTTAATGTTAGCAACGGGGATGTATCCAACCCAAATTCATTACATGGCAAAAAAAGAATTGTTTGAAGGGAAATTTAAAAATTGGTTCTTTAAAAATGTAAATGCATTCCCTGTAGATCGTGCGAATCCAGGACCGAGTACACTTAAAATTCCATCACGCCTATTAAAAGAAGGAAAGGTAGTCGGGATTTTTCCGAGTGGAACGAGATCATCAGAAGATGTTTCATTAAAAGCTGGGGCTGTTACGATTGCGCTGCGTTCTAACGTTCCATTAGTACCGGCAGCTTATATTGGTCCATCAAGTGTAAAAGAATTAATAAAAGGAAAAAGGGCGCAATTAATTTTTGGAGATCCGATTCAAATTGATGCGGGAGAACAAATAGATCGGAAAACAGCTATGAAAATGATGACAGATCAATTAAATGAAAAATTTGAAGAGCTAAAGGTAACTTTGCAATCAAATCAAAAATAAGAAAAGGCGACCGGGCATAGACGGTCGTCTTTTCTATTACTATTTATAATAAAGGGGAAAGGGGACACAAAGTTTATACAAGCGTAGCGGCGTAAATAAAAGCAGTAAGAAGAATCGAGCCACTAGAAAGTCCTAAAAAATCTAATTTGTTAAAAGTGATGTTATTCATAATATATTCTCCTTACTTGTTTAATGTAGAAGCAACAGCTTTTGCATCGATAAGAGCAGATAATACCATGCCCATTGTGTTTAAGAAATTGTTTGCTTTCATTTTGTTCATCATATTAGATCCGCTCCTTTTCGAATGGTTGTTGCCCTGTTTCTGACTTAATTGTATGAAATATAGCGGAGAGTCACTATCGAATTAGCTTACAGGAAAATTACACTTTTGTAAGAAAAACGAATGAAGGTGTCATGATGAGAAGATTTGACATATGTTCATGTGATTTATTAAGTTAAAAGTAGAGGTGAGTGTATGGCTAATATTAAAGATATTGCAAAGATGGCTGGGGTTTCGGTTACGACTGTTTCGAGGGTATTAAATGATCATCCGTATGTAAGTGAAGAAAAAAGGAAAGTTGTTTTAGAAATAGTTGAGAAATTGAATTACTCACAAAATGCAAATGCTGTTCATTTATCAAAAGGGAAGACGAATATTGTTGGTGTGATTTTACCTTATATTAATCATCCGTGTTTTGATGCGATGGTGGGTGGAATGATGGAAGTTGCGTTAGCTCACAATTATCGAGTGCTTCTTTGTCAAACGAATTACAATAAAAAAGAAGAAATGAAAAGTTTACATATGTTGAAAACAAAGCAACTAGATGGTCTGATCATTTGTTCTCGTGCCAATGAGTGGGAAATTATAGAGCCGTATGCAGCGTATGGGGCGGTTATTGCTTGTGAGGATAATGATATTGAAAGTATATCGAGTGTATATACAGATCATTTTAATGCCTTTCAATTAGGGATGAGTTATCTTATTGAAAAAGGTTATAAGAAGATTGGATATTGTACGGGAAGAAAGTTAGGACCAAGTAGTAAGAAACGTTTTGATGCTTATAAACAACAGCTACAATTAATAGATGCAGAAGTGATGGAAGATCGGATTTTCACAGAATGCTTTACATTAGAAGATGGTGTAAGAGTTGCACATCAATTTAAGGAGATGGAGAATCCACCTGAAGCATTAATAGTGGCAGGAGATGAAGTTGCTATTGGGATCATGACAGAAGTTAATAAACTAGGTATTAAAGTTCCGGAGGATTTAGCGATTATTGGTTTTGATAATCAACCGATTTCTCAAGTTTTACAACTGACAACTATTGACCAAAATTTAAAGGAAATAGGTAAGACGGCTTTTGAAATGTTTTACAGACGAGTAAGTGATGAGGGTTCTAAACAAGAAAAGATGGAAATTCCGTATAAACTTGTGGAACGCTCTACAGTTTAGCAATAATCCGTTATGTGTATAATCACATAACGGATTATTTTTTGAAATGTCTTTGACAGGAAACGCATTTCATACTTTATAAAAGAGTTACACCGGTCTGTAATAATCCATGGATTCTTTTCAAGTGTTAAAGCAATGAATAGAATTTGGAGGGATATGTATGAATGAACTTTTATTAAGTATGAAAAAGTATGTAGAGGATGATGAACAAATTTTAGCATTTGTGATAGGGATATTTGAGAAAGATGATTTTACCTTATCATATCGGCATGGAATTTTCGTTGCTACTACTAGACGTCTCCTCTTTTATGGAGGATTTTCGTATTATCCATCAACATTTGAAGAGTATTCGTATTTGCATATAGACGACATAAATTTTCATCCGCAATTAGTGTTTACTTGTAATCAGGAAACGGTAACAGCTAAGTATATTCAGAAAGGTAATGTGGAACGCTTTGCTCGTGCAGTTAGAGCAAATATGAATAATTAATCAGGTGTTTGTTTAAACATAATACCATTGCTGTTATGAGAAGAATGGCGTAATAAAAACCACTTCTAAACCTCTAGGAGATAGTGATACAATGTCAAATGGGGGGAGGTATGAACTATGGTTAATCAACGTATAAAAGAGATAACATTAATTACAATTGGTTCATTGTTATTCGCAATCGGTATTAATTATTTTGCAATTCCAAACCGTTTATCAGAAGGTGGCATTATTGGTGTAACGGTTGTTACGTATTATTTATTTGGTTGGTCGCCAGGGATTGTCAATTTTGCTATAAATGCAATTTTACTGGCTGTTGGTTATAAATTTTTTGATAAAAAAACGATGGTTTATACAATTTTAGGGATTGTAGAAACATCTTTGTTTTTATATGTTACAGAGCACATTGAGTATCATGTAAATAGTGATACGCTCTTAGCAGCTTTATTCGCGGGTCTATTTGTAGGTATCGGATTAGGGTGTATGTTCAAAGCTGGAGGTACATCAGGAGGATCGGCAATTTTAGCGCAGTTAGCAAATCAATACTTAGGTTGGAGTGTTGGTAAAGGCGTACTCATTATTGATATCGTTGTAATTGCTGGTTCTGTATTTATAATAGGGCAAGAAAAGGCAATGTATACACTCGTTGCTGTATTTATCGGAGCGAAAGTAATTGATTTCATTGTAGAAGGAATGGATACAAAGACTGCAGTTACGATTATCTCGAATCAACCAGACTTAATTCGTGAAGCTATTACGAAAAACATGACACGTGGTGTCACTGTATTAGAGGGGCGCGGCGGATATACTGGTAAAAATAAAGAAGTATTATATGTCGTTATTAATAAACAAGAGCTTGTTAAGTTAAAGCAAGTTATCGGCCGAGTTGATGAAGATGCCTTCGTTGTCATTCACGATGTGCGTGATGTACTTGGCGGTGGTTTTAAAGCGAGCTAAAAGGTGAACGAGTAAATTCGTTCGCCTTTTTTAATTCTTACAAAAATGTAAGTGTAATGTAATGAGATTCAATAGTAGATTTTATTCCTTCTTTTTAAAATGGATGTATATATATCCTGCAAGGGAGGAAGATTTATTATGAAGAAAAAAATGATCACTACTATAATAGCGATGATAGTGATAGTAGTAATGTTATTGCCTACGAAACTTGGACCAGTTATCGATAAATATAATCCACTTTATAAGACGAAAGAATATTATACGGTTGTGAATACAATTGGTCAGCATATTGGTGATGAGTGGTATGAATATGAATTTATTGCATTTGACGAACGTGGAAGAGAGCAAAAAATAAAGAAGACTGTTAAGCATATGTTAAAGAGAGAGGGGGCATTAAAGGTGTACGCAAAAGGACGCTACGGCGAGGCAATTGAAGAAATTGAAGTTGTAAATATTCCTATTAATGCGAAGAGTAAACTTTTAACGATGAGATAGCGGATTATACCCCCACCTATTTTTTGTCGAAAATAAAAATACTAGGTAGGGGTATTTTGGAGTTCATGAAAAAGCCTTAGTCCATATGGACTAAGGCTTTTTTTATTATATAAAGGGGAAGGGGGTACATTGTAGTAGCGTGAGTGAAAGATATAAGAAGAGTAGCTACTAGCAATGTAATTTGGTTATGTGAGTGTTCTTCTTATTTGGCTTACTTCCTAACTTTATTGTACGAAATATAGGTAAGGGAAACTATCGAATTACATTACGCATAGCTTACAAACATGTAAGCCTTCTGTAATGTAATTCGATAGTTAAAATATAGTGAATTTCATATAGTATAACTAGAAAGTCTCACTGTATCACTTTCCGTTTGTAATGTTAATGAAGAATGAAAAACCAACTACTTTTTAATAGCCCTCATCTCTATTTAGATGAGGCTCTTTTTTTAACCTTACAATATTGTAAGGTTTACGTAAGTTAATTCGATAGTAACTTTGTCATATTTTTTGCATAATAGATACAAATAGATAAAAAATAATTAGGGATATATTAAGAAGGGAGAAAACTGGGATGCGTAAAGAAGAAGTAGTGAAGTTTCCAATTAAAGATTTCTGTAGCTACTTTACTGTTGCCATAGTATGTATTGGATTATTTGATATAATAACAAATTTAATTGTTAAATAATATAGATGATAAAACAAGAAGGGGGACCCTTTCTTGTTTTTTTTATGGGGGCATAAAGATGAAATGGATTGATAGCCATATACATGTTGATCAATATGAGAATGAAGAGAAAAGTAGATTACTTATAGATGTGGAAAACAGTAAAGAGATACAAGGGCTTATTGCAGTATCTATGAATTATCAATCATGCCTAGAAACTTTATCTTTAGCAAAGCGATATCCTTTTGTACATCCAGCAATAGGTTTTCATCCGGAGCAGCCGATTCATAGAGAAGAATGTGAGCGCATATTTAAATTAATTGAAGCTCATGTAGAGGACATTGTTGCGATTGGTGAAGTGGGACTCCCGTATTATTTAAGGAAAGAAGATGAAAATATTGCTATCGATCCATACATAGCGGTGTTAAAAAAGTTTGTTGAACTAGCTAGTAAACATGATTTACCAATTGTATTGCATGCGGTTTATGGAGATGCTGACACTGTATGTGATTTTCTTGAAGAATATAAAGTTTCACGCGCACACTTCCATTGGTTTAAAGGAAGTGAAGAGACAATGAAACGGATGATGAGGAACGGTTATTATATTTCTATCACACCGGATGTTTTACATAAGGAGAAAATTAGAAAAATCGTTTCGTATTATCCGCTTGAATATATGATGGTAGAAACAGATGGCCCATGGGAATTTCAGAAGGATACGATGACACATCCTTATATGATAAAAGATGTATTACAAGAAATTAGTATAATAAAAAAAATACCAGTAGAGAAAGTTACTGAGCAAATATATGCGAATACGGTACGATTTTATAAAGTTAGTGAGTCATAAAAAAACACCAAGCATCTCGCTTGGTGTTTTTTTATGACTCTAATTTTTTCGCACGTCTTAATAATAAAAGAAAGACAATTATAATGAACCCAATTATAAGGAAGAACCCATATTGTTTTATATAATTAATTATGTCATTCGCACTTGTTGGTTTTTCAACGTGAATGCCGTCTTTATTAGTAGTAATATGAATATCTTTCATTTTTACTTCATTCGTTTCTTTTTGTAAATCAATCCACTCTATGTTTGGAATGCTTTCTAGTTCTTTTAATACTTCTTTTAATGGTTGAACACCTAAGTAAGGGTGATAGAATGCGCCGATAATTCCATCAGATAGTTTAGTGATAGATAAAGCACGTTCTTTCATTTTGGCAATATCTTGTGGCTGGCCTTCTTCGATAAATCCAACCGTTTCAGGTATTAATTTCATCCCATGTAAAAACGATGGTGTACTCGTATAAGCTGGTGAATGCATAGATTTCCAAGTTGTATCGTTTAGTTGTAGTTGTCCTACATAAGTAGAGAAATATTGAGAAAGTATTTCATATCCTTTTTGAGACATTGTATAGTGCGGAGCCTCAAAGGCAACTGGATATAATTTCGCTCCTACAAGCTCTGTAATCCCTTTTTCAATATGATCTTTAGTATATTTTTCTTCGAAGGCTTTTCCGTTCTCTACGTATCTATTATAGTCTTCTGTAGACTGAAAATCTTCTTTTGTCTTTGATTTTTCATGGTTTGGTTGGCGAATTGGTTGATCTGTTTTTACATCCCAAAATTCAAAACCTTCGCCAGTTTCACTATCATAAAACTGATGGGTGTAGCCATGCATAACGATTGAACCACCGTTATCTTGCATAAAGCGTAAAACATCGACTAATTCAGAGTTATCCTTTAAATGTACTGTTTTTCCTGTGTCGGGATCTTTGTAAACAGGGATAACAGTAATCATATAAGGAAGGTTTTTCTCTTTTAGTAATTCAGCAATTTCTTTTAATTGCTTTACATTTACAGCTGGATGAACGTCTTCAAGACGTAAATAAGCTGAAGTTTTATTTGTCATCGGCTTTTGTTCAAAGTAAGAAAATAGCATTTCACCGACGTAATGAGACATCCAATCGAAAAGGTTTGGAGTTGCAACATAATATGATATTCCTTGCTGAACAATTAATGGATGGGCTCCATCGGCACTCAAGGCGTAAGCAAGAGTTGTTCCTTTTGCTTCAATTTTCTTCATTAAGCGTTCTTCTTGTAATTCATTTTTTAATTTGTGTGTCGGATATTCTATAGTATGAGTTCGTATATCAGTTTCATCCGAGGTAATGAAAGAAAAACGATTAGATAATTGCTCAACATTTTGACCTAAAACTAGTACTGGACCTGAGAAGCTTTCTAGAAATTGTTTTACTTCAGTAGAAAGAACTTCTTTTTGCTCTCCGATATAAACGATATGTGTATAAGAAGATGAGTTACTAATTTCATGTATCTCTTTTAAACTTTTTACTGTTATATCTTTTGTAAAGTGCCCTAACTGAGTATTAAGGATTTGTACATTGTTTGTAATTTTGTTGTCTTCTGTACTATACAAAAAAAGTACTTTTGGCTTGGATGATGTTTGCGCAGATGTGTGTATAGGAATGAGTAGTAAAATGCTAAAAAAGAGTAGTAGGGCTTTTTTCATTTATATATGCTCCTAGTCTATATAGAATTCAATTTACAATTATATACAAGAAATAAGTTATAGTCCATGTTAGTTACATTTTTGCATATATTTACCAATTATTTTTCGCGAAATCGGTCTAAAGCATGATGATAATATGTATAGTAATTTGCTATGATGGAAGAGTAAGAGAATGATAGAATGTAGGTAATTGTAAAGGGAAGGCTGAAAGGGGACAAATTTCAGCGGAGAAAGAGGTAGAGGTAGTGAAGAAATTCTTTGTAGGATTTTTAGTTGTTCTTGGAGTGTATTTATATTTCCAAGAGAAGTCTGAAGGAATGGATAAGCTAATAAATGAGACAAGCTATGTTGATTCAGAGGAAGCAAAACAGATGAAACAAATTATTATAGAGGAAGCAAAGAAAGTAAACCTTCCAGAATGGATACCTCTGACAATTGCCGAACATGAAAGTAGGTTAAATCCAAGAAGTGTTGGAGATAACGGAACTTCATTCGGATTGTTTCAATTGCACCGCGGTGGTGGGCTTGCACCGGATAATTTAACTGATGAAGAGTTGAAAGATCCGCGTACAAATGCGCAAATTGCAATGCCGCACTTACTGAAAGGATATAAGCGTGGGGTGCAAAAGGGTCTGACTGATTTTGCATTACTGAAATATATAGCAAATACATCTGGATGGCCAGGGAATCTAGGGCCAGAGTGGACGGATAACAATATGAAGTATAACGTTGGATTAGAAGATGTATATTATCGGAATAAAGGCGTAATAAAAGAGTAGGTTTTCGACACCTACTCTGTTTTTTTATGAATAATTTTGTCTTCTTGTTTCATGAAATACTGTGCTAGTTGTATTTTCACCTCTTCTAGTTTTGTAGAAACTTGTGGTATTTTATACCCTACATACAATGGTGAAACGACAAACCTAGGAACAACTTTACAAATGATTTTTCCATTTAGGTGATAGAAGAATAAGTTATAACTACTACATCCTTTATGGAAATCTGTCAGTATGTAACGTACAGTTTGCTGAATATAATTTGCCATTTCATCTATAAATGCAATATCTTCAATGACTATGTTAAATTCAGTAAAGCCAATAATAGGACGCTTTGAAATATTGAGTTCAATACGTTCGTTTTTTTGTACAATTACTCCTTGGAAATTTTCCTTTTCTACATTTTCGAGATAGTCTACATATTTCATTCCGATAATTTGCATGTGTGCATGGTGCAAACTGCCACCTGAAAATGGACCATGATTTTTATATAAAATCACAGATGCAAATTCTTCGTTATTCTGTAAGTTTAACCAATGGTAAATAGAGAAACGAATTAGTTTTCTCATATGTTCTTCTGTATATGTTCCGATATGATCTTCACAATTATCTGTTTCGATTAGCACTGTTTGAAAGGTATCTTTTAATGTAGGAAATTTATTTTTCAGCCAAATAATAGAGCCCTCAGCTGCTAAAATATCCGTTAAATTTTCTCTGTCACAAAAAGGACATGCAGCGCTTCTGTTCCGAATGCTTTCTGGTTTTTGTTTACCGATATCGTTTAAAAAATATAGTTGTTGAGTATCCATTTGTATATATGCCCCTTTAAAATATGTGTAAAAATCCCGCTTAATACATTCGGGGAAAGGAGGAGGAAATCCTTTAAAGGGAATAGGGAAAAATAAAAGACAAGATATCCTCATTACAATAGGGTACCTTGTCTTTTATTTTTTCTTCAATAGTGTGTATGGATAATATAGAGCATTTGCATTTTTTTTCTTTTTTCTATTTTTTATTGTGTATAAGGCAATTGCCGTACTTGCGATCATAATAATGGCTTTCTTCATATTCATGTACCCCTTTTTATTGTTGGTTTAATTCTTGGCTAACTGCTTTTGCGTCGACTAAAGCGTGTAAAATCATTTTCACCATGTTTATCATATTCCTTCACTCCTTTTTATAGTTCGTTTAGTTCTTTTACAACTGCTTGTCCGTTCACTAATACCTCAAAGATTGCTTTTACGATTTCTTTCATCATGATTGTTTTCCTCCTTGTTTTTGTCTCTCTTGTTTATAACTTTATTGTATAGGGAGGCATCTTTTCGTACTATCGCTTTCCATTACGTGAACATAACAGTTTTGTAAGATTTGATGTCACTTATTGAAATGTTTAGTCTATCTTCATTATTTTCAGAAAAATGACTATTCAAACATGAAATGGGAAAGTATAATAAAGAAGTAGTATTAAATTCCGTACGAAAGGGGTGAATGAGATGAAACGTTCTTTAGCTGCGCGTGCCAAATTTTTAGATTATATCTATTTTTGTCGTGCGATTTTTCATGATGTAGTTGTTAACGGGATACGTATGCCCTTTTTTAACAATTGCATAGTAGCTATTGAACGATAGAAGTCTCTTCACCCATTTTTGATAAACGTGTGAAAAGGGAGCTATTTGGCTTCCTTTTTCTATGCCAAAAACCATGGGGAATGTTTCTTTCCCATGGTTTTTTATATTGAAAGGAGTACGGAAAATGACAATTTGTAGTGTAAATAATATAACGAAATCTTTTGGTGGAAACATCATATTTGAAAATATATCGCTTGAAATAAAGAATGGTGAACGTATTGGTTTAGTTGGTCGTAACGGTAGCGGGAAGACAACTATCTTGCAGCTTCTAACAGGAATGGAGAGTTTGGACGAAGGAGCCATTCATATGAAGAAAGGTACACGTATTGGTCATGTGGCGCAAATTCCAAAATTTGATGAGGATATGACTGTATATGATGTATTGAGCTCCGCTTTTAAAGAAGAAAAGGAATTAGAAAGAGAAATGCATGCTTTAGAAAAGAATATGGCGGAAGAACAGGAAGCATCTGCTTTACAAAAATTGATGGAGAGGTACGGAGTAATTCAAGAAAGGTACGCGTTTCTCGGTGGGTACGAAATAGAAGCGAATATTATGAAGGTAGCAAATGGTCTACAGGTGACGGAACTATTTCCCCGATCATTTATGGAGTTAAGTGGTGGAGAACAAACAAAAGTAAGCCTTGCGTATATGCTATTGCAGAAACCAGATTTACTTTTATTAGATGAACCAACAAATCATCTAGATTTATTTGCAGTGGAATGGTTAGAGCAATTTCTAAAAGAATATACAGGAACAGTTATGATCATTTCACATGATCGCTATTTCCTTGATGAAGTTGTAACGAAAATTTTTGATCTAGAAGATGGAGAAATTCACGTATATCATACGAACTATTCCCAGTTTGTTGAGGAAAAGGAAGAAAGGCTGCTTCAAGAATTTCAAGCGTATCAAGAACAGCAAAAGAAAATAAAGAAAATGAAAGAAGCAATTAAGCGTCTACGTGAATGGGCAAATCAGGCGAATCCGCCGAATGAAGGATTGCATAAGAGAGCGAGAAATATGGAACGCGCATTAGAGCGTATAGAGAAACTAAAGAGACCCATTTTGGATAGAAAACAGATGGGACTTCAGTTTGAAGGGCAAGAGAGAAGCGGAAAAGATGTTGTTGTAATGAAAGAAGTGAGTAAAGGATTTGCTGAACGATCTTTATTCGAGAAAGTAAATTTGCATATTCGTTTTCAGGAGCGCTCAGCTATCGTTGGACGTAATGGTACAGGAAAGACTACGTTATTAAAATTACTATTAGAAGAAATGAAGCAAGATGCTGGAGAAATTCGGATTGGTAGTAGTGTGAAAATCGGTTATTTATCGCAACATGCGTACGGGAATATGAAGAACAATGTATTGGAAGCTTTCAGAGATTGTGTAGCTGTAACAGAGGGAGAGGCAAGACATATATTAGCTCGCTTTTTATTTTATGGTCCAGCTGTTTTTAAGAAAGTAACGCAACTGAGTGGCGGAGAAAAAATGAGGTTAAGGCTCGCGCAACTTATGTATCAAGATGTTAACTTTCTTATTTTAGATGAACCGACGAATCATCTTGATATTGAATCAAGGGAAGTTTTAGAGGAAGCCCTTGAACAATATAACGGAACGATTTTAGCTGTTTCACATGATCGTTATTTCTTAAATAAATTGTTTGAAAAGACATATTGGATTGATGAGCACAAATTATTTGAGTTTGCGGGGAACTATGCATGGGCTCGTCAAAAGTGGGAAGAAAGAATTGAGAAACAAGTAGCAAAACAGAAGCAGCAAGGGAATAAAGTGTTAAAAGTAATACCTATAAAAAAGAAGGAGTCTAGGAATTTAGAGGAAGTTGAAAACGAGTTAATGCATATAGAAGAAGATATATATGCACTCGAATGTAAAATGGAACATGTAGTTGATGTTGAAATGCTTGAACAATTGTATGAAGAAAAAACGAAAAAAGAGTTTTTGCGAGCGGAGTTATATAATGAGTTAGAGAATATTGTAGAGTAAAGAAAATAGAATGAAAAAGAGCGAGTTGTTTTCCCGGATTTTGAGGGAGGGCTTGCTCTTTTTTGTATAACGAAGGGGTAAAAATTGGTATAATTTTCTTGTTAGTATGATGAGGAAATGAGCTTTATGCTACGGAAACGTGAGGGGAATTTTATGTTAGGATACGCGCGGATTGCTACAATCGTTATGATTTGTTTAGTTTACGCAAATCATGTTTCACGTGAAACAGCGAATTTACAATTTTTTGTCGGTATTGCACTTTTCATTTATATTGTGAATCATATTTTACTTGTAAAAGCAAAAGAGAGTAGGAAAATCATTTTTTATACCTTGCTCACAAACGGTATTGTCACAGCATTATTAGGGTTTTTATTTCCCGAGACATGTTTGTATTTAATTATATTTGGAATTGATGCGGTAGGATTATTTATTCATGATTGGCGTAAAAGGATGACTTATTTTTTTATCGCTTTTTTCTTTCTTTGTTGGTTTATAAATATACTACATACGTATCAACATACAGGGAGCCTGGAATTGGAGAGTAATGCAATTAACTTTATGTTCATCGTTTTCAGTGCTTTAGCTGGAAACTTAATAAAAAAACTTACAGCTGCTCGGCAAATGGTAGATGAGCAATATGGGGAATTAGCATCATCTCATACAGCTTTAAAAGAAGCTCATGAACAATTACGGTTATATGCTAAAGAGGTGGAAGAATTGACTGCTGTTCGGGAGCGGAATGATATTGCCCGAGAAATTCATGATACAGTCGGTCACAATATGACTGCCTTACTTGTTCAATTACAACTAGCGGAGGCTTTATGGAAACAAAAATCGGACGCTACAGAAGAGGTATTACATACATGTCATGGGTTAGCTAGAAAATCACTTCAAGAAGTGAGAGCTTCTGTGCATGCCTTAAAAGAGGAAAGTAAACTAGGGAACATAATAGAGAATATGCGTGAAATGTTACATGAATATTCTAAAGCGACGAAAGTACAAATATCTTTTCAATTGCAAGGGGATCCGGTTGAGATTCCGTTGTCACTACAGCCTACGCTGCTTCGTATTATGCAAGAGTCTTTAACGAATGCAAAACGTCACGGGAAAGCTAGCTTGTGTGAAGTAAGTTTAGTTTGTTCAATGGAACAAGTTAAGTTATGTATTTTGGATAATGGTATGGGAGTCAATGAAGTAAGTCCTGGGTTTGGGTTACTTAATATGAAAGAACGTGTAGAGGAGCATGGTGGAATCATTCAATTTGAGAGTGAAATAGAAAAAGGTTTTCGCTTAAAAATCGAATTCCCACTGCGAGAAAAAACATGGATAATAGGGGGAGCGTTATGATTCGAATTATGATTGTTGATGATCAATCACTGATTCGTGATGGATTGGCAATGATATTAAATTTGCGTCCGGAACTTGAAGTGGTGGGGACGGCTAGTGATGGGGATGAAGTTGTACAAAAGGTGAAACAATTACAGCCTGAAATTATTTTGATGGATATTCGGATGCCTCGTATGAATGGTGTTGAAGGAACTCGTTTAGTTAGAGAAAAGTTTCCTCATATAAAGGTTCTTATGTTAACGACTTTTAGTGATAGTGAGCTTATTTTTGAAGCATTAGAGCAAGGGGCAAGCGGATATTTATTGAAGGATATGGAGACGGATGCAATCGTTCAAGCTATTTTAACGGTACACGGTGGAGGTGCTGTGCTTCCTCAAGATATAACAGCGCAAATTGTAAAAGAATTAAAAAAGACAAAAGTAGCAGTAGAGTGCCCCACACCAGAACAACTAGAACAATTAACTGAGCGTGAAGTAGATGTTTTAAAGGAAATTGGGCGCGGTTTAAATAATAAAGAGATTGCTGAAAAGTTATTCATTACAGAGGGAACTGTAAAGAATCACGTTTCTAATTTAATTAGTAAGCTAGAACTAAGAGATCGAACACAAGCAGCAATATACGCAGTAAGATACGGTGTTACGACATACACATGACTTTTGGCATATACAAGTGTGAAAAGGCAGCAGAATTTGCTGCTTTTTTATTTTGTATTTCTATCTTAAGGGTGATGGAGAGAAGAAGAAATTTTTCTACAATGAAAGTGTAGATGAATGCAAAGGGGCTGAATCAATATGTTAGTCATAGATCATATTACGAAATCATTTGGTAAGAAGGAAATCGTAAAGAATGTTTCTTTTGAAGTGAAAAAAGGTGAAACATTTGGATTGCTTGGCCCAAATGGGGCAGGAAAATCAACGACGATATCAATGATTTGCGGATTAATTCCATACGATAGTGGTGATATAAAAGTTGGTGGGAAATCGGTAAAAGAGTATCCATTAGAAGCGAAAAAGAAAATTGGTATTGTTCCGCAAGACATTGCGCTGTATCCGACACTTTCAGCAAAGGAAAATTTGGTTTTTTGGGGAAAGATGTACGGTTTAAATGGAAAAGTTGCAAAAGAGCGAGCGGAGGAAGTGTTAGGTTACGTCGGTTTACAGGATCGGGGAAAAGATAAAATTGAAACATTTTCAGGTGGAATGAAAAGGCGTATTAATATTGGTGCAGCACTTATGCACGAACCAGAGTTATTAATTATGGATGAACCGACAGTCGGGATTGATCCGCAATCGAGAAATCATATTTTAGAGACTGTTAAAAAATTAAATGAAAAAGGCATGACGGTCATTTATACGAGTCATTACATGGAAGAAGTTGAGTATTTATGTGAGCGAATTGCCATCGTTGATCACGGAAAGGTAATTGCACTAGGAACGAAAAGAGAGTTATGTAATCGTCTGACAGATGGATTTATAGTGAAATTGCAATTAAATCGCTATAGTACGGAACTGCTACAAAAGTTGAAAGCACTACCTGTTGTTGAGCGTATTATTTTTGACGAAGATAATAGCACGATTGACATTGGATTAAATGGTGGCGAGGCAATTGGTACAGTTGTTTCAGTAGTTGTTGAGAACAACGCGCAAATTTTAAAGCTGGAAGTACAAGAACCGAATTTAGAGGCACTATTTTTACAATTAACAGGACGTTCACTGCGTGATTAAGGAGGTTAGTGCGAAATGAAAAGTTTCATTATTGCATGGAAAGATTTAAAAATCCGTTTAATCGACCGCCGCGGATTTATGATGATGTTAATTATGCCGCTTTTATTAACAGCGATTTTAGGTTCAGCGTTAAGTAATGTATTTGATAGTGGTGGATTACCGAAAACAATAATTGGCTATTATCAAGGGGGAACGGATGAGTTTGCAGATGTCTTTCAAAAAGATGTATTGCAATCTAAAGAAATAAAAGATGATGTGAAAGTAAAGGTAGTTAATTCTCAGGAAGAGCTTGAAGATATGTTAAAGGAAAAGAAAATCGATGTAGGAATTGTCATCCCAAATAAATGGAGCGAACAAATACAAGATGGAAAATTAAAAGAACCAAAGGTGCTTATAGACCCATCAAAAGATATACAAGCGAAAATTGCCGAATCAATGATCCGCTCTTTTTCAGAACGTGTTCAAACAGTCGCAGTATCTACTAAAAGTGTTGTAACAGAATTAGTAAAATCCCAGCAGGGTGATGTGGCACAAGTTGCAAAAGAGGTAAGTGGAAATCTACAGACGGTAGCAACTGCAAGTGCGAATCATATCGAAAAAGGAACAGTTGGTAAAAAAACAGTTGCAGCGATGCAATATTATGCAGCAGCGATGTTAGTCATGTTTTTACTATATAACATAACAGTAGGTGCGAAGTCAGTTGTAACAGAGCAACGAACCGAAACGTTGGCGCGGTTGTTCAGTACACCGACGAGTTCATTTTCGATTTTATTCGGGAAATTTTTAGGTACATTACTATTTGCCTGTATACAATTTGGAATGTTTATAGTTGCTACACACTTTATGTTTCATGTGGAATGGGGCGAAGACGTGTCTCAAATAGTAGTGTTGGGGGTTTCGTATGCAATTTGTGTTTCTGGTTTATCCATGCTAATTGCAGCCTTTATTCGTGAGGAAAAAACGGCAGATTTAATGGGGGGAATCGGCATTCAAATATTAGCTATATTAGGTGGATCAATGTTACCGATTTACGTATTTCCCGATACGCTTCAAACAGTTGCGAATATTGTTCCAAATAAATGGGCACTTACAAGCTTCTTAAATATTATGTCGGGAACATCTTGGGATGTGCTACTCCCTATTATTTTAAGTTTATGTAGTGCAGGAATTATCTCCGTTATGATTGGAACGTTACGTTTACGTACGAGATAGGAGGGGAAATGATGAAAAAGGTTTGGGCACTTTGTTGGCTAGAATTAAAACAAATCTTAATTAAGCCACAAAGCTATATACTCATGTTTGGAATGCCTATTATTTTTACACTTATTTTCGGTGGAAGTGGGAATGAGAAAGTAAATATTAGTTTAGTGGATAAAGATGGTTCTGTATTATCTAGCAAGTATTATGAGGAAATAAAGAAAAGTGATTTAATTTCTATAGAGAAGGTAACATATGAGGAAGGGAAACAGAGGATCGAAAACAAGAAATCATCTGGTATAATCATCGTTTCAAAAGATTTTCAAAAGAGTATGCTAGATGGAAAAATAGAAAATATTCAATTTCAAGCCAGTGCTGATTTTACGGGTGGAACTTCTGTAGGGCAAGTATTAGCAAGTGCATTAAAAAAGATGGAGATAGAAGTTAGTGCGGCAAGAGATTTTGAGAAGAAAAGTAACACTTCGTGGGAAACGATGTATGAAACAATTTATACAAAAGTAAATCCTGTTTCGATTCAAAAAGAATCGATTTTACATGATGATCAAAAGTTAAATAACGTTACAGGTCGAGCTGCAGGTTTTTCAATTCTATTCGTCATGATTGTCATGTTAAGTGCGACGGGAACTATTTTGAAAGCTAGACAACTTGGTGTTTGGTCTCGTTTATTAGGGACACCAGTTTCAAAAGTTCAAATGCTAGCAGGTTATATCCTTTCCTTCTTTTTAATAGGGTGGATTCAATTTGGTGTTTTAATGATATTAACGCATTCATTATTTGATGTGCAGTGGGGAAATTTATTAGGGGTTATTACACTCGTTTCAGTATTGTTATTAGCCGTCATTGGTCTAGCTTTATTATTGGCAAGTATCGTAAAAACAACAGAACAGCAGTCCGCACTAGGTAATATCGTTGTAATTTCAACATGTATGATTAGTGGTCTTTATTGGCCGGTTGAAATTGAACCAGCTTGGATGCAAACAGCGGCAAATTTTGTTCCGCAAACTTGGGCGATGCGTGGCTTTACGGAGTTAATTGTAAGGGGAGGCACATTAGCAGATATAGGAGGATATATTGGTATACTCATTTTATTTGCAGGAGTATTTTTCGTAATTGGTTTAACAAGAATACGTTACGACTGAAAAAAGAAAGCAGAGTTACAGCTTTACGCGCTGAACTCTGCTTTCTTTTTGTGTGGTATCTTCCCTCGTTGAAATTATAATAGCGATCCCGAGCATAATAAAAAAAGCTAAAAAGAGGACGAACTTTGGGAAGAACGGGAATAGTAATAACGCCCCGACTATTATGATTGTTAATAGCACATAGTGCAGGACATATTGGAATAGGTTGTCCATATTTTCGCCCCCTTTTTGGTAGTTGATTGTTATTATTCTATGCGTGGCTATTAGGTAATAGAAGGTGTTTTTTGTTTTTTTGAGAGAAAACAATTGGTAAGGATTGACATACCTATTGAAAAGGAATAATCTTGAAATCAATTCATACTATTTTTATAGGTAAAATAAAGATAGTTACAGAAAGGAGCGTTATGTTCCCTCTTAATTAAAAAACAGGAAAGTAAGGGTGAGAATTATGCGAAAGGCTTTGAAAGGGTTACTTGCTACATTCCTTAGTACATCGGTTTTATTAGCAGGATGCGCTCAAGAAGAGAAAAGTACAAATGAAGCAGCAAAGATGCCGAAAGTAAAAGATGAGTTTATTAAGGGAGTGACAAAGCAAAAAGTCCAGCAAAGGCAAAAGAAAGAAAAGATACTTTTGTAATTGGAATGCCGAGCCCTGGCGGGATATTCCTTCCGCATTTTATGGAGAATGGGTGGGATGGTAATATAACGCAAGCTATATTTGCGCCTCTTGTTGGATTGGATAAGGAAGGAAAACCAATTCCCATTTTGGCGAAGAAGTGGGATATTTCGGAGGATCAGCTTACATATACGTTCCACTTGAAAGATGATTTGAAGTTTAGTGATGGTGCGCCGTTAACTGCAGATGATGTAGCATTTACATTAACGTTACTACATGACCCGGCATATAGCGGAGCAACTGATATAAGTCAAACCGCAATAAAGGGTGGGCAAGCATATAAAGAAGGAAAGGCAACAGTTATTGAAGGCATTCAAGTAGTTAATCCGAAAACAATTACGATTACAACTGAAAAGGTAAATGCCCAAACATTGTCGTTAATTGGTGGAGAAGTGATTTCAAAAGCTTATTACGGTAAAGAGTATAAGCGAGGGAATTTAGAGTACTTAAAAGAGTTATACGGAAAACCGATGGGAGCAGGAGCGTATAAACTAGATAAATATATTCCAGGTCAAGAAGTTCGTTTTGTAGCAAATGAAAATTATTTTGAAGGTAAACCGAAGATTGGGCACTTTATTTATAAAATTACAAAAGGTGATACGAATTTGCAACAATTTCAAGCGGGAGAAGTAGATTATGATGGTTTCACGACAAGTGCGGAAACGATTGAGCAATTAAAAGAGCTAGGTTTCGCTAATATTAATGTGTATATAGGAAGTTCTTACGGCTATATTAAAATGAATTATAAGAAGCCCTACTTTAAAGATAAACGTGTACGCCAAGCGTTTATTTACGGATTAGAGCGCCAAAAAGTAATTGATACGTATTTCCAAGGTTATGCTTCACTCGTCAATGTACCAATTACACCAGTCTCTTGGGCGTATACAGAAGAAGGGATCAATAAATACGAATATAATTTAGAAAAAGCAAAGAAATTACTTGATGAAGCAGGGTGGAAAGCTGGGGCAGATGGTATTCGGGAAAAAGATGGCCAGAAATTGAAGGTAAGTTATTTTGCTTCTTCTGCAAGTAAAATCAACGATGTGATGATCCCCGTTATGAAAGAGGATTATAAAAAGATTGGGGTAGATTTCAATCCTGAATACATGGACTTTAATACGATGATTTCCAAGGTAATTAAAGGAGATTATGATTTAGCGATGGTCTCCACACCGATGATTGATGATCCGAGCGGAACAATTGAGGAGTTTGTTTCGACAAGTAAGCGTAATTATGATGGATATTATAATCCGAAGGTAGATGAATTAGCTAAGCAGGCACTAGAAACATTGGATACTGAAAAACGAAAAGAAATCTATAAAAAATTATATCAAGAGTTAAGTGAGGATCCACCTGTTATCTTCTTAAACAATAGTAAAGTCGTGTCTGCACATAATGCACGAATTCAAGGATTACAAGAAGATAACTATAATGGTATTTTGTTAAGTTTACCTAAATTGAATATTGCTCAATAATTTTTGGAGAATTCTCGAAATATTTATATAGAAATAATTGACAAAATATACTGAAAGATATAAGCTAATAACCATAAAGTCTACCGGAAAGGTCGGAATAAGATTGTTACCCCTCAAAAACATCTTTTTTTACGTTCAAAACCGACTTTTCCGATTGGCTATAAATGTTGCTGTGGGAGGCATACATAAGGCAAGCAGTTCATAAAGTGTAATTATTAAAAAAAGTTAGGGTGGGGACAATGAAGAAAAAGACAAAAAAATGGGCTGGTGTATTTTCAGTATTATTGAGTAGTTCGTTTGTGTTATCTGCTTGCGGGGGACAGGAAGATACGGCTTCTACAGAACCAGTTAAACAGCAAGATTTAAAAAATATAAAAATCGAAAAGATTGCTGCTACAGATAAGACGAAAGTACCCGATAAAGCAAAAAATCGAAAAGACACGTTAGTTGTTGGGATTAGTAAACCGGGTGGTGTCTTTTTACCATACTTCCAGCAAAATGGTTGGGATGGAAATGTAACCTCTGTCATTTTTGCGTCGCTTGTATCGACAGATAAACAAGGAAAGCCAACTCCAGAATTAGCTGAGAAGTGGGATGTTTCTTCTGATCAGTTAACATATACATTCCATTTACGTAAAGATTTAAAATTTAGTGATGGTTCGCCATTAACAGCGGATGATGTAGCGTTCACATTGACGCTTTTACATGATAAGGCATATGAAGGAGAAATAGACATCTCTCAATATGCTGTTAAAGGTGGTAAAGAATATAAAGAAGGAAAAGCAACTTCTATTGAAGGAATTCAAGTTGTTGATCCACAGACAATTAAAATTACGACTGAAAAAGTTAATTCGCAGACACTAACTGCTTTAGGTGGACCGGTGTTATCAAAAGCGTATTATGGAAAAGACTATAAACAAAATACAAGTTTAGATTATTTAAAAGAGTTATATGGAAAACCGATAGCTGCGGGGCCATATAAATTTGAAAAGTATATTCCAGGTCAAGAAGTTCGTTTTGTAGCAAACGAAAATTATTATGCAGGTAAGCCGAAAATTCCAAACTTCATTTATAAAATTACTGCTGGTGATACAAAACTCCAATTGTTCCAAACAGGCGAAGTTGACTATACTGGCCTAGGTACTGGTGATGAAATTCTTGAACAGGCGAAAGGTTTACAATTCGCGAACATTCAAATCGAAACAGCTGCATCATTTAACTATATTTATATGAATAATAATAAGCCGTACTTAAAAGATAAAAAGGTTCGCCAAGCACTTATTTACGGGTTAGATCGTAAAAAATATGTTGATACAGCATTGAAAGGATACGGTACGGTAGCTAATGTACCAATTCATCCAACTTCTTGGGCTTATACAGAAGAAGGAGTTAATAAATATGAATACGACAAAGAAAAAGCGAAAAAATTATTAGATGAAGCAGGATGGAAAGTTGGTTCGGATGGAGTTCGTGAAAAAGATGGTCAAAAATTAAAGCTTTCTTATTTCGGCCCAAGTTCGGCTAAAGATAGTGATTTATTAATTCCAATTGCAAAAGAGAATTATAAAGAGATAGGTGTAGAATTTAATCCTGAATTTATGGACTTTAATACTATGCTTTCGAAGGTAAATAAAGGTGATTATGATTTAGCTTCTGTTGCTACACCGATTACAACTGATCCGAGTGAAACTGCAGGTGAATATTTATCTGGTGTTAATAAGGAGAGTCTTGGTTATAAAAATGCAAAAGTTGATGAGTTAATTAAAAAAGGTATTGAGACAGTTGATATTGAGAAACGTAAACCTATTTACAAAGAATTGTATAAAGAATTAAGTGATGACCCACCAGTAATTCTATTAAACTACCGTAGAACAATTACAGGATACAACGGGAATATAAAAGGAATTGACCCTGAAAAATACAATAGTATTAGTTCAAACTTACCAGTATTATCTATTGAAAAATAACGATAAGAATGTATAAGTAGAAGACATTTTTTCATTCGGCAAGTAGTGTGCCGTTTTGAAAAAATGTTCTTCTATTTTAAGCATAAGATTGGAGAGAAAAAGGGTGAAAACATATATCATTCGTAGGGTGTTACAAATGATTCCTACACTGTTGGGTACGTCAGTTATTATCTTTTTTTTGTTCGCGCTTCTTCCAGGTGACTATATTGATTCAAATCCAAAGATTACACCGCAAAGAGCTGAGGAACTTAGAGAGCTATATGGTTTAAATAAACCAATTGTTGAGCGTTACTTTCATTGGTTAGGTAATGCATTGCAGGGTGACTTTGGTTTTTCACTTCAATATCAAGAACCTGTAACATCATTATTAAATAAATTCATATGGAATTCGTTTATTGTTGCGATCATTGCATTGTTCTTTATTTGGCTAATTGCACTTATTATCGGTGTGTTTTCAGCGACAAAGCAACATTCTTTATTCGATAAGCTTGTAACAATTGGTGTATTTGCAGCGATGTCATTCCCTTCATTCTTTATCGGTTTGTTTTTAATTAAAGTGTTTGCGGTTGACTTTAAGCTATTACCGATAGGCGGGATGATTGATGTTGGAAGTAATTCGACGGGGCTTGCTTACGTAATAGAAGTTGCAAAGCATATGGTTTTACCCGTGTTTATTTTGACTCTTCTTGGAGTTGGCTCATTAACTCGTTATTTTAGAACGAGTATGTTAGAAGTTGTACGGCAAGATTACATTCGAACGGCTAGAGCAAAAGGTTTAAAGGAAAAGACTGTTATTTATAAACATGCACTAAAAAATGCAATTTTGCCGGCTATTACATTGCTTGCATTTGAATTACCAGGATTGTTTTCAGGAGCAATTATTATAGAACAAATTTTCAATTGGCCGGGTATTGGTAATATTCAATTAGAAGCACTTAATTTTCGTGATTATACGGTATTAATGGCATTTACGATGTTTCTTTCTTGTTTGACAATTGTTTCAAACTTTTTTGCGGATGTTGTATATGCAGTTGTTGATCCACGTATTCGGTTGAAGTAAGGGGGGGAAGAGATGGAAACTGTTACAGCAATTACAGAGAAAAAAGCAAAGAAGAAAAGACGGAATGAATCATCGCCATGGAGGCAAGCTTTTAAAAGGATAAAGAAAAATAAAATGGCACTTATAGGATTTTACGCATTAGTTTTTATGTTTTTATTTTGTTTTATCGGTCCATTCTTTTCGCCGTATGCATCAGGGAAAATACAAGTTACGCTAATTAACAAACCACCTAGTTTTTCTCATTGGCTTGGTACAGATCAATTAGGAAGGGATATTTTAACGAGGCTTATGCAAGCCGGACGGATTTCATTAACAATCGGCTTAGCTTCAATGGTGTTATCCGTTATACTAGGTGCTTTATTAGGAGCGATTGCAGGTTTTTACCGTGGCATCGTCGACAATATTATAATGCGTCTTGCTGATATTTTAATGTCGATGCCAGGATTACCATTGCTTATTATAATGGGAGCTATTTTATCAGAATGGAAAGTACCATCTGATTATCGTCTTTATGTCATTATGATCATTTTAAGTTTAGTAGGTTGGCCAGGACTTGCACGCCTCGTGCGAGGTCAAATTTTATCGCTACGAGAACAATCGTTTATGCAAGCTGCTGATGTGCTTGGGATAAACGATTACCGGAAAATAGTATATCATTTAATACCGAATGTTCTGCCGATATTAATTGTTGTATCAACATTAGGTGTTGCGGGTTCTATTTTAGGAGAGTCTGCACTAAGTTACTTAGGTCTTGGCGTTGTCCCGCCTACACCATCATGGGGAAATATGATTAGTGCAGCAAACTCATTAATCGATTTCCAAAAACGCCCGTGGTTATGGATACCGCCTGGTTTTGCAATCTTTATAACAGTTGTATCAATTAATGTACTTGGCGATGCACTTCGTGATGCATTAGATCCAAAGATGAAGCGGTAGGTGAGGAAGCATGAGTAAAGCAGTGGTAGAGCTAAAGGATTTACAAACACATTTTCAGACGGAAGAAGGTACAGTAAAGGCTGTCAATCATGTTAGCTTTTCAGTTCGAGAAGGTGAAACAGTTTGTGTAGTAGGCGAATCAGGTTGCGGGAAAAGTGTAACGGCTTTATCTATTATGGGACTTATTGCTGAATCCGGCGGTATTGTCGGTGGTGACATTCTTTATGAAGGAAAAAGTCTTTTAGGAATGAAAGAGAAAGAGCTTCGAAGTTTGCGAGGTAATGACATTGCGATGATTTTCCAAGAACCGATGACATCGCTAAATCCTGTCTTCACCGTAGGCGAACAAATTGTAGAAACGTTAAGGGAGCATGAGCTACTTAGTAAAAACGAAGCATACAAAAAGGCAATTGAATTAATTCGTAAAGTTGGTATAGCTCGCGCTGATGAAATTGTCCATTCTTATCCACATGAACTAAGTGGTGGTATGTTACAACGCATTATGATTGCTGTTGCACTTAGTTGTAATCCAAAGTTATTAATTGCAGATGAACCGACAACAGCTCTTGATGTTACGATTCAAGCTCAAATATTAGATTTACTAAGACAAGTAAAAGAGGAATTTAAAACATCGATTTTATTAATTACACATGATCTAGGTGTTGTAGCGGAAATGGCCGATTATGTTGTCGTTATGTATGGTGGAAAAGTTATTGAAGAGGCACCGGTACTAGAAATCTTTCAAAACCCAAAACATCCATATACGCAAGGGCTGCTAAAATCAAAACCAGTAATGGGGCAACGAACAGATAAACTTTATTCTATTCCAGGGCAAGTTCCTAATTTGGTTGGCTTAGATGAGTTTTGCTACTTTAGTGGTCGCTGTGAACATTGCATGGAAATATGCAAAAATGAAGCGCCAAATCTTAATGTGCATGACGAAGATCATAAAGTAGCTTGTTGGTTATATGAGGAGCGTGCTGGGCAATGAGTGAACCATTATTAGAAGTGAAGAACTTAAAAACGTATTTTCCGATTAAGGGCGGCGTATTTAGTAGAACGATTGGACATGTGAAAGCGGTAGATGGGGTAAGCTTTACAATTGATAAAGGAGAAGTGTTTGGCCTAGTAGGAGAGTCTGGAAGTGGGAAGACGACGATAGGTAAAACAATTCTCCGTCTCGTTCAAAAAACAGAAGGTGAAGTGAAGTTTAAAGGTCAAGATGTTCATGCTTTATCAAAAGAGGAGCTGAGAAAGCACCGTCCTAATATGCAGCTCGTGTTCCAAGATCCATTTAGCTCATTAAATCCTAGAATGAGAATTGGAGAAGCACTTGGTGAGCCAATGTTGGCTCATGGGCTAGCGACGAAGGAAAATGTTCGTGAAAAGGTGATAGAAGTATTGGAGTTATGTGGTTTAGCTCCATATCATATTGACCGATATCCTCATGAGTTTTCTGGTGGACAACGTCAGCGTATCGTTATCGCAAGAGCTATGGTATTAGATCCAGAATTTATTGTGGCTGATGAGCCTGTTGCGGCATTAGATGTATCTATTCAAGCGCAAATCATTAATTTGTTTAGTGAATTACAGGAGAAAAAGGGATTATCCTATTTATTCATTTCACATGATTTAAGTGTAGTGGAGCATTTATGTACAAAAATTGGGATTATGTATTTAGGTACGATCGTGGAGACGGCACCGCGTGATGAGTTATTTGCGAATCCACTTCACCCGTATACAAAAGCTTTGTTATCGGCTGTACCAATACCAGATCCAACAGTGAAGCGAGAGCGAATTATACTAGAGGGTGATATTCCAAGTCCAGCGAATCCACCTTCAGGTTGTCGTTTTCATACACGTTGTCCGTTTGCGACAGATGTTTGTAAAAAAACAGTACCAGAATTTCGTAATGTTGGTGAAGAGCACTTTGTTGCTTGTCATCATGTATAAAAGAAAAGGACTCTTTCAAATTGAAAGAGTCCTTTTCTTATTTACTAGATGAAGTTTGTTTCAATACAAATTGCTCGATTGCATGAGCAACACCATGCTCATTGTTTGTTAATGTTACAACGTCACATAGTTTTTTTACATCTTCTTCGGCATTTCCCATTGCAACTGATAAGCCAGCTACTTGTAACATTGGCACATCATTAAAGTTATCGCCGATTGCAACAGTATCTTCAATTGGTATATTGAAATAAGCTGCCATTTCTTGTAGGCCGTTCCCTTTATGACCATGCTTATCCATAATTTCTACATTAGTAGGAGCTGATGCGGTAACCGAAATGTCCGTATCTTCTTGTAAAGTTTGCAATAGCTGCGAACGATGGGCAGCATTAAATGTCAAAATAAAGAATTTAGATATTTCTAATTCTGGATTATTCACAACATCTTCTATTTTTTGGAAATCAGTAATTAAGTTAGACTTCTTTTGTTTTTCTGTAATTCTTTCAAGTTCCTCAAGTGTAACATCTAGTGTATGTTTGTTTTCCTCGAACGCCTGCATGACTTGACCTTGCCATGTATAAGGAGAATAAACCCCTTTATTTGTGTACAACTTATATGGGAAACCTTCAGATTCTAGTAATTTTGCAAGCTTGTATACTTTATCATTTTGTAAACAACGCGAGTTAATTACTTTTCCGTCCACATAAACAATTGCCCCATTGCTTGCTCCAACTGGAAGAGATAGTTTATATTCTTCCAATAATTTCAAAGCATCCTCTTTCGCGCGGCCAGAACAAATCATTACAATATGACCAGCTTCTTTTGCGGTTTGGATAGCTTGTAAGTTCTCTTTGGAGATTTCAAGATTAGATGATAGTAGTGTACCATCCATATCTAGTGCGATTAATTTCAAAATGACCACCTCTTTGTTTCCATTATACATAGTTATATAGAGGAAACATATAAACTTATCTTGGAAAGATAGTATTTTATCCCGCATTAATTGCCAGTAAAAGCCCGATTGGTGAAGGGGAATAATTAGTAGGGAATGGAACTCTCGCTAATTAAAGTTTCACTTTGTTTTGTAACAAAATAGAGATGAATAATATTATATTTCGCTTTATGACCGTAATATTACACTAGTGTTACAAGTGCGGACGTAGTGGAAAACGCATTAAAACAAGGTTTTTGAGTGTTTATTTGAAAAAACGTAAAAAAAGTGTAATAAAGTTTACGTAATTATATTGCAACGTAATAATAGTTATGTTACATTAATGTTACAAACGTTACGTAATTAATTTTAATGTAACGTTAACATAAAAAGTATGAACTAATCATTTCTTAGAAATTACATATAGATAACGTATAAAAAAGGAGAATGAATGATATGAACAACGAGCAAGTATTAAACGTAACAAAAGGTGACTTCTTAGGATCAGCAAGCGGAGCAGTAGTATTAACAGCATTAATCGTATTTCTTTCAAGCGTATTAGTATAATAAAAATTTTGTAACAAAAACAAAAGAAGGGAGAATGGAAATTATGAACAACGAGCAAGTATTAAATGTAACAAAAGGTGACTTCTTAGGATCAGCAAGCGGAGCAGTAGTATTAACAGCATTAATCGTATTTCTTTCAAGCGTATTAGTATAATAGAAGTTTTGTAACAAAAAAGAGAAGGGAGAATGGAAATTATGAACAACGAGCAAGTATTAAATGTAACAAAAGGTGACTTCTTAGGATCAGCAAGCGGAGCAGTAGTATTAACAGCATTAATCGTATTTCTTTCAAGCGTATTAGTATAATAAAAATTTTGTAACAAAAACAAAAGAAGGGAGAATGAGGAATATGAACAAGGAACAAGTATTACAAGTAACAAAAATGGATATTTTAGTATCAGCAGGTGGAGCAGCAGTGTTAACAGCGTTTATTATATTCCTTACAAATGTATTAGTATGAGACATATAAATACAATCATCCAAAACAAATAAAGACTCTAGCATATTAGTAAGTAGTTAATATGTTGGGGTCTTTTTTGTTTTCTTCTATATATCCCTCCAAGTATTAATAGTTCCCCTTTACTTTAAAGAGAAAAAAGTCGAATTTTATATGTAAGAAAAAAAGAGGAATTTGACAGAAAAGATAGAAAATTTTAAAGGTCAGAATTTGTTAGCTTGCTAACTAATTTCTATTAACGAATGTTGGAAGCGTTTTCGGTTAGGTTTAATTATGGACCATTTAATCTATTTACAGGGGGATGAGGAATTTATGAAACAAAAATCTATGGATACGCTAGCTGCACAAATGGAGGACTTTTTTCCGGTACGCGATGTAGATCATTTGGAATTTTACGTAGGGAATGCAAAGCAATCAAGTTATTATCTTGCGAGAGCATTTGGATTCAAAATTGTAGCTTATTCTGGATTAGAAACAGGAAACCGTGAAAAGGTATCTTATGTTCTTGTGCAAAAAAATATGCGTTTTGTTGTGTCTGGAGCTTTAAGTAGCGATAGCCGTATTGCAGAGTTTGTAAAGACTCATGGTGATGGGGTGAAAGATGTGGCTTTACTTGTTGATGACGTTGATAAAGCCTACTCTGAAGCGGTGAAGCGTGGCGCTGTTGCGATTGCTCCACCTGAGGAGTTAACAGATGAGGACGGTACATTGAAAAAAGCGGTTATTGGTACGTATGGTGATACAATTCACACGCTTGTAGAGCGTAAAAATTATAAAGGAACATTTATGCCAGGATTCCAAAAGGTTGAGTTTAATATTCCATTTGAAGAGTCTGGTTTAATTGCTGTAGACCATGTAGTTGGTAACGTTGAGAAAATGGAAGAGTGGGTTAGTTATTACGAGAATGTTATGGGCTTTAAACAAATGATCCATTTCGACGATGATGATATTAGTACAGAGTATTCGGCGTTAATGTCAAAAGTTATGACGAATGGAAGTCGTATTAAGTTCCCTATTAACGAACCAGCAGATGGAAAGAGAAAATCACAAATTCAAGAATATCTTGAATTCTATAATGGAGCGGGTGTACAGCATCTTGCTTTATTAACAAGTGACATTGTGAAAACAATTGAAGTACTTCGTGCAAATGGCGTTGAGTTTTTAGATACGCCGGATACGTATTACGATGAGTTAACTGCGCGAGTGGGGAAAATTGATGAAGAAATTGATAAATTAAAAGAATTAAAGATTTTAGTAGATCGTGATGATGAAGGTTACTTACTGCAAATCTTTACGAAACCAATTGTAGATCGTCCAACTTTATTTATTGAGATTATCCAACGTAAAGGTTCTCGTGGATTTGGTGAAGGGAACTTTAAAGCGTTATTCGAATCAATTGAAAGAGAACAAGAGCGCCGCGGGAACTTATAGAATTTGTATCCACCAGCAAGAGGTCCTTTGCTGGTGGAAATTTCATTTTCATAGGGAGGAATCATGATGAAATTTGTTACATTCCGTCTCCCTTCAAAGGAAATGCGAGCTGGATGGCTTGAAGGTGACAAAGTAATCGATATGAATCTTGCTAGTGATGGAAAATTACCTTCTTCAATGTTCGCCTTTTTAGAGAAAGCGGATGAGTATGTAGAAGTAGTACGTAATATTAAGAATCCGGAAAAGGGTATATATTCCTTAGGGGAAGTACAACTCGCTGCGGCTATTCCTAATCCGAGTAGCATTCGAGATTTTTATGCATTTGAGCAGCATGTAAAAACAGCCCGCGGACGAAGAGGGTTAGATGTTGTACCTGAATGGTATGATATCCCGGTTTTTTATTTTACTAACCACCGTGCTGTTATTGGACCAGATGATTTTGTTACTGGGCCGAAGAAGTCTCAAAAGCTTGATTATGAGTTAGAGATTGCTTGCGTAATTGGGAAAGAAGGACGAAACATTTCTCGTGAGCAAGCAGAGGAATATATTTTTGGTTACTGCATTATGAACGACTGGAGTGCAAGGGACTTACAAGCAACAGAAATGAAAGTAGGACTCGGCCCAGCAAAAGGAAAAGATTTTGCAACTTCATTAGGAGCGTATATCGTTACGAAAGAGGAATTAGACGTTTATCGTAACGGTGATCGTTATGATTTAGAGATGACTGCTCATGTAAATGGAAAGATATTATCAAAGGGAAATTTCCAAGATATTTATTATACATTCGCTGAAATGATTGAACGTGCTTCGGAAGACGTTACGTTATATCCAGGAGATGTGATCGGTTCTGGGACAGTAGGAACAGGATGTATTTTAGAACTTGGTACAGAAGAATGGCTACAAGATGGAGATGTTGTAGAGCTGTCGATTACTGGTTTAGGTACGTTACGTAATACGGTCAAAAAAGACATGAAAGCAGGTGATGGGCATGTTTTATCGTCACATGGGGGAGCTACCTCATAAACGACATGTACAATTTCGTAAAAAAGATGGATCGCTTTATCGTGAGCAGGTAATGGGGACAAAAGGTTTCTCTGGTACCCAGTCTATTTTGTATCATCATTATATGCCAACAGAAGTAGGGCATGCGGCATTATCGCATTCTTGTCAGTTACAGTATGAAGAGGATGTTGCTCTCGCTCATCGCCACTTCCGTACGAAAGAAAATAAAAAAACAGGTGATGCAGTAAGCGGAAGAAACTTTATGCTTGGGAATGAGGATTTATTAATTGGAGTAGTGACTCCAACAGAAAAAATGGATTATTTTTACCGTAATGGTGATGGCGATGAAATGTTATTTGTTCATTATGGAACAGGAAAAATTGAAACGATGTTTGGAACGATTCACTATAGAAAAGGTGATTATGTAACAATTCCAATTGGAACGATTTATCGTGTTATTCCAGATGAGGGGGAGACTAAGTTTCTTGTTGTAGAGGCAAATAGCCAAATTACAACACCAAGTCGCTATCGCAATGAATATGGGCAATTGTTAGAACATAGTCCGTTTTGTGAAAGAGATATGCGTGGACCGGAGAAATTGGAGACATATGATGAAAAAGGTGAGTTTGTCGTAATGACAAAGTCGAGAGGTTATATGCATAAGCATGTTTTAGGGCACCATCCGTTAGATGTTGTTGGATGGGATGGTTATTTATATCCGTGGGTCTTTAATGTGGAGGATTTTGAACCAATTACAGGTCGTATTCATCAGCCACCACCAGTACATCAAACATTCGAAGGGCATAATTTCGTCATTTGCTCTTTCGTACCGCGTTTATACGATTATCATCCAGAATCTATTCCGGCACCATATTATCATAGTAATGTGAATAGTGATGAAGTGCTGTACTATGTAGAAGGTAACTTTATGAGCCGAAAAGGTGTAGAAGAAGGTTCTATTACCCTTCATCCAAGCGGGATCCCGCATGGGCCACATCCAGGGAAAACAGAAGCGAGTATAGGAAAGAAAGAGACACTTGAACTGGCTGTTATGATAGATACATTCCGTCCGCTTCGTATTGTAAAACAAGCACATGAGACGGAAGATGAAAAATATATGTATAGCTGGATTGAAGAGGGTTCATATACTGTGAAATAAGTAAAAAGAGGCATGCTCACTAAGGGAGCATGCCTCTTTTATGGAATCGACATGTATAATAATACCAAAAAAATATAGAAAGATATATAGAAAGAATGATAAAGATGGTGCATATTCAGAAGAATTTCTACTTATTTCGACAAAAGTATTGACTGGAAAAAGTGTTATGAGTAAAATGAAAAAGCAAATTAAAAATTTTCAGAAAATTTAAAACTTGGAGGAGCATGCTATGAAGCAAATTTTTCAAAAGAAGCCTCTTGCAAAGTTAATGCAAGAAAGTAAGCAAAAGACGTTAGCAAGAACACTGGGCGCATTGGATTTAACTATGCTTGGAATTGGGGCAATTGTTGGAACAGGTATTTTTGTTTTAACGGGCGTGGTAGCAGCGAAACATTCTGGACCAGCTATTATATTATCGTTTGCGATAGCCGCGTTAGCCTGTGCATTTGCTGCATTTTGTTACGCTGAATTTGCTTCTTCAGTTCCTGTCTCGGGCAGTGTGTATACGTATACGTACGCGACGATGGGGGAAGTATTCGCATTTTTAATTGGATGGGATTTAATGCTTGAGTATTTACTAGCTACCTCTGCTGTAGCAAATGGGTGGTCCGCCTATTTTCAATCTTTATTAAAGGGATTTGGGATCCATATTCCTACCATTCTCTCCTCGGCCCCTGGTACAGGAAAGGGTGGAATAATTGATTTACCCGCAGTTCTCATTATTTTAGTGATGACGGTTCTTTTATCTAGAGGTGTTCGTGAAAGTGCACGTATAAATAATATTATGGTATTTATTAAATTAGCAGTTGTTCTTATTTTTATCTTTGCTGGTTTTAATTATGTGAAGCCCGAAAACTGGACGCCTTTTATGCCATTTGGTTTAGATGGTGTAATGGCTGGAGCAGCTACAGTTTTCTTCGCATTCATAGGATTTGATGCAGTCTCAACAGCTGCAGAAGAAGTGAAACGTCCACAACGTGATTTACCAATCGGCATTATCGCATCGTTATTAATTTGTACTGTTCTTTATATCGTTGTTTCACTTATTTTGACAGGAATTGTTCCATACGGACAGCTAAATATATCAGATCCAGTTGCTTTCGCACTTCAATTTATTGGACAAGATAGTTTGGCGGGAGTGATATCAGTAGGAGCAATTACAGGAATTACAACTGTAATGTTAGTTATGATGTATGGGCAAGTTCGTGTTTCATATGCAATGAGTCGTGATGGATTATTGCCGAAGCGTCTTGCTAAAGTTCATCCGAAATTTAAAACACCATTTTTAAATACATGGACAACAGGTATTATCGCAGCACTTATTTCAGGATTAATAGATTTAAATGTTTTAGCACACCTTGTAAATATGGGAACTTTGTCAGCCTTTGCACTTGTAGCTGTTGCTGTCATTGTGATGAGAAGAACTCATCCTGATTTACCAAGGTCGTTTAAGGCGCCGCTCGTACCATTTTTACCAGCGTTAACGGTAATTTTTTGTTTATACTTAATGCTTCAGTTATCCGGCACAGCTTGGATTAGTTTTGGTGTATGGATGGTTATCGGTATAGCAGTTTACTTTTTATATAGCCGAAAGCATAGTGCCCTAAATAATAGTAAAAAAGAAGAAGATGTAGCAAATTTATAAGTGGAAAAATCCATTCTAATTCTGTTAGAATGGATTTTTTAATTTGAAAATTTACATTTTTCTGAATTTATTATAAGATAATTGTTGGTTAATTAAGGGGGTGGAAGTATGAAAAATACATGGCGTGAGTTAAGGGAGATGGATCGTAACGTATGGATTCGATTTATCGGTGAGACATTGAACGGAATTGCGATGATGATGTTAATGCCTTTTTTTGCACTATATTTAAAAGATAAGGTAGATTCTTTATTACAAGTTGGAATCATTATGGCGCTTTCTCCAATAGCTGCGAGTTTTGGCTCGCTTATAGGCGGAAGAATTGCCGATATATATGGAAGAAAGCCAATTATGATATTTTCGATGGCGAGTAATGCATTACTAATGCTCGGTTTTTTATTTATAGAAGGGTTTATTCCATATGCCATTTTATCTATTTTTTTAGGATTAAGTAATTCGCTATTTCACCCAGCGGCATCGGCGATGGTTGCAGATGTGACGGCGCCAGAAAAAAGAACAGAAGCATATGGTTTATTGCGAATGGGACACAATATTGGTGCTGCAATTGGACCGATAATGGGAGCATCAGTAGTTGTTTTATCAAAGAACCTCGTGTTTATTATTGCTTCATCCGCTATGTTGTTTTATGCACTACTAGTGTTAGTACTTATTAAAGAAACAATGCCAAAAATTACTGATATGACGGAAAAAAATAAAGAGAATGACTCTGGAGCAGTTTGGAAAATTTTGATGAGAGATAAGGCGTTAATGATTTATTTGTTAGCGGGGATCATTATTTCTATGGGGTTCTCTCAAACAGAAGGCATGTTGCCGCTGCACTTTGATAACGAAATGAAGGATATTTTTGGAGTCAACAACCCATACCCATATTTAATGGCATTAAATGGTCTATTAGTTGTTTTATTTCAATTTCAAATTTCAAAATGGGCGACAGATAAACCTGTCGGAAAGACGATGTTATACGGTGCGTGTTTGTTCGGAATTGGTTTGTTTTTTATAGGGTGGTTACCGAAGTGGTTTGGAGAGTTTGATACAAATGCTACAATTATTTTAATGACGTTAATGTTTGTTTATGCCATATATACGTTAGGCGAGATGATTATGTCGCCTGTACAGATGACGTTTGTAGCGAATTTGGCCCCTGAGCATTTGAGGGGAACCTATATGGGGGCGGCGAGTTTGCAGTGGATTACAGGAAGTGCATTCGGTCCACTTCTTGGTGGTTTTCTATTGGATCGTTTGCTTGGTCACTACTTATTTACGATTTTAAGTGTAGGGTGTGTAGTTGCAGGCTTTGTATATGTTTCTTTAGATCGTCTTATTGAGCAGAGGCAAAAAGATACGCTTAAAAAACAGTCTTCTTAATAAAATGAAACTTTAATCAGTTTTTTTTCATTCTCCACAAATGGTAGGATAATATAGATGACATACACAAAAAGTGGATCTCTACATATTTTAGGTACATAACCAGATTAGATAGCAATTTTACTTTAAAGTTTAATTTTGTTTAGGTGTGTAGAAAATTAAAGAGGAAAAGTGTAGAAAACCAATAAGTGGTGTCTTTTAATTATTTGTGGAAGTTACATTTTATTTCAAATAGGAACTACCTATTTTTATAAAAAGTGCTAAAATAGAAAAATGAAAACAATTGGTTAGGGTGATTTCAGTGACAAAAATTAAATTAGGTTTATTATATGGTGGAAAATCAGCTGAGCATCAAGTTTCGTTACAAACGGCTCTTGCTGCTATTAAAGCGTTAAATCAAGATAAATTCGAGGTTCATCCAATTTATATTACAGAACAAGGTCAATGGGTACGCGGTGAGCGTATTGAAGGTGAAGTAACAGATGTTGAAGCTTTAAAAATGAGCGGTGCAGAAAATGCGATTTCTCCGTTATCATTAAGCACGGAAATTATTCCATCTGAAACTTCTGAGGAAAATGCTATCGACGTTATTTTCCCATTACTACATGGACCAAACGGTGAGGATGGAACGGTTCAAGGATTATTAGAATTAATGAACATTCCTTATGTAGGAAATGGTGTTCTAGCATCATCTGCCGGTATGGATAAAGTTGTTATGAAAAATATCTTTGCAGAAGCTGGTTTAAAACAAGCGAAATATGCATCTTTCATTCGTAGTGCATGGGAAAAAAATCGCGAAGAGGCTTATGACAAAGTAGAAGAGAAGTTAGGATATCCTTGCTTCGTAAAACCAGCGAATCTTGGTTCAAGTGTTGGTATTAATAAATGTAAAAATCGTGAAGAACTTGAGAGTGCATTCGAAGAGGCATTCCAATTCGATCGCAAAATTATTGTAGAAGAAAATATCGTAGGTCGTGAAGTAGAAGTTGGTGTACTAGGTAACGATGAGCCGAAATGTTCAGTTGTAGGTGAAATCGTACCGAAAAAGGATTTCTATGACTATAAGTCGAAATACATCGATGGTGATACAGCGTTAATTATTCCGGCTGAAATGACGGAAGAAGAGTCTAATGTCATTAAGCGAGATGCAATTATTGCTTTCCAATCGTTAGATGGTGCTGGTTTAACAAGAGCCGATTTCTTCTTAACGAAGGACGGAGAAGTATATATTAACGAAGTGAACACAATGCCAGGATTTACGCCGTTTAGTATGTTCCCTTTATTATGGCAACATACTGGATTACCGTATCCAGAATTAATTGAAGAGCTAATTAATTTAGCAATTGAGCGTCACGAAGAAAAACAAAAAATTAAATATACAATCTAACAAAAAAGGAGGAAGCACTATTCGAAGGAATAGTGCTTCCTCTATGTAAGGAGTGTTTTCATGATAAACCGAACGTTAAAACAAGTAGAACAGATGATAAATGGTACTGGATTAGCAAAGCAGTATGAGGGAATTACTATAAAAGGAGTGTCTATTGATACGAGAAAAATTGAAAAGGGAAACTTATATGTTCCGATTCAAGGTGAACGTTTCGATGGACATGCTTTTGTAGATAAAGCTGTTGAAAGTGGAGCTGTTGCTACATTATGGATGAAAAGTGTAGCAAATCCGCCTGAGAATCTTCCTGTTATTTTTGTAGAGGATACGCTATCAGCGTTACAAATGTTAGCGAAAAATTATCGCGATCAACTGGATGTTAAAGTTGTTGGTGTAACAGGTAGTAACGGTAAAACGTCTACGAAAGATATTGTAACGAGTCTTCTTGCAACTAAATTTAAAGTTCAAAAAACAGAAGGTAATTTCAATAATCATATCGGCTTACCTCTTACTATTTTAAACCTAGAAGAAAATACAGAAGTAGCTGTATTAGAAATGGGTATGTCAAGCCGCGGAGAAATTGAATTCCTATCCAAGTTAGCTCGTCCTAATGCAGCTATTATCACGAATATTGGTGAGGCGCATTTAATGGATTTAGGCTCTCGTGAGGCAATTGCAGAAGCGAAGTTAGAAATTGTTACAGGCTTACAAGAAGGTGGAGTATTCGTATACAATGGAGATGAGCCATTATTAACGAATCGTGTTCCAGAAATGAATTTAGCAGCTGAAACAGTTACATTTGGTGATGCGAGAGCAAATGATTATTATCCAACTACTGTAACATTACAGGCAACTGGGACACACTTTAAGATGAACAGAGATGAAACTTTTTCATTCTATCTACCAGTACTAGGGAAGCATAATGTATATAATACACTTGCTTCAATGGCAATTGCGAAACATTTTGGTGTAACATGGGAAGAAATGAAAAAAGGTTTAGTAACACTTCAAATGACAGGCATGCGTATGGAAATTGTAAAAACAAATAGTGGTTTAACAATTATCAATGATGCTTATAATGCAAGTCCAACGGCTATGGAAGCAGCGTTCCACCTAATGAATGGTTTAGATGGATTTGCTAAAAAAATTGTTGTACTTGGTGATATGCTAGAACTTGGTGATCAAGAAGTACAATTCCATTATGAGGTAGGTAAATTAATCGACCCAGCAAAAATTTCATATGTATTCACATATGGTAGATTAGGGGCTCAAATTGCTGAAGGAGCGAAAATTAACTTCCCTAATGAACGTGTAAAGGCGTATGATAATAAAGAAGAGCTAGTAAAAGAGTTACAAGCAGTCGTTGATGTGAAAGATGTTGTATTAGTAAAAGCATCTCGCGGCATGAAATTAGAAGAAGTAATTACGATGTTGAAATAATTGGTGTATATAAATAGGGATGATAGCTACGAAAATAGAGGAAACTTATAATAAGCGCTTACAGTAAATATAAAAAAATAAAAGTGAAGAAAAAAGCTCTGAATATGAAAATAAGGTAACAGTTGGGTTTGCTTTTTGCACATACAAAACTTATAATTGATAAAGTGTAATAACGTTTAGAAGTATTTTCGTGTAGAAATACGCCCGTTTATATACGTGAGCATTCAGGAAAAGGGCTTTTCCGCCAATTCGGAAAATGCCTTTTTTTAAATGATAAGTATAGGATAGAAAAGGAGAAGTAACATTGACAACATTTCGAGAATTAGGATTAAGTGAATCTTTATTGCAATCTGTTGAAAGTATGGGCTTTGAAGAGGCTACGCCGATTCAAGCTGAAACAATCCCGCATGCATTGCAAGGTAAAGATATTATTGGGCAAGCGCAAACAGGTACAGGGAAAACAGCAGCATTTGGATTACCGCTATTAGATAAAGTAGATACTCGTAAAGAAGCAGTTCAAGGTATTGTTATCGCGCCAACGCGTGAATTAGCAATCCAAGTTGGAGAAGAGCTATACAAAATTGGTAAACATAAACGTGTTCGTATTTTACCAATTTACGGTGGTCAAGATATTAACCGCCAAATTCGTGCTCTAAAAAAACACCCACACATTATTGTTGGTACGCCGGGTCGTATTTTAGATCATATTAACCGTAAAACACTTCGCCTGCAAAACGTTGAGACTGTTGTTCTTGATGAAGCGGATGAAATGTTAAACATGGGCTTCATTGAAGATATTGAAGCGATTTTAACAGATGTACCAGAAACACATCAAACATTATTATTCTCAGCGACAATGCCAGATCCAATCCGTCGTATTGCTGAGCGTTTCATGACTGAGCCTCAACACATTAAAGTAAAAGCAAAAGAAGTAACAATGCCAAACATTCAGCAGTTCTATTTAGAAGTGCAAGAAAAGAAAAAGTTTGACGTATTAACACGCTTACTAGATATTCAATCTCCAGAGCTTGCGATTGTATTCGGTCGTACAAAGCGTCGTGTTGATGAATTATCAGAAGCATTAAACTTACGTGGTTATGCAGCAGAAGGTATTCATGGTGATTTAACACAAGCGAAACGTATGTCTGTATTACGTAAATTTAAAGAAGGTGCTATTGAAGTTCTTGTTGCAACAGACGTTGCTGCACGTGGTCTTGATATTTCAGGCGTAACACACGTATACAACTTCGATATCCCACAAGATCCAGAATCATACGTTCACCGTATCGGTCGTACTGGCCGTGCAGGTAAAAAAGGTATTGCAATGCTATTTGTAACACCACGTGAATCAGGACAATTAAAAAATATCGAGCGTACAACAAAACGTAAAGTTGATCGTATGGAAGCACCGACACTTGACGAGGCATTAGAAGGTCAACAACGTTTAATCGCTGAAAAACTTCAAAGCACAATTGAAAATGATAACTTATCATACTACAAGCGTATTGCAGAAGAAATGTTAGAAGAGAATGACTCTGTAACAGTAGTAGCTGCTGCTTTAAAAATGATGACAAAAGAGCCAGATACAACACCAATCGCTTTAACGTCAGAACCACCAGTTGTTTCAAGAGGTGGCGGTTCTAAAAAACGCGGTGGTAACGGAGGCGGATACCGTGATGGTAACCGTAATCGTAGTCGTGATGGACGCAGCGGTGGCGATGGTCGTAACCGTGATCGCAATCGTGATGGACGCGGCGGTGGCGATGGCCGTAACCGTGATCGTAATCGTGATGGTGGCAGTCGTGATGGTGGTAGTCGTGGTCGTAGAGGTGAAGGTCAAGGTCGCCCAGGATCTTCAAATGGACGCGGCGAAAGAAAACATCATAGCCGTCCACAAGCTTAATAAAAAAAGAGAATGCCCTTTGCTGGCATTCTCTTTTTTTTTATTTCTGTAATTGTGCATACTACATAATAACTCGTATAGAAAAGGGGTGCCATATGCTTGTAAGACTCGGGTATGTCGCGATGAGTGTACATTTGAAGAATGCATCTCCATCTCAAACGATGACATATGCACAGTTTCAGCGGATTGATGATCGAGAGGCGGCGATTCGTAAGCTCGAAAGAATTGCTAATTCGAATTTGGAAAATTGTTTACGGTTATTAAAGCATAATAAAGGGCATGACATATCTTTCTTTCGGCTTAGTTCCAAGCTTATTCCTTTAGCGAATCATGAGGAGTTGTTAGAGTGGAACTATATTCGCCCCTTAAAAGAAAATTTAAAAGTGCTAGGTGAGTACGCTATTCGTATGAATATGCGAATTGATTTTCATCCGGATCACTTTGTTGTACTAAATTCACCTGAGGAGAGTATTTTCAAGCAATCTGTAAAGACATTGCAGATGCACAAAAAATTATTAAAGGGTATGGGAATTGAACATAAACAGAGATGTGTATTACATGTGGGAGGAGGTTATAACGATAAGGAACTTGCATTAGAACGTTTTATAGAAAATTGGTCAAGTGTTCCAAGAGGTATTCAAGAGATGGTTATATTAGAAAATGATGATACGACTTTCTCTCTAGAAGAAACATTGTATTTGGGAGAGAAATTAGATATTCCAGTCGTGTTTGATTTGCATCATCATATGATGAATAATGACCAGGAAGATTGGCATGAAGATTGGGCACGTGTTGTACATACGTGGGAATCGTCTTTGTTACCAGTTAAAATGCATATTTCTAGTCCTAGGGATGAAAAAGATCCGAGAGCACATGCAGATTTTATTGATGTAGATACTTTCTTATCTTTTTTGAAAAAGATAAAGGGGAGTGTTCCGCAAATTGATTGTATGATTGAGGCGAAGAAGAAGGATGAGTCTTTATTTCAATTAATGAGAGAGTTAAGTAAACAAACAGAGGTGGAAATTATCGATGGTGCGAGCTTCTATATTAAATGAGCTCTGCACCATCGATTTTTTGTCCCGCTATTTGTGGGAGTCGGGCTGCCCGTAAAATCCCCACTGATTAAAGTTTCACTTTATTAAAAAAGGGGTGCAAATACCACCAATTATCAATCCTGTTAAATGGCTTATAGGGTTGGCAGAAGGATTAAAGAAAGTAAATAGCAGTAATAGAAGTATCGTGATTGAAAAAATAGCAATTTCTTTTGGGTTTGAAGAACGATATCGACTATACAATAAAAATAATTGTGCACCTAGCAATCCGAAAATACCACCAGATGCTCCGGCGTGAATATAGTCAAGAGGCATAATAATATAAGAAGAAATATTGCCGATAATGCCAGAAAGAAAAAAAATAATGATGAAAGAAAAATGTCCTAGTTGTTTTTCAATAGAAGAACCAAGAACAAATAAACAAATGCTATTGGAAAGAAAATGTTGTAAGTCTACGTGTACAAGTAGGGAAGTTATGATACGCCACCATTCTCCTTTAGCGATATATTCATTGTGGGCTGCCATGTGAAAGAGGGAAAAGTCGCTCAATATAATCGTGACTAATTGTATAAGAAGTAAAGAGAGGATGACTGGTTGTAATAGCATACGGGTAGATGGTATTAGCATGTTGTTAGTATCACTCCTTTTGCATCAGAAAGATTCTCTGTTATTCTTACAATATGAATGCAGAAAGCTAAATAGAAGAAGGGGATTTTGAAATGATTGTAGGGATTGGAATCGATATTATTGAATTGAATCGAATTGAAAAAATGCTAGATGGAAAGCTTAAATTTATGGA
Organism: Bacillus proteolyticus; assembly: GCF_001884065.1. Classification (GTDB taxonomy): domain Bacteria; phylum Bacillota; class Bacilli; order Bacillales; family Bacillaceae_G; genus Bacillus_A; species Bacillus_A proteolyticus. Next base: position 83,585 of record NZ_MACH01000052.1, read on the forward strand.
ACGTATTTTAACTGAAAGTGAACGTAATGTTGCCAAGGAGCTGAAAGGAAGTCGTCTTACAGAATTTGTGGCAGGAAGATTTGCAGCAAAAGAAGCGTATTCTAAGGCGGTAGGAACTGGAATTGGGAAAGAAGTTAGTTTTTTAGATATAGAAGTAAGGAATGATGATAGAGGTAAGCCGATTCTTATTGCAAATACAGAGCATATTGTTCATTTATCAATTAGCCATAGTAAAGAATTTGCTGTTAGCCAAGTTGTTTTAGAAAGCTCGTCACGCTAGTCTGCATATTTTATATCTTTGTCTCATATATTTGAGGTAGCGATAAGGAAGGCATATCTTCCATTCATTTATAGGGGCAAAGGGGCTGAAGTGATGAAAAGGCGTCTGTTTTTAGTTCTCATCGGTTTATTGACCGTTTTTGTGTTGGCGGGCTGTATGGAAAAGAAACAGGAAGATGTTGTGAGAGATTTAGAGGCAAAAGTTAAAGGTATGAAGAGTTATCAAGCTGAAGCGAAATTATCTATTAAAACAGGAAATGAGCCGCAGGAGTATAGTGTAGAAATTTGGCATAAAGAACCTTCGTATTATCGTGTGAATTTAAAGAATGCGAAAAAGGATCAGAGTCAAATTATTTTAAGAAATGATGAAGGGGTATTTGTATTAACACCTGCGCTTAATAAGAGCTTCCGTTTTCAAAGTGATTGGCCGCAAAATAGTAGCCAGGCTTACCTATATGAATCACTTGTGAGAGATATTTTGCAGGATAAGAAAAACCTTACTTTCGAGAAAACAGATAAGTATTATATTTTCAAAACAAAAACAAACTATCAACATCAAAATATGTTACCGAAACAAGAGATTACATTGAAGAAGAGTGATTTAACACCAGTTTCCGTGAAACTGATGGATAATGATCAAAATGTCCTTGTAAAAGTAGATTTCACTAAAGTAAAGTTTGATACAAATTTTGATAAAGGTGCATTTGATACGAAACAAAATATGTCCAGAGCGCAAGTAGATGTTCAGACAACAGCGAAAGAAGACAAACCGTTTGCTATTTTGTATCCACGTGACACACCGCAAGGCATGACGTTGAAAGAGGAAGAAGAGTTGAAGACAGCCAGTGGCAAGCGTACGATACTCACATATACTGGAGGTAAGAAATCTTTTACTTTAATACAAGAAAAGGCAAAAGTTGCAGAGGCTTCATCAGCGGTAAGTGTAAGTGGAGAGCCGGTTGACCTTGGCTTCACGATTGGTGCATTGACGAAAGATTCTGTAACGTGGTCGCATAATGGAGTAGAATATATGCTCGTGTCTAAAGGTTTAGAGCCGAATGAGTTGTTGATGGTTGCTCGTTCGGTTACAGCGAAGCAGGTGAAGTAAACTTCTTAGACGTGGTGATATATGTGCACCACGTCTTTTCTTAGTTTGAAGGTGGATTTCATAAAAAGAAGCATATAAAAGAATAAGCTTCGCATATCGTGTATAAGGAAGTGTATTTATGGAAGAAGCACCGTTTTACCGTGACACTTGGGTGGAAGTGGATTTAGATGCGATCTATAACAATGTTACGCATATTAAAGAGTTCATTCCAAGTGATGTAGAAATTTTTGCTGTGGTCAAAGCGAATGCATATGGGCACGATTATGTACCAGTGGCTAAAACCGCATTAGAAGCAGGGGCAACAAGATTAGCAGTTGCTTTTTTAGATGAAGCTTTAGTGCTTCGGAGGGCTGGTATTACTGCACCGATTTTAGTATTAGGTCCTTCCCCTCCATGTGATGTAAATGTTGCTGCTGAAAATGATGTAGCATTAACTGTTTTTCAAAAAGAATGGGTGGAAGACGCGATAAAGCTCTGGGATGGTTCGTCAATAATGAAATTCCATATTAATTTTGATAGTGGTATGGGGAGAATCGGAATACGTGAACGTAAAGAATTAAAGAGGTTCTTAAAGAGTTTAGAAGGCGCTCCATTTTTAGAGTTAGAAGGAGTATATACACATTTTGCAACATCCGATGAGGTTGAGACTTCTTACTTTGATAAGCAATATAATACATTCTTGCAGCAGTTAAGTTGGTTGAAAGAATTTGGAGTGAACCCTAAATTTGTCCATACAGCCAATAGTGCTGCAACGTTAAGGTTTCAAGGGATTACATTTAATGCAGTGCGAATTGGTATTGCGATGTATGGGCTATCCCCATCTGTAGAAATACGTCCTTTTTTACCATTTAAATTGGAACCAGCGTTGTCACTTCATACGAAAGTTGCTCATATTAAGCAAGTGATTAAAGGGGATGGGGTTAGTTATAATGTCACATACCGAACGAGAACCGAAGAATGGATTGCGACAGTTGCGATTGGGTATGCAGATGGATGGCTTAGAAGATTACAAGGATTTGAAGTGCTTGTAAATGGTGAAAGGGTACCGATTGTAGGGCGAGTAACAATGGATCAATTCATGATACATCTGCCTTGTGAAGTGCCGCTTGGTACGAAAGTTACACTCATTGGAAGACAAGGCGATGAGTATATTAGTGCTACCGAGGTTGCTGAATATTCCGGGACTATTAATTATGAAATTATCGCAACGATAAGCTTCCGTGTACCGAGAATATTTATACGACATGGTAAAGTTGTAGAAGTAATCAATTATTTGAACAATATATAGAAGAAGGTATTATTACTCAGCATCTCGTCATTTGGAGGAGTTTCACTAATAAAGAATAGGCTCTTTTTTGCTGGGTAGCTTCTTTTTATAATTGTTATTAATATAAGTTACAACGAAATATTACTGAAGGATTGCTTGATTTCTTGTTTAAAAAAGATAAAAAGTAAAAGAAGATGAATGTTTTATTTATGAATTGGAAAACATAAGCAAGGAATAAGGAAGTCTTTGCAACAGGCTCCATACAATGGTATTATTACAATAGGTGTCATATATATATTTGGGTGTGTAGTTGACGGTGGAGGTGTATTTTTGTGTCCGAATCAAGTGTAACTACTGAAATCGTGGTTCGGTTGCCAAAGCAAATGGTAACGGAATTGGACGGAATTGGAAAACAAGAGAATAAGAATCGCCATGAACTAATTTGCCAGGCAACAAAACTGTTATTGCGTCAACATAAGACGAAGAAACGCTACCAACATGAATCAATGCGACGTGGGTACATTGAAATGGGAAAAATTAATCTTGGTATTGCATCTGAAGCTTTCTTAGCAGAGTATGAAGCAGCTCATACAGTAGAACGCTTAGTTAGCGGGGGGTAATATTTTGATTGTAAAACGCGGCGACGTGTATTTTGCAGACCTTTCCCCAGTTGTTGGTTCTGAGCAAGGAGGCGTTCGTCCGGTTCTTGTCATTCAAAATGACATCGGAAATCGTTTTAGTCCGACTGTGATTGTAGCGGCTATTACTGCACAGATTCAAAAAGCGAAATTACCCACTCATGTGGAAATTGATGCGAAAAAGTACGGTTTTGAGAGAGATTCTGTTATTTTACTTGAGCAGATTCGAACAATCGATAAGCAGCGCTTAACGGACAAAATCACTCACTTAGATGAAGTGATGATGATTCGTGTAGATGAAGCGTTACAAATTAGTTTAGGACTAATAGATTTTTAAATCGGCAGTTTAAGTTGCTCTCTTTACAGGGCAACTTTTTTTTATTATAGAGGAGGTTACGGTTGGATATGGAAATGGTAGATAATCGACAAGGGTTAATGAAAATGTTAGTGAAAGAATTAGGCTTTACAGAAAAGCAAGTTCGTCATGTTATTCAATTAACAGAAGAAGGTAACACAGTTCCATTTATCGCTCGTTACCGAAAAGAATGGACAGGATCTCTAGATGAGGTGCAGATTCGTGCAATCTTAGAAAGATGGCAATATATGATGCAACTAGAAGATAGGAAAGAAGAGGTTCTTCGTCTTATTGGTGAAAAGGGGAAACTAACCGAAGAATTACGTCGTCATATTGTTGCTGCAACAAAACTTCAGGAAGTAGAAGATTTATATCGTCCTTATAAAGAAAAAAGAAGAACGAAAGCTACAATTGCTAAAGAAAAGGGATTAGAACCGTTAGCTGAGTGGTTATTGTTATATAAAAAAGAAAATCCAGCAGAGAAGGCTATGGAATTTGTTGATGGAGAAAAAGAAGTGGAATCTGCAGAAGATGCTTTGCAAGGTGCACAGGATATTATTGCGGAACTTGTTTCGGATAATGCGTCATATCGTAGTTGGATTCGGAATACTACTTTTCGAAAAGGGATTATGTCTTCATCTGTAAAAGATAAAGACAAAGATGAAAAGAATATATACGAAATGTATTATGATTATGAAGAACCGTTGCAAAAAGTAGTGCCTCATCGAGTGTTAGCGATGAATCGCGGTGAAAAGGAAGATGTATTAAGAGTTGCTGTTGTTACACCGACTGAGGAAATTAATCAGTTTTTACATAAAAAAATGATTCGTGATGAAGCTTCTAAAAGTGCGCACTATGTACAATTAGCGATTGAAGATGGATATAAACGATTAATCCAACCTTCAATAGAAAGAGAAATTCGTAAAGAATTAACAGAAACCGCTGAAGAACAAGCGATTCATATTTTCTCTGAGAATTTACGTAACTTATTATTACAGCCTCCAATGAAAGGGAAAGTTGTGCTAGCGGTAGATCCGGCATATAGAACAGGTTGTAAATTATCGGTAGTAGATGATACAGGGAAAGTTCTTAACATAGATGTTATTTATCCGCATCCACCTGTTCGTAAATATGAGGATGCAAAAAAGAAAGTTCTTTCAATTATAGATAAATATCAAGTTGAAATGATAGCAATTGGAAATGGTACAGCTTCCAGAGAAACTGAAGAATTTATAGTAGATGTCTTGCAAAATGTAAAACGGGATGTATTTTATATTATTGTAAATGAAGCGGGTGCTAGTGTATATTCAGCATCTGATTTAGCTCGTGAGGAGTTCCCGGATTTACAGGTTGAAGAAAGAAGTGCCGTTTCTATTGGGAGACGTCTACAAGATCCGCTTGCTGAGCTAGTGAAAATTGACCCTAAATCTGTAGGAGTAGGACAATATCAACATGATGTATCACAAAAAAGATTAAATGAATCGTTAACATTTGTGGTAGAGACAGCTGTTAACCAAGTTGGCGTTAATGTAAATACAGCTTCAGTTGCGTTGTTACAATATGTTTCAGGATTATCAAAAACAGTTGCAAAAAATATTGTAGCTAAGCGTGAGGAAGATGGGAAATTTACGAAACGTACTGAATTAAAGAAAATTCCTCGTTTAGGTGCGAAAACATATGAACAATGTATTGGATTTTTACGTATATTAGAAGGGGCGAATCCGTTAGATCGCACGGGGATTCATCCAGAACAATATAAAAATGTTGAATTGCTATTAAAAAGTCTAGGGTTATCAAAGAATGATGTAGGTAAACCGAACTTGCAGAAGAGTTTAGATGGAGTAGATGTTTTTAAATTATCTCAAGAGACGGAGATTGGCGAGCCGACTTTGGTTGATATTATTGAGGCTTTAATTAGTCCGGAACGAGATATGAGGGATGAGTTGCCAAAACCACTTCTGAAAAAAGGAATTTTGAAATTAGAAGATTTAAAGCGTGGTATGGAGTTAGAGGGAACGGTTCGTAATGTTGTTGATTTCGGTGCCTTTGTTGATATAGGTGTAAAGCAAGATGGCTTAGTACATATTTCTAAACTCAGCAAACAATTTGTAAAGCACCCGTTAGATGTTGTATCCGTAGGGCAAATTGTAAAAGTATGGGTAGATGATATTGATACGAAAAAAGGTCGTGTTGCATTATCGATGTTACCAATTGAATAGTAAGTAAAGAGAGCAGGTGAAACTGCTCTCTTTTTATGGATAGGAAAGTTTCGTTGATTATGAGCTTTGATGTATTTTACTATAATAAAACCAGCATTCATTTAGTAATTTGATTTGATACCGGTTTTTTTCGAAGTATGCACGTTGCATTTGTTTCTTTAGCCACGTAGGCATAGGAATCCCTCCTTGTTTAATCCTGCTCTCAAACATCTCTTCTTAATTAGTTAAAGAAATATTGATGAGAGGTTGGTGAGTGGATTTCTATCAATGCTTTATTTTTAGAAATCACGCTTCTTGAATGAGGATGGGTATATGTACTATTTAATATATGTATAGGAAGGGAGAAAAGTGTAAAAAAATTTTTTGTTTAGGAGGAATGAGAATGGATGAGCAAAAAATTCAGAGGTTAGTGGAAGAGGTATCGTTACAATACTTTGGGATGCCGTTTTTACATAAAGCGATGTTTAATAGTAGGTTACGTACAACTGGTGGGCGCTATCTATTGAATACTCATAATATAGAACTGAATTATCGATATTACGAAATGTATGGCAAAGAAGATTTAGTCGGGATTGTTAAACATGAACTTTGTCATTATCACTTACATATCACAGGAAAAGGGTATAAGCACCGAGATAGAGATTTTCGTGAGTTATTAAAGAAAGTGGGGGCACCCCGTTTTTGTAAACGAATGATTAATGAAGAGAAAAAGGAAACAAAAGTTTATACGTATGAATGTACGGGATGCTCACTTCAATATGTAAGAAGGCGTCAAATAAATACACAAAGATATGTATGTGGAAAATGTAAAGGGCAACTAAAACTGGTAGTGAAAACATCTTGACAGTGAAAACGCAATCCAGTATAGTATAAACATGTCACGTTTGTACAAGATGTTGTGAAAAAACTTCTTGACTTACGGTGATAATTTTTATAAGATACAAATTGTCTTTATTATTCCGCAGTAGCTCAGTGGTAGAGCTATCGGCTGTTAACCGATCGGTCGTAGGTTCGAGTCCTACCTG